>JBHPLN010000022.1:0-19864 GCA_042564205.1 Fidelibacterota bacterium
TCCAGATACGCCACCCAATCGGTAAACTTCAGAACTGGATTGTAAATAAATCTTTCATAAATCTCATCGATATAAAATTTATTCAATGAAAGGCGATACAATGGCCCAAAGCGCCGGGCCCAATTATCTGGGGACAATTTCCCCTTCAGGTACATTAACCACGCCAGGATAATTCCTGTGCCAGCCACAATCAGAGAAATAATCATTGCAGGTAAATGACTGTGATGTATTCCTTCTTCAATTTCATGTGCCGATAAATTTATATGCCCAGGAATTACAGAATCCTTGGCGTGTATTAAAGTCATGAACCAGCCCTGGTCAGAAAGTGGATTCCAATTCGGTATAGTATAAAAAATGTAAAAACTCAATGTCCCGAGAATAACCAGTGGGATTAACATTTCTTTTGGTGATTCGTGTATATTTTCATTTATCTCAGATCGATGGGGTGCATTATGAAAAGTCAGATAGATCAAGCGAAACATATAAAAAGCGGTGAGCAGGGCCGCCCCGAATCCAAATACCGCCAGCAGGAAATGTTGCGGTGAGCGCTGAACCATTGCCAGAGTACCAGCCAGAATTGCATCTTTTGAGAGAAATCCTGAAAAAAGCGGTACTCCTGAAATTGCCAGTGTGCTGATCAACATCGCCCAATATGTAATCGGCATTTTCTTTTTAATCCCGCCCATATTTCGCATATCCTGAGCATCGGTATCATGGTCATTTATTTTACCAAGCGCATGGTGCATGGCGTGGATCACACTTCCGGCACAATAAAACAAATTGGCTTTGAACATGGCGTGAATTAAAAGATGAAAGAAGGCAATTGTGTAATTTCCAGTTCCAACAGCTAAAACCATATACCCCAACTGACTTATGGTCGAGTAAGCCAAAACCTGCTTTATATCCGTCCTGGTAACCGCAATCACGGCTGCAAATAGTGCTGTAAACCCACCGGTGTACGCAATGATCAACAGTGCATCAGGCGTCAATAATGGAAAAATTCTCACTAACATGAAAACACCTGCAGCAACCATCGTAGCTGCATGTATTAAGGCCGAGACTGGAGTTGGTCCCTCCATTGCATCAGGCAACCAAATATGTAACGGAACTTGAGCTGATTTACCAACGGCACCCATGAATAATCCCAGTCCAGCTAATGTTAGTAATGTTCCCGAGATGCTTCCATTAGCCACGCCGCTGAAAATATCGCCGTAGGTAAATGATCCAATAGCAGTAAACAAGAGCATAATTCCAATAAAGAAACCAAGATCCCCAACCCGATTGGTCAGGAAAGCTTTTTTACCCGCATTAGCGGCAGAATCTTTTTCAAACCAGAATCCAATTAATAAATAAGAACTGAGACCAACTAATTCCCAGCTCATATATAACAACACCAGATTATTACTCAAGACAATTCCATTCATGCTGAATGTGAAGAGCGCCAGATATGCAAAAAAGCGGGAGTAGCGGGGATCGCCTTCCATATATTTTAGTGAAAAAATATGACTCATGCTGGAAATGAGCGCTACTACAAAGAGCATTACAATCGTGATATTATCAATTAAAAAACCGAATGAAATTTTAAACGCACCCAGATCCATCCAGGTAAAAGCAAATTCTCTTTTAAAATCAGGATTGAAGTCCAGGAACATCCCAGCCAGTAATGCAATGGAGGTGACTAGTGTTAATAGGACTGCTCCCACTGATACCCAATCACCCTGCCTTGGTAATCGTTTACCAATGAAGATTTGTATCACAAAAGCCGCCAGCGGCAGAAAATATATCAACAGTGTATATTGAAGAAAAATATTCATTGTTTCATCTGCTGAGCTTCGTCGACATTAACTGATTTAAGATGATTATAAAGATTAATTATTATTGCCAGTGCCACGGCTGCTTCTGCGGCAGCCAGGACAATCACGAACAACGCAAAAATGTGGCCGCTAATATTCCAGCCGCCAAAGCGTGCAAAAGCGACTAAATTCAAATTTGCAGAGTTTAAGATCAATTCAACACCCATCAGGACGGCAATTCCATTGCGGCGCGTCATTACTCCATAAATCCCCAGGGTGAACAGGATTGCCGAAACAATTAAATAATTTTGTAAGACATGCATTATTCGGTTTTCCTTGAGAGCATCGCCGCTCCAATTAATGCCGCCAACAACAATACTGAAGCAACCTCAAACGGTAATAAATAATCTGTCATTAATAAAGTTCCAATAGTACGGACTGTATCTTCAGGCTCACCAGCCATTTGCTGCAGCCAGGGCGTACTGACGATCATCCAAAAAAGAAATCCAAGAATCACTAAAACTACAATCAGTCCAATCCCACGTTGAATATTAGCTTGAGAAATGTACACTGATGTAATTCTGTGGGTTAGCATTATTCCAAATAGCAGTAATATAATTATGCCACCTATATATATAACGACTTGAACACCTGCCAGAAAATCTGCCCATAAAAAAATATACAGGGCGGTTACTCCCGCGAATGTTACCAGCAATGAAAGAGCAGCATAGACTAAATTTTTTGACCGGACCACAGAAATTGCTGAAACAATAGTCAACACAACAACAAACCAGAAAACAATCTGTGTCATAATGCTTGTTCCTCCTCTGCAGGGGTTGGTGGTGCTGTATATTTTTCTATTTCTTCTTCAGTCAGCGTCGCAAAATGGAAGATCAAATCACTACGATCATATTGCGAAAATTCATAAGCTATTTGATGCTTTTCAGAATTGGGCCCACCAGTCATATAAATGCAATCCTCAGGACAGGGATATACGCAAAGGTTGCAGTACAGACACTCACTCATATCGATATTGAAACGTTTCAAGAGCAAGCGTTTTACGGTACCGTTTGAAGTCGTTCCAATATCAGTACCCTTTTGAACAATAACCGTTTCAATATCAATACAATCCACGGGACAAGCACGCACACATTTTAGACAGCCAATGCAATCCTCAATATCTACTTCTAAACGTGAACGAATTAGATTATAAACGCTTGGATCAAAACCAATTTTCCGTTCTGGACGAGGCCATTTTTCTTCAGGATATTGTAGTGTAACATTACCCTTTCGAATTTTAAGCATATGGCGGAAAGTGATACTCAATCCAATGAGCAGGGTTGATACTGATTGCCATATATTTTTAAAATATTGTCGCATCAAATCAGCCTATAAATAATCTCCATAATCCAACGCCAAAAATATTCATCATTGCGATTGGCAATAAGACTTTCCAGCATACATTCATTAATTGGTCAACCCGCAGGCGTGGAAATGTCCAGCGAAACCAGATCATTATCAAAATTAAAAAAGTCAGTTTGCTTAAAAACCAGAATAATCCCCACCATGCTGATTGCATCATTCCAGGTACGGGGCTTTGCCATCCACCCAGGAAGAGGATTACTGCGGCAGAACAAACAACCAGCATATTGGCATATTCGCTCAAGAAGAAAAAGGCCCAGCGTAATCCGGAATATTCAGTATGAAATCCGCCCACTAATTCTGATTCAGCTTCGGGAATATCAAATGGTGTACGGTTTACTTCCGCGACGCCGCTAATGAAGAAAATGAAGAAAGCTAAAAATGAAAACGGATTATTGAAAATTGACCAATTAGGAAGAAAACCCCAGACCCATCCCCCTTGACTCTGAATAATACCCTGCATACTCAATGTTCCGGTCAGCAATATCACCGAAACGATTGATAATGCCGCAGGAACTTCATAACTCACAATTTGAGCAGCAGAACGCATCGCACCGTATAATGACCATTTATTATCTGAGGACCAGCCCGCTAACAAAATACCAATCACACCTAAGGAGCTAACTGCAAAAATGTAAAAAATTCCAATATTCATGTCCGCTGCTAGTAAGTTCTGGTTAAATGGAACAGCCGCCATTGCTATAAACGCACCAATAAACATTACATAGGGCGCTAAAACGAATAATTTTCTATCAGCCGCTGCCGGAATAATGTCTTCTTTCGACAATAATTTTATAGCATCGGCAACAGTCTGAAATACACCCCATTTTCCTGCATGTAAACCCGGGCCCTGACCCATCGGTCCAATTCGATCTTGCATAAACGCCGAAACTTTACGTTCAGCATAAACTGCAATTAGCGCATTTAATGCCATAATTAAAAATATTGGTAAGGCCATTATGGTGACAGAAACCACGAACAAACCAAATGTGCTATCACCACTGGTTAACCAGGATTGAAACCATTCAATTAGATAATCAACAGTCACCGGTCAATTTCTCCTAAGACAATATCCAGACTACCTAGAATGACTAAAATATCTGATAGCATCCAACCTTCAGCAATTTCACCAAGCACGCTTAATGCTGTAAAAGCCGGAGAACGCATTTTTAATCGATATGGAATATTGCTACCGTTACTGATAATATAAAAACCGAGATCACCGCGTGGTGTTTCCGTACGTTTATAAATCGATCCCTTCGGCGGCCTAATCTTTTTAGGTAGTGCTTCGTGCACATTTCCATCACTGGGTATCTGTTTCAATGCCTGTCGAATAATTTTGATGCTTTCGATCATTTCCAATGATCTAACCCAGTACCGATCCCAACTGTCACCAACCGATCCCATATGGCCTGTTCCAACCGGAATATCAAATTCGAATCGATCATAAATTGAGTATGGTTCATTTCTTCGGATATCCCAGCTCACTCCTGATCCGCGCAGGTTGGGACCAGTAACTCCATAACTGATGGCAACTTCCGGTGTTAAAACACCCACATCCGCGGTGCGCTCAATAAAGATTTTATTGAAGGTTAACAATTCATGGTATTCTTTAATCTTTGGTTCAAAATAGTCTAAAAATTCATAAGCCGATTCAACGAATCCGACTGGCAGATCATGGGAAACACCCCCGACCCACATATAATTATATAATAAGCGTGCCCCACAGGTAATCTCAAACATGTCCAGAATTCTTTCACGATCACGGAACATATATAGAAACGGTGTAAATGCCCCGACATCGAGTCCAAAGGTGCCTAGTGCAAGCAGATGGCTGGCAATACGATTGAATTCTGCCATAATTACTCGAATATATTCCACCCGATCCGGCACCTTTATATCCATTAACTCTTCCATAGCCACAACATAACCAAAATCATTGTTCATAGCAGCTATATAATCACAGCGATCAATAAAAGGTATTACTTGCTCATAGGAAAGATTTTCACAATGTTTTTCAAAACAGCGGTGGAGATAACCAATGACTGGTTTGATTTTCGAAACAATCTCACCATCGGTTGTGACTTTTAACCGGAGTACACCGTGCGTACTGGGATGTTGAGGCCCAATATTCAGAACCATTTTTTCGCTGTGTACTACTCCCATTCGTCCTTTACCTTTGATATAACTATTCCGTGATAAGTGTCAGGCATTTTGTAATCTTTGCGTAACGGCCAACCTTCCCAATCATCCGGCAGTAGAATACGGCTAAGATTGCGATGACCTTTAAACCTAATGCCATACATATCGAATACTTCACGCTCAAACCAGTCACCAATCCGCCAGATCTGCTCAATTGATGGGATTATTGGTTTTTTTGGTGACGCTGGAATTCGAATTTCAACCGTGTGGTTATGCGTCATGGAGTGCAAATTATAACAAACTGCGAATCCTTCCTCTACACCAAGATCAACACCCGTGACGCATTGTAGCGAATCAAATAGTAACTCAGGATCATCTTTTAAAAAGGTTGCGATTTCATTCCAGTTTTCGGGATTTAACGAAATGAATTTATCAGATTCTTCTTCCAGTTCGATAATTGAACCTGGGAAACGATCCTGCAATAAGCTGATTACTTTATTGTAAATATTCATGATTTGCGCGTTAGAGGGCGTTCTTTTTGAATCTTTTGTTGAAGCTTTAATAATCCATCGATTAATGATTCTGGACGCGGTGGGCAACCCGGTACGTATACATCAACGGGGACAACTAGATCCACGCCCTTTAATACATGATAGCCGTATTGCCAGTATGGTCCTCCGCTGGTTGCACAACTTCCCATCGCAATGACATATTTGGGATCAGCCATCTGTTCATATAATTTTTTTATACGTATTGCCATTTTCATAGTAACTGTTCCTGCTACGATCATGACATCGGCCTGGCGTGGTGAGTTACGCGGCATCATTCCAATTCTTTCCAGGTCATGGCGACTGGCAGCAGTAGACATCATTTCAATAGCACAACATGCCAATCCAAATTGAAAATACCACGGGGATGTAGATCGTGACCAGCTCAGTAACTTGTCTAACTTTGCGACTATAATATTGTCTTGAAATTTATGCTCGAGTACACCCATTACGATTCATTCTCAATATTTTCAGAACTAATTTTTTTATAGCGTCCGCGACCATATTTAACATTGTATTTTACCCAGTCCAGATCGGCCTTCTTCCAGACATATGCTAATCCTATAATCAAGATTATTAAAAATATTGCCATCTCAACAAAAGCAAATAAACCCAATTGATTAAATACGACTGCCCAGGGGAATAGAAACACCACCTCGACTTCAAAGATGAGGAATATCAGGGCGATCACATAGAAGCGAATATTAAATTGTATCCAGGCCGAACCTTCCGGTTCTTCACCGCATTCGTATGTTGATAATTTATCTAATGTTTTCCGGGATGGAGAAATAAGGCGTTGTAGGAAAAGAGCAAATGCTATAAGGATAAATCCTATTAGAATGAACAGCAGAATTGTCCCATAATCTCTATACATCATCAGCCATAGTAAAAGCGCACATTAATTTAGATAGTTCAATTTTCAGCAGTCAAGATAAACTTGATAAAATTAGTCTTAAAAATGTTGAAGCCCATAAATTAATAATTCTAAATTCTGCGCGTTATGTCATGGATAAATTCCCTTTTAGTTTCAACTTTATCCTACTTTCCAAAATGGGTCATCAGACCATTTGCAGCACCTTACGTAGCCGGTGAGTCAGTTGAAACTGCACTGAAAGTTGTAGCAGAATTAAATAAACAGGGATTTGCAACCACCATGGATATCTTGGGAGAGCATGTTCGTACACCCGAAGAATCATATGTAATTCGAGATGCCTATCAAGATCTATTCAAGCAGATAAAAAAAACAGGTTTAAATTCTAACATCTCGTTAAAGCCCACCCATCTTGGAATGGAAATTGACGAGAATTTGGCAAGTGACAACCTGAAAAATATTCTAGCAGTCGCGCAGGAATCCGAGAATTTTATGCGAATCGATATGGAAAACTCACCCTACACTGATGCAACGATAAACGTTTACCGGGAGTGTTGCGATATTTACTCGGGTGTGGGAACCGTACTGCAATCATGTCTAAAACGAACAGCTGGAGATATTCAATCCTTAGGTAAAAATGGATTTAATTGCCGGATTTGTAAAGGTATATATAACGAATCACCTGAGATTGCTTACAAGGATAAAGAAGAAATACGATCGCATTTTATTAATGATGTAAAGGCGTTAGTTCAAAACGGGAGTTATGTTGGTATCGCTACCCATGATATAATTCTAATTGACCGATTGGAAGAGTGGATACTATCTGAAAAAATTCCTAAAGAACATTATGAATTTCAAGTTTTGCATGGCGTACCTATGGGTGACAGACTCCAGCGACTTTTAGTAAGTAATCATAAAGTGCGTGTATATGTTCCGTTTGGTGAGGCCTGGTTTGATTATGCCATTCGTCGATTAAAAGAAAATCCTAACATGTTATGGTATATCATCGGTAACATATTTAAATCCTGATTATAGTCATGAATGAACCTGAAAATATAAAAACTATTTTTTCTTACAAGACAATCGCTGTTGTCGGACTTTCACCAAAACCAGGACGCCCAAGCAATAACGTATCCAGCTACATGAAGAATGCTGGTTACATCATAATTCCAGTTAATCCTGGGCATTCTGAAATACTTGGTGAAAAATGTTATCCAACACTGAAAGATATTCCAGTTCCGGTGGATGTGGTAAACGTTTTTAGAAGGTCGGAGTACATGCTACCAATTGTAAAAGGGGCAATTGAGATTGGTGCGAAAGCGCTTTGGTTGCAGGACGGAGTGATAAATAATGAGGCAGCCGATCTAGCCGAAAAAGCCGGCTTACTGGTTGTTATGGATGATTGCTTACACCGCCAACATATGGCTCAGGACGATCCAGACTACGCACCACACTGTTTGATTTAAAACTTACTCGTATTTTCTCTGTCCCCAGCCCATTTTTACTCTTAAAGTCTGAAAATAATTTGAATCAGGAAATGTGATAAAAGCTGTTTTGTAATCCGATTTTTGAATTGTAATCTGAGCATCACGGTTAATTATATCAACTATCTGACCATCAACTGTGAGGCTAATTTTATCTTCCTGCTCTAATGGAAAACTAACCGATAAAATTTGCGAATCTGGAACAACCAATGGCCGCGAAGTTAAAGAGTGAGGACAAATCGGTGTAATAATCATAGAACTGACGCTGGGTTCTACTATCGGTCCACCGGCCGATAAAGAATAGGCTGTTGATCCGGTTGGGGTCGAAATGATTATCCCGTCAGTCTTATAATTACCAACAAAGCGGTCATTAGCAGTTAATTGACAATTTAGCATTCGATGAAACTGCTCACTTTTTATTACAATATCATTTAGAGCTTTGTACAGCTCAGCATGGCCATCATTAACAACCTGCGCTTGGATCACGAGGTGTTCTTCCACATCGTATTCAGCTGCTGATACCTGATCAAGCCGTATATATAAATCATTCAAAGTCACCTTAGCCATAAATCCCAGATCACCTAAATGAATACCCAGAACCGGAACTTTACGAGATCCGATGGCGCGTGCGGCTGACAGGATTGTTCCATCACCTCCTAATGCTAAAATAAAATCAGTTTTATTGAAATCATCGGCTGATTCTATGATAAAACCCTCGTACTTATCCAGATCTTTCATTCGATCGACAATACGCTTGGTCAGATATATCTCTAAATTGCGCTTTTCTGCCCATTCCATAATTCCAGGCAAAGTTTCCCAGAAAATTTCCTTTTCTGTATTTCCCCAAACGGTAAAACTAGTTGGCGGTTTCAAATCTGATCCTTTTTGGAGTTAGCAACACTATTTTTCATAAGTACTGAAATTTTTTGATCAGCCTCATCAAGTTTCTTTCGACATTGTTCATTCAATAAGATTCCCTCTTCAAATAATTCCATACTTTTTTCCAGAGATTCTTCACCGATTTCTAATTGTTGTACAATCTTTTCTAATCTTTGAAAAGCTTTTTCCAATTGAATGGTATCTTTTTTCTTAGCCATGATAAAACTTAATACTCCCAAGAATTGGTTTCAGCCATTATCAGTCGCTTTTTTATTCATTATTTTTTCAGCAAAAATTGATCCTGACCCCGTTTGTAATTCAAATTCTTCGCCATTTATAATATCATCTTGTGTTCGAATAATTTGTCTTTCAGGAAGTTGATAAGCAATTGAATATCCCCTATTTAATATGCTTTTCGGATCTAAAGATTCCAATTTCCCTCGGACAACAGTTAACCTTGATAAATTCTCAGAATAAATGTGATTGGTTGCTCGCTTGAGGCGCTTTATATTGAAATCAAGATCAGAATTCCATCTTTGAATTTTTTTGTCTGGTCTTTGGCTTATTAATCGTGCTGATACTTGATCATAGTTTTGCCAGCGTTGCTCTAAAAAGAACTCAATTCTATGGGCAATCCTCTGGAGCAAATTATTAAGGTCTGATTGAATTTCAGATTTAGATGAAATCACAATCTCAGCGGCGGCCGATGGCGTAGCAGCTCTTAAATCACAGACATAATCTGCAATTGTGAAATCAGTTTCATGCCCTACTGCACTGATAATCGGTATAGTACAGTCAGAAATTGCGCGAGCCACCTTTTCCTCATTAAACGGCCATAGATCCTCGATCGATCCACCACCACGACCTAATATGATTACATCAATAGCTTGGATTCTTTGCAAATCATCCAAAGCCTTAACAATATCATCGGCAGCTAAATCGCCTTGTACTAAAGTTGGCCTGAGGACTAGTTCTACAAAAGGTGCCCTTCGTTCGAGGATCTGATGAATATCCTGGAAAACAGCTCCGGTTTCAGAAGTAATAATACCAACTGTGTTGGGAAATTGTGGAAGAACCAATTTCCTATCTTCATCAAATAAGCCTTCTGACTGGAGTTGTTTTTTCAATGCTTCCAGGGCTAGGTAAAGCGTCCCATATCCAGCAGGTTCCATTTGTTTGACAATCAACTGGTAAGCACCACGCTGTTCATAAACGGAAATCCTGCCATTTACAAAAACATGCATTCCGCCTTCTGGTTTAAAATGCAGAAATTGATTATTACCTTTAAACATTGCGCACCGTATTTCGGCTTTATCATCTTTCAGCGTAAAATACATATGTCCAGAGTTATGATGCATAAAATTTGAAATTTCACCCTGCACAAACAGTTCAGGGAAATTAGATTCTAAAATATTTTTTATTTCACTGGTGAGATCACTGACCGTAAGTGCGATGTTAGTGTCTATCATCTAATCAGGAAGATTTGGTTGCCCCGCATTAACCCAACAAGTATACCAATATGAAGCAACCCGCACTGCTGCCATTCCGAGTCGCTGATGAGCAAGTTCCTTGGTTTCATTAAATAAAATATCCAAATATTCGTCTTCAAATGATACCGTTTCATAAGTTTTTAAACTGTCCCTTTGGATATCAGTCAGGGATGCGCGGGCAAGCGAATCTGCACTTAATATATTCTCATGGTTGGAAAATGATTCTTTTATTATTGTAAATGCATATTCCACAGGATCGTCAATGTATTCTACTGGTCCTACCGGATTAATTTTATTAACCAGCTGGTTAACCATGGATATCTCCCAGCGGAAGTGAATGCCTTCATTTCCTGATAATTGTCCATTATAATTCGCTACTGTATGCAATGGCATATGAATATCGGCAACATAATGCCCTAATGCAGCCATTTGTAAAATGACATTATCCCAATCGCCATTTCGTAGTAGTTCAGTAACAGCTTCGCATTTTTGCTTAATTGCCCAAGGTGCAATGCCCCAGGATTTTACACTTGAATCACTGTATACATTAATGAGCTCATCCAATTCCCGGGGGATATTATCAAATGGATACTTATCATAATAATCCGAGTCAAAATAATGACGGTATCCTTCATCAAGATTAGCTTCCTTCCAGTAATCAGGATCGGGACCGTGAATCGCCAGTGAATCCTGATATGTCGCAAGAAATATACCAAATTCTCCTGCGACAAGTTGTGCTGCTAAACGGTTAATTCGCCTATGCCCTTCATATCCCCAACCTGCAATTGATTCAATAAAGAGAAATGTAACAATACATAATAATGATAGTTTTTTTGCTCCCACCATTACTTACACCTTGCTATATATATTTTAATTCGTTTTTTTCTTATGCCGATTTGCGCGCAAACGTTTTTTACGTTTATGCGTATTCATTTTGCGTTTTTTTCGTTTTTTACCGCAGCCCATAATTCCTCTTTAATTATTTCTTCATCAACGTGTTGTTAACTTCCAGACGCATTTGTTTGGATGGTTTAAATGTCGGAACAAATCGCTCTGGCAAATAAATCGCTTCCCCTGTACCGGGATTTCGAGCCTTTTTTGGAAGACGATGTTTCACTCCAAAAGAACCAAATCCACGTAGTTCAACACGTTCATTGCGCGTCAAAGACTCAATAATAGTCGTCATTACACCATTCATAACGGTTTCTGTTTCAACCTTGGTTAACCCAGTTGCCGCTGATACTTGATCAACAATTTCTTGCTTGGTCATTTACTACTCCCACTGCCACCGATAAGCTGGGGTGATAGATTTCCAGCTCTCGATGTTTTGTTTTGCATAACCTAATAGAAAATCAAAAATAGTTTTAGACTCCTTCCGTAATTGAATTGTATTGGGTTTTCCAGGAATTCCGGCAATTTCACCCGCAATCTGAATAGCATCCTCATAAGTCCCAATTGTGTCAATAAGTCCAAGTTTAATCGCTTGCTCACCAGTAAATATTCGTCCATCAGCAAGTTTGGAAACTTCAGACATTTCAATCGAACGGCCCTTCGAAACTGCTTTTATAAATTGGTCGTGAAGATCATTTATAACAGATTGAAAAAAATCACGATCTTTGTCGGTTACTGGACGGGTTGGTGAGCCGGCATCTTTTAAATCACCACTGGTTAAAGTTTCAAATCTTAATCCGATTTTATCCAGTAGCTCAACCGCTACGGGATAATCCAGTATTACGCCAATACTGCCTACAATTGATCCCCTGTTAGCAACAATTTTTTCACTTTCAAGGGCGGCATAATATCCGCCTGAAGCAGCTAGATTACCGACTGAAACAATAATTGGAATGCGATCATTCAATGTTTTAATCTTCTCATAGATCTCTTGAGATGGAGCAACCGTACCACCCGGACTATTTATTCTAAACACGATGGCTTTGACATCACTCCTGTCAGCCATTTTATTTAATTCATAAATGACCTGCCTGGAGGAAAATATAGGTCCCTCTAGAGTTACAATTCCAATTTTATCACCGAAGGAAAGGGGGCTCGATTGCCCCGTGGATGCACCTAATCGGAAAACTATAATTGTAATAATGATGAAGCCTATAATAAGCCAAATCTTGTAGGGTTTACGATTTCTATTTTTCGTCATATTACTTTTGGGTTTAGCCTTCTTTTACCCATAATATCAATTTTTGACCAGGGTAAATATAATCACCATATTTTAGGCCATTCCAACTTCGTATCGTGCGTGCGCGAGTTTTATAGTTTTCTGCAATATGGCCTAGCGTATCTCCTTTTCGTACTGTGTACGTTATTTGAGTTTGGCCTGATGGTCCGTTACTACTCGATTGTTTAACTCCTGCAATTGATTGTCCGCGAACGGGGACGGTCAATATCTGCCCAATTTTAATCCTATGCCTATTACGTATTTTATTGACCGCGGCAAGATCATGAATGGATATTCTATATTTTTTTGCAATCGACCACAGGCTTTCGCCTTTTTTCACACGATGTCTAGCATATTGGGGCGCAAACCTTTGAGTTTCTGGTAGCTTATTATAATTCGCTACAAATACATTTTTTGTTCCTTTTGGTAATTTCAGATCATAAGGACCATTATTAGGTGTAGCTGATTGCCTTAATTCAGGATTATACTCTTTTAATGTTTTTAATGAAATCTTTGCAGAACGTGCTATAACCGAAAGGTCAGCACTCTTCTCCAATTCAACAAGATCGTATTCAATGGGACGTGCTATTCCATTCTTAAATCCATATTTTTCGGGATTTCGCCCAATAATTGCTGCAGCTAAAAAATATGGCATATAATTACGTGTTTCCCTGGGTAATGAATGTAATTGCCAAAAATCTGATGTTTGGTGAAAACGTACAGCCCGTGCGACACGACCTTCCCCTGAGTTATAAGCAGCTAGAGCTAGGTACCAATTATCAAACTCCATGTACAAATCTTGTAAATACTCGCAAGCTGCACGCGTAGCTTTCATTGGATCACGTCGTTCGTCAACATACCAAGTTCTATCCAGTCCATAGAGTTTCCCAGTACTATACACAAATTGCCACATACCAACTGCATTTGCACGTGAATAAGCCTTTGGATTTAATCCTGATTCAATCATGGCCAAGTAGATCAATTCTTCAGGAAGTGAATAGTCATTCATAATATCCAGAATCATATTTTCATAACTTGCTTTTCGAGTCAACCAAATATCGAATTGTTTCCGCCCTTTGGTCTGGAAAAACTTGATGAATTGATCCACCTTATGATTGCGTATTAGTGGAATGTGACCATCTCGATCATCAACCACTGTAAATTTGGAGTTACCCATTTCTATTTCAGTTGGTTCAATGACGGTTGTTATCTCATGCCGTAATTGATCAGCTGTATAAGGGACATCAGAAGCTTGTAAGGTTGCCAAGCGATTTGTATATACTTCGATCAATGATAATTCAAATCGATCGAATTCTTCCTGATCGTCTTCATTCATTTCACCTAATTGATCGGCCTCGGCCAATAGATCAAATACACGATCAATATTGTAAATTACTTCAAAAGTATCGTTATGAACATCGGCAATTATTGCGTCAGATAAAAATACCTTAACGTCATTTAGAAGTTGTGGTAGTCGATTTGTTGTAAGAATGAAACCATCACCATTCAATTTTCCATTTGAATTCTGGGAAAGGCTATCAATGACAGTTTCATCATGAACTTTAGCGGTCAGTACGGTATCCTGTGAATCTACATTATAAATAACATTATCTGGATTAACACCATCAGCATTGAACCATTGGATTCCGTTAAAACTCGCGCATCCAAGAATGGCTATTTGTGAAATTAATAAAATCGCTGTAAGTGTCAGTTTCATAATATATTTACGGGGAAAAACGTGGCGAAGTTAGGATGCCTCTTAAAGGACAGTCAAGGCTTTTAACCATTGTGCTTATTAATAACACGGTCAATAATACCTGATGTACTTTGCGATTCTATATATGGAATGATTACTACTGATCCATCCCATTGTTTCATTTCATTTGCACCAACAATTCTGTACTCCTCGTAATCTCCACCTTTAACTAGTATATCAGGTTTTAGTTCAATTATTAATTCCAAGGGGGTTTCTTCGCTGAAAATTATTACAACATCAATAACTTCAATTGCATCCAAAACTGCTGCACGATCAGTCTGATTTTGAATTGGTCGGTTACGCCCTTTTAACTTTTTTATTGATTTATCACTATTCAACCCAAGTACAAGTATATCTCCTAGCGCCTTTGCTTTCTTTAAATACTCAATGTGCCCACGGTGAATTATGTCGAAACACCCATTGGTAAAAACAATAGATTTACCTGCTTTTCTCCAATCCGCTATTTTTTCCGATACTTCGGTTCTAGTTAAAATTGCCATAAGGGTTGTTCAATGTGTATAAACATCTTGCAATGATTCGCAAATCTATTTGTAAATTTTCATTGCGTCTTGCGGAATATTAAATTTCTTCATTCTGTTAATTTGAACACTCACTATCTCTATGAAACCATTTTGTTAATGCAATATCTATGGTAAACCTTTTCACATTATGATGAGCCTGTCTGTACCCACCTATTTTTCACTAATTATTTTGATAATTTATTTGAATTGCTTGTTCCGATTGCCATTCATTTTTTAATCGAATTACATCTGTTCTAATTGCATTTACAAACTCGTTACGATCCTCATAATTTAAATTAATAGTAGAAATGGGATTACCAATTCGCAATTCGATTGGTTTTGATTTTAGATGCCAGGATCCTTTTGTTACCACCTCAGCAGTTCCACAAACTGCAAATGGTACAACAGGTAAATTGGCTTTGATTGCCAATACAAGCCCGCCTTTCTTAAACTTGTGGATCTTTCCATCAATGGATCTTGTTCCCTCTGGAAACAGTACTATGGATCGTGGAAAATTCTGTAGACTACTTACAGCCTTATCGAGTGATGAAACAGCTTTTCCGTGCTGACGTCGGTCAACAAATATATGACCCCCTGCCTGCATTGCCCATCCAAAAACAGGAATCCACTTTAACTCCTTTTTAGAGATTGAAACAAGGTGATAGGGTATTCCAGCAAAGGCCAGTGGAATATCAAATGCTGATTCATGATTACCAGCGAATACATAATTTTCGTTCTTCTGCAGATTATCCAATCCCTTTACTGAATAGGGCACATTTGCAGCATATAAAATTATTTTTGACCATATTCGACCGACATATCCAAATATATTTCTTCGCCAGTCAAAAACAGAAATTATAATCCCTCCCAATCCTAATAAAATCGTCCAAAATATCATTTTAATACATCTGCCTCCATATAAGGCCTGAGTGCTTCAGGTATTTCAACTTGTCCATCGATTTTTTGATAGGTCTCCAATAATGCAATCAACAAACGAGGAGTAGCTAATCCGGATCCATTTAATGTATGCACAAAATCAACTTTGTTATCAGATTCACATCGCCACCGAATGCTACCGCGTCGCGCTTGGAAGTTTTCGTAATTACTACATGATGAAACCTCCAGCCACTGATTCTCGCCAGGCGCCCAGACTTCCAGATCGTAACACTTTGCAGCCGCAAAACTTAACTCACCAGTACAAAGCAGTTGTTTCCTGTAATGTAATCCTAGCACTTCTAATAGTGTCTCAGCCTGGGAGGTTAATACTTCAAGTTCATCATAGGAAGTATCTGGTTTTACAAATTTCACCAATTCGATTTTATTAAACTGATGCAATCTTAAATACCCTCTGGTATCCTTTCCATATGATCCTGCTTCTCTGCGGAAACAGGCTGAATATGCAACGTAATTGATTGGTAGTTCTGCTTCAGTTAAAATTTCGTCACTATGCATAGATGTCAAAGGAACTTCAGCGGTAGGTATCAAATACAGATCATTATTATCAGTTTTGTACATATCGTCCGCTTTTTTTGGTAATTGCCCTGTAGTTACTAATGCATTCTTTCTTGTTAGAAATGGTGGAAATATTTCATCATAACCAAAATTCTTTGTATGATAATCCAACATAAAGTTTATTAGTGCTCTCTCTAGTTTCGCTCCTTGACCAACATACAAGGGAAATCCAGAACCCGATATTTTCGCGCCACGTTGAAAATCAAATAGATTCAAATGTTTCCCAATATCAATATGTGACTTTGGTTCAAAATCAAACTCAGGTTTATTCCCCCATTGATTTAATAAAACATTTTCCTTTTCACTTTTACCGATCGGTACCGTGCTGTGTGGTAGATTAGGTACCATTAATAAAAGCGGATTTAAATCATCATTGATTTTATTTAACTCAAGCTCAACCTTACGGATTTCTGATCCAACTGATTGTACGGCTGCAATTGCGCCAGTCGCATCTCCACCGCTTTTTTTCATCTCTCCTATTTCTTGGGATGCCTCATTACGCCGAGCACGTAATTCATTATTTCTATTCAATAATTTCCGGCGCTCCTGATCTAATCCCAGAATATGAGATACTTTTACCTGTTCTCCTTTTGCATCTATTGCCTTTTGAACGGTTTTAGGATGTTCACGTAGTATTTCAATAGCTAACACATTCAGACCTATAATTATTTAGGGTATAAAACTAGAAACTAGATTTGGGTTTTACAATAAAAGAGGTCTAACGACCTTGACCGGAAAGCATGACCCAGGCGGTACTTATCATGATCTTTAAATCAAGATTAAGACTTAGGTTTTCAATATAATAAAAATCATACTTCAATTTTTGTCGAACATCATCAATATGTCGATCATATGGATTCTTTATCTGCGCCCAGCCACTAATCCCAGGACGTACGCTCAAGCGTTTTTACCGGGGTCACAAATTGACGTTCGTCCTATCAAAGATTTCGACCAGTACCTGGGGAAGGAAATGGAATTTCAGATTGTTAAAATCAACGAAGCACGTAAAAATATTGTTGTTTCAAGAAAAGCAATCCTTGAAGAAAGTTTAAAAGAGCAAAGAGAAGTGTTATTCGATAAGATTAAGGTCGGCGAAACTATGGAAGGGCGTGTAAAAAATATTACCGATTTTGGTGTCTTTATAGACTTAGGTGGATTAGATGGACTATTGCATATAACTGACCTTTCTTGGGGACGCATAAATCATCCCTCTCAGTTGGTCAAATTGGATGATACAATTAAAGTCAAAGTAATCGATTATGATGAAGATAAAAGAAGGGTTTCTTTAGGACTCAAGCAACTGACAGAACATCCTTGGGAAAATGTTGAAGAAAGATATCCGGTTGGAACACTCATCAAGGGTAGCGTTGTGAGCATGACAAATTATGGAGTTTTCCTTGAAATTGAACCAGGAGTAGAGGGTTTGATTCATATTTCCGAGATGTCATGGACAAGGCATATAAAAAATCCATCTGAATTATATCAAATGGGAGAAGAAGTTGAAGCTCAAGTCTTATCCATTGATACGGATGATCGTAAAATTAGTCTTGGAGTTAAGCAACTTTCACCAGATCCGTGGGATAAAATAGAAGAAAAATACACTGTTGGTTCGGTACAAAAAGGTAAAGTAATAAATCTCACACAGTTCGGTGCATTTGTTGAGTTGGAAGATGGTATTGATGGTCTTATCCATGTTTCAGATCTATCATGGGAAAAAGTTGTACGTCATCCAAAAGAGGTGCTAGAAAAGGACCAAGAAATTGAAGTAAGAATTTTGGAAATATCACGCGAAAATCGTCGTATTTCACTTGGTTTAAAGCAAGTTACAGAAGATCCTTGGCCGGAATTGGTGAAATATTTTGAATCAGGAAAGGAATTTTCAGGAGATATAATAAGAGTATTGGACAAAGGAATAATAGTACAATTGGAGAAAGCCGTAGAAGGTATCATTCCGTTTGGTAACCAGTCAAAGAAAGAACGTAAAACTTTGACAGGCAACTACAAACCGGGTGAAAAGATAAAAGCAATAGTGATGGAAGTGAAACCTGAAGAAAAGAAAGTATTATTATATTTAGAAGAGCTTGAACAAAAAGCAAAGAAAAAAAGTAAAACAGGTTCAGTAAAAGATTATTTGGACAGTCAAGAAAAGCCAGCAGCCACGAAAATTGAAATACCAGATGAAGTTAAAGAGGCAGTTGCAGAAGATGAACCAAAATCTGAAGAAGCAAAAAGCACAAAAAAGAAAATTTCTAAAGATACTAAGACAAAAGAAAAAAAATAAAACTACAACTTTAATCAGGTTGGGTTTTGCAATTATCCAATATAACTAATTTTTTATCCCGCCCGAATCTTGGATTGCGTTTGGGAGCTGTAATCCTGGCCTTGGTGTTATGGACTTTCGTGGTCAGTAATAACAGTTATTTCATGGTATTAAACATTCCGATTGAAGTTCGCAATTTAAGTATTCAGAAGGCGTTACGAGAAGAAGTTCCCCAGGTGGCTCAAGTACGATTCTATGGGACTGGTAGAGCACTTTTCAAAGCATACTTGTTAAAGGGATTTTATGATGAATTCAAACTGGTTCTGGACTTGGAGCGGATATCTGATGAATATGAATTCTTTTTAAATGATTATTTTAAGGATTTTCCGCAAAAAGTCGTTGTTCCATCGACATTTGGTATTCAGTATATTGAAGTTGTATTCCCGACTGAGATAAAAATTAGCCTTGATGAATATTTAGTCAAAACAGTCCCAATTATGCCTGATATTTCAGTTACAACAAGTCCGGGCTATGTGGTTGTGGGCGGTGTTGATATAGTGCCCGATAGTGCTACTGTCGCAGGTCCAATGGAAATTATTGAAGAATTATTTCAATTGGTTACAGTTAATGATACAATTAGTTCTGCTATATCGCCAATTACTAAACAAATTGCTCTCAAAAATCTTGGTAATCTGGTCCAATTCTCGCCGGAGCATGTTAGGTACAAAGTTGATGTTCAACCTATTAGTGAACGTATAGTGAGTGAAGTTCCTGTCAGTGTGTCTAATATTCTTCCCGGGTATCGGGTGTTTGTAAGCCCACAAACTGTTTCATTAACAATAATTGGTGGAGTTAATCGAATCATAGAGATCCAGCCAGAAAACATTGACATTACGATTGATTTTAGTACTCAATGGAATTCCGAAATCCAATTCTATGAACCGATTGTAACCGTACCAAATGGTGTTATTGATTGGCAAGATCTTTCACCGCGAAATCTAGAGTTGATTGTAACA
>JBHPLN010000023.1:0-19630 GCA_042564205.1 Fidelibacterota bacterium
ATCACAGGATGCGGATTTGATTTTGACAAGTTATCTAACTTTTCGTTGAGCGAATTGGTAAAATTCATGAAACTTCTTTCGATTAAATTTTCCTTGTTTGGATAATATTTATATATTGTTTTTTTGCTCATTCCCAGGCGAGCTGCAAAAGCATCTATAGTAAATGCCCGCACTCCTCTTTGGATAAGAGAACTAAAGCTTTGCTCGAGAATTGTGTTTTTTACTTGATCTATATTATGGACCATTGGAAACTATTTACGTTTATTTCGTTTCCAATTTAATTATTGTTAAAATAATTCGCAAGTCTCACTTTCTAAAAACTATCTAAACCGCGATACGAATTAGCTTACTGACGCTTAAATTCCAGTATGCTTCAAGATATAGAAAAGCTATTAAAGCCGCGTCCTAGAAAGTATCGCAACATCGTCAAACATTTAACGCCTTTTATCGAGATTAAAAATACCACCGACCCAGAATTGACTGAATCGGAATTATTTGCGGACCTGACACAGAGCCGCGGTTCTTCAAGGTTCCTAGGGATATATAGCCAACGAGGAATAGAATTCAGTCTTGAAAAATTTGGGTTTTTTGAGGAATTGCAAAAACTTGGTTTACCAAACGGTACAGTAAATATTGATTTGTCAAATGCTTATAAACATAGATTACAGATTGAGCACGCGATTAGCGGTAATTCATATCTATCAGGTGAGATTATTATGCGCCGCGGTTCTTTTAGTATATCAAATATTATTCCCGATAGAGCAAAACCGATGGAATTTCTCATTATTGAATGGTTCATGTTGCAAAATCCAGTTAAACCATTTTCAAAAAGACGCCCTCAACTTCCCGGACAAGATCATCCCGGCCTAGGTATTAGTACGCTAGTTTATGAAATACTATATTGGATTGGAAGGCGTATAAAGGCTGACGGAGTAATTCTGGTTCCTAACTATTTACATACAGGTATTTTCTATAGCCGTCAGTTTTTATTCCTTGATCCCAAAAAACAAGGTCTGATATTTGCATGTAATAAATTATTTCAAAAAAAATATAAACTCGATCAACTAACCTGGGCGTCCGCTGAAGGCCAATTAATCGACCTGAATCAAGGTAAGCCACATATTTGGAATCCAACACCAATGTCCATTCCCATATCTCCAAGATTAAAAGATTATTTTCATTCAGGGCAATATAATGAGATTACAAAAAATATTAAGGAATCAACAAGGCTACAAATTACCCATGGATATAAAAAGCATTATAATCCCGATTGGAAAGCAATTTGATTGAATATGATGCAGTCCGCAAACAGTATTATTATTCTAGCAAACGGATCATTTCCGAACCATTCATATCCCGAAAAAATTTTACAAAATATAAAGCCAATCATTTGCACTGATGGAAGTGCTGACAAGCTAATTGAATCCGGAATTACGCCACAATACATCATCGGCGATATGGATTCATTGAACAAACCAATTTATTCATATCACAGCAAAATGATTGAAATCTCAAATCAAAATAATACAGATCTTGAAAAAGCTATTGAATGGTGCATTAGTAACAATTTCAAGATAATACAAATATTAGGAGCTGTTGGATTACGTGATGACCATGGATTGAGTAACTTTATGCTGTTGGCCAAATTTTATAATCGCGCCGATATTTCTATTATTACTGATTTTTCCACTATTATTTGTATGTCCGGTGATAAAACCTTTGAGACTTACCCAGGTCAGAATATATCAATAGTAGCAATTGAAACTGTACAATCTATTACAACGCATGGACTTACCTTTACGCTGAACGATGAAAAACTCAAACCGGGATCACGGGGAATCAGTAACTCAGCTATTTCTAATGAAATGACAATTCAAACATCTGGAAAAATTTTGATTTTTTTTGCACATAAATCATGAGCACTCCGCTCCATTTTTTTGACTGGACTATATTATTAATTTATTTCATCGCAGTTATCTGGATTGGATTATTTAAAAGCGGAAAGTTTCGTACCAGTACTACAAAATTCATCCTTGCTGGTAGAAGATTAAGTCTGCCTGGGTTTATCGCTACCCTGGTCACAACCTGGTATGGCGGAATATTGGGTATCGGCGAGAACACCTATAATAATGGAATCCAGACCTGGTTTATTTTTGGTCTTCCCTATTATGTTTTTGCGATCGTTTTTGCATTGTTCATGGCATCAAAAATCCAAAAAGCCCAGCAAATCTCAATACCAGACCATTTCTATTCGAAGTATGGAAAAGCGGCAGGAGTAATTAGCGCCATATACCTGTTATTTTTAGCAAGTCCGGCACCTTACATTCTCAGTATTGGTATATTATTAAAATTTGCCACAGGAATTCCCCTTGGTTTAGCAATTATTTCTTCAGCAATATTCAGTCTAGTGTACATTTGGTTTGGTGGTTTCCGATCGGTCGTTAGAACTGATATTCTTCAATTCATTTTAATGTTTGGAAGTTTTGTCATATTATTGATTTTTGCCTGGAATAAAATTGGATCCCCGTTAAGTATTGTATCCAGCCTACCGGAAAGTCATATTTCTCCTTTAGGTGACCATAGTTTACAATATGTAGTCGTTTGGTTCTTCATCGCTCTATGGACTTTTGTTGATCCAGGATTTTACCAGCGCTGTGCAGCGGCGAAATCTCCAGATGTCGCGCGGCGTGGAATTCTTATTTCGATAATTTTGTGGTTTATTTTCGACAGTTTAACATTGCTGTCAGGCCTGTATGCAAGAGCGCATCTACCGGATTCACCAGCCTTATATGCATTACCACTATTCGGAGCTAATATACTCCCAACTGTGTTTTATGGATTGTTTTTAACAGGATTAATTGCAACAATTATGTCCACCATTGACTCCCTAGGGTTAATTAGCGCAGTAACTTTTGGAAGAGATGTGTTGTGGCGAATTAAAAATCGATCAAAATCAAATATCCATGATAATTCAATTTATTTTGTGCAGATTGGCCTAATAGTGACATCTCTAATAGCTATCAGCTTAGCCTTATTAGTACCCTCAGTTGTCAATTTATGGTACATAACAGGATCAGTCATCGTTCCAGGATTACTTATTCCATTTTTATTGACATTTACCAGATTCAGTCTGCAAAAATCAGAAGGGTTATGTCTAATAATTATCCCGGTAATGGTTACTCTAACGTGGTTCATCTATGGAAGAATTACTGGCTACTTTCCACTGAATTTAGAACCCTTCTATCCGGGAATTGCGACATCAATATCCATAATGATAATAGTTTACTATAAAGGAAAACTATTAGGTAGAATCAATATCGAATAAATACAAAACTGTTGCTTTTATATTTTATGTAAACCTGGTTCGGTGTTATCCGATCTCATCATCAAAGAAGAGATTCAGGCTGTCCAGTTCTTTAATTTCATCCAATTGACGAACAAACTGATTAACGGATCCAGGATCTTTAAATATTACATAGTAGGACAATTCAAGCAGATCCTTTTTGCCGATCGATCGAACATTGATGAGTTTACTTTGTTTACAGAAATCTTCAATTATACTCGTATAGGGTGGTGGAATGTCCCCATTTGCTGAATAAGAAAATTGCAATAAGTACTCTCTCTTTTTTGAAGATCCGTAATCAAATTGATAAAGTAGCAATAATACAATTCCTATAAAAATGACTCCAGTTAACGCAATTTGATGTAATCCAACACCGGCTGCTAATCCTGTAGCAAGAGCGAAAAAGATAAATACAATATCATGGGAATCCTTAACCGCTGTCCGAAATCGTATAATCGACATTGCGCCAACCAATCCAAAAGCTCGGGCTAAATTATTGCCAATAACAAGAATGACAATACTAGTAATCATTGTGATAATAACTAACGAGTGAACAAATCTGCTCGAATAATTTGGACCTCGGTATGTCCATATATAAAAAAATGATATTAATAGACCAGAAATCAATGCGATGACTAAATTAGTAATTACCTCACCACTTGTAATCGAGAATGAAAAAATATTTTGAAAATCCTGAAATGGCATATTATTGCTCGCTAACTATTAAGTGAAATTATAGGATTTCGTTCCATTTTCAAAACAAACCACATTGCATTTTGAATAATTATTGGGAAATATCGTATTGGTATCAATACTCATTGTATATTTTGAAAGAGCTTCACGTTTTAATCCGAACCGATTTATGATTGGTTTCATCCAAGCCGGAAACCCCTTATTGGATTTTACCTCTAAAATGAAATCCCTGTTTAGGGTGCGCTTTGTATTCTTTTCAGAGTATAAATCGCTGATTCGCGGATAGGAACTGCTGCGAAGAAATTTATCGAAAGTAATTCGCTCAGAATGATCAAATTTATTGATAAATAATGGTTCATACGTCACTAAAACAACGGGTTTCAGTTGAAATCGAAAATAATGGTATAAAAAACGACTTGCATTTTCTGAAGCAGCCGGAAAGTCTCCTCGCTTTTGGATATATTTATCAATATGCCCTGTATGTAATAATTTTTCTAAATCATAATACATAATGGGAGCCCGATTCTTAAAAATGGACATATCTATTTTTCGCTTAATTTCCAGAAAAGCCATGCTGTCATCTTGGGGGATATTGTAACCACGAATTCTTACTTTTCTGCGATGGTATAGTCCTGATAGTTTTTTATGATATTCATCTAAATATAAATTATCAAAATAGATACTGCGCACTGTGTATTCATTAGACTTCCCTATTCGGATATGATCATCACCGATAACAAATGGTTTAATATATTTTCGAAGTTCATCAATATTCTCTAGGTCCACTAAATATTTATACTCTTGACGCATTGGAATTACATAAAAAATCGTTTGAAGTGTTCACGAATTGTGATGGACTCACAATTTATTTTACTGTGCAAGATTTGACCAGCCAATAACTCGGTATTATTCTCAATTTTTACACTAACAAAAATAGCCTGCTGTCCATCCAAAATACGCACAGCTTTATCTTTATATGATACTATTCCGTCTAGGGTAATATTGCCATCACTAATTCGTGTTTTTTGATCAACTTCGATAAAGTTTGCCATTGGCCACTTCACAGGAATGATCGCTGTTAACGCTTCATTGTTTTGAAGGGTAAGTAATGTATCACCCCCAAAAGACTTAACTAAAGTTCCGCTAAAGGGAGCAAGTAAAATATTACTTTTAATGCGATCCTTAAATATCGCAATTTGTTTTTCAAGCGTTGCGATTTGTTCTTTAACCAAATTTTGCTCTTCTATTTTTGCTCCCGAGGACACAGCCTCAAGCTGAGATTCGGCAATTGCTACATTAATTCTGAAAAGAGCTTGCTGGTTCTTTTGAATTTCGAATTCCTCATAAGAAATCAATCCTTGGTCATTTAACGCAGTAATTCTGGAAATAATAATATCTTGCTGCTCAGCCTGCGAGCGGGCAAAATCGACTCTTTTTTTAGCTTCTTCAATCAAAGCAGGGATCTCTCCTGCTTGAAACACGTAAAGATTAGCCTTCGCGGTTTTCAATAAACCTTTTAATTCCTCTAACCGTCGCTGCCATTCATTGGATTTTATCACTCCTATTGTATCGCCTTTTGAAATGTGCTCTTTATAATTACGTTCAGGATGCAGCGAAAACGATACCACATCTCCCCGTTCAAATTGTGAAACCGATACTTCTTGAGTAGCTAAAGTGAGATGATTCTGATAGCTGACAGTCAATACTCCATTCTGATTCTTTATCAATTGCCATTCTTCAGATGGATATAGTTTACATTGGGCACGAACTGAATAAGGAATCTTAAATGGAAGGATCAATAGCAAAATAATCAACACACCGACCACAATAAAAACCTTAATCGGAATTTTTCTTTTAATCATTTTTAGTTACTACAGTTATAACCATAAATTGTTGAAGAGTCAATGATCGGTAATGAGTAATCATTATCCACAATCAGATTAATATCAATCACAGAAGATAAAATTACTGCATTTTTTAGAAAAAAACACTTCTCAAGTAAATTGAATAATTTCAATGTTCTGTTATTCTAATCCGGAATCATATTGACCCAAAGTAGCTAGGCTATTCAGTTTTGCACGATGTACTAATGCATTCTGACCAGCGCTTACTCGATCACTTTTACCCTGCCAGGCTTTTAGCGAAGGAGCTTGCAATGCTCTGCCATATGAAAAAGTAAGATTCCAGGGTTTTGGTGAACCTTTCAAGATCTTATTCATTGTGTCTAAATGAGCTGTTGCTAATGCATCACTCTGACCGCCTGATAAAAATGCTATCCCGGGAACAGCGGCCGGTACAGTCCGCTTCAGACATGCTACCGTTTGTTCGGCAACTTCCTCAACGCTTGCTTGTTCATCACCATCGTAGCCAGAAAGAACCATATTGGGTTTAAGTACCATTCCTTCAAATAAAACATCCTGTAAATACAATTCATAAAAGACAGCATGAAGCACTTCTTCGGTTACATCAAAACTATCCGCTATGGTGTGAATACCATCCATCAATATCTCAGGCTCAACAATTGGTACTATATCTTGTTCCTGACACAATGCGGCATATCGGGCAAGGGCGTTGGCATTAACGCTAATACAAGTATTACTTGGGCTATCCTCTCCAATTGTTATCACAGCCCGCCATTTTGCGAATCGTGCTCCTAATTCCTTATACTCTATTAGCCTTGCACGTAATCCATCAAGTCCTTCTGTAATTTTCTCACCTTCCATACCCGCTAACGGTTTTGCCCCCATATCAACTTTTATTCCAGGAATAATTCCCAGTTTAGATAAATGCTCCGCAAATGGAATGCCGTCCTTTAATGTTGATTGACGTAATGTTTCATCAAAAAGAATAACCCCGCTGATATAATTTTCAATTCCTTTACTTGTTAATAACATATCTCTGTATGAATTACGCGTTTGCTCCGTACTTTTCACATTTATTGTGTCGAATCTCTTTTTAATGGTTGGGGAGCTTTCATCAGCCGCTAAAATTCCTTTTCCCAGCGCGACCATATCCATTGCAGTTGCATTAAGTATTTTAGTATTCATTACTATGTAATTCTCCTAATTGAAGATTTTTTCTTAGATTATTGTCCAATTTCTCTTAATAGATCAACAAACCACGGTTGATTAATATTAAATGGCTTTCCACCTTTGACTCTGTCGAATTCAATTAACGACAGAATTTCGTTATTATTGTCATCCAATCCAACTACGCCACTTTTCCCATCTAAACCAGATTGAACCGCTAATTCTGCGGATTTAATTATTAAATCCAAATCCCTTTTGGATGGAGCTGCTGATCTAGCAAAATAACCACTCTTTTGGACCAAGACTTTATCTGCTTCCAACTCTTTTGATAATTTTTTCGCAAACCATTGACCAGGATTAATCAAATCTAACTTAATATGACCAAATGCATCGCGTGGAATGTCCTCCCTGCTTGCTTCCATTTCGCTAACTATCTCTTTAATGCCAGCACCTTCACTTAAAAATATATTTACCCCATCTTTTTGATCCATACGATTCTTTAGACGCTTTATTTCTTTGCTTAAAGCAAAATTCATTTCTGGAATATATACTGCATCAATATCCCATTTTTCGCGAAATATCATCAATTCAGGTAAAAATTCCTTTTTTAACAAGCGATTGCGATATTCAGCAGCAGTAGCAGCCGTTAACCAACCACAATTGCGACCCATTACTTCATGAACAATCAACTGACGTGTACTAGTTGTGTTTTCATTTGCTATATTTTCAAAAAATAAAGCCCCCTGCTCTGCTGCAGTCCAGGCACCCAAACTTTGTGCTATGGGATAGACATCATTGTCAACTGTTTTTGGTAGTCCCACAACAACAAGATCATGACCGGCTTGCTTGATATACTTCTCAAGTTCACCAGCCATCGTGTTTGTGTCATCACCTCCAATAGTATGTAAAATTGAAATTCCATCTTTAATTAGTTGTTTTGCAGCAACAGCTATGGGATCTTCGCTATTTTTAATGTAACCGTGCTTTAGGCAGTTGGCTACATTTGTTAGTTTAACACGGCTGTTTCCAAGTGGACTTCCACCGTATGATAATAATATTTCTGTCTGGTGTTTGTTTAAACTTGGGATCTTAATTTTGTTTCCAAGCAATAAACCGCGATAACCATTTAGATAACCCAAAAATTTCGTTTCTGGATTAATGTTAGTATAGGCGAAAATTAATGCTCCAATTGAAGCCGAAAGACACGGTGCTATTCCACCAGCTGTTAAAAAGGCGACTTTTTTGTCCTCATTCATATTTTAATTTAATCGAGTTTTTTATCCAAAAAACAGGTCTTATATGATATAAATCACTAAATTTTCTTTGACTGTAAAAGCGTTAGTGGAATTACACATGAAAAAAAAAATATATCCAAATATTATGTGGGAACCTTCACACTCAGGAATTATTAATTCAGAAATGTACAAATTTATTAAATATGTGAATTCAACAAACGCTCTTGGTATTTCTACTTACAATGAATTATACAATTGGTCAATAAATAACATCCCAAAATTTTGGGCTTCAATTTGGGATTATAATGAAATTATTTCTTCTGTACCTTATGACCAGGTTGTCGATGATATACAACGTATGCCAGGTGCAAAATGGTTCCAACTGGCAAAATTCAATTTTGCCGAAAATCTGTTAAGATTTAATGACGATCATACTGCTATAATTTTTCGAGATGAAAGCGGCCAGCAGAAATATATTACTTATGCAGATTTGAATAAAGAAGTTGCTGGTCTTACGGAAGGATTAAGATCATTAGGAGTACGGCCAGGAGATCGAGTTGCCGGATTTATGCCCAATGTGCCTGAATCTATTTTTGCAATGTTGGCTACTACAGCAATAGGTGCTACTTGGAGTTCTTCATCGCCAGATTTTGGCATTAGGGGTGTTCTGGACAGATTTTCGCAAATTAAACCAAAAATAATCTTTTCTGCAGATGGTTATCAATACAATGGAAAATATCATAATTCGTTAACCAAGCTTTCACATATCCTTGACAGTCTACCAGATGTTGAAAAAGTAATTATAGTTCCATATTTAAACGATGATCCCGATATATCAAGTATAAAACATTCGATTCTCTTGAATGATTTAATCAATATATCAAATCATTCGCCAATCGATTTCGAACAGCTGAATTTTAATCACCCCATTTATATCATGTATTCTTCTGGTACGTCAGGATTACCTAAATCAATAGTTCACGGTGCAGGCGGAATCCTATTACAACATCTTAAAGAACTCCGATTACATACTGATCTAAAACGCGATGATACCATATTTTATTATACTACCTGCGGTTGGATGATGTGGAACTGGTTAGTCTCATCACTGGCAATTGGAGCCACTTTGGTATTATATGAAGGTTCTCCATTTTACCCAACCAAAGACACACTCTGGAATATTATTGATGAATTGGGTATCACCGTGTTTGGCACAAGTGCAAAATACATAGCAGCAAGTGAAGCAGCTGGTATTAGGCCGGTTAAAAAACAAAACTTAAGCACACTAAGAACCATATTATCAACAGGTTCACCGTTGACAGAAGAAAACTTTGATTATGTTTATAAAGATGTTAATAGTGCAGTTCAACTATCCTCCATATCGGGAGGAACAGATATTGTTTCATGTTTTGCACTGGGTAATCCCATGCTACCTGTTAGAAGAGGTGAATTACAATGCCGTGGTCTAGGAATGAAAGTTGAATCATTCTCAGATAGCGGTCAGCCCTTAATTGATAAAAAAGGCGAGTTAGTGTGCACAGCGGCCTTTCCATCAATGCCAGTTAAGTTCTGGAATGATCCAGACGGTAGCAAATATCATCGTGCATATTTCAATCGCTTTTCTGATATATGGTATCATGGAGATTATATATCAATCAGTGGATCGGGCGGAATAAAGATATTCGGACGTAGCGATGCCACTTTGAATCCTGGTGGAGTTCGCATTGGAACTGCTGAAATATATCGCATTGCAGATAGCTTTAATGAAATACTTGATAGTTTAGTAATTGGACAAAATTGGGAAAATGACGAAAGGATAATTCTTTTTGTTAAATTGGCTGGAAACCAAAAACTATCCACAAAACTGATTGAGCTTATCAAAAATAGGATTAAGACTAATTGTTCTCCGCGCCATGTACCAGCAAAAATACTTGCCGTTCCTCAAATCCCGTATACCATAAATGGTAAAAAGGTAGAGATTGCTGTAAAACAAATTATTAACGGTGATGATGTTACAAACCGTGACGCGCTAACAAATCCTGAAGCTTTAGACTACTTTAAAACAATTCCAGAGTTATATCAATAACCTAAGCCAGCAAACCTAATAGATCTATTAAATCAACAACACGGTTTGAATAACCCCATTCATTATCGTACCAGTTTAAAGTTTTAATAAGATTACCCTCAATTATTCTTGTAAACGGGGCATCGTATATTGATGAATGTGGATTCCCAATTATATCAGTGGACACAACTGGTAAAATAGAATATTCCAACACATTTTTATACTGATCCGATTCCGAAGCTTCCATTACCGCATTATTAATATCTTCAACAGTTACATTGCTTTTCAATCTCGCCACTAAGTCAACAACTGATCCATCAGGCACAGGCACTCTCATAGCAATGCCGTCAAGTTTGCCTTTTAATTCTGGTAACACAGTTCCAACTGCGCGAGCTGCCCCAGTTGTAGTGGGTATAACGTTCTCGGCTGCTGTTCTTCCCCTCCGCCAATCTGTATGAGGTACATCAGCCAACCTCTGATCATTGGTATAAGCATGAATGGTATTGATGACACCGAATTCGATACCAAACGCATCATTCAAAATCTTAGCCATGGGAGCCAGACAGTTCGTAGTACAACTCGCGTTAGATATAATTTTATGTTCCCATTTCAGATCAGCATCATTAACACCGATGACCACCGTGTAATCAATCTCATCTTTGGCCGGAACGGTCAAAATTACATGTCCCGCACCAGCGCTGACATGTTGATCCAATTCTACTTTTTTCCTGAACCGTCCTGTTGCTTCAATTACAATGTCGACATTAAGTGCTTTCCATGGAAGTTTTGATGGATCCATTTCTCCCAACATTTTAACCTGATGTTTGGATGTAACCAATTTATCATCTATTAATTCTACGCTATCAGGGAAACGTCCCATCACTGTGTCATACTTCAATAAATACGCGAGTGCCTCTTTGGATGAAACATCATTTATTGCAACTATTTCTAAGTCATCGCGCGTGTTTAATATTCTAAAAACCGATCTGCCAATTCTTCCAAATCCATTAATTGAAATTCTCATGATTTCTCCGTCAAGTCTGCATATGCATCAATAGTTTCCAATATGCGTTTCGAAAAACCCCACCCGTTGTCATACCAACAAAGTGTCTTTAAAAGATTATCTCCAATTACCATAGTGGCACGACTATCGTAAACCATCGACTCACTATTGCCAATAACATCACTTGAAACAATTGGATCATCGGTATAACCGACAATCCCCCGTAATTCATTTTCAGCGGCATGTTTTACAGCAGAATTCACTTCTTCAATATTTGGCATATTTGTTATTTCTGTTGTTAAGTCGACACATGATCCGTCAGGCACCGGAACGTTGAGTGCAATTCCAGCTAATTTGCCCTCGAATTTGGGGATAATTTTTTCGACTATAGCAGGTGAATATGTATTATTTGGAATAATATTTTCCACTGCTGATCGACTACGACGCAGATCAGATCTCGCTGTATCGGCCAATGGTTGATCTGATGTATACGCATGTACAGTTGTCATCATTGCTCGATTAACGCCAAAACTTTCATCTAATATTTTCAACATCAATCCCAGAACTTGGGTAGTCGATGAAGTTATTGAAATTAACTTATCTTCTATTCTGATTGTGTCTTCATTTACACCATTAATCACAACACGATCTATTGGATCATCTGGCGGAATTGATACAAGTACTCGCTTGGCACCTGCATCAATAAATTTTTCTAAATCTGCTGATTGCCGATATTTTCCAGTACAGTCAATAACAAAATCAACTCCATAAGCATCCCATGGAATTGAGCCGGGCGTCCCACCAATCAACAATCGCACATTTTGATCACGAACTACTAAATGGTTGCCTTTTAATTCAACTTCCTCACGCATGACACCGTGCACAGAATCGCGCATTAGTAAGTAATGCAGTGCTTCTGGTTCGCCAAGATCACTAATTGCTACAAATTGGTAACGCGGATTATCATATCCTAAACGGAAAATGTTGCGTCCAATTCGTCCAAAACCAATTATACCTATTTTTATTTTTCTATTTTTATTCACTTTTTACTCGATACTTACGCGGTTTCTTAATTCAAGATTTTACCTGTTAAATAATGGTTGCTACCTGATAAACAATATAGCATAGTCAAATGGATAGATAATTTAATAAAAGAGGGTATTTGGTACTATTATTATAAAAAAAATTCTTTACAAATCTAATCTATTCGTATATTTCCAACGCTATATTGATAATTGACAGTTGTGGTTAAGGCTTGGATATTTACGATAAACTTAGTATTTGTAGTAATATCGTTGGTATTGTTCCTTCTCGACACAATCAGTTATTGCATTTGCATTAATACTTTAAAGGAGTTTTCTTTATGCCTGATCGTGAACAGGGGACTGTGAAATGGTTTAATCCATCAAAGGGATTTGGTTTTATCTCTCGTGAAAATGGCGATGATGTATTTGTTCATTTCACATCTATTGAAGGAGAGGGATATCGTACTCTTACCGATAATGAAAAAGTTGAGTTTGAAGTCATTGAAGGTGAGAAAGGTGTTGAAGCTAGAAAAGTCACCAAACTTTCATAAATCCTTCCCGTACTAACCTAATAATATATGTAACGCTTCTTCCAGTTTGCCATCGCTAGCAAATCCATCTTTGTAAGAAGTATTTACACAATTATAAGGATGGAACTGAATGCAGTCTGCTAAGGCGTCGTCATCAATAATTACGTATTGATCGACATCAGATCGGTCTGCCAACCAATCAGCTATTTTTTCCCCTCGCGGAATGTCGTCCTCAACAGCATGATGAATAATGGAAGTTGTAGAAATAATTTCACCTTTTATTTCCTGTTCCTTGAATTTCACAATTAATTCATCCAAAGTATACAATAACCGCCAGGTAGAAGTGATTACAATTTTTGCGCTTGTTTTTTTTATTAGCTTATTCAGATTATTCACCGCTCTCCGACTAAATCGAATTTTATCAGATTGAGGTTGATGTAAAAATTGATATTTAACAGAATTCCTTGTTACCAGTACTCCATCAATATCGAGAAATATTATGTTCATATTATCTGCTTTCAGACACAGTGCAATTCAATGGTCTCTTCTTATAAGAAACAACCAAATTTGTTAATACAAGTGAAATTTTATTTTAAGTGCTTATTATCGCCGTATAAATGACTTTCGAGAATCTCTTTTAGGTCTTCATAGTTATATGGTTTTGCAATGTAATCATCAAACCCAGCATCCAGAAAATCATTCTTATGCTCATAACCATAATATGCTGTAATTGCGATTATTGGTATGTCAGCATATTTATCTGATTTTCTTAATGTGGTCATTATTTCGATTCCGGTCATATCCTTCCCGAGGTGGATATCTAGCAAAATGCAGTCGATTTCATAAATATTTGCTAGGTCAATAGCTTTACCAGCATTATTAGTGGCTATTACGTTTATTTTAAGTTTTTTCAGTAATATATGTAAATAGTTCATTTGCGGTTCTTTATCTTCCACAATTAAAATCGTCGGAGCCTGAATAAAAGGTTTATCGCTTATAATTATTGGGTCTTTTGGGTCCATTTATGCTTTACTTTCTTCTTAAATAATGTTTCAATATATTAATAATTAACCGATAAAACCTATTAGATCCGCAGGATTGACAATGGTTGAGGCAATATTCTTCAGGTGGCTACCGATGCGTTTTAAATACCTGGCATACAGCGCAACGGCAGCTGTTCGGTCGCCCCCATCATAAATTTGAGCTCCGGTTAAAATATCATCCACAATTTTATCGGACGCCCGTGATACATCTTCCCGAAACGTTTCTAAAAGTGATTCACCAAGTGTTTCGTCTTGTGTTTCAACAACTTCAATTGTTTTATTGAATCGGTCTCTTACTTGCAATTCAATTGCATTAAGATCTTTTGATATGTCTTCTGAATGAATTCCTTTTTTAAAATTGACAGCCAGATCAAGAATATTCTTGGTATAATCGCCAAGTCTTTCAATATCAACGACCATATTTAATAAAATTACACCACTATTAACGTCTGCTCCATCGGCATGGTGGTATAAATAAGTCAAAATCTTTTTCCGAACGTCAACTTGAAACTGGTTTATCTCCCTATCTCTACGTTTTAGTTTTAACAATTCCTTTTTAATGCCACCACCACGTAAAGAATCAACTGATTGATTAAAAAAATCATTCGACAGTTTTAGCATCTCAATCGATTGTGTCCAAGCCTGTTCAAGTAGGCTGTTAGACGTCCAAATTTTTAATATTGTTTTCCACATAATATCTTTCCTAAAAATTTACCTACTAAATAAATAGAATAGGTGTATTATCATTTTTAATGTTGATTTCATGTTTTTTTAACATTTACAGCAAGACGATGAATATAATTGGTACGAAATAAATGCAGAGGTAAAGGCCTAGGAATATCACCAGATTTTTTGTTGAAATAGCTGCCTTTTCACCCACAAACTCAGCCAATCTTATTGGTATATTTTTTAACGGATAAAAAATGATAATCCCAAATATATTAAAACTTAAATGGGAAAATGCAACCATAACCGCAATTTGGTTTTGTGTTGCCAATGCTGCCAACATGGCTGTTATCGTTGTTCCAATATTGGCTCCCATTGTATATGGAAATAATTGTCGAATAGTTATTAGACCGGCACCGGCTAATGGGATGATAAGTGAGGTTGTTATCGAACTGCTTTGAACGATTGCAGTCACAATAATTCCAAACGTAAAGGCGAACAGATCATTCCTAAACAAGTAATTATTTATAAAAATTTCGAGTTTATTTAGGACTAGGGAGCGAATAGTCTTGATTAAATAAGTTAATGATCCAAACAATAATACTCCCGCGAATAACAGCAAGATAAAATTCGAAAACGGAATGTAGACTAAAAGGGAGTCAATCAAATCAATGACTGGATTTAAAATAAATTTAAGGGGATTAAATAATTTCAATCCTCCTATTCCTTCAAACCAAACTTCAGCCAATTTGGAAGTTTTTTGAATGATATGAAAATAGTATTCTATTGGGAACAACACTACTACAGCGCAGATGTTGAAAAAATCATGTACAATGGCGGCAGAAAAGGCTCTTTTAAATTCAATTTTATTGGTTATATGGCCCATTGACACCAGGGTATTTGTTATTGTTGTACCAATATTTGCGCCCATAACAATTGGTATTGCATTGGGAAGTGTAAGAGCACCGCCAGCCACCAGGCCAACAACAATCGAGGTTGTTGTTGAAGAACTCTGAATCAAACTTGTGGCAATTATTCCAATTAACAACCCGGAAAATGGATTATCAGTCAGAGTCAACATCGTAGTGGCAAACCCGCCACCAAATAACTTAAATGAATGACCTAAAAGTTTTATACCTAATAAGAACAGGTAGACACTAACAATTATTATTACAATCTTTAGAATGATATTTTTTGATTGGGTACTCAACGAATTTCCAACTAATGAAAAAATGTAGGATTTATTATTAAGAAAGTGTGAAAAACAGGAAAATTTAATACCGGAGATATCAATTTACGGCTACGCGTTATGATGATTTTGCATAAACAAGAAGAATATTGATTGTAGAAGTTAGTAGTATTTAAATGAATTAATAAAAAAAATAGTGTGTATATTTTAATCTTGTTAATCAACTTTCACAATTCTTGCTGCATTTGAAATCCGGCTATTCTACGAATGATATTGCATTCTTTCTCAATGATTATTATTTAAGGAATCCGTCTTATGTTTACAGATTTTATCAATATACTGTTATATTACTATTTGCAAAGTTGAAAGATTATTTTTTGTTAGTTAATTTATTAATAATTAAAATATTGACACCAAAAGGAGAAACAATGAAGCAGATTAAAATTCAATTTTTTATAGCAGTATTATTTATTTTTTGTCAATTATCACTTGCACAAATGACATATACAGCAGAAATCAACAGTAATGGTTTCTTTGGATTGGGTGCATTTAAATCAACCAGTAAAATTTATCAAACTAAAAATGTTCAAAGATCTGAGACAAAAATGCGTTTCACAGGATCAATGATGAAACATTTTAGCCCAAAGGATTTAGAAATTAGCATCATCCGATTAGACAAGGAATTATTATGGAATTTTAACGCTAGCAAAAAAGAATATTATGAAACTTCCTTTGGCGAAATAAAGTCAAAATTTGAGAAAAGCCAAGAAATGCTAAAATCCCAGGGTGGTATACCTGATCAAAAACAGGCAGAAGAATTGGAGACAACATACAAATGGGACAAACCAAAAATTAATGTTGAAAAACTGAGTGACAAAATGACAATCAATGGATTTGATTGTGACCATTTTAAGGCTACCGTAAAAACTATTGGTACACATATTGAATCCGGTAAAAAAGATACTATGCTGTTTGTTTCTGATTTTTGGAATTCTGTAGATGCTGAAAAAATTATGGGCGAAGCCCAGCAATTCAATAAAAAATATATCAAAGCACTAGGGTATTCCATCGATGATAACCAAGGACTTGCAATGATCACAGGAATGTATTCAGATCAGATGAAAACACTCGAAAAGGAAATTGAGAAGATCAAAGGATTTACTATTAAAAATAATATGAAACTTACCATGACTCAAAACTTCCAACCTGACACTAAAAGTGAAAATGAAAGTGTATCGCTGGATGATATTAAAAAGAATTTGGGCGGCCTACTCGGCAAAAAGATGATGAAAAAGAAATCAAAAACAACTACTCTATCACAATCTAATAATTCCGTCCTTATCGAAATCTCGTTCGAGACAAAAAATATTAGTTCAGATAAATTTCCGGAATCCCTGTTAATAGTCCCTAAAGGATATAAATTAAAGAAAAGACAATTTTAAAGATCGTTTTATGTTATTAAATCAATTGTGTGGATTTTAGAAAAAGTAGTCCGATACTTAGTGTAACCAAAGAAGCAATTGTAGATATAACAATTATATTACTGGCTATTTTTCCATGCTTCCCCATCGATTCGGCCATTATGTAACTGACAATGGCTGTCGGACAAGCTAGCATGATAAATACAATACCTAGATCAGTTCCTCTGATCCCGATAAAATAGGCAATTGGCGTACCTAATAAGGGGGTAAGAAGTAATTTTATTGCCGAGGATGAAAATGCCAGTAGAGAAGTTGATTTGATGTGGTTAAAGTTCAAAGATGCACCAATACCAATAAGTGCTAGGGGTAACGCGATGTCAGCAAGCAAATTTGCAACAGACTTTATCATAGAGTGAATATTGATACCAGTCACCGAAACTATTATTGCTACTATTATTGCAATAATTAGTGGATTCCTTGCGATAGAAATTAATCCCTTTTTTAATTCCTCTTTACGAATATCATTATCAGAAAATGTCAAAGCAACAATCGATAACACATTAAACAGGGGCATTAGAAACACTAAAATTGTGGCGACTTTCGCCGCAGCTTGATCTCCATAAATACTCATTACAATAGCCATACCTAAAATCGCTTCGTTAGATCGAAAGCTGCCTTGAATAAACACTCCTCGACCGGCTCCCCTATCGATGAAAATAACAGCTAACACCCAGCTAATTAGGAATATTACCAGTGTTATGCAAAGAATTAGTAATGTGGTTTTTAATTGGAAAACATCATCAAACTGAACAAATGCAAGTTTCATAAAAATAAGAGCCGGAAGTGAAACAGTAAAAATGAATTGCGAGATTAATTTATTAAAATTATCATTAATAATACCGAATTGTTTAAAACCAAATCCAAGTAGTATTAGGATAAAAATTGGACCAATTGCGTATAATATGAATGATACATTTTCCACAAGGATTGTTCCCTAATGATTGATTAACTAGTATGAATTGATTGCCAAAAAATAGATCCCTAATCACGATATATTGTCAAATTTATCAAGGATATATAAGATTTCGTTTCATTATTATCATAAATGCAAAATATTTAATTAAACATAATTATTAGCTATTTCGTACAACCAATTATAGTGCTCGACATAAAAACACTTGCATACCAAAAATTCATTTATTTAAACTTAGTTAATTTGATAGTTGTTCTATTTATTAACTTATTTAAAAATAAATGGAATGCAACAACGGTTACTGTTGGATTGAATTGAGGATTAAAAAATGATTAAAAATAATTTTCCAGCCTCCATCAACATTATTAAAACTATTGTTTTACTTACCCTGGTAGTGCAATTATCGGGTTGTCCAAAGAACTCTGCCCAGTCTTCTAATGATGATAGTAACGTAGACCCTCAACCGACGACTAAAGTTGCGTTAGTAGTTACTCAAGATCGAGCTGAGGGTGTTAAGAAATTGATGCAATTACTTGATTTTACTCCTATGGAGGGAAAACATGTAATTGTCAAACCCAATTTTAACACGGCACACCCGGCACCCGGATCAACGCATAATGCAACATTGCAACAAATAATATTAGAAACTCAAGAGCGTGGAGCTACTGGTATTACTCTTGCTGAGCGTTCATGGCAAAATTTCAGCGATGTAATTGCTCAGAAACAAATAGACGTTATGGCAAATGATTTATCATTTAATATCGTCCATCTAGATACTAGTGCTTCTACTATGTTCAAACCAATTGCTATGGAAAACTGGCCATCAGGAATAAAATTGCCCAACATAATCCGTGATGCTGAGTATATCATTACAACTGGTTGTTTGAAAACACATCATACCGGTGTAATTACTATGTCATTGAAAAACAGCGTAGGCATCTTACCCAATTCTCAAATGCAGCAAATGCATAATTCTGTACGTATAAATAGTATGATTGCTGAAATAAATTTAGCATATAAACCAGATTTAATAATAATGGATGGTGTATTAGCCTTTATTGATGGAGGACCTAGTACTGGTACTGCAAGGAACGGTAATGTAATGATTGCAGGAACAGATCGTATCGCTGTTGATGTTGTTGGTACTGCAATTCTAATTGAACTTGGATCAACGCGTGTTCAACGCGGCAGAATATTTGATCTGGAACAGATTAAGCGGGCTGTAGAATTAAATATTGGAGTTAGTCAAGCTGAAGAGATCGAAATCATTACTGATGATAGCACCAGCGCTGCTTATGCTGAAATTTTGAAAAAGATAATTCTTTGGTAATCAAGCTCAGATAGGTATTTATTGACGTACTCATTTAAAGTACCTAAAAAACAGCCACAAGGACTGTTTTTTCTGAGATTGAACT
>JBHPLN010000024.1:0-19173 GCA_042564205.1 Fidelibacterota bacterium
CCCATTCCTATTCCTTTCTTATTCTCTATATGATTGTTTTTTCCTGCCACTCACCGAAGACTGATTTCATTGCTGAAACAATCTCACCTAAAGAAGCATAAGCTTCGGCCGCTTCAATTATTGGAGGCATGACATTTCTATTATTTTTGCATGCATTCGTTACTTTTTCTAGAACCATTTGAACATACTCGTTATCACGTTCAATTTTAATATTTTTTAATGAATTGTTTTGTTCACGCTCTACTTCTTCACGGATTTCAAGAATCGGAATTTCAACCCGTTCATCATTTTTGATAAAATCATTTACGCCAACGACAATGCGTTGTTTATCGTCTACTAAACTTTGGTACTTGGAAGCAGCGCTTGCTATTTCTCTCTGGAAAAATCCATCTTCAATTGCTGCAATTACACCACCAAATTCTTCAATCTTTTTGAAATATTCCTCTGCCTCAGCTTCCAATCGATCAGTCAAGGATTCGACTAACCATGATCCTCCCAGTGGATCTGCTACATTCGCCACACCTGTTTCATAAGCTATTAATTGCTGAGTTCTTAAAGCAATTTCGGCTGCTTTTGCAGATGGTAAAGCCAATGTTTCGTCCATTGAGTTAGTATGCAGCGACTGGGTACCTCCAAGGACACCTGCTAACGCTTGGAAAGCTGTACGTGCAATATTAATCTCGGGCTGCTGAGCTGTAAGTGAACAACCGGCGGTCTGAGTATGAAATCTTAATTTCCACGATCGCGGATCTTTTGCTTTATATTTTTCACGGAGATGTTTTGCCCATATCCTGCGAGCTGCTCTGAATTTGGCAATCTCCTCAAAGAAGTCTAGGTGCGAATTGAAAAAATAAGATAATCTTGGAGCGAATTCATCAACATCCATACCGGCTTTCATTGCATGTTCGACATAGGTAAATCCATCTGCCAATGTAAATGCCAGTTCCTGAGCAGCCGTTGATCCAGCTTCTCTGATATGATAGCCACTGATAGATATTGTATTAAACTGTGGTAGATTTTTTGCGCAATATTGAATCATATCTGTAATGATGCGCATGGATGGTTCAGGTGGAAATATCCACTCCTTCTGTGCAATAAATTCCTTCAGAATATCGTTTTGCAGTGTACCGCGCAGCTTATCAAGTGGTACATTTTGTCGCTTGGCAACTGCTATATAAAAAGCCAACAATATTACTGCAGGGCCATTAATTGTCTGCGATACAGAAATTTTCCCAAGATCAATACCATCAAATAAAATCTCCATATCCTTAAGCGATGTAACATTCACTCCGCATTTACCAACTTCCCCCTCCGAAAAAGAATGATCCGGATCATACCCCATTAAAGTGGGCATATCATAAGCAACTGATAATCCAGTTTGACCATTTTTCAATAAAAAATGAAAACGTTCATTGGTTTCCTTAGGTGAGCCGAATCCTGCAAATTGACGCATTGTCCAGAGTCTCCCGCGATACATATTGGCATGTACGCCACGCGTATACGGGTATTGTCCTGGGAAACCAAGTTTATCCAAATAATCTTCATCGGAATCATCGCTATAATAAAGGGATTCAACTGGTAGGCCACTAACAGTATCAAAATTATATATTCTTTTAGAATTTTGCTCAGATTCAGCTTTCCACTGATCTAATTTTTCCTGAAACAGATCTGATTTCTTACTCACTTTCTCCTCTTAAATCTCATAATTACTAAATTACTTTAACAATTTTTTGCATTCACGGACTATACCAGAACTGTCTAATCCCAATTGTTGCAATAATTCATTACGTGAACCATGTCTAACGAATGCGTCTGGTAGACCCATAATACTGATTTTCCCAGCATATCCGTTAGTTGTGATCCATTGTGCAATATTCGACCCAAAACCACCTGTGATTGAACCCTCTTCGATTGTAACAATATTTTCAAATCGTTTTACTAAACTTTGGAGATATTTTTCATCCATCGGTTTAATAAAACGGCAATTTACAATTTCACATGAAGCGCCACTTTTCTTCAATTCAATTGCAGCTTTTTCAGCTGAATAAACCATCGGTCCAACAGCTAATATGGCAATATCATTTCCTCGAACAGTTACTTCCCAATCTCCAATAGGAAGCAATTCAACTTGTGCTTCCTCGGCAAACTCAATTGATCCAGATTTAGGATATCTAATACTGAAAGGTGCATTTTTTTGGTTTAATGCAGTATATATTAGATGTCTAAGTTCGTTCCCATTTTTTGGTGCCGATACGATCAAATCAGGAATACAGGACATGTATGCTATATCCAAATTCCCATGATGCGTAGGACCATCCTCTCCTGCTAATCCTGATCGATCTAGACAAAAAATGACAGGGAGTTTTTGAAGTGCAATGTCATGAATGATTTGGTCATAAGCGCGCTGCAAAAATGTCGAATAAATAGCAACGATCGGACGTACACCGGATATTGCCAGTCCGCCTGCAAATGTGACGGCATGACCTTCAGCAATACCAACATCGTAATATCGCTTAGGAAACTGTTGAGCGAAGGGAACCAATCCAGTTCCTTCCCGCATTGCTGCTGTAATACAAGTTGTATCCGCTCTATTCTTAGCGATTTCGCATACGATGCTACCAAAAGCTGATTGAAATGATGGTATCTCGCTTTCAGGTTTTTGAACATCATCAGACTGTCGTGGCTTAACACCATGGTAAGTAATGGGATCCTCTTCCGCTACGTTCATCCCCTTACCCTTTTTTGTCACAATATGTAATAGAACAGGTGATTTAATATCCTTTATATTTTCAAGCGTATGTACTAATTTTTTTATATCATGGCCATCAATTGGTCCAAAATAACGGAATCCCAGTTCATCAAATAAAATTCCCGGAACAATCAGGTTTTTCAAACTCTCTTCAATTTTCTTAATAAATTTTCTTGTAAACTTTTTACCCTTGGGCAAGGAATCAGTTAGTTTCCAGATATCATCACGGATGCGATTGTAAAGTGGATTTGTTACAATCCGTGTTAGATATGATCGAATTGCACCTACGTTCGGACTTATTGACATTTCATTGTCATTTAAAATCACCAGGATCTGCTTTCTCAAGTGCCCGGCATTATTTAATCCTTCATAAGCTAACCCACCGGTCATTGCACCATCACCAATAATTGAAACAACCCTGTAATCATCGCCTAAATGATCACGAGCGCTGGCTAAGCCAATCCCTGCTGATATTGATGTAGATGCATGACCTGCACCAAACACGTCATATTCACTTTCAGATGGTTTCAGAAATCCGCTTAGTCCACCAGACTGTCTTATCGTTTTTAATTCTTTAAATCTTCCAGTTAATATCTTATGTGCATATCCCTGATGCCCAACATCCCAAATAAGTTTATCATCAGGTGTATTATATACATAATGGAGTGCAACCGTTAATTCAATTACTCCCAAAGTTGAGGCAAGATGACCACCAACTTCTGTAACGGTGGAAATTGTATAATCCCTTATCTCATCGACAACCTCTGACAATTCATCTTGTTTAAGTTGTCGAAGATCGTGCGGTGATTTGATTCCTAATAGATATTTAAGCTGCATATGAAATCGCTGTATTAATTCGAAAATTACTCTTTTGCGGATTATTAAATAACCACTCATGAAAAACTGATACATTATCCATTTCAGGATGGAAGGCGATCCCAAGGTGATTTTTCTCACGAACCGCTACTACATCATTATTGTATACCGCTAGAATCTCAACAGTTGGCCCAATTTTTTCTATCTTAGGTGCACGTATGAATGTTGCCGGTATTACAAGCTCCATATCACCTAATTTGACAGGAATTGATTGTGAGAAGGAATTTACCTGAGATCCATATCTGTTACGAGTAATTGAAATGTCAATCAATCGCAGGGGCTTAATGCGTGGATCATAAACTCTCTTTGCTAACATAATTAATCCGGCACATGTCCCCAAGATCGAGTTGGTTCCTGCAAAAGCTACCAGAGGATCGTAGAAGAAATTATTTTCCATTAATTTTGTCAGCGTAGTTGATTCTCCCCCCGGTATTATTAATCCTTCTACTTTATCCAACTGATTTGGATAGCGTATTAGCACTGGGACTAATCCCAATTTTTCTATTAGATCACGATGTATCTCAAAGTTACCTTGAAGTGCCAATACACCAATTTTCATCACCAACCCCGTTCTTGCAAACGGTCTTCTTCTGGAATCTCAGACATATCAAGTCCTTTCATAGCCCGTTTAAGTCCATGAGAGATATCAGCTAATTTTTCAGGATCATCATAATATGTCACTGCTTCAACAATTGCTTTGGCTCGCGATGCAGGATCTTCGCTCATGAATATTCCAGAACCAACAAAAACCGTCTCAGCTCCGAGCTGCATCATTAAGGATGCGTCTGCCGGAGTTGCGACACCTCCAGCAGCAAAGTTTGGAACCGGAAGTTTACCTGTCTCGGCGACTTTTTCAACCAGATTTAAAGGAGCACCCAATTCTTTGGATTTTGCCACTAATTCCTCATGCCCCAAAATGGTTAATTCTTTTATTTGAAACTGCACTGTTCGCATATGTCGAACTGCTTCAACAATATTACCGCTTCCAGCCTCACCTTTGGTGCGAATAAGCGCAGCACCTTCACTAATACGTCTCAGGGCTTCCCCCAGATTCCGGCAACCACATACGAATGGTACTTTAAAATCATATTTCCATATGTGATTTGATTCATCAGCAGGAGTTAGTACTTCGCTTTCATCAATAAAATCTACTTTTAGAGCTTCCAAAATTTGAGCTTCTGCGAAATGACCAATACGGCACTTTGCCATTATCGGAATTGAGACACGTTTTTGTATAGCTTTTATCATCTGGGGATCGCTCATCCGTGCAATTCCCCCAATTTTTCTAATCTCAGCAGGTATTCTTTCAAGGGCCATCACTGCAACCGCCCCGGCATCTTCTGCAATTTGCGCTTGATCAGGTGTTGTAACATCCATTATCACTCCACCCTTTAACATTTCTGCTAAACCAACTTTTACTTTAAAATCTTTATCAGCCATAGATAACCTCCTCTTCAAAAACATTACCTATTTCACGCACTCGATTAATTACTGCCTGTATTACATCATTTGGTGTTGACGCACCAGCGGTAATTCCAACTGAATTTATTTTTTCAAACCAATTTGGTTCCAAATCGTCGGCGCTAGACACTTGATACGAATTTGTATTTCGCACTTGCGCAAGTCGCGTTAACCGATTTGAATTAGCACTGGTAAATGACCCAATAATTATTATCATGTCGGTCATTTCAGCCAACTCTTTAATCTGTTCATGATTTCGTTTTGTCGGAAAACAGATTGTATTTACAAAATGCAGATCAAATACCTTCATCATTAATATATTGATAATTGCCTGCACATTTTCAATCATTTGAGTTGATTGGCTAACTACCCCAACATACTTCATCTTTGACAGTTTTTCTGCTTCTTCTGGACTAGAAACAATAATTGGATTTTCGACTTGCTTAGAAATACCAATAACCTCGTCATGACCATGATCACCAATAATAATGATTGTTCGGCCTTCTTTTTCAAGTTTATTTACTTCTTTATGAATCTCAGTAACCAGAGGACAGGTTGCATCAACTATTCTCAAACCTTTTTCTTTTGCAATGTTCCATATATTAGGTTCAGTGCCATGTGCTCTGAACATGATTGGTTTTCCTTTTGGTACCTCATCAAGAGATTTGATAACCTTTACGCCTGCCTGCTCTAAATCTTTCACAACATTTTCATTATGCACGATATGTCCTAGCATATAAACATCGCCATCTTCTTTTGCAGACTTAAAGGCTAGATTTACAGCATCTCTAACTCCAAAACAATAACCAGCATCTTTTGCTACAATAATTTTCATAACATTGTGCTTTCTTGATCTTGAATTTGAGTTATTGTTTCGTTGAGAACTGTTTTTAGTACTTCTTTTAACTGTCCTGGTACTTTTGCACCGGCAGCAAAAGCATGACCACCACCACCAAATTTATCAGCAATCTTATTGACTACATAATTACCACTTGAACGAAAATTGATGCGACAAAGATCCTTTTCATATTCGAATATCATCATGGCAACTTCAACACCCCTGATCTTTCTGACAAAATCAGTGAATCCATCAACATCAGCTTGAATGGCTCCTGCTTCACTAAGCATTTTTCTATCCAATAAAAACCAAATCAATTTGCCATCTAGTTCATAATTCATTTGATCTATAATTGTTCCTAATAATTTTACTTTTCCCAAAGAACTCGACTCGTAAACTTTCTGGTATATTGCCACAGAATCTACCCCCGCCTTCAGGCTCTCAATGGCGATTTCATGACTGCGAACGGTGGTATTACTATAACTGAATGACCCTGTGTCAGTTAATATTGCAGTATACAAGCCAATATATATCTCTTTCGCTATCTCTTCGTTATTAATGTTCTTTAAATAATCATAAATCAGTTCACCAGTTGCAGCGACACTTGTATCAATTACATTATAATCAAAGATTTTCTTATCATGATGCGGATGATGGTCAATATTTAGAATTGTGAGACCATTCTTATTGTCTCTTTTTTTTAGAATGGGAACCCTATCAAAATTTCCAATGTCCAGTAATACTGCCAGATCAGCATTATCTAACCATTTCTGGTGTGTTGCTTGATCATAGATTTCGAATATATCATCAGTATTTAAAAATTGGTATTCATAAGGTAGCACATCAAACTGAATACATCTACAGTCCTTTCCTTTATTCAATAAATGATGATACAAAGCAGCTATAGATCCCAACCCATCCCCATCAGGGTTTTCATGGGTAGCAAGCAGGATATGATTAGATCCCATTATTAAATTATCTATATTTTTCCAATCGGTCATGATTTATCCAGGGCAAGACATTTAATTTAGAATAATTATTAGAATTTGCCTATTAATTGTGGAAAGCTAATTACTACTAATTTGATCGCTTCCAGTGCACTTCCTTAACTTCCCTTTTATGACAAAGGTATCGTGCAATTACAAATAAGTAATCCGAAAGTCGATTTAAATACTTAATCCATAAATCACCACCGGACTCTTTCTCTACTAGCTCAACAACCTTGCATTCTGTTCGACGACAGATTGCGCGTGAAATATGAATGGCCGAGGTTAATTCATCTCCTCCAGGTAAAATGAATTCTTTTAAGGGCGGGAGATCTTTGTTCAATGTACTAATTTGATTTGATAATAAAGTAACTGCGTTTTCCTCGAGCAATTTGATCTTATTATTTGGATCAGATAATTCGCCGCCAAGATTAAATAAAGCATTTTGAATTTGATTAAAATCTGAACATATGTTCGAATCATCCAGCATTACGATCATTGCACCAATATGCGAATTCAATTCATCAATGCTTCCGATAGCTTTAATACGAATATCAGATTTTGAAATCGAGCTCCCATCACTAAGTTTAGTTTTACCTTTGTCACCAGTTTTAGTTGTTACTTTTGTAATACGCATTAGAAAAAGATCCAGGTTACTAGAAAATACAATGGTAACAGAATAGGTATTGAATATTTTAACATATATCCAAAGAAACTGGGCATATCTAATCCCCGTTCCTCTGCAATAGATTTCACCATGAAATTGGGAGCATTTCCAATGTAGGAATTAGCACCCATAAAAACAGCCCCGGCTGAAATTGCCAGTAATGTTGTATGCAACTCTCCCATTAAATAATCTGCGTCCCCTCCCGCAGTATTAAAAAACACTAAGTAAGTTGGAGCATTATCTAGAAAACTGGATAAAATCCCAGTTGCCCAGAAGTACATTTCATTAATAGGTTCACCAGCGATAGAAACTGATTCAACAATTCTTGCTAAAGCTCCTTTAGTTCCTGCTTTGAGTATGGCAATAGTTGGAATTATTGTTACAAATATTCCAGCGAATAATTTGGCTACTTCCTGGATCGCGTACCATGTGAATTGATTATTTTTACGGATCACTTTCGATGTCAACAGCCAACTCAAGAGAGTGAATAACAATAGTAAAATATCGCGGACTAAATTCGGAAGCTGGACTGGTACGTGATATAAAGTAATAACTATCTCTGATTTCCAGAAACCACTCAAAAGTACCGCAGCAATTACTCCAGCTAAAAAGATGAAATTGATTGATCCTTCCAAGCCAATTTTTTCTTCCTGATAATCATCTATACTTTCTGATCCGGTTTTTTCTTTCCGATAGTAACAGAAATCAATTATTAGAAATAATGAGAGTAGAACAACTACCATAAACACCATCGGCAGGAACATTGCTTTTGTTGTCCAGAAGAAATTTACGCCCTTAAGAAATCCAAGAAACAATGGAGGGTCGCCAAGCGGTGTTAAGGAGCCTCCAATATTTGCAACCAAGAATATAAAGAATACGATAATATGAATCTTATTTTCCCGATTTGCATTTGCCCTGATTAAGGGTCTGATCATTAACATCGCCGCACCGGTGGTACCCATCCAACTGGCTAAAACTGTCCCAATCAAAAGCATTAGAGCATTTATTTGTGGAGTTCCAACAAGCCGCCCAGTAAGTCGAATACCACCCGATATTGTAAATAAAGCTAATAATAAGATTATAAAGGGAAGGTACTCTAAAAGCATCACATGTAACAGTTCATAAACGGTGCTAGAAAATCCTGAAATCATGTAAAATGGAACGATGAAACAAAATGCCCAGAAAAACGTAATCTTTCCAAAATTATTATGCCAGAAGTGCGCTGCAATTAATGGCAGTACAGCAATTGAAGCCAGAATTCCAAGAAAGGGAATTATCCAGAGAATTGATAATTCGGTGCCATTTATATGATGGATGCCATTGTCATTAACATGCTCGGTGGCAAGCATCACCGCCGGGGATAAAAATATCAGAAGTAATTTTAACATTTATTCATCGATTCAATTTATTAAACAAGTCGTATTTGGAATTCTAAAAATTACATGTTTCGTGTAAAATAATATTAACAAATTATATTTCCAAAGTATGGAACAATTATTTTCATATTAAGTAAATTTGGATATGGAATTATTATTAGGAATATCAGTTATGGGAGTTGCAGTATTTGGACTCGCAATTGGTCTAATTTTTAATGGTCGACAGTTGCATGGTTCTTGTCGCGGCGCAAGCGATTCATGCAATACCTGCAACGGTCAACCGGAAAACTGTACAAATACTGATCTTTCTAATTAATCATTGTTTCTTTAACATATCTCTCTTTCATCCCATCTGTAGCCGTCACCCTGTATTCATTTTTATCAATCCTGATAATCAACATTGCTTCTGCATCAGGTAACGAATTTATCAATTTCAATCCCTCAATTTCACCAAGGATCATTACTGCAGTCGCTAAAGCATCAGCTTCGACGCACGACTTTGTGACTATGGTAGCAGATGCAACTTGATTTTCGGTAGGAAATCCTGACCGTGGATCAATTACATGTGAATAAATTTTTCCATCGATAATAACAAAATTGCGATAATCACCTGAAGTTGCCACCGCCTCGTCATTAACCTGAATAATTGAATGCAAATTTGCACCTGGTGTACCATTCAATTGTGGAGTGTCAATTCCAACATTCCAAGATTTTCCGTTGGCGTTAACTCCTGAACAGTGCACTTCTCCACCAATTTCAACTAAGACATTATCAAGTCCAATATATATCAGATGATTATGCACAGCATCAACTCCATACCCTTTTGCAATAGCACTAAGATCAATAGTCAGATCAGGATGTTTCTTAATCAATGCTCCATCCTGTGCAGCAAGCAGTTGATATCCAGTCTGCTGCTTTAGTTTAAATACGGTTGACGATTCAGGAAGATTGTCGACAACCGAAGATTCTGCAGGACCGAATCCCCAATAATTAGTTAATGGTGCAATTGTAACGTCAAACGCTCCTCCGGTCAATTGTGAAATTTCCTGGGATTTATTAACCACCTTGAAAAAATCCGACGATACTGCAAACGAAAGTACACTTTTATGCTTATTGAATAACGATATTTCACTATCCGGGATATAATGCGACATCTGACGATTAATATCCACCAAAAGAGAGTCAATTTGGTGCCTTAGATTATTCTCATCATTAACTAAAAGATTATTGTCAATTATTTTAATTGAGTATGATGTACCCATTGTAGTACCGGTAATGGAGATCACCTTTTGACCATACTCACACCCAAAAAGGATTATTATTAATATCAGAAAGCCCAACCAAAGTCGGGCTTTCAAAATGTTAATTATTAAACTCTTTTTACCCAAATTTATCATATGCTATCATTTCTTGTTCAACTCCGAGATCATATAGCATTTTATCCACGGCATCAATCATAGGAGGTGGACCACACATATAATATTCAATTTCTGTCGGATCCTCATGATCCTTTAACAATTCATCATAGACTACCTGATGTATAAATCCAACCGAACCTTTCCATCCATCTTCAGGTAAAGGTTCAGATAATGCTACTTGATACGCGAAATTGGAACAATGATCCTGGAGTTCCTGAAATTCATCATCATAAAACATCTCTCTGAAGGATCGTGCTCCATACCAAAAGGAGATTTTGCGGTTAGATTTTTTTGTTTTTACCAAATCAAAAATGTGGCTGCGCATCGGCGCCATACCGGCTCCGCCGCCGATAAAGACCATTTCTCGATCGGTATCTTTCGTAAAAAATTCACCATATGGTCCGGAAATCATCACTTTATCGCCAGCTTTTAAATTAAAAATATATGATGATGCGATCCCGGGAGGTGCCTCTGGCGCCCAGGGTGGAGGAGATGCAATTCTAATATTTAGCATTACAATATTACCTTCCGCTGGATGATTAGCCATTGAATAGGCACGATAAATCGGATCTTCATTTACAGCATGGTATTGCCACATATTAAATTTGTCCCAGTCGCTGCGGTAATCTGTATCGATATCAAATTCATTATACCCCAGCTGATATTCAGGAATATCAATTTGAATATAACCGCCAGCCTTAAAATCAAGAGTTTCACCTGCAGGTAATTCAAGTATCAGTTCTTTAATAAAAGTCGCAACATTATTATTGGATCGAACAGTGCATTCCCATTTTTGTATTGAAAATATCTCATCCGGAACTTGAATTTTCAAATCCTGCTTAACTTTTAGCTGACAGGCCAAGCGCCAATTTTCACGGGCTTTTTGACGATTAATATGATTGGTTTCAGTAGGAAGTATATCTCCGCCGCCATCGGTTACCTGGCATAAGCATTGCGCACAGGTCCCACCACCACCACAGGCAGACGGTAAAAAAATATTCTGGCTGGCTAAAGATGTCAATAAAGTATTCCCAGGACGGACATTTACAGATTTTTCTTTATCACCATTTATTTCAATTTCTACATCATCCTGGGGTAATAGTTTACTTCCGGCAAAGTTCAGGACAATAACCAGCAGTAATATTAAAATGGTGAAAACTATTACGCCTGCTAATCCAGTAATCATCATATGATTCTATAAATCAATTCCTGAAAAGGCCATGAACGCCATTGAAAGCAATCCGGTTAGCAACATCGTTATTCCTAATCCACGCAAACTAACTGGCACATTAGAGTACCTTATCTTGTGCCGTATTGCCGCCATGGAGGTGATTGCAAGTAAGAATCCGATACCAGAGCCGAAACCAAATACTGTTGATTCGCCAAAAGTATATTGCCGTTCGACTAAAAATAATGATCCGCCAAGTATAGCGCAATTGACTGCAATCAGCGGTAAAAAAATACCCAAATTCATATATAAGGCAGGCATGAATCGATCAATGATCATTTCCACCAACTGTACCATTGCCGCAATAACAGCGATGAATACTATAAAGTTCAGGAAACTCAGGTCAACGTCAGGTAGCCCAGCCCAGGCCAGTGCACTTTCTTCAAGGAAATAATGATGTAAAATCCAATTAACCGGGGTTGTGATTGTCAGCACAAATACCACTGCCATTCCCAACCCAATGGATGTTTCGACCTTTTTCGATATCGCCAGGAAAGAACACATTCCGAGGAAATATGCTAGCACAATATTTTCAATAAAAATTGATTTAACAGCTAGAGATATATAGTGTTCAAGCATCTCAGCCTTCCTCGTATTTTGAAATTGATCTCTGAACCCAGATGATTAAACCAAGTATTATAAATGCGCCTGGTGAAAGAACAAATAAACCGACATTCGAGTAACCACTTTCGTAAGCAATTTGTGGCACTATTTGCATACCAAATATCGTTCCGCTGCCAAATAATTCCCTGAAAAATGAAACAGCAATTAATATCATTCCGTAACCCAAAGCATTACCAACTCCATCCAAAAATGCCTTGCCCGGTTTATTTTGCATTGCAAATGCTTCAGCCCGGCCCATCACAATGCAATTGGTGATAATGAGCCCAACAAACACTGATAACTGCTTACTAATATCATACATATAAGCCCGTAGAATTTGATCTGTCAGGATTACCAACGAGGCAATTATCGTAAGCATAACGATGATCCGAACCCGAACCGGTATCCACTTTCGTATGACCGCAATGATTGTATTTGACATTGATAGAACAAATACCACCGCCAGTGTCATTACTACTGCAGTATCCATTTTTACGGTAACTGCCAGAGCTGAGCAAATACCAAGTATTTGAGAAGCAATAGGATTGTTATTGATCAACGGATCCTTTAAAACCAATTTTGATTTATTGCTCAGGATACTCATCAGATTATTCCTCACTGGCCCTCAATTTCTGTAAGAATGGATCGTAAGTTGCCAAATCCTGCTCCAGGAAAATATTTACCCCTTTTGTTGTCATGGTTGCACCGGAAATTCCATCGACTTTATGATAGGCATCAGGATCATTTGTTGTGACCTGTCCTTTAGCGATTTGTATACCAACCAAATTGCCTTCTTCGTCAACAATTCGTTTACCTCTAAAATTAGCGGTGAACCATTCCTTTTCAACTTCTCCGCCCAGCCCTGGTGTTTCACCATGCTTATAGAATGTGATCCCCTTAATGGTCTCACCATCAGTGTTCAATGCTAAATAACCATAGATCGTTGACCACAATCCTTTTCCAGAAATCGGAATAGCATAACCACTATTTACACCACTATCGGTTTTGACATAAACGGGTAAAGTACCCTCAACAGATTCTTCGCCATCGGCATTGATCAACATCGTTTTGATGCGCTCATCAAATAAAGATTGAATTTCTTCACTGGTCAACTTTTGTGAACTTCCTTTAGGGATGTCTAACGATTTCAGGATATTTTTCTTAATATCAATTTCAACGTTAAAATCTTGAAGGTCTTTTAAGGATGTGGCCGCTAAAGAAAGCAGCGTTCCCAACACAATGGTGATAGTCGTCATAAAAGCAAGTACGTATGTATTACTTCGCATAGCGCGTCATTCTCTTATTAATATTTCCCCGCACGACGAAATAATCTATCAATGGTGAAAAGGCATTCATCAATAGAATAGCCAGCATAGTGCCTTCTGGATAAGCCGGGTTTACCGATCTAATAATTACGGTTAATGCTCCAATCATAAATCCATAAATCCAGCGGCCACGATCAGTGTATGCTGCTGATACCGGATCAGTAGCCATAAAAATTGTTCCAAAAAGAAATCCACCCATTACAAGATGATAATGTGGTGGAAGGGTTAACATGGTGTTGGTTGAATATCCTGAAAAATAATTGGTGATAAATGCAGTTATCATCAATCCTATTAATGATCCAAGAATAATGCGCCATGATCCAATTTTAGTGTATATTAAAAATACAGCCCCAATCAGTATCATCAATGCGCTTGTTTCACCAACAGATCCTGGAATCCAGCCCATAAACATATTCAACCAGGAATAATCAAATTGTTGCACATTTTCTAATAATGCTACTGCATTCTCACCTATTGAAGCGGCTGGAATTGCCAGTGGAGTTGCACCGGAAATTCCATCGACAGTATTAATCCAAACTTGATCACCTGAGATTTGCTGAGGATATGCAAAAAATACAAAAGCTCTGGTAACAAGTGCCGGATTAAAAATGTTCATACCTGTTCCGCCGAATATCATTTTCCCAATTACAATACCAAAGGAGGTTGCTACAGCCACCTGCCACAACGGAATAGTTGGTGGAAGTATTAGCGGTATTAATAATCCGGTGACAAGGAATCCTTCATCGATCTCATGTTTCCGAATGATTGCAAATAATATTTCCCAGAATCCACCGGCAGCATACGATACCAGCATGATAGGAATGAACAATTTTAATCCTGTTATAAAATTGCTTATCCATCCTCTTGCTAATCCGGTGACCAAAGATTCCTGGTATCCAATATTGATAATTCCGAACATGGTGGCAGGAATAAGTGCAATGACTACAATTATCATTGTACGCTTTAAGTCAAGACTGTCGCGAATATGTGGTCCGGATTCCGTCTCCTTATTAGTCCAGAAGGTAATCGTATCCATCATTTCATAAATCGGGAAAAATCGTTTTAATTTGCCATTACCGACAAACATCGGATGCATTTTAGCATACATTTTTCTTAGAAATCGCATGCTTAACTTTCCTTCTCCAGAATGTCCAGTCCTTGCCTGATCACAGCACCTACATCAATTTTACTCGGGCAGGCAAATGAACAGAGGGCAAAATCTTCATCATCACACTCGATCAATCCCAATTTTTCCATCTCTTCCGGATCATTAGCCAATATGCTTCGATAAAGAGGATTTGGTAGAATATTCATTGGCAACACAGATTCCCATGCATTAATTGGAACTATGCTACGCAAGCTACCATTCTGTTTTGTTGAAAAGGAAAAAGTTTTATTCCTGCCCAAAAACGTATTTGCCAGACTATAAGTTTTTTTCGATGAACCGGGTTGCAGCCAACCTAAGAATGGCTTGTGTTCATCAATTGGAAGTACCGATATAGTTGAGTTGTAGAAACCAATAAAACCATACGTCCCCGATGATCTTCCAGTAAGAATATCACCATCAATTATTCGATATTTATCATTTTTTAATTGATCCGATAAAAGCGATTTGAAACTAGCGCCCATTCTAGTTTTATAAAATACTGGCCGTTTTACAGCAGGACCCCCAACAGCTACCACCGTAGTCAGATCCAAAACACCATTTAAAAACAGTTTGCCAAGTATTACAACAGATTGGATATTAATTGTCCATATCTTTACACCTGGTTTCAGCGGATCAATATGATGAAGCTGAATCCCAACATTTCCTGCAGGATGTAGGTCAGTTATTGTGTGCGAGGTAATTTGGTCATCAGTCGCAATTGTTAACTGGGAATTTTTCCTAGTGGTAAAGTGAACTTTACCACTAGTGAGTTTGGTTAATACTTTTAATCCTGCGTTTATTAAATCTAGCGATTCTGAATATGCTATCTCGTAGTCAACACCCAAGGGTGAAGTGTTGATCCCAGAAACAAAGATATTTATTGGAGTATCGTCCGGATTAACAACTTTATTAAAAGGTCTTTGGCGAAAATGTGGCCAGAAATTGGTCTCAAATAATATTTCTTTAATTTTTTCAATAGTAAAATCAGGCGAGTTTGGATTTGGGATATCTGGAATAGGAATGGAATCTTCTATCTTATTCAGCTCGATTTCAATTCTTCTAATCGAACGGCGTTCACCATAATTTATAGATTTTACTACTCCCGCCCCTGGAGACCCCCACTTGATATTAGGATTGCGTTTATCAAAGAATAATGGTGAACCAAGTAAAACTTGGTCACCTTCGTTTACCAACAATTTTGGTTTTATATAATTGAATTCAAATGGATTTAAAGCTACAACGGATGTATTCGGTGCAATTTGGAGATCACCATCAGGAGTCCCAGTTATTTTTATATTATGACCTTTCCGGATTTTAATATGTGTCATATTTCAGTCTGAATTTCAGCGATGAAGTTTACATATTTTGGGTGAAAAACATTAACGAATTTCTGACCCAATCAACGATAGGCGCCCAATAAATTCCCAAGATCAATGTTGGTATGGCTAAGCACAATAAAACAATTAAAACCAGCGGATTGGAACTAGATAAATTTTTATACGGAGAGCCTTCCAGGTACATCACTTTAACGATTCGCATGTAATAATAAAGTGAGACTACGCTATTGAGAGCACCGACAATGGCCAACCAATAAAAACTGGGGCCAGCACTGATCACTGCTGCAAAAAGATAAAATTTTCCAATAAATCCTGCCGTCGGTGGTAGGCCTGTCAAAGAGAACATGAATAACGCCATTACAAGTCCAATAATCGGCATTTCCCAACCTAAACCCTTAAAGTCATCAAAGGTCTCACCATTTGTTTTATTTTTAACTACAATCACAACAAAGAAAGCACCCAGGTTCATCAGCATATACATCAACAGGTATAGCATGATTGCAAAAATTCCATCACCAGAAAGCATTGGGAGTGCCATTAACATATAGCCAGCGTGGGCAATGCTGGAATAAGCCAGCATTCGCTTTACATTATCCTGTTGAATTGCAACTAAATTGCCCAGTGTCATCGTAACAACTGCCAAAATCGCGATAATCTGAGGCCAGGGCAAATCGGTGTGACTTAACCAGTTAGCCGATGTTAAAGCTCCGCCATTGGTGAATATGGCATGGAAAAAGCGAATAATCAGAGCAAAGCCGGCTGCCTTCGGAGCTACCGATAAATATGCCGTAATTGTAGTTGGTGAACCTTCATAGACATCTGGAGTCCAGAAATGAAATGGTACAATTGAAAGCTTATATCCAAATCCGGCGAGGATTAATATCGAAGAAATGATGATCGCAAAATTGGCTTCTCCATTCAGGGCGGCCAATGCTTCCCTAATCTCAAATATCTTTGTCGTGCCGGTGAGACCAAATAATATGCTTAATCCGTATAGCATCAATCCTGAGGAAAATGCACCATAAATTATATACTTGAGCGATGATTCGTTAGAACGATCATGACGCTTGAGATATCCTGCCAATATGAACGAAGCTATTGAAACTGTTTCGATAGAGAGATACACCATGATTAAATCAATGGATGCGACCATCAAGAACATTCCAAATACCATAACGGCTATCAATACAAAATATTCGCCTAATCGGTAATTCTCAAATTCCCTATTACGGATACTGATGAGAATGATCAGAATGGTTGAAATAAGAATTAATACTTTAAAAAATAGAGCAAACGGATCATAGGCAAGCATTCCCATGAAAAGAGTTGTTACTACATCAGTCCCACAAATGGGCATTGCAATAATTGCCAGAACCAATCCTGAAAGTACCCAATAGCCTACGCGATAGGATTGCTTATTATTGTAAAAAAAATCAATGATAATTGCCGCCAATGCGGTAATAACTATGATCAACTCTGGCCAGAAATAATTTAAACTTTGAATATTATCCATTACATGCTCAGCCTTAGGTCATTAAAAAAGACCAACAGTTCCTCCCAACGTAATGACATTTTCAATAATCTCATTCATGGTTGTTTTTATCATATTAAGAAACGGTCCTGGGATGATACCCAAGAAAATTGTGATAATTGCCAGCGGTATAATTGTAAACAGTTCGCGTCCATTAATATCGGTCAAGTCCGAGTACTTTTCGTTTAACTTCCCAAAAAAGATGCGCTGATAAGCACGCAGGAAATACGCAGCATTAATTAAAATTCCCAGAGTGCTGATAATTACGATCGCCCGAAATACTGGAAAAGCACCAACAAAACACATGAATTCACTTATGAATCCCGATAAACCTGGAAGCCCTAATCCAGCAAAAAACGCCACGGCAGTTACGCCGGCATAGATGGGCATCTGCTTGGCTAATCCACCAAAACCATCGATATCGCGATGATGCGCTCGTTCATAGATCACACCAACTAAGATAAACAGCATTGCTGAAATTGTGCCGTGATTAAACATTTGAAACACAGCTCCGCTTAATCCTGCTTGAGCTGCTGCTAAATTATTTCCATTTACAGCTCCCGCAGCCACAACAGCAGCCATACCAAGAAGTGCGTATCCCATATGATTAATACTTGAGTAAGCAACCAGCTTCTTTAAATCTGTTTGAGCAAGCGCGCATAGCGCTCCCCAGATAACGTTGATTAGCCCCAGTACCGCTAGAGTACCGACAAACCACCAAACCGCTTCAGGCAGCATACCATAATTCACGCGTAGTAATCCATAAACGCCCATTTTCAGCAAAATTCCTGCTAATATCACCGATATTGCTGTTGGTGCTTCAACGTGTGCTAATGGTAACCAGGTATGGAATGGAAAAATTGGAACCTTTATTGCGAATCCAATAAATAGCAAGACCCAGATTACTTTAATGGCACTCATCCCCCACCATAATATCCCATCCAGCGCCACTGGAGCAACTTCCATTAACGTAACCATGTCGAATGTTTGACCACAGGTGAAGTATAATGCCAGAATCGCAATCAGCATTAATACAGATCCAAAGAGTGTAAATAGGAAAAATTTAATTGCGGCATAAACTCTCTGGGGACCACCCCACATGCCAATCAGGAAATACATGGGCAGTAACATTATTTCCCAGAATACATAAAAAAGGAAAAAATCAAGTGCCACAAATACACCCAGCATCCCTGCATCTAATAACAGGAACAGTGCAAAATACCCTTTTGTAGCGCGTTCTATCTTCCAACTGACAAAGATAGCAAGAAAAGAAAGTAACGGCGTTAGAAACACCATCGGGAGGCTTAATCCATCTACCCCCAGAGCATAAGTAATATTAAACGATGGAATCCATCGAATGCGCTCCATGAACTGGAACCCAGCAGCTTCTGGATCAAACTGCAGCCACAGTGTAACCGCCAGCCACAGCTGTAATCCAGTTGCTACTGCAGCAATTATTTTTATTAAATCTTTTCGATCCCTGGGGATAAACGCTATTACTACCATCCCAACAATGGGAAGCCAGATTAACCAGCTAAGAATATTTGTTACCATTCTTGACCTTTAAAATTTATTTTATTCTTCAAATACATATTATAATACCTGAAGAATTAAGATTATGATCACTCCAA
>JBHPLN010000025.1:0-18395 GCA_042564205.1 Fidelibacterota bacterium
CCTATTTTATTGGCAGCATCGCCATTTTGAGCGATTCGATCTGCCCCGGTGATTACTAAATCAATTGCTCCTTTCTGCAGATAATAACCGGCGGCATTATCGACAATGATTGTGTGTGGAATCCCTTCTTGAAGTAATTCCCAGGCAGTCAGTTTGGCACCTTGTAAAAGTGGTCTGGTTTCGTCGACATAAACTAAAATACTCTTCTTCTCATAATGTGCCAGGCGAAGGGGAGCTAAAGCAGTCCCATAGTCAATCGTGGCCAAAGCGCCAGCGTTACAATGGGTTAAGATTTTATCACCATCATTTATTAATCCGTTACCATATTCCCCAATCTGTTTGCAAGCGGCGATATTTAACTCGGCATATTCTTCAGCCGCCTCTTTAGCCATGTGTTTCATATGCTGTAGATTCTGTTCATCTTTTATTCGGTTATAAACAAAATCCAAAGCGTGGCATAAGTCATATGCTGTGGGTCTGGCTTTTTGAATATTCTGTTTTATTTCCCTAATTTTATTGAGATTAAGATTAGACATTTGATCAATCGCCTGGGCTAAACCATATGCCGCCATTCCACCGATAGCTGGAGCACCCCTCACAATCATTATTCTGATTGCACGGATTACTTCACGGTAATGATTAATAGAAATAATTTCAAAGTGATCAGGCAATCGCAGTTGATTAATCGTTTTGATATAACCGCCTTCCATCCACACAGTTCGATAGAATTTTCCATTAATTTTCATACATTGGTCTCTTAAATAAATCCATTGATATGGTGGTTAATAATTCCACCTATTAAACTCTAAATTCCTTCTTTTATAATTCTTTCAATACCCCTTATGATTTCCCAAATCATCTGGGTTTGTCCTATCATTGAAGATATTGGCCAAGGATCTCCATCAACCGCTGTGACAACTAAAAGATTAAGATCGGGAACGATATAGATAATTTGTCCACCCTTGCCAAGAGCATAAAATACATGGCTATCCCCTTGATCTACAGTTCGCCAGTAATAACCATATCCATTCATAATCTCCTCAAAAGGCGAATATCGATCCACTTGCCTAGATGTAGATTCTCGAAACCACTCTGTCGAAATGATCTGTGAACCAAACCAGTTACCTTTGTTGAGATATAATAGACCAAATCGTGCCATATCTCTCGGAGTTAGGTATAATTCATGTCCTCCAGTATAATTACCCTGCGGATCTTGATGCCAATAACCAATTTCTATTCCAAGACATTCAAAGAGATATTCGTTAGCAAATTCTAATGTATTCATATCATAAATTCTTGGAATTATATTAGCCATTAAATTGGTTTGGGGTGTTGAATAATGGTATTGTGCTCCTGGAGTATGAATAAACGGTAACTGTAGCGCATATTCTGTCCAGTTTTCGCTTTCCACATAAGGTATCCAAGATTCAAGTGATTCATAAAACCTAAATCCAGCTTGCATGGTTAATGAGTGTCTAAGGGTAACATCTTCTAACCGTGGATCAACATTTGGTAACTCATCATATTCAGGATAATACTTAATTAATTTGCTGTCAATATCTATCAAATTACCACGATCAATGGCAATACCAATCAAAGCAGAACATATGCTTTTGGTCACTGAATGAATATTATTGGGATCATGCATTGTTTTTCCATTATAGTACCGTTCTGCAATCATCTTCCCATCTTTTACAGCAATAATAGAATACATGTATGGGAGAGCCTCAGCGTCATCAAGGATGGATGAAATAGCATCGCCATCGATTCCAAATGATTCCGGCGCTTCGATCTCCCAAGTAAATTCACCGCAATTCGGCGGATTCGTATTGGTAGATTCAATTGTAAATGGATTGTCATTGCCACAGCTAAGGAATAATGCACCAATTACTAGGACTTGAATAATTTTTAAGTAATTCAATATATATCTAATCAAAATTTCCCCTTCAAGTAATTATATCCCCAATTATAAAAAAACAATTATATGAAATGGCATATTAGTGTTGACATGTAAAGATTATCACCCAAAATATGTCGGGTAATTTACAGATTTCAAAGGGATCAGCAATGAGGATGTGTACATACCCTTCATTGATTTTTCCGTATCCCGTGCGTATCCCGTTTGATGCGATTAAATACAAACAAATACGGTTAAATATGAACTATTGGGCTAATCAGAGACTATAACACGGTTACATATTACTTTTTTTTAATTCTTTATACACTGCATCAATCCCTACCGAAAGGTAATAGGGCCAGTTATAGTGATTATAATCTTCCAATTTGATTTCTATTTTGGATTCTTCAAGTGTTTTTCCAATTAAAATTGCCTGTGAAACTGCCGCCCTTAAATCTGTTAAATAATTAATCTCCTTTTGAATGGATTCTATATCTGAGAGTTCGCCATGTCCTGGAATAACATATGAAAGATCCCAGTTAATCACGTTATTCAATATTGTGATCCAATTCTCGGTATTTGAACCAGCCTCATAATCTATATATGGAAAAGCATCATTAAAAAAGAGATCACCCAAGTGGACGGTTTTCTGTTTTATAAAATGTACAATTGTATTTCCTGATGTATGTCCCGATCCAAAATGGTTTAGAATTACTCGATTATCATCCAACTCAATGATAAGCGAATCAGAAAATGTGATATCTGGAGTAACGAGTTCTATGGTTTGTAATTCTGCCAACTGTAATTCAGCGTCTGTTAATGATTCTTTCAGTTCGGCTAGAGTAGTTTCTGTATTATCGACATAATTAGTGATTTGATTCTTGAGGTCAGTAATGTATTCAGGATATCTATTTTCAATATCGTTATGTAACCTCTCCTTGCCATGTTTTGTAAGATTGCTTACAAGTTCTTCATGGGCTATTACCTTTGCCGAACCAAGAAGTGATTGTACTCCCCTAACATGGTCAGGATGGTAGTGTGTGAGAATTACATATTCAATTGGTTTTTCTGATACGGTTTTAATTAAGTCTGTAATTTGTTTTCCATAAGATGGAGTATAACCTCCGTCTACAACCAGGATACTTTTTTCTCCTACGAGAAATCCAACATTGCCTCCGAAACCTGTAATCATGTATAAATTATCAGAAATTATTTGAAGTTTTGATTCACCATGAACAAGCGATACAAGCATCAAAGTTAATAAAATTGCGAGAATTGGTTTTTTGAAGTCAACACTAGATTTTTTATTTTTTCTCATTATAGTATTCTATTATTTATATGTTTTCAAAAAGATTGATTGATTGATTTATTCATTATTATCTCTTCGAGAGTCATGTTAATGTAGTAGGAAGAGTATTGATTATCAACTGTTTGGAGATTGCAGAAAATTATCAAAAATTAGACTGTATGCTAAATTGTTATATATAAGTGCCCCCTAATCTAAATGTGGGTGTGTCCCTTAATAATATCGGTATCCCACCGGCATCCCAATATCCAATGTTCTACCCACTATTCTAATTGAGTAAAATCAGGAATATTGGAGAAACATTTGGAATAGTATCAATAAGAAAGATACTTGTTAATTCAATACTTACACATTACTATAATCATTACATATTTGGTGCTTAATAATTGATAAGGAGGGATAATGATGAAATATTTCGGTAATTATTGGTCTTTATATAAGCCTTTTAGAAGCTTTACCATATTCGTTCAAGTTCTAATTCTACTCTTTCCCCTATTCCTTATTGCTCAGGAAAATGTAAATCATACGGTAATCTCCCGTATTAAGGAGGAGGGATTTCAACACTCTCAAGTAATGAACACGCTCTACTATCTGACAGATGTTCATGGACCACGTTTGTCCGGATCACCGGGCTACTATGAAGCTGCCCAATGGGCTAAAACTGAGATGGAAAGTTGGGGTCTTCAGAAGGTCAGGTTCGATCAGTTGACCGAAGAATTAGATGGCTGGTCCGCACAATCCTATTCCATGACTATCATCAAACCTCGTTTCGAGACATTATTTGCATACCCTTTAGCCTGGACATCCAGCACAAAGGGTACTGTCACGGGCGTACCATTCATCATTGATGGTGAGCACGACCAAATCGATTCACTGGAGCAGTATCGCGGTAAACTCGAGGGGAAAATTGTATTCATGGATAATAGACGGGACTATGGTCCACGATTTGAGCCGTTTGCACGCCGTTACACTGCTAATGATATGGAGGGTGCCATCAGACAGATTAATCCTATTCCGGAAACAGAGTTGGGTTATATGGCTAATGAACCGGTAACGGAGAGAATCGCACGTTGGGAAGACCAGCTCAGCAAAGGGAGAGAAATAGAGCAGTTCTTCATTGAGGAGGGGGCGAGTGCTATCGTATTCCCGAGTATATTTGACCACGGCATCATAAAAGTCAGCAGTAGGACCTACGGTTCTATTGGCGGCATCATGCCAGTTGCACAATTTGTGATTTCGAATGAGCAGTTTGGGCGTATTGTTCGCAGAACGGAGAAGGGAGTCGAGACGGAAATAGAATTGCACCTTAAAGCACAATTCCATGAAGATCCCCGCTACAGGATAAATATACTCGCTGAGATTCCCGGCACCGACCGAAGCCTGAAATCGGAAATCGTGATGGTGGGAGCACACTTTGACTCATGGCATGCTGGGACTGGAGCCACCGATAATGCAGCCGGATCGGTCGTGGTAATGGAAGCGCTTCGCATACTTAAAAGCATAGGCGTCAAGCCGCGACGAACCATTCGATTAGGACTCTGGTATGGCGAAGAGCAAGGGTTTTGGGGCTCACGCGATTACGTTGAAAAATATGTAGGGGATATATCTACTGGAAAAAGTAATGGTGAGCAGAAAAATATGTCTGTTTACCTGAATGTCGATAATGGCAGTGGAAAGATTCGCGGGATCTATTTACAAGGCAACGAAGCGGTTCGGCCAATCTTTAGTGATCTTCTCGAGCCGTTCCACTATCTAGATGCTAATGTTCTGACAATCCAGAATACATCATCGACCGACCATGAAATTTTCGATGCGGTCAACATTCCAGCATTTCAATTCATTCAAGACCCTCTCAATTACGGAACAGTGACTCATCATGCAAATATGGATGTGGTGGATTATGTTATAGAAGATGATATAAAACATAACGCGGTAATTGTGGCATCATTCCTTTACCACATTGCCATGAGAGATGAGAAATTACCCAGAAAAACATTGAAATGAGGCTCACCTGATTGCTCATTTATAGCGAAATTGCCATACCCCTTCTTTTAAAAACCTAAGTGCTGAGTGCTGTATCCGAAAAAATTGTATCCGTAATACTTTTTTTACCAAAAATTAGACTGTGTACAATATTATATATCAAAGCCCCCCACCTCCTTATTGGTGGGTGGGTACCCTACTAAATCGGTATCCCGTTTTTGCGATAAAAAAAGACTTATACCGTTTAATATAATATCTACAACCTACCCCTTGATTATCATTAGAGATTTTTTTAATCTAAACTAGTAAAAGTAATTGGAGAAAAGATGAGCCAACAATACAATTTGATTAAATACTTATTCTATTTTTCTATACTTTGGATATCAACTGGGTGGGCTCAAACTGCGCTCCCCTATGAATTATCAGATGAGTCACAGGAATGCATTGAATGTCATAAAACAGATAACACTAGCTTATATCAGCAATGGGGATCTAGCAAGCATTTTGGTGCAAACATTGGCTGCTATGAGTGTCATGTAGCCCAGGAAAATGATCCAGATGCATTTGAACATGGTGATTATACAATATCTGTCATTGTTTCTCCAAATGATTGTGCTCAATGCCATATGAAAGAAGTAGATGAGTTTATTAATTCACATCATTCTAAAGCAGGCCGTATTATGGGATCGCTTGACAATGTTCTTGCAGAAGTAATTGAGGGTAACAACGATTTCATAACTGAGGGATTTCCATTGGGTAATTCCGCTGCTGCAGTTAATGGATGTTGGCAATGTCATGGTAGTCAAATTCGGGTATTAGAAGATGGTAGATTAGACCCAGCCACTTGGCCCAACTCAGGAATGGGTCGTATAAATCCAGACGGATCAGAAGGAAGCTGTTCCGCTTGTCATCAAAGACATGAGTTCTCAATTGCCCAAGCCAGGCGACCCGAGAATTGCGGTAAATGCCATTTAGGACCCGATCATCCTCAGAAAGAGATATATGAGGAATCAAAACACGGTATTAATTTTTATTCAAATATTAATAAAATGAATCTGGAATCATCAAAATGGATCGTTGGGGAAGATTATAATGCTGCACCAACATGTGCTACATGCCATATGTCAGCCACCACTAATCAAGATATAACACATAACATCGGGTTACGTATCAAATGGAATAACCGTCCTGTTCATTCGAAATTGGCTAATGTAACGGATAAAAAATGGGGATTAAAATCCGCAAATATTTCAGGTGACCAACGCCGTAAGAATATGAAAGATGTTTGTGTTGCCTGTCACAATGATAATTTTACTGATAATTTCTTTATTCAATATGAAGGGCTCTTAGACCTTTATGAAGAGAAATTTGCTATACCTGGAGAAATGTTATATAACGCTGCCTTGCCTTTATTAAAAAAGGATGAAAAGGGTAATCATATTCAATTTAGTGAGAAGTTAGATTTTATCTGGTTTGAACTCTGGCATCATGAAGGTCGGCGTGCAAGACATGGAGCTTCAATGATGGCTCCTGATTATACACACTGGCACGGTACATATGATTTGGCAAAGAATTTTTACTCCGAATTTATCCCTGAAGTTGAAGAGTTGATAAAGCATGGACTCAAGTCAACTGAACAAGATAAAATTTTGGCTGCAGAAAATTTATCCAGTCTTTTAAATAATGTACTAAATAGTGATAATCATAATTGGTATAAAGGTAACATGGATCCCAAAGAGAAAGAACGAAGGAAAAAGGCTGCTGAGGAATTTAACGCGAGATATTGATAGAGTTACATCACTATATCGGTATCCCGCATGTATCCCCAAATTTAATGTGGTTTTAAGCCTGATTTAGTGCTGTCAAAATTCTAATTCATATATCCGATTCAATTGCTGTCCAATTTGTTGTAAATCGTGTATCGGTTTCTTCATTAGATGGAAGATTGTAATGCTTAATGTTCTTAAAACCAGTTGATCCTAATCGTTCAATCAATGCCTCTATAGTAAGATATTCATGCCCAGGATTCATCAGAGCTGATTGTAGTGCCCAAATTGTCCGTGATGGATTTGGTGTGGTATTTTCGTGGGCAAATTGATCAATGATTATAAATTTACCGGCGGGATTTAGTGCATTGTGTACTTTTTTCAGTATTAATGGATCATAGATGTTCACATCACACTCCAGAATTATATCAAATCCTGAAGGAAGATCATCTTGTATAAAATCGGTTGGAATAAAGGTAATTTGATTCTTATTAACACCTTTATCTACTAAAATCCTTTTACCAGCCTCACATACGGGGGTAATGTCAGCTACAGTGATCATTAAAGACGGATTTTGCTTTGCCAGAGCGTAGGATACAATCCCTGAGCCACCCCCAAGATCTAACAATGAGTTTGCCAAATGAAGATCCAATTTCTGAGCTATAACTTGCGCTAGTGATTGATGGAGTTCATAAAGCATTCCGGTGAATGTCTCAGCAAATTCAAGATTATTCACAAGTTGTTCGAAGTAGTTAGGTGGTTCTAATTCCCTCGCTTTCCATACAGAACCTAATTCGTGTAGATCTTTTTGAAGATTGTTAAATATTGGATAACGCAGTCGCCCTTCCCTTGCCAATAAACCCCAGGAAGCTTGGCTATATTTCTCTGTAATATATTTACGAGTAGAGTCGCTTGCAATGTATCCCTCCTCAACCTTATCGACCAATCCAACGGTTCTAAGAGCATGCATCCAATATTGACACCTGTTAACTGGAATATTCAATGAATGAGCTATTGATTCAATTTGTGAAGGTTTTTGTTCAATCTGCCAGAAAAGGCCAATTTCCAAAGCAGCCCCAGTAGCAGCAGCATAAAAGGGCGAATCCAGAAAAAAAAGTATGTCTTCTACAGAAGTAAATTTCATTTTTACCTCAATTTTTTGCTTGTGGAACAAAATTAAAGATTATTGGTGGAAAAACACCATTGGTAAAGTTACCATTATTGGCCAGCCCCCACTTAAGTTCAAGTAAAGAGGTATTTCTTCGAAAAATGTAAAAAGTATCCAGTATGTATCCGATTTTTAGACTGTATTAGCAGGAATGAAACTGAAAACTTTTTTCAATAGAAAATTAGACTATGTGCAATAATATATATCAAAGCCCCCCACCTCCCCACTGGTGGGTGGGTACGCCCTATTAAATTCGGTATCCCACAGGTATCCCGTTTTTTGCGATTAAATAAGGTTAAAACAATACTAACTTAGAACACAGTTCAATTAATGGAGCTGATCATTAAGATAGATTAAAAAGTGGAAACTCGTAACATACCCAAGAATATTCCTCAAATGAGAAAATTTGTTGGTTATATAGTGTGGTTCTTGTTTGTTTTATCACCTGGTTTTGCCTCAGAGGTTACTTTTATAGTGACGGTTCCCAGCGAAACCGCTGCTACGGATACAATTTACATCTATGGAAATGCTCCGACACTGGGGATTTTTGACATTGATGCCGTATTCCTGAATAAAATCGCCAATAGAACTTGGGAACTCCGGGTGGATTTAACAGCTGATGAAACAATCATTTATAAATATTCAAAAGGGAGTCAATCGACGCTTGAACGCGGTCGTATAGGAGGGCATACCGATTTTCGAATACTGACAGTGCCTGATGGTGAATTGGTAGTTCGTGATACTGTATATAAATGGCCCCGCATCGGACCCTATCTCTCATGGGTAAATGATCCACAAACCACAATGACTATTACATGGGAAAATGAGAGGGAGGGTACTGGATCAGTAGAATGGGGACTGGACGATAGTTATGGTTTTACTAACTTTAACTCAACATTCGGGAAATTGCATAGCGTGGAACTATTTGGATTAACACCATCTACAACATATCATTATCGAGTACTTTCATCCACCGGAGAAACAGGAGATGACCACACTTTCTCCACCGCAAAATTCTACGTCGAACCATTCACTTTTGTTGCATATGGCGATACCCGTACCAATGATGTTTACCGGGGTGATGTCGTCTCCCGAATTATCAATATTAATCCCGATTTTGTTTTCAATACGGGCGATCTTGTTGAAAACGGATGGGATCGGGATCTGTGGAGAAAATGGTTTAGCACTAATCAGGTACTTTTGGAAGATCGACCCTTTTTTAATGCCATTGGTAACCACGAAGAAAACGCCTCACTTTACTACAGTTACTGGCATTTCCCAGGAAACGAACAATGGTACTCTGTAAAATACGGTAATGCCCATTTCATTTGTTTAAACACAGAAACAAATCTTTATGAAGAACAACGAACCTGGTTAGAAGCCGAACTCATTGCCGCCAAGGATTCAGCATTATGGATTTTTGTCTTTTTTCACCAACCGCCATATAGTTCGGGGAGTGACCACGGCAGCGATCTTTCTGTCCGTCAAGCCTGGTGTAGCCTTTTCGAACAGTACGGTGTAGATATTGTCTTCAATGGCCATGAGCATAGTTATGAAAGGGCATTGATTAACGGTGTCTACTATATTATTACAGGTGGTGGTGGAGCCCCACTTCATAATATCGGCAGTAATAGTTGGACACTTTATTCAGAAAGCACACTTCACTGCACTAAGATTAGCATTGATGATTCACAATTATTATTTGAAGCCATAAAACCCGACGGCACTGTCTTCGATTCCTTGTCGATAAATAAAGGAAAAGTCAATGTTGCGACAAATGGGAACAGTGGATTGGTAAGAGCTTTCCAGCTTCATCAAAACTATCCAAATCCCTTCAATCCAAATACTACAATTCAGTTTAGTCTTCCAAATGATGCTCGAGTGAAACTGGTAGTATATGATCTAATGGGGAATGATGTACGAAATCTTGTAAACGAGTTTAAAACGGCTGGCAATCAACTTGTTGTTTGGGATGCAAAAGACGACTTTGGACAATCAGTTGGTACTGGTGTATACCTGTATCAAATTCAAGCAGGGCAGTATATACAAACCAAGAAGATAGTCTTGCTGAAATAATCTTACAGAAAACTGCTTACAGTGTAATCCCAACTCGCCTCCCCATTGGTGGGTGGGTACGCTACAATTATTTTGATTGACAACAAATTGCATTATAATCAATCTAAAATTCTATATAGATTAATATTCGCTATTAAGTAATGATTTATCAGGAGATTTTATGTTAAAATTCCTAAATATTTGTTTAATTCTACTTGTCATTTTTTACTTCTCAGTTGATACAATAACTCCATGCACTATGATAATGGCGGAAAATGATTCATTAGTATATGCAGGAAATAATGAAGATTATTCTGATCCTAACACTTTTGTATGGTTTATCAACAAAAACGAAGATAGAAAATATGGGTGCATTTATTTGGGATATAGCAATTTATGGCCACAGGGCGGTATGAATGAAGCTGGGTTATGCTTCGATGCATTTGCAACGGCCCCCAATCCAGTACCAGTAATAAATTTTGAGAATCTTCCACTATTCACTAGTAATCCTATGGATCAGGTGATGAGCAGTTGCAGTTCCGTATTAGAAGCTGTCACTATGATGCAACAACACGATCTATCTTTCATGACAAATTTCCAACTAATGCTTGTTGATAAATTGGGTAATTCTGCTATAATAGAGGGTGAAGAAGTAATCTGGAAAAATGATTATTATCAGGTATGTACTAATTTCTATCAATCTAATCCTTCATTAGGTGGTTATCCTTGCTGGCGATATGATACCGCCGTTGAATTATTTGAAGATCATCAAGATAGTGTATCTATTCCTCTTTTCAGGGATATTCTTAACGCTACACATCAGGAAGGTCAATATCCAACACTATATACAAATATATATGATTTGCATGATGGGAAGGTGTATTTATACTATAATCACTATTATGATGAAGTTGTAATATTTGACTTGTTAGAAGGACTAGGGAGGGGAAATCGTGAATATCAGATTCTTGATTTATACTCCAATTTAATAATTCAATCACCTGATGATGGGGCAATAATTGAATCCAACTCGGCTACTCTAATTTGGGAAGGTGAAGGTGAAAAGTATCATCTACTTTATTCTTTAGATCCTGATTTTAACGATTACGAAGAAGTTGAAATTAATATGTCAGATTATAGTGGCGGTGGCAGTGCAGTTATATCACTGGGATTAGTTCTATTTATACCCTTTATCCTATCCAAAAATAATACTGTAATAAGAAAATCTATTCTTATAGTACCTATGATATTTATAAGTTTATTTACCCATTCATGCAATTTGAATAACATTACATCTTCTAATGAAAAAACAGATATAACAAGTAACGGTAATTCTGTAAGTGTAACAATTCACTCACTGGAAGCAGATACGACATATTACTGGCAAGTTAAAGCTGAACGTAATGGTCCATTCATAAGTGAAGGTCCGATTAACAAATTTACAGTTAAATAATTATGACCAATTCGTTAACCTAATTTTAATTATCAAAAGAGAACACTTCTTCAACAGCTGTCTTAAAGACCTTTGATATATCATACGCAAGTTTTAAAGATGGATTATATTTTCCTTTCTCAAGAAATACTATTGTTTCTCTTCGCACATTAACCAATTTTGCTAATTCTAATTGGGTAAGATTGTACTTCGCTCTAAGTTCTTTTATTCTATTATTAATCACTTACGCCTTTAAAATTTATTCTCAACCAGCTCAGGACAAATATTATCACCATCCCAAGAATACCATATCCCATCAGGTAAATCTCGAATATATTTGATTGATTTTGAATATACATGATTACCAACCATAACAATAATGATAAGAAAAATGACTGGGCAGCAGATTTTTGTAATATTTTTCTAGACATCTCATCGTCTTCAGGTAATCCTTGTTTCTCTCTTTTCATTCTCCTTATGCTGACAAAGATCCCTACGAGGAATAGTATTATAACTACACCGACAAATAGGTATTCCGAAATAAAATTTTCTGCATTATGTCCCACATTCCCCGTTTGAAATATTATTATTCCAGCGATAATCACAAAAAATGTTAAAATAAAAATTGGTAACGCTATCTTTTTCATAAATCCCTCCGAAACGTTATGATATTCTAACATAATGTTAGATATATATAACTTTTATTGCAAGAATTAATTTTTTGTGTGGTTATAATTAAATAACACAAGATCCCAACCCCGTGAGGCGATATACCCCTCCCCTTGATAGTCGACCGCTTGACTTCCATCCATAAGGTTTATAGACGGAGGAGACACTTCGGTATCCCGTATGTATCCAGAAAATACATTCTTAATATTTTTGATCATTGATTGATTTGGTAATTTGTGATTCAACACTACCAGTATGCAAAGTTGATTTATTCTCGATCAGCATTAATGAACATTCACCTTCAGAATGAACTCTGTGTTCAATTCCCTTTCCAACAATATATAACTCTCCTTCTTTTAGTTCAAATGATTGATCATTTTTTATTTCCATTGTAAGGGAACCTTTCAATATATAAAACAATTCATCTTCTTTATCGTGAATATGCCATGGCACATCCTGACCTTTAACTATTGCTAGTTTTATATATATATCATTTACCTCCCCAATAATTTTTGGAGAGAAATAATTCTTAATATTGGACAACTGATTATTTATATCTATTTGTGGTCTCATTGCAATTCCTTTGCTTTTATCAATATTCCAAATATATTGAACATCAATCTAATCCAATTGAACAATATATCTATAACCTAACTTGTTCTCCCTCTTAATAAATATTCAAATGGTATATACACTTAATGGACTTTTAGGTATCTAAAATATAGGCAATTTAACGCTTTAGCAATTGTAATGTGTGAGTTACTAACTCCATATTTCCACAATTGCCATGCCCTGGTACAACAATTTTAGCTTTATGATATTTCATCGATATTTTATTTAATGAGTTTGACCATTCATTAAAAATTGCATCACTATTTCTTCCAAGATTACTGTCTAATGATTTTAACATACATCCTCCAAATAGCAATCTTTTAGATGGAAAATATACTACAATGTTATCAGGAGTGTGTCCAGGACCAGGGAAGAAAAGTTCAACCTGTTCATTTCCAAATTTTAAAATCAAACCATTATTAATATTAAATATGTTATCAGGACGTTTCAATTTGGTAGTCTTATAAGCATCATAATATTTTTTATTATCTAAATTTTGCAGATTATTAAGGGTACGGTCAATTAATTCCTTTTCTCTTTCATTAAGAAGTTCAACAGTTAGATCAGATCCATATATAGGAATTTTTTCATTTAATAAATACTCATTTCCGCCAAGATTATCCCTGTGAAAATGTGTATTGATGACTGATAAATTTACATTTTCATAATTATCTCTCAACCATTCAACTAATGCTTTAGTACCACTGTTATCCCATGGAGTATCTACTAATACAAAATCTGATTGATTAATTCTCACTAGCAATGAATTGGCAGACCAAGGGAAAGAGTGTGTAACAAGATATACATCTTTTGAAATTTCTTTTAATATTAAATTCTCAGTTATTGCTTCTGATTTATTATTATTCCGTTGAGCAGGCGAGAAAATAGAAAACAGAAAAATGAGCACAATATATAGCATCACTTTCATTATTTAATTAACCCCCATTAAAGTCAGTTAAATGTAGTGGGAAGAGTATTGATTATCAACACTTTGGAGGTTACAGAAAATCACAAAAAATTAGACTGTATGCAATATTATATATCAATGCCCCCCGCCTTCCCCTAGGTGGGTGGGTACCCTACTAAATCGGTATCCCGTTTTTTGCGATTAAATACAGTTAAAACAGTAAGGATTGAAATAATAACTGATTGGCACTACCTTCTATAGTTGTAATTGTTGAATTTAATAGGTTTAGGGGGTAGCATATGAATTTTTCAAAAGTGTGTTCTATAGTTATAATTTCTCTATTAATCGTATTAATAAGTTGTACTAAATCAAAAGGTCCCACAGAGAGTACAGTAACGGGACCACCTGTCATTGAGTCTATTACTCCCTCCTCTGGTTCAGAATTAGGCGGTACGATAATAACAATATCAGGAAGCAATTTTCATCCAGAAGCTTCCGTTAAATTCGGTAATATATTAGTGACAAATCTTGAACGAGAAAGCGCTTACAAAATTTCTGCAATGACACCCCCTCATTCAATTGGCACAGTTGACGTAGTAGTAAGCAATCCAGGTGATGAATCAAGTAGACTTATCGATGGTTTTAAATTCTTTTTTGCATTATTTGGGCAAAGAATTATCTATGATGTAAATAATCCCACAGCTCTATTCAGTATCGATTTGGATTTGGATGGTGACATTGATATTATTTCAGCTGGCGTATCTGTACTACTAAATAACGGAGATGGTACTTTTGCAACAAAAGTTGATTATGATGCAGGGCTCTCTATCGCACACATTTTTTGTACTGACTTAGATAATGACAACGATATAGATATTGCTGTCACCAATTATGATAATAGGCAAATATCTATATTACTTAATAATGATGATGGTACATTTGCTTCTAAAGTGCAGTACGGTGTAGGGGCAGGACCAGTGGGAATCTTTAGTGCGGATTTAGACGGTGACGGAGATAATGACTTGGTTGTGACAAATTCTGATCGTGATAATCTATCTTCAGGGGGAGTTAATAGTACAATATCTGTATTGCTGAATAACGGTAATGGAACCTTCGCACAAAAAGTTGATTATTTTGCTGGGGAGTATGCTAACTCAGTTTTCATAGTGGATTTAGATGGTGATGAAGATAAAGACTTGGCTGTTGCAGCTGATGGAAAATTATCAGTGTTAAGAAATAATGGGAATGGGACTTTTATGGAGATGGAAGAATATACTGTTGAGGCAACGGGAAGAATTATTTCTTGCGCTGATCTTGATGAAGATGGAGATTATGATGTAGTTGTAGTTACTATAGGTGGAACTCATGATGTTTCAATATTGTTGAACAATGGAGATGGGACTTTTGCACTACAAGCAGCTTATACTATTTCAGGTGATTGGCATAAATTAAGTATTGCGGATCTTGACGGTGATGAGGATAAAGACATTGTCACAAGTAGCGGTAATGGTTCTGTAGTATCATTATTATTAAATAATGGAGATGGCACATTTGCTCCAAAGATGGATTTTGAAGCCGGGAACAGTACTAGTGGATTAATCACAGCTGATTTTGATGGAGATGGAGACAATGATCTTGCAGTAGGAAACCGTATTCAGAATACAGTTTCAGTGCTATTTAATCAAACAAAATGATGAAATAATCCCACCGCTTAAATCTTAAATAAGAGGTTTTCCGTCAAGAGTTTTTCTTTTGTATTCAGATTATATCAAAGAACCTTTTCTACCAAAAATTAGACTGTGTACAATATTGTTATATATAAGTACCCCCCTACCCATATGTGCGTGGGTACACTACTAAATCGGTATCCCGCAGGTATCCCGTTTTTTGCGATGCAATACGGTTAATAACGGTTAAATATGAACTATTGGGAGTAAAAGAAAGAGGCTAAGACACCTTCTCCCTGAAATCTTAACCTCTTGTAAATATAATGTTTATAACCAGTGGAGCCAGACGGGATCGAACCGACGACCTCTTGAATGCCATTCAAACGGGCGTGTTAAGTAACTGTAGATATTACTTGGCTTGCAGTAAAGTGGAAATTTCGGTATCCAGTATGTATCCAAAATTGAAGAGATTTTATATTCCCCGTGCCTCAATACTTTCAATTGCTTTTTTTGCACTATCCGCTAATATCGGATGGTCTAGATAGGTGTTTAATACTGGAATAGCTTGGTCATTTGAAATTTCCCCTAAAATCTCAATTATATCTTGAAAGTAATTGTTATTATCTATTCCAATATTTTTCAAAGCATCTTTATCAATATTAGTATTTCTTCCGTTCTTTAAAATCTCAATCAATTTATTGATTGTATAATTATTCCACTCCTGATTCCATAATTTTGAATATATTTCTGAAGCTCGTTTAGGATTTACAACTTCCACTTCACCAAGTAATGTTTGATTATAATCAAAATACTTTACTTGGAAAAAATCAAACTCAGAATTACGGTCTATAATTTTCACTGAGTTTCCGATACTTGCAAATTTGTCATAATCAAACTTGGTCCAACGTCCCTTGGATAATCGCATTAGTACTGTCTTTGCCCTTGTCGCAACACCACCATCCCTTACACCGTAACGAAAAAAATTGAGTTCTTGTTTGCCAGTTAAGTCTTCTAAAAATAAATCTATTGCTGTGGTTTCATGCTTTATTACAGAAATGACACCCTGCCTGGCAGCCCAAGCATCAGCAGTCATTTCACCACCTCGGGCACTCCACCGATGAAATGGATAAGTCTGGATAATTGAAAGCACCGCTCTATCCATATAGCTGCTTGGCATATATTCCAATGTTCGTAAAAGACGCTCGGAAACTACTCGTGAAGAAATTTTATGGCTTCGGAGCAATGGCTTGAGAATAATTAGCTGTTTATCTCTAACTGAATATGTTGGGTCTCCTGCCTTCACTATCGCTTTCTCACTTGCATTGTCTCCCCGTCTTGATACAAACTCAATCCAAGATGTTGTTTCATCGGGTTTTTCAATTCGAATTTCTACTAATGCCACAAGATCATTGACAAAATCCTGTTTTGCATACGCCTTTGATGCATATGAACTAAATGGACCACGTTCATCTTCGATGAGTACAACACTATCTTTATCTTCCAATACAAATCCAATATGATCTATCACTGTCTCTGTGGATAAATCATATTGAGAACCACTTGATCGTCTTACTCTTTCTCTATGGGTAATTCTCAAAGTTAGATCATATTTCTCACTTTTACTGGAGACTGCCTTAAATGTAGCTTTTTTAAGTGCTGTTGCAATTTCTTTACGAGGATCATATTCAAATACTGGAACAGCAATCTCCTTATCTCCTTCATGTACATAGCTAGTTGTACCAGAATCCATCTCCATTATTACTCTTACAACCTTGGAGTACTCTTTACCTTTTTCCTTTACACCTACAATTTTGTCAGGTTTGACTTTGTTATCTTTTATACTCTCTTTGCCTTTATCACAAGATTGAGCACTAAAGGAGATATAAATTATTCCAACTACCATTAGAATGATTTGTGTTAAATGTCGTTTCTCCATTACTAGATACCTCTATATTATAAACTTCTTCTATTTCATGGTGTATATTTTGCTACACCCTTAAGAGTGCCAAACCATATATTACCGTTCTTGTCCTCTAAAATTGAAGAGATTATGTTACTTGGTAAGCCACTTTCTTTATTAAAATATGACCAGTTCTGCCCATCAAATTTTCCAATACCATTTCTGCCCAAAGTTCCTGAAAGCCCAAACCAGTAATTTCCTTTACTATCTTCAAGCATAGTGTTGAAATGATTTGAGCTAAAACCATTACTTTCAGCATATGATGTCCAAGTCATACCATCAAATTTGTAAATAATTTTTTCTTTTGAATTAAACCAAAGATTTCCACTTTTATCTTCAAAAAATACAGGATATATATCGGTAGGGACTTCTTTTTTATTATTAAATGCCATCCAGCTTCCATTTTCATAAATGCTCAAACCAGATTTAGCCAATGCTGTGTTGAGACCAATACCAAAATCAACAACAACAATTCCAATACCTTCTTTTTCGGGTTTTCCAGCAATTGCGTAAATAGTATTGTTATGGTCTCTTAGTATCAGAGTACCGTCCGTAACCAATCCATCATTTACAGTAAAATGTTGCCAATTATTACCGTCGTATTTAAACACACCATCCTTGGCACCAATCCAGGTGTTCTCTTTAGAATCAGAAATAATAGAATTAACTGATTTAGTAGGACAGTTTGAAACATTTTTGAATATTTTCCACCCCTTACCGTCATAAACAGATACTCCATTTTTCGTTCCAATCCACATATTTCCTGAATTATCATAATGAAGTGCCGTTATTTTTTTCCCTCCCAATTCTTTTTTAGAATATTCGATGACATTATTACCATCGTAAGAGCATAACTTCTTTCCCCCAAACCAAATTTTACCATCAGGATCTTCGATTATTAAATCAGTTCCAACTTTTGATACCTTTTCATAGGATGCCCCATTTATTTTCAATAATCCATTAGAAAGAAAAT
>JBHPLN010000026.1:0-18242 GCA_042564205.1 Fidelibacterota bacterium
AAGGGTTGCTTTTCAATTTGCCCCTCATAGTCCGTGCTATGCCTTCTGGGTTTGTTATATTTAAAAACCGCTCCAGTGATCATCACAATTGTAATAACTCTAGCTACCGGGTTGACTTATCATGATGCCGTTCGGCCATTACGAAACTATAAATTTTGGATATCGATCATGTTGTTGGTGGTTATTGTGCCAATCTTTGCCGGTGTGCAGGATAATGTTTTTCTGGGCATCAGCTATAGTTCCCAAAAATTGGATCAAACTTTTCTAATGATATTGCGAGGCATCTCAGTTTTTATGTTTATCCAGGTCTTAACTACCAACCTGGATAGTCGAAAAATCGAAAAGATTATGCTCAAATTGAGGATAAAACATTTTAGTGAATTGTTAGATCTCTCGCGCTCAATTATACCTAAGGCAGAAGGCATAGCACGGACTATGAGGGGCAAATTGAAAAGCAACCTGAAGAACGGTGTTAACATCAGAAAATTTTATTATATCATTGTTGATGTGTTCGTTGATTTGATTCGACTCACCAATAAATTTGATGCATCAGATTTACCAACTTTGAGTTCAGATCCAGAAACTTTAATCCAGTTAGTCAGCCACCAAAAGAAACCGTCATTACTAATTGTCGCCGGAGAACCGTGGTCGGGAAAAAGTCATTGGTTCAAATCCTTAAATGCGTCCCTACAATCAAAAAAAATAAATTCAGCTGGGGTTATCACTGCTAAGGCAAATATTAATGAACCAGAATACAACCAAATTTTAATTGACATATCAACAAATGAAAAACGACAATTAAGCACCACAAATCCATTCTCAACTAATATTAGAACTGACCGCTTTTATTTCTATGAAGAGACTTTCAGCTGGGGCAATGAAATAATTAAGCACGGCATAGCATCTGAATGGCTCATTATTGATGAAGTGGGCATTTTAGAGCAAAAAGGAACCGGCTTTGGTCCCGCAATTAAAAATATACCAGAATCATTTAAAGGTGTTTTACTATTTGCGCTTAGAACATCTTTAATTGCCGAGTTGGATCAAATATTAAATGAACATTATCCAATAATAGGCAAGTGGCAACGCCACTTGATTTTAATCGATAAATAAGAAGATTTTTCGAGATAGTTGAAAAGATTTATATCAATCTGTCGTCGAATACTTGTATATTTTATTGCTGCCAATTGCTAAACGATTATTGCCTAGGAGTTTAAGATGAATATTATTCGTAAATCTATTATAATACTTATCATTTTATTGGTGGGCTGCACCGGTAATATGGTGTTGCGTGAGTATAAATATGAATATAAGGATAAATCACCTGACGATACTTTATATGACATTATAACCATCGTCCAAAATAATGGACTAGAGCTGACAGCTGATGGAAACACCAGAAAAATATTCAATACAACGGATGGAATGTTCTTTGTCGATATTATTGAAACCCAGTGGAAAAGGACTGGGATTTTAGATCAATCTGGCAATGAATACGAAACGTTTTATCGCATATGGGTTCCTGTTCAGGGGGAGAAAGTTATATCTATTGAACCATTTGCCCGTGTCTTAAAAGGTGAAGAATATAAACAAACCGAAATAGTTAATCCGGAACTTTTCGAATATATGGATAGAATTCCAGTCATTATTAGTCATGCCTTGAAAATGCCGGGGATTTCAAGTGAAAGCCTGATTAGAATGCAAAGCGAAATGCCAGTAAGCACTGAGGGTGATTAGTAAACGTATTCGATTAATTTATGTGGCTGAGGACTGACTCAGCACCATTAATTACAAATTGTAGCACTGTCACAATTAGTATAATACCTATTACGCTTAATATGATGTGCGGACCTACTTACCAATCTTCATTGTGGAATTTTCATCGTAAATAAACGATATGCAGACTACATTTTTAATGGAGCGCTAACACCAAGAATTTTCAATCCGCAAGCTAATATCATTTTCACGGAATAGATCAGTGCAATGCGTACATGTGAAAGCGCTAGGTCATTAGTCAAAACCTGACATTCTGTATAAAATTTATGGAAATGTGTGGCTAAAGATTGTAAATAATTAACCAACATTTGTGGTTCCAAACTCTCCAACAATACATCCATTATCTCGGGAAACATATCCAGCTGCTTCAGCAAAGCAATCTCAGTTGGATGAGTCAATAAATGTGGATCATATTTCTTTTTAATTGTTAGTCCATGTTCTTCTCCGCGTTTAATAATATTACATATTCTGGCATGGGCGTACTGTAAATAGAAAACAGGATTTTTTACTGATTGATCCTCGGCCAATTCAAGATCGAAATTTAAATGACTATTCATTCCCCGCATCAAAAAGAAGTATCGCACCACATCTGGACCTAGCTTATCTAGCAATTCATCAAGGGTAACAAATGTGGCTTTTCTAGTTGACATCTTGACCTTTTCACCGCCACGCATCAGCGTCACAAATTGGTGTATTAGCACTTTAATAGTATTAGTATCATATCCCAAGCAGTGTAATCCGGCCAGCACATCGGGATAAGTGTCCTGGTGGTCGGCACCGAAAATATCAACAATTAAATCGAAATTTCTTTCGACCTTGTCGATGTGATAAGCAATATCAGGTAGCCGATAAGTCGGTTCTCCTGAATTTTTAATTAGCACACGGTCCTTTTCCATTCCCAGAGTTGAGGTCTTGAACCAGGTTGCCTCATCAGCTGTGTATATCAGATTTTTTTGTTTAAGCCGATCGATGACTTTATTAATTGCTCCAGATTCATAGTATGTTCGCTCATTGGCAAAATTATCGAATTCAATTTGTAGCGTCTGTAAAGTGGATTTGATTCCATCAAATATTATCTCCTCGGCGGTATCACCGATAACTTTATCACCGGGAGATAAAGCATTCCCATGCTTGGTTTGAATTGATTTTGCTATGTCCTTAATATATTCACCTTGGTAGCCATCGTCAGGGAAATTGGATTTACTATTAGTCAATTCGTGGTAACGGGCTTCTACACTATCCGCGAGAATGCGCATTTGTCTACCAGCATCATTGTAATAATATTCGCGCGTTACATTATAACCGTGCCATTGGAGTATATTTGAAACAGTATCCCCAAGTACTGCCTGGCGACCATGACCTACTGATAATGGACCAGTAGGATTAGCGCTGACAAATTCAACTAGTGCAGTTTTACCGATGCCGCCACTGCCTTTAAAGAAACGAACATCTTCGGTCAGAACATCATCTAATACTGAGTAAAAATAGGTCGGACTTATTGTGAAATTTATAAATCCGGGCTTGCTAATAGTGGCATCAACAAAAAATGATTTATCCAGTATGAGAACCGATTGTATTTGTCCGGCTATTTCCAGCGCTGATTTTTTTAAATCTTTCGCCAGGAGGAGCGGTAAATTAGTGGAAAGATCACCGAATTCAGGATTTTTTGAACGGGATATTTGAACTGAGGAAACAGTAATACCAAACTCAGACTGAATCGCTTCAAAAAGAATTTCAGTCAGTTTTGCTTTCAACTTCATCAATTATTTCTTTTATAGGAGCGTCAGCCCAAAGCTTTTCGAGTAAATAAAAATCGCGAACGCTATTTAAAAAAATATGGACTACAACATCTACATAATCCAGTAAAATCCATTGCTGCATTGCATAGCCTTCAATATGCCAGGGTTTAGTGGCGGTACCTTTCCTGATTGCATCAGCAATGGCCTTTACTTGAATGTTTGTTTCCGCTGAACAGATAACAAAAAAATCTGTTAAACTTGTTAGTCCACGAACGTCAATTGATAATACACGTTCAGCACGCTTTGATAGCGAAAGCTTACCAATTAATTCTGCAAGTTCAGCGGGGTGATATTGTTGTTTCGAAGTTTTAGCAGACAAAGTTAGAGAACAGTTTCAAGAAAATCTGCGATAGGTTTAATAGTCTTATAATCACGACCAATAATTAAAGTGGCATCAACGGTTGATTCGAGCGAAGGCTGAATTAATACTCGAGTTTTATCTTCTAAATCAAATCCCAATGCGCCCGAAACCACTTTCAATCCATCAATGTTTTCATTGCGCTGGACAAGCAGAGTTCTTGCATACTGAAAATGATCAGCGTTTTCAGATCGAACAACATCAATTTGGTGGTCACGTAAAAATTCTGAAATATCTGCCGCAAGACCGGTTTCACCACATCCATTTAATACCTCAACTTCAATATCGAGGATTGGATTCTCTTCATATATGTCTACGGCGAGCAGGGCTTGCTCAGAATTATCTGGGAATAAGGGTTGCATTGCTATACCACCTTGAGTAGTCCTCTGAGCAATTGAAAAGATAAATGCAATCAATAATATCGAAAGAACTCCGATTGAAGTATTCATTAGAATACCTATCATTTTATTATTAGAGCTCTTATTTTTTTTTGTGGATATACGATATTTGCCCATGTGATTTAATAACCCCTAAAATTTAATGAGGAAGTCCGATTAAAGTAATAAGGATAATTACTAATTCCAAACTGGATTAACGTATTACTATTTGGTTTATAATCCATAAAAGCATTGTAATATAATTGATTAGCATTATTATTCCCAAGCAATGCTGATTTACCTAGGCCAGACTGTAAAAAAGTTAAACTGGTATTTAATCGTAAATTTGGATTAAGCATATAAGTCATCAAATTGGTATAACTACCAACGCTAACATTCTGATTGGCAAAACTTAGCATTTGAGCAGAGAATATGTGATTCATTTCAAATCGGCTTGGATCTAATAAAGAGAAAATCGAATTATCTTGAGCGTCAGTTGCTTGCAGCGGAAATGATGTGTTATTAGCCTCATTTTTAAATTGTCCAAAAACGATAATTGTGATCAGGCCAAGAATAATTGATGTTTTAATTAGTTTTCGCATATCGCTCCATGTAAATACTACTAATGTCTGAAAGTTGTTCAGTAGTATTAACGCCTGATATCTCAATTGGGTCCGCGATTATTTGTATGGCCACGGTTTTCCCTGATTTTATAAAATAACCCAACACATCAGGTAAATAATATTCGCCCTGAACATTGTTATTGTCAATAGCTTTCAATGCCTTAAAAAGTGGCTGAATTTTGAAAATATATACCCCTGCATTGATTTCGTTTATTTGCTGCTGATCACTTGTACAGTCCTTATGCTCAATTATTGAATCAAAGGTATGATCTGCATTACGAATGATGCGCCCATATCCGCTGGGATCATCAAATATTGCCGTTAGGATTGTGGCGCTTGAGTCAGTATTGACATGTTTAGTTAATAATTTTTTTAGAGTAGTTGTTCTTAAAAGTGGAACGTCACCCGACAAGACAAGTAAGTTACCTTCTTTATTATCGAGCAACCGCTCTATCTGCTGCACCGCATGCGCTGTCCCCAGTTGCTGTTCTTGAATGGCATATTCGATATGATAATCCTTGATATAATTAATTACCTGTAGCCGTCCATATCCAAGAATTGCAATAATCCTGTCAGGATTCAAAGCTTGAGCATTTTCAATAACATGCCCGATCAGTGGCTTTTTGTTTAGCTCATGCAATACTTTGGGTATTGCTGAATTCATTCGTTTTCCTTGGCCTGCTGCAAGTATTGCCGTAATAAAGGGAGTATTTTTATTCATAAGATTCAATTATTCCTCCGCCTAGACATACAGACTGGTCATAAAACACAACAGACTGACCTAAGGCCGGCGCATATTGCTGCTCTTCAAATGATATCTGTGCCTTGCCATTTTGAATATTATTTATTGAACAAACTTGATCCATTTGTCGATAGCGAATTTTAGCAGTTAATAATAGTGGTAATGATCTAGGTTCTTGTCCGATCCAGTGCAACTGCCCGAGTGTTATATGTTTATTATATAATTTCGGATGATTATGGCCCTGCACAATAATTAATTCATTTTTTTTAATATTTTTCTCTTGGACATACCAGGGGCCTTCTTTATCACTGAAACCACCACCAACTCCAATTCCCTGGCGCTGTCCCCGTGTATAATACATTAAGCCGGTGTGCTGCCCTATTTTTTTACCATCAATAGTAATAATATCGCCAGGTTTATTAGGAAAATATTGCTGCAGGAAATTCCGAAAATTCCGTTCACCAATAAAACAAATTCCGGTACTATCTTTTTTTTCATGTGTTGCAAGATTCAGAGATCGGGCTAGTTCGCGGACCGCCTGTTTATCGTATGCTGCTAGCGGGAATAATGTTTTGGAGAGTTCTTTTTGGCCCAGTAAATATAAAAAATAGCTTTGATCCTTTGCAGGATCAGAACCTTTTCTCAATTGATATAAATCATCCTTCATTTTAACATCGGCATAGTGACCGGTAGCAATTTTATCAGCGCCAAGCTTCATTGCATATTTTAGGAAAACTTTAAATTTGATTTCCTTATTACATAGCACATCGGGATTTGGTGTACGACCTGCTCCATATTCATCAAGAAAATATTGAAACACGTGCTTCTTATAATCTTTTACAAAATTCACACTGTGCAACGCTAATCCGAGCCGTTGACATACCTCTAGCGCATCCTTGTAATCTTTTTCTGTCGTGCAGCGTGAATTCTCGTCAGTCTCTTCCCAATTTTTCATGAAAATGCATTCAACATTGTGTCCCTCCTGCTGTAATAAATAGGCTGCGACAGAGCTATCTACACCACCACTCATGCCAACTATAACATGCAGCGCCATTTAATTGGCATTCATCCTAAATTGCTTGAGCAAAGAGGTTATTGTCTCAACTAATAATCTTACTTCCTCAGAATTGTTATCTTTGCCAAAACTTATACGCAGAGTTTTGATATTATGTTCTTTGCGAATCTTCATTGCTTGTAATACATGGGATGGTTCAACGGTACCCGATGAACAAGCAGCGCCATTAGATACTGCCATATTATTGCGACCCAGCCCGATCATCATTAAATCACTTGTTGCAGCTGGGAGGACAACGCTAATTAAACCAGGAAGCTGATTTTTTTCTGAACCATTGAAAATTGCTTCAGGATATTCTTTAAGAAGCTGTGTTTTAAATTGATTTGACAAAGATTCCAAATGGCGGCGGTTTTTTTCAGGTTGCCCTGTTACTAAATTGGCAGCCAAACCCATTCCAGCAATTCCAACTACATTTTCAGTCCCAGCACGTAATTTTCGTTCCTGTCCTCCACCAATAATTAGAGGTTTTAAAAATTGCCCTCTTTTTTTGTATAAAAATCCGACTCCTTTGGGTCCGTAAAATTTATGGGCAGAAAAGGATAAATAATCGGCTGGAAGAGAAACAACATTAATGGGAATTTTACCCAGGGTCTGTACTGCATCAGAATGGACTGGAATATTCTGTTCCTGTGCAATTGATACGATTTCACTCAAGGGCTGAATTGATCCAACCTCATTATTGGCATACATGATCGAAATCATTCCAGTATCATGCTTAATGGCGGCTTTTAATTCATCCAATTGAATAATACCATATTTATCTACCGGAATAATAGTATGTGTGATTCCAAAAGGTTTCAGAGCTTTAAGTACATTTAATACTGCCGGGTGCTCTATTGCGGAGGTGATAACATGTTGCTTTTTAAGGTGTATTAGACTCCACAACACAAGATTATTTGCCTCGGATCCGCCACCGGTGAAAATTATGGTATCTGATGGAGCATTGATTGCATCTGCAATTTGTTTTCTGGCTACTTCGATAATATTGCGAGTTTCTTGACCTAAACTATGAACGCTGGAAGGGTTGCCATACTGATGAGTACCAATATCATTCATCAGTTCAATGACTTCTGGATAAATTGGTGTGGTTGCGCTATGATCAAAATAATACATTTTCAATAAGTATTCTTATACTCAAAATTACATTAATTCAATTTTTAAATACTAATTTGTAAGAAATATAATTTCCGTACCAGATTCAAATATTGTTATATGCACACTTTTTCCTGTAATATGAACCAAATTATGCATAGTGATCCCATAGTAATTGTTGGCTCTGTTGCCTTGGATACAATTGAAGTCGGATCTGTTCGCTATACTGAACTACTCGGCGGAGCCGCTACTTATGCCACGATTGCCGCCGGTCGATTTGCGAAAGTTTCACCGGTTGGTATAGTTGGCGAAGATTTTCCCGCTCAAGGTATGAATCTATTTAAAAAATATTCTGATAATCTGAATGACCTAAAAACCATATCTGGCGCTACTTTTCAATGGGGTGGTAGATACTATGAAAGTGGAAAAGAACGGGATACACTTTTTACTGAACTCGGAGTTTTTGAGAAATTTAATCCGCAGTTATCCATAGCTAATAGAAATGCACCGTACCTATTTTTAGCCAATATTCAACCAAGACTTCAACTCTCAGTAATCAATCAGATGATAAATAATCCTACCATTGTTACGGATACAATGAATTTATGGATAAACACAACTCACGATGACTTGATAAAAGTTATTGAAAAGACTACAATACTTTTAATTAATGAAAGCGAATCGCAGTTATTGACCGGTCAGGAGGATTTTAAAATTGCATCACAGAAACTGTTGGATTTTGGACTTAAATATTTAGTGATTAAACGTGGTCGAGCTGGAGCCATTCTATTTTCAGAATATGAAACGATTTCTATTGATGCTTTTATGACAGAAACGGTAGTTGATCCAACTGGGGCTGGCGATTCCTTTGGTGGAGGATTCATTTCTGCATTAGCTGAAGGATTATCACCTAAGGATGGGTTAATTAGGGGTACTGCATTAGCTTCAGCTTGTGTTGAGGGGATTGGAATTGCGGGACTTGAGTCTGTTTCTCCGGTTGAATTAATTAACCGTGAACATGTGCTGCGAAACAGCGTAAAACCTTGGAAAGACTAATCTAGCCCTCTAATTTTACAGGCAATTTTCGAATATATTTCAAAGAGGAAATCATGAATAAATTTAACATCCCGATATTAATACTCGCGGGATTTCTAGGGTATTTTATCGCCGGTTGTGCCAGTGCAGAACTCACATCTGCAAAAATGCATATAAAAACTGAAAAGTGGGAAGATGCAGAAGTATCGCTAAAAGAAGCACAGAAAGCTGAACCAATGAATCCTGAAATTCCATACTTACTGGGCAGTGAAATCTATGGTCGTCAGCAAAAATGGTCAGAAATGAATGAAATGTTTGAGTTAGCGGCCAGTATTAATCCGAATAAAGTTCTCACTCAAGGTGGGACCATTGCACAGAATATTGCTAGGGTGAGAGAACAATTTTCCATAGATATGTATAATGCCGGTGCAAATAAATTTAACGCTTATAAGGCCGAAGGGAGGGAAGCGGGTAAAGAAGATTTAGTGAAAGCCATTGAGCATTTCAATATGGCTATTGAAATCAATCCTGCGGAATCACAGATCTATAGTATTTTAGCTGCGTGTTATAGTGAAACCGGAGATAATGACCAAGCATTAATAATGATTGATAAAGCGTTGGAACTAAATCCTGATGATTTCAACATTAATCTCGCAGCAGGACAATTATATGGAGCATCTGGGGCATTAGAAACATCAATGAAATTATATGAGAAAGCAGTAGCAATTGATCCAAGTAACGGAATAGCAATTCGATTACTTGCTCAGAATTATTATGATCTTGATCAGAAAGAAAAATCATTGCAGGTATATGAAAATGCAATCCTAAGTGAACAAGATAATAGCGTTAAGGCAGATCTATATTTCAATTTAGGCGTTTTAAATCTTCAGATGGGTGATTTTAGAAAAGCCGAGGATAGTTTTTTGACGGCTTACGATCTGAATCCCAAAGATATTGAAGCATTGCGCGGTATTGCTCAAACATATGAAAATGCAGAAAAATGGCGACGAGCAGAACGTTTTTACAAGGAATTGATTGATTTGGATCCTGAAAATCCAGAGCATTATCGTGGGGTTGCGCGGGTTCTTTTAAGGCAGGGTAAACCCGATGAAGCACAAGATTATTTTGAGCGGTCTAAAGATCTTTAATTTTAATCATATTTAATAGATTTCATTAGAACAAATCCCCCACGAATGGGGGATTTGTTCTTGATGGAATTATTAGTGCTTGCCACCAATCAAATTGTAATTTTTAGTTAACGAAAAATAATTTTAATGGCCAATCCAAAAATCAATCCCGACTTTATTGTGGGTAAAAATCTTATTGATATCATACAGCTGGTGGCATCATTAGGAGAAGCAAACTATCGTGCAAAACAAGTATTTCAGTGGGTATATCAGAGATTGGCAAGCTCATTTAAAGATATGCACAATATTCCCTTGGAATTACGAAATCGCCTTGGACAATGCGTTTTATTTCATCCAATTGAACTGAAACAACTAAATGGATCTTTAAAAGAGGGTGCGCAAAAATATTTATTTAGGCTTCATGATGAAAACTATATTGAATCTGTTTTGATGGAAAATAATAATCGGTTGACGCTCTGCTTATCGACCCAGGTTGGCTGCGCGGCTGATTGTAAGTTTTGTGCAACCGCTAAAATGGGATTTGTTAGACAGCTTACCGTGGGAGAAATCGTTGATCAGTTCCTATTGATTCAAAGCGGTATTGAGAGCAGAGTAAATAATGTAGTGTTCATGGGCATGGGGGAACCATTTTTAAATTATGATAAAGTGATGTTAGCAGCACAGCTCATTAATGATCCGGACGGAATTAACTTGAGCGCACGAAAAATTACTATATCAACGGTAGGAATTATATCTAAGATTCGCCAGTTTGCAGACGAAAAACGACGATATAAGCTCGCGATAAGTTTGAATGCCGCAACCCAAGATCAACGCACTACAATAATGCCTGTAGCCAAATCAAATACACTTGATGAATTAATTGATTCTGCTTGGTACTATTATAATAAACTCAGAAATTTATTAACATTTGAGTATGTGCTAATGAAAGGAATTAATGACACTAAAATTGATGCTATAAAGTTAATTCGTCTAATTGCAGACCTGCCCTGTAAAGTTAATGTTATACCATATAATGAAATTGGCGATAGTTTTAGGAGACCTTCTGAAATGGGAATAAAAGCATTTATAAAAGAACTTGAATCGGCTCCGTTTACAGTTACTGTCCGCTGGAGTAAAGGAGCAGATATCCAGGCAGGATGTGGACAATTAGCTACACAAGCCAGTTGAACAAAACGATGCAAGCTGCAATGTTAAAAAAAATGACCGAATTTGTTCTGAAGGACGGATCAGATCCAGGAAAAATTGCGGTGATTTTAGGATCGGGTTTGGGTGGATTTGCAGATCGTCTCACAGATTCAACAATAATTTCTTATGAAACAATTCCGCATTACCCACAATCGAACGTGGAAGGTCATCATGGCAAATTAGTATTTGGCAAATACCAAAATATTAAAGTGACCGTTGCAAAAGGTCGTTTCCATTATTATGAAGGCTATGAATTAGAAACAGTAAGAATCCCGGTTTATCTTTTTGCAAGAATGGGCATTAAAACACTGTTCATTACAAATGCGGCCGGGTCCTGTAGTAAAAGCATTCCACCAGGAACAATAATGCTGATTAAAGGCCACATGGATTGCACATTCCGGGAGCGACCGTCAGCTCCAGAGTTGGTTACTCAAAAACCATACTATGATATAAATGTACTTGACCGTGTAAGATCAGTAGCTAAAAACTTAAACGTAAATATGCAAGAAGGCATTTACTGCTGGACTTTAGGACCAGCGTATGAAACCCCAGCGGAAATATCATATTTAAAAGGGGTCGGTGCCGACGCGGTGGGAATGAGCACTGTACCGGAAATTCAATGTGCAGCGGAATTAGGTATGAGGATCATTGCTATTTCCACCATCACAAATTTCGCCGCAGGTATTACAGGTGAACCTCTTACACATGATGAAGTAATCCAAACTGCCGATAAAGTAAAACCAGACTTCATTGAATTAATTGGTGGCCTAATAAAGACATTTGGAGATGATAACTAATGGTAAATATTCGTTCGGAAATTCAAGATCTTGAACAAGAAATAATAACTCTTCGCAGAGATTTTCATAAACATCCTGAAATCGGTTTCGATGTTTCAAGAACTGCTGACATCGTCGCAAAACACCTTGAATCATATGGCTATACAGTACAAACTGGTGTTGGACAAAGTGGTGTTGTGGGAGATATTAATGGCAATGGATCAGGACCTACAATTGCCTTGCGTGCTGACATGGATGCCTTGCCAATGCAGGAGACAAGCAATATTGAATATAGATCTGTCAAGGATGGGATGATGCATGCATGCGGACATGATGGACACACAGCTATATTGTTGGGTGTTGCCCAAGTTTTAGCAGGAATGCGTGAAAACATTAACGGTACTGTAAGGCTTATATTTCAACCAGGCGAAGAAGGCGATGCTGGCGCACGTGAAATGATCAAGGATGGCTGCTTGGCGGGAGTTGATGAGATATTTGGTTTACATTTATGGAATTATCAGCAATATGGAACAGCTGGCTCCAGGCCTGGGCCAGTTTTAGCGGCAGCCGATATTTTTGAGATAGCAATAACGGGAATTGGCGGGCATGGCGCTACCCCACAGGGATCAGTTGATGCCATTGTAGTTGCCGCAGAATTGATACAAGCCTTTCAAACTATTGTTAGTAGAAATACCAATCCGCTTGAAAGCACGGTTGTTTCAATTGGGCAAATAAGCGGCGGAACTAATTTTAATATCATTGCTGATAAAGTTTATCTCCGCGGTACTGCAAGGTCATTTTCGGAAGAAAATCGCACAATGATAAAAAAGCGGATGAATGAAATAGTATCTGGACTCGAAAAACTTAGCGGAGCAAAGATTAATTTGGACTATCAAGATGGGTACCCTCCGACGATAAATAATAATGCTGCTTATGAAAAATTCACTAAGGCAGCGAAGAAAATTGTTGGTAGTGGATTAATCGATCCATATATGACAATGGGTGGTGAAGATTTTGCATATTATTTGGAAAAGATACCAGGATGTTTCTTTTTTGTTGGATCAGAACCAACCCATGCTGAATCGATGAGCGTTCCTCATCACTGTTCCCATTTTGATATTGATGAAAGAGCACTATTATCGGGAGCATCAATAATGGTGCAATTAATTGATGATTTGCTGATCCAAAAATAAAAAGAGTATTTTTATGAAATCATTTAATAAAGAACTGTGGATTAATGTCCCGAATCGTATGGAGTTTCTCAATATAACACCCGATGTGGCATCTGCTCTAAGTGAAAGCGGTATTAAAGAAGGCTTATGTTTGGTTAATGCTATGCACATCACAGCATCAGTTTTTATCAATGATGATGAAACTGGTTTGCACAGTGATTATAAGCGTTGGTTAGAAAAACTTGCGCCGCATCAACCGGTGGAGCAATATGATCATAATCGAACGGGTGAGGATAATGGAGATGCGCACCATAAACGCCAAATTATGGGGCGTGAAGTTGTAGTTGCTGTTACCAATGGTCAACTGCATTTTGGACCGTGGGAACAAATATTTTATGGTGAATTTGATGGGAGGCGTAAAAAACGCGTCCTAATTAAAATTATTGGCGAATGAAACTCGATAATTTAAATCACGCTCAAGCAACACTAGCTTTTTTATTATCGAGAGCTTTTAAAGAATTATTAGCCCCCAAAATGCTTGTAATTGAACATTCATTTGGCGATGGCTTGTTCTGTCATGAGGCAAATTGGGAACCGATCGCCGAAACGGAAATCGAAGCCTTGTTTCAGCTCATGCATAAGTGGATAGCGAGTAATCACTCACTACAAATGAGCACAAGGAAGAAAAGCACAGTAATTAGTGAATTCAAAGAGATGAATTCGCAAAGTAAGGTTGCAATCGCAAAACATTGGGAAAATGATCAAATTCCAATTGTTGAATTTGAATCTCACTGGGACTACCAAACTGAACCCATGATTACTGCTCTAAGTCAGTTGCCAATATTTCAATTACGGAAATATAATGACGGGTTTCTGATGCGCCTTCCAACTTTAATGAATCCAGAAAAAATTGAGACATTCAGAGATCACCCCAAACTTTTTTCTATTATGGAAGAACATGAACAATGGGGTGATATCTTGGGTGTTTCTACAATACGCGAATTAAATAATCATATTAACACTGGAAATATTAACGAACTCATCTGGGTAGCAGAAGGACTCCATGAGAAAAAAATTAGCTACATTGCAGATGCGCTGGTACGGGATTTTCCCAAAAAACGATTGGTTTGTATTGCTGGTCCATCTTCGTCAGGAAAAACAACCTTTGGGAAACGCTTACGGATTCAACTAAGGGTCAATGGTTATTATGCTCATCATATTTCAATGGATGATTATTTCATTGATCGCAGCGAACTCCCAACGGATGCTGATGGAGTTAAAGATTTTGAATCAATAGCAGGGTTAGATGTTGATTTACTGGGTAGTCGTTTAAATAAGCTTCTGGAAGGAGATCAAATTCCGGTTCGTGAGTTCAAATTTGACAGTGGCATGGGACACGATACTGCTAACCAAATGAAATTGGGTGATGGGGATTTCATATTAATAGAGGGTATTCACGGATTAAATCCAATTATTTCAGATATGATTGGTACAGAGCGACTAAACAAAATTTATGTCAGTGCAATAACACAGATGAACGTTGATGCCAATCACCGCATTTCGACTTCTGAAAATAGGTTATTAAGGCGTTTAGTCAGGGATCATAAGTTCCGTGGATATTCACCGGAACAAACACTATCCCGTTGGAATTCTGTACGTATTGGCGAGGAAACGAATATTTTCCCGTATCAGGAAGAGGCTTCCTTCATGTTTAATTCATCGCTTGCATATGAATTACCGGTTCTTGCTAAATATGTAAAACCACTTCTAAAAAATATCGATGATCTGGAATTGAAGGAGAAAGTGAACCACCTTAATACTTTTCTTTCGTTTTTTGAAGAGCTCGAGGAAAAACAAGTACCAGGTACGTCCATCCTGCGCGAATTCATCGGCGACAGCGAATTTAAATATTAATTTTTAGTATCCCTGCGCTGCATTATCGCTACGCGGATCAGCACCGCCATAGTAACCGTCTGGACCAATTAATATACCATTTGCACTCCCAAACGTGATCCATGGATGAGTGATTATATCATGACCCATATTTCGCAGCTCAGATTCAACAGATACAGATACTGATTCCGATTCTTTCATTATAGTGTCCGGAAACCACTGCGAATGCACGCGCGGTGCCGCCACCGCATCACTGACATTCATTCCATGAAGCGCAACGTTTAAGAAAACTTGTAAGACAGTATTAATAATTGTTGATCCACCTGGGGTACCAATAATTAAGAATGGGGTGTTATTATCAAATATGATTGTTGGAGTCATTGAGCTCAACGGCCTCTTGCCGGGTTGAATTGCATTGGCCTTATTCCCGATTAAACCATAATAATTTGGTACGCCCGGTTTGGTCGAAAAATCATCCATTTGATTATTCAATAAAAAACCGGCACCGTCAACAATCATACCAGATCCGAAACCAGTGTTCAATGTAGTTGTAACAGCAACACAATTACCTTCTCTGTCAACTATAGAATAATGCGTTGTTTCACTCGATTCAGACTGTACCTCGCCGGCATATATATCCGTGCTTTTTGAAGCTTTTTGTAGATCAATCGAAGTGGTTCTCGATATTGCGTAATGTTTATCGACAAGCATTTTAACTGGTACATCCCAGAAATCCGGATCACCAAGGTGTTCTGCACGGTCAGCATATGAGCGGCGCGCCACTTCAGTTAAGCGGTGAACATAGTCGCTACTGTTCCATCCCAGGGTGTCTATTCCCAGTGTTTCCAGCATGTTCAACATTTCAATCAATATCACACCCCCGGAACTGGGCAAACCCATCGTCATTATCTCAAAATCTTTATATGTGCCCCGCAATGGTTTACGATAAATTGAAGAATATTGATTGAGATCAAGATCTGTTATCAAACCATTATTAGACTGCATTTCTGCTTTGATCAATTCAGCAGTTATACCTGAGTAGAATCCATCCCGGTCATTCTTAGCAATTCTTTTTAATGTATTCGCCAGATCAATCTGTTTTAGCACCTGGCCAGTAGACCATGGCCGTCCATTATGGCGAATAAAAAGTGCAGCGGATCCATTATCCTGTTCAAATAATGATTTTTTATTATTGAGGCTTTCAGCCAAATGGCTCGAAATCGGAAACCCATTTTCTGCTAGTTTTATCGAAGGCGTTAAAATTTCCTGCAAGGATATATCCCCTGAACCGTAATCATGAAATACGCGCAATAATCCATCAACTGTACCGGGAACAGCGGCTGCCTGATGAGTATATAGAGACAGGTCTTTAATTACAGCTCCACTACTATCCTGATACATTTTTTCATGAGCGAATAATGGAGCCGTTTCCCTGAAATCAAGAGAAAATTCAGCCCCATTTGCAAGATGCACGACCATGAAGCCACCGCCACCAAGATTCCCAGCACGCGGATAAACAACAGCTAAAGCAAAGCCAGTTGCTACAGCTGCGTCAATTGCATTTCCGCCCTGCTTCATAATTTCAACACCAATTTCAGAAGCCAAATTATTTGCCGAAACGACTATTCCATTTTGAAACGATTCGTTGGTTTGGGGTATGATCAATCCGACTACTGACAACATTAAAATCAGTAGTTTCAGACGTCTGATCATATCAGCGATCTTTTCTTTTATTATCGACGGGATTGAAGCTTAGATAAAAGTCTTAAAATTTCTAAGTAGAGCCAGATTAATGTGATAAGGAGGCCAAAGACACCATACCATTCCATATATTTAGGAGCCCCGCGTTCTGCGCCCTCTTCAATGAAATCAAAGTCTAAAACGAGATTTAAAGCTGCAATTACCACAACAAAAAGACTAAATAAAATTCCAAAGGTTGAATTGCTGTGAATGAGGGGAATGGAAGCGCCAAACCAGCTGACAACCCAGCTTAATAAATAGATCGCTGCAATTCCACCAGTGGCAGCAAAAACACCCAGCTTAAAATTCTCTGTAGCTTTGATTAATCCGCTGCGGTAAGCTAGAAGTAAAGCCCCTAGTGTGCCAAATGTTAGAAATATTGCCTGGCTAACAATACCTGGATACATGCGTTCAAAAATGGCCGATATAGCGCCCAGGGCTAAGCCTTCAAAAAGGGCATATGCTGGAACGGTATAAGGGGCCCAGGTCTTTTTAAATATTGTAATGATCGCGAATATTAAACCACCAATAAAGCCAATTACCATGAAGTTAATGATCCGTGGATCATCGGCGGGTAAATTCCAGGTCCAGATGGCGGTAGTCATCAGCAGGATTAACGCTAGAAACATTTTATTAACCGTTCCGCTGATGGTCATTGCTTCAGCAGAATCATAGGTCCCTAAATTCTTAAATGTTTTTTGGGATAAAGCAGGATTACCTGAACGCATGGTTAAATGGCGATTCATTTATTTATTCTCCCATTCATCGATTTTTGTACGAAGTGCTTGTCTGACATCTTCAATAGGAATTCTAATTTGTTCCATGGAATCACGGTCGCGTAAGGTTACCGTGTTCTCTTCAAGGGTTGTGTGATCGACTGTAATGCCATAGGGGGTGCCAGCTTCGTCTTGGCGGCGGTAGCGCCGCCCGATAGAACCACCTATATCAAAGAAAGCACTGAATTCTTGGCGGATATCCTGAACAATTTTCTCGGCTATATCTGGAAGTCCGTCTTTTTTGACAAGTGGAAAAACAGCGCAGGTAATTGGAGCAATTTTCGGTGATAATTTTAACAGGATGCGCGTTTCACCGTGGACCTCTTCCTCGGTGAACGCATCCACCAGACATGTTAAGAATGTGCGGTCAACACCAGCCGAAGCCTCCACAACAGCCGGTACAATGTTCTGATTTGAAGCCTGATCAAAGTAGACCTGCTTTTTATCGCTATGTTCATTGTGCTGATCCAGATCAAATGTACCTCGATCAGCAATACCTTCTAATTCTGACCAGCCAAACGGAAATTCGTATTCAATATCATAACATGCTTTTGAGTAATGTGCCAACTCAGTATCGTCATGAGGACGAAGGCGTAATTTTTTTCCTGTAATACCAAGCTTTTGATACCAATCGAGACGTTCTTTAGACCAGGTCTCCAGCCATTTTCCGGTTTC
>JBHPLN010000027.1:0-18019 GCA_042564205.1 Fidelibacterota bacterium
AAACAGAAATTATTCGATCACTGTGAATGGAACTAACATCACATTATCTCTATCTATGTAATTATATCGAATTTCCCCTTTCCAGTCCTCACTCACCTGTCTAACCAATTGAAATCAGAATAATTGTTGAAAAATGTTAGTTCTCGATTTTTAGTTGAATAATTATTAGAGTACAATCTTCCAGGGAGTTCCAATAACCGGAATTTGGTTTAATTAACTTAAATCGTTTAAAAGGTAGATAATGAATGACATATGAAGAGTGGACTTCTGTCGAAAAAATAAAACGCTATAAAGAGAATAGATACAAAACTATCGATCAAAAGTTGATTGATAGGCGGGAAAAGAGCATCGTAGATAATATTTTTTATAATTTTAAAATTACTGGGTCTATCCTCGATATTCCATGTGGGTATGGTAGATTTCATCAGATACTAAATGCTTATGGAGATGTTTATGCTGCAGATAAGTATCAATTGATAGTACAATATCAGGAAGAAGAATTGGGGATTGTAAAATCAACGAAAGTCTGTACTGCAGATTCAATACCTTATCCCGATAACTTTTTTAATGTAGTATTTTGTTTACGTCTGATGCAACACATTCATGATAGCAATGAGCGCGTAAAGATATATAAGGAGTTAAATCGAGTGAGTAAAGAATGGGTGATCGTTTCTTTATATACCAATACTGTATTGCATTCAACAATCAAACGTATTAATAGAAAAAAAGCAAAAATCACATTTCTTCAGAGTGCTCAGGTGCAAAAAGAATTTACCGAATCGAATTTGAAACCAATTTATAGTAAATCAGTAATACCACGTATTCATGGTCAAAAGATATGCTTAACAAAGAAAATATTTAATTAATCAATACTCTTAAACCTTTATCAGGATTTTGTGTCACAAGGATCTTTATTTTTTAATAGTTTATAATCAAAATCTGTATTATTAGCGGTCTTCTATATTTAGCATTGCCCTAGTAAGGCAATGATTGAGGGCGCTTCTATCGTCGACAAATGACTAAACTCCATTATTTGTATCCATAAAAAAGCGTATCCATAATAATATTTTTTCTACTAAAAATCAGACTGCGTGCAATATTGTTATATATAAGCCCCCGACTTTCCATTCGTATGTGAGTACCCTACTAAATCGGTATCCCGCAGGTATCCCGTTTTATGCGATTAAATACGGATAGGAGAATCTTTATTTAGATAGTAGTTATTTATAAAGTATTTCCTTATACAGCAAAAGGTCTTAATACATTTTTACTAATCATTTCTTTTAAACTATCACTGGTATAAGGTTTTTCCAAGTAGTCAGTGAATCCTAATTCAAGCATTTCCTGCTTCACATAGGTTCCTACAAAACCAGTAATAGCAAAAATAGGTGTTTTTTCAAATTGAGGTAAATTTCTTAATTTGTGAAGCAATTCGATACCAGATATACCTTCTCCTAGAGCAATATCAATAAGTGCCAGATCAAGAGTAATATCTTTTGCTAATTCGTATGCTATTTCGCCAGTAATAGCAAGGTATTGGTGATACCCAAGTGTTTTTAATATAATAGTGATATAATCCATTGATGCATCGTCATCTTCAACAATCAGTACTGATCTGACTTTCATCATTGTTTTTCCTGAATAATTATATAAAATAGATGATGATTCGAATACAATGTAAAAACCCAATTAATTAAGGGGAAAATAATACACCATTATGAACTCTGAAAGTAAAATAAGGTTTAGATACTTCACAGTATATTTTAATGGTTTTACAAGTACATCAGAAACTCCTGCGAATAGTAAATCACTATAATCTTCAGTTTCAAATGTAATAGGCAGAGTATTGATTATCAACAATATGGAGTTTGCGGAAAAATTGTATGTGGGCAATATGTAGATAGTATAAGACCCCCGCCCCAGGGCGACCTACTCCCCTCCAAATTACCCGACCGCTTAACGGATAGTTATAAGGTTTATAGACGAGAATACCATCTGGGTATCCCGTATGTATTCAAATTGCTGCTGATTTTCACTAGTTTTTCAATGATGTTGTGTATCTCTATTAATCATAATTTGTTAATAAGAAAGCCATCCCAATTAGAGACGGCTTTCTTCCATTTTATACTATTATTATTAATACAATAAATAATTTCTATTTCAATATACCATTTTTAACAATTGTTTTTCCGTCTACTTTTACTGTGGCATTAGATAAATAATAAGCAGATCCATATGTGGATTTATTATCTCCTCCAGCCCAAGTATTGCTACCATGTCCTACTGTAACAAAACCCGAAACCATCCATGCTACCATTTTACTTCCAGGAATAATTTTAACATCAGGATTTATACCAATATCAACAAAAGAGAATTCTTCTTTTCCCTCATCTGCCTTATCGTATGCTTCTTTATATAAGTCTAGATTAGACTTAGCTGTCATTGAGATTAGTTTGCCAGACTCAAACTCTAAGGTAAGTTTCTCAATAGTTTCTCCTTGGTAGAAGAAATTATTCACTACAATTTTACCGTTTGCTGTCCCAGGTACGGGAGATAGCAATACTTCACCTGCAGGCAACCATACAAGACAAGCTGGAAATCCTGCTTCTGCTTCTTTATCTGATATCATTCCATCACTTACGATAACGGGTCGAGATTTGATTGCCATTTTTATATCAGTTCCCATTTTGCTTGTTATGTGTAGCTTTTTGCCACCATCAAGTACCGTTTTTAATGATTTTCCAACTTGATTGAGTTTATTATAATCTGTATTGACACCATTCCAAAATTCATTTGCTAGCTCTTTTTTTGTAATCCCAAACTGTTTAGCTAAAGCATCAGTAGGATATAGATTATTACCTAAAGATACAAAACGAATATTCCTTTTTTGCATTAATTCAGTATTATCTTTACCTGCTTCAGCTCTTTTTTGCATTCTCTCTACAGGCACATCCTTAAATAAACCTAGTGATTCCGTAGTAGAAATTGTGATTTGAGCATCTACAATATTTATGAGTTTTTCGGTAAATTCATTTTTCTGAGAATCATATTTTTCTGGAACAACGTCGTAAGAACGACGGGCAGCCAACTGATTACCCAGAGCCACTAGAGGGAAAGCTCCTACTTTTCTTATTTGTAGCCCTATTTCACCCATAAGATCAGCGTCTCTTATACTTCCTGTTATTATTACATTATCGTTTTCCTGGATGTTGGCACATTGATTTACTAATTTCGAAGCAAGTGCCTCATGTTTTTCTAGTTGTGCTTGCACCGGCAATGCAAATAAGCATAGCAACACAACCACAAAACTAATGCGTAGTATTGTTTTCATTATTTCCTCCTCTTATTAATAAAATATTGAATAGAAATTTGTCGCAAAAAGGATGCGTGAACACGGTCTAAAAGGATACCTCTTTTATAAAGCATAATAACCCCCGTTATAATCCAATTAAATGTAGTTGGAAGATTATTGATTATCAACTGTTTGCAGTCAAAGCATTTAATTTATAAAGACAAAATATTGTACGTTGGTCATAGTTCATATTAATATCGTTATTATTTCTTTTTTAACTCAAAATGATCATATAGTTTGCCCGTTGCGGTATAAGATTCATAACGTAATGAATGTTGACTAACTGTTAACACCTGAAATAATTGAACATTGCCACCAGTTTTAGCCATAATGGAAATTTCATCCGTTTTTACAGGGTACATTCTCGTTCCTGATACTGATACTACATACACAGTACCGGGCTTATCCCAGCTTACTTTTTGATTCCCTACCAGTTTAAAACTTCTCGAGTATACATGGTCATGTCCAGTTAATACCAAATCGACGGAATATTTGTCAAAGAGTGGTTGTAAAGCAATTCTACTCTTATCATCATCACGACCACTCGTTGCAGAATATACAGGATGATGAAAAGAAACAACAGTCCATCGATTGGGATTATCTTTAAGTAAAGATTCTATCCATTTAGCTTGTCCGGTTAATCGGTTTTCATCGTTGGTTTGTATCATTATTATCCTTACACCTTGGTAATCCACAAAAAAGGATGTTTCCTCAAAACCCACTAAACCATTCTCTGGTAGCGTGAAATGATGATTCCATAATTCATCCACTTTGTCCATCACGATTACTTTACCTTGTTCATCACGTGCTGGTTTACCATTTTCCATAAGGACCCGGTCATGATTACCGGGTGTCAGTATCAATGGAGTATTAGCGAAGATAAAACTACCGGCATGAAAAAATTCACCATACAGACTGTCTTTAGGCCAGGTTACAATATCACCAGCGAATAACCAAAATGACGCATCAGGAGCTGTTTTATATGCCTGTCTAAAAACCCTCGAACAATGTTCCTTTATATCATTTTGCGGATCTCCGAAATATATAAGTTTAAATGGTTCTGGATACTTTCCAGCAGTGGTGAATTGAAACCATTCACTCCAAAATTTATTTACACCTACACGGTACACATATTGAGTAGATGCTTTCAATTCTGATAAAACCGCAGAGTAATGAAATACAGTATCTAACTCACCAGTAATAAACCGGGTTCTATTAGCATTAACTTCAATTACATTTTCTTTGAAATCGATCCAATCAGTTGCTTCAGCAAATTGAACAACGGCTGAATCCAAAGTTTTTTCGGTCCGCCAAGTCACTGCAATGCTGGATTCAGGTTCAGAAGTCAAGTTAAGAATAATGCGTTGAGGATAAAAATCCGTCGCCTCTGAAGTTCCTGCGGAAAGTCCATTTAAAAATGTAAGAACAAGAACGATAGAAACCAATTTTCGCATAACAATCTCCTTATGTAATAACTGGTTTAATATTTTTTATCTGAAATGAGTCATCAGATTAAAAATTAACATTCATGTAAAAGGAAAATATTATATAAGAAATAAATGACATTTAACCCCCATTAAAGTCAGTTAAATGTAGTGGGCGGAGTAATGATTATCAACTGTTTGGAGAATACGGAAAATTTCCAAAAATTAGACTGTGTGCAATATTATTCATTATAGGCCCCGCCTCCCCATTGGTGGGTGGGTACCCTACTAAATCGGTATCCCGCAGGTATCCCGTTTTTTGCGATTAAATACGAACAAATACGGTTAAATATGAACTACTGGGGATAAAAGAAAGAGGCTAAGACCTCTTCTCCCTAAAATCTTAACCTCTTGTAAATATAATGTTTATAACCTGTGGAGCCAGACGGGATCGAACCGACGACCTCTTGAATGCCATTTATATGCCCGTGTTAAGTAACTGCAAATATTACTTAGCTTACAGTAAAGTGAAATTTTCGGTATCCCGTATGTATCCAGAAAATTGATTTAATTAATTACCAGAATCTGAATATTTTTCAATCAGTTCTTGAAATCTTGGATGATCTCGGAGTGGATCCCAAACTGCCTGTAGTTTTAGTAGTTGAACTGTCAGCAAACTCGGCATGGATAATAGACTCTCAATCTGACTGATTGCAAGTTCAGACTGTCCAGTCATTGCATATATTCTTGCCAAATTAATTAATAATGCACTCCCTGATAACGCGTCTTTAGAGACAGGAATCAATTCAACTCCATGTTTGCCTGCTTTGTGGGCGTCTTCTATTCTTCCTAAACCGGCATAGGCAATGCCAAGAAAACTGTATGAATCACCGTCCTCTGGAAAGTTGTTTATCTGCTTTTCATATTGTATCCTGGCGGAATCATAATATTGTTCTGCTGCTTCTCTTTGCCCCAGAAGTTTATATGCTAAAGCGATTTCCAACAAATATTGCTTTTCTTTTTCTTTATATATATTTATAACTCTTTGATAGTTTCGTCCAAGCATCTCTATAAAACCATATTCATCTATAAACTTACTTGAATCAGCTGGATTTATATTATCCCTGGCATATTGTCGAACTTTCTCCACATCGCCTTCTTGTAGAAACATGATTAAACCTCTCATAGAGTACCCATCTACATCTTCAGGATCAATGTTGATACATTTCTCTGAATATCTGATCGCTTCAGTCCAATTTCGTAAATAAATATAAGTCATTGCCAAGCCCGCACATCTGGCTGCTAAATGAGGATTTAATTCTATTGCTAATTTTGTGTGTCGAATGGACTCATTCCAATCACCCTGACGTCGTTTTATCCATCCAATTGCTTCGATTAATTCATCATTGTTTGGTTGAGCCTCTAACGCAATAGAAAATTCCTCTAAAGCTTTATCAAAATCTCTGAAGCCGTAGTAATAATAATATCCAAAAGCTAGATGGATGTCTGGATGATTGGCGTCAACCATCGTTGCCTTATCAAGCGTTTCTTTTGCCATTTGCAAATAATTATAGTCAGCTGCAAACCAAAGCATTCTCATGTATGCAATTGAAAGTCGTGCATATGCCAGGGTGAAATTTGGATCCAATTCAATAGCTTTATTATAAAATTGGATTGCAGATCTAATCGGTTCTTCTCTTAAAGCTTTCCAATTATATACATTTCCACGGAGATAGTGATTATAGGCTTCCATATTATCAGTTGGGATTGCATCAATGGATTGTTTTTCTTCAAGCGTTAGAGTCGCCTGTAGAGCACCGGCAATTTTATTAGCAACATCGCTTTGAATAGTAAAAATATCGGCATAATTCCGATCATAGGTTTCTGCCCAAAGATGTTCTTCCGTTTCAGGATCAATCAACTGAGCCACTATTCTTATTCTTTCTCCAAATCGACGGACACTGCCTTCCAAGATAGATCCAACCCCTAATTCTTGAGCAATCTCTTTAATACTCATTTCGGTGTTTCGATAACGCAAAACACTGGTTCTAGCAATCACTTTAAGATCATGGATCTTTGATATTTGTGTTAGTATGTCATCATGAATACCGTCACCGAATATTTCGCTTTCTTCAGTTCTATCAATCGATGTGAAAGGCAATACTGCAATAGATTTTTTACTGACTGTTGAATCAATGTCATCCTTTTTAAATATTGAGTTAATAATTGCTACTATTATGAATACAATAAAAATGCTGGTGATATAAGTAGGAAATCGTTTCTTCGATTTAGGTTGCGGAGGTTTTTCTGATGAGCCTTCCTTTTTCAGTTTTCTCAAGTCAGCTAACATTTCATCAGCATGCTGATACCGATCCTTAACATTCTTTTCTAATGCTTTATGAATGATTCTTTCCATTTCATGCGGCATATTGGGATTACGTGTGGTTATTGGGATAGGTTCTTCATTCATGATGGAATAAAGGATGGCTGCTTCATGATCACCCTCAAATGGAAGTCTTCCTGTAGCCATTTCATATAAAACAACTCCAAAAGAAAAGATGTCACTCCGTTTATCTGTTTCCAGTCCTTCTACTTGTTCTGGTGACATATACCCTTCAGTTCCTAAGGTACTACCTGTCTTAGTAACCCTGCTCATTCCTTTCTGTTTAGCTAAGCCAAAATCAAGGATCTTGGCTTGATTGGTCTTAGAGCACATTATGTTCTGAGATTTAATGTCTCTATGTACTATATCCTTCTCATGAGCAGCATGTAGACCATCAGCTATCCCTATGGCAGTATTGATCAGATCTTTTACTTTTAAGGGATTATCTTTGACCTTATCAGAAAGCAATTCTCCATCAATAAATTCCGATACTATAAATATCTCATCCTTTTCCTCACAAATGTCATGTATAGTCATAATGTTGGGGTGATTAAGAGCAGATGCGGCTTTAGCCTCATGCATGAACCTGGTTTTTTCTTCTTCCCCAGAAAGTAAATGGTGAGGTAGAAACTTCAGAGCAACAATTCGGTCAAGATTTGTATCCTCTGCTTTATAAACCTCCCCCATTCCACCTTCGCCAAGTTTTTCAAGTATTTTGAAATGAGATATGGTTTTACCGATCACGCAATAAATTCCAAAAATTTAATATTAAGGAAATATAAATTTGGTTCCTAATCCACCTATTCTAAAGTTTTCACCATAAATTTCATCTATAACTCTAATTGCCTTCTCCCCCGTGCAATGAGTTGGAGCAACATGTTTTACATTGAATTGATTTTTTAATGTAGATGCTAATTGCTTTACATAATCCTCTGAATATGGTAATAGGTGGAACCCTCCTGTAGCAAAATCAACTGTCACATTTAACGAGTCTATTGTTTCTTTGACAATTTCTTCTATCTGGCTGTGAGAACAACCAGAAACTAATATTGCTCCTGAATTTTCCTGCTCAAGGACAAGAGATAATTCAGGTAATGGATAAAATTTTGGATTTTCTTCGTTCGGTGGGTATTTTGAAAAACTACCTGTTAGTTTTGATTCGGTATTGATAATATGAATACCCTCCGAAATCTCAGTATTGTTTTCTATTATTTCTAGGTTTTCAATAGGGTAACGATAACCTATTTGATATTTTTTGTAGTCTCCAGTATCACCATAGGCAAATCCCCATGCAGGAACATAAAGTTGCACGTCTGGATTGATCTCAACAAGATGATCAATTCCTGCAGTGTGGTCAGGATGATTATGCGAAATTATTGCGAGTTCAACCTCTTTTAAATCAATACCAAGTTGTTCAGCATTATGTTTAAGGATTTTTCCACTTGCTCCACCATCAAAAAGAATTTTTGTGCCTTTGTAATTAACAAATACAGAATAACCCCAGTCAGAAATTGTCCCTTCTATAGGCTCACCAATATTATCATAAAGATTAATTATTTGAATGCCATCCTTGTCAGATGCATTAATAGTTCCTACTAAGATTGAAAGGATTAAAAAATATATAAAGCAATATCTATAATTCATTATTACCCCCATAATAATTCAGTTAAATGTAGTGGGAAGAGTATTGATTATCAACTGTTTGGAGTTTGCGGAAAAATTGTATGTGGGATATATGTAATTAGAATAAGACCCTCCCCCGAGGCGACATACCCCTCCCCTTGTAAGTCGCCCTCTTAACATATAGTTATAAGGTTTATAGACGGACAAAACACTTAGGTATCCCATATGGATCCAGAAATTCATCTTCCGATTCTATTTGATTAAAAATTTTGTAATAATAAACATTATTAAGGCAAGAATTGAACCCATATAAAATGTGCTTTCTAACCCCCATGCAACGAATATAATACCCATCACTATAGGCCCAAGAGTTTGACCAATTCGCAAAACCATCCCGTTTAATGACATAATTACACCACGCTCTTCTGTCGAAGACAGCTCTGCTAATAGTGTTTGAATTGTCGGGATATTCAAACCATGACCGATGCCATAAAAGATGATAGCAACAGCAAGCATCCAAAGATTTGGAACTTTGGGTATCATTAATAAAGCGATGGCGTAAAATACGAAGGAGGACCTAAGAAGACTTTCCTCTGAGAAACGCCTTATTAGATTACCAAGATTTGAAGATATTATTGCTGTCGTGATTGACATCGTTGCCATAATAAGACCGATGATAACTGATGAACCATTAAATCCCTTCCCAATAAGCAATGGGAGAAAGGTTAATAGTGATCCATATAGGATAATAAATCCAATAATACTGGCAATAAATAACCCAACTACCTTTCTATTTTTAACAATTATCCAAGCATTAAACAGGTACTCTTTGAAAAGTACTCGACTTTTTTGTTCATGATTGTTAAGTAATAACAAGGAAACTAAACCGATCGGGATTGCCAAGACTGGAAGGAAGAAAGGGAAATACCATCCAAAAGTCGCTAATATTCCACCGATGATTGGAAAAGTTGCAGTACCGATGCTTAAAACGCTCACATTATAACCCATTGCAGTAGTTCGTTCCTTACCTGAATAAAGGTCTCCTAAAATCGTAATATTTAAAAATCCCAGGGATGCTGCACCTATCCCTTGAATAATCCTTAGAATTAACAAAGAATTAAAATCACGCACAAAAGCACACAGACTACCGGCAATGCCAAATACAATAAGGGAGGGAATAAGTATTTTCTTTCTACCATAACGGTCAGCAAAGATCCCAAGGATTGGTGTTAGAAAAATTCCAGGCAGGGTGAAACAAGTAATTAACAATCCCACATTTTGGGGTAAAATATTAAAATTCTCGATAATCTTTGGAAAAGCAGGAGTAATACTTGAGACACCAAGAATTGCCATTAAAGTAACGCAAAAAATAATTTGGAGATTAGTCTCCAAATATAATTTTTTCATACTCATCTTTTAGTTGATTATTAAGAAGGTCTGACCTATCTAACTAATTAGACAACTTAATAACTTAGGACTTTCTGATTTGTGATACAGATAGAAAAAATAGTATACTGCTCGCTTGACTCTTATTCATAAGGTTTACAGACGGACGAGATACTTCCGTATCCCACGGGTATCCAAATTAGATGTGATTTTAAGCCTGAATTGGGATTTGCAAGGATTGATATAGTCAATCTGAGTACTTTGCAATCAGCTCTTGAAATCGGGGATGATCACGCATAGGATCCCAAAATGGATTTAATTTTAAATCCCAGGTTGTAAAGTCATACGGTATTGATAAAAGAAGCTCAATTTCATCAACGGCTTTATCATATTCGCCTGCCATTGAATAAATATAAGACAACCACCTGTGACGGTCAGGACCACTATATGCATTTTTATTTAGCGGGTCTAACTCAATGGCTTTTTTTGCTGCTTGGATTGCTTTTTCCTTCATTCCCAAACCGGCATATACAAGTCCAAGTCGACTATAATTACTAATGTTGTGAGGAGCTGTTTGAGCCCGGCGTTCATGAACGACCCTGGCGGAGTCCAGATAAGTTTTAGCTTGTTCATTCTGTCCCATAAACCAGTAAGTAAGCCCTTTATAAAGGAAATACATAGGAAAATCAGGGAATGGTTCAACTGCGTCCAATAATTCCTGAAATCTTCGTGATCGTATATCTACCCGAAATCGGGATCCAAGCATTCTTTGTTTATCTACAAATTGGGCGCCTTCCTCGATGATCCGAGAGGCTTTTTCAGTATCTCCGTACCCCATTATAGCTATTAAGGTTTTCCTATAATACGGATATGGTTCTTCTGGAAGTGAGAAAATCGCTTTATCAATATAATACTCCGCCTTGATCCAGTCATGCATGAAAGAATAAAAATCAGCAACCTCAGAAGCCCTGTACAGCCCATGGGGATCCAATTCATAGGCTTTTATTAAATACTGTTCAGCTTTTTCCCATTCTCCAAGAGCCATACAGGATATTCCTGTGCTCTGGTTAAGCCAACTATCATTTGGTCGTCCCTCAAGAGCTTTTAAGTATCTCATTAGAGCTTTCTTATAATCTTTCTCAATCAAATCATAATATCTTGCATGAGCAAAATGAACCTCTGGGAGTTTAGGGTCCTGGCGAGTTGCCATTTCAAGAGCATTTTTTCCTTTTTCCAATCTTTCTGGAGTGGGATCCCAAGTAATATTAATATAGGCCCAGAAATCAGCCCGCGCTAAAAAAGCATAAGCCTGAGTAAAATTCGGATCCAGCTCAACAGCTTTCTCAAGCATTTCTATAGCCATCATGTTGCCTTCCGGATCAGTTTTTGTATCCCAGTAGTATTTACCTTTTAAATAATAGTCATAAGCCTCCATGTTTTCAGTGGGTGTACTTTCAAGTGAACTTATTTCATCGGGCGTTAGCGCAGCCTTTAAAGCTGACGCAATATTTTCTGCCACATCGGTTTGAACAGCAAATATATCAGCATAATCTCGATCATAGGTCTCTGCCCAGAGATGTTCTTCTGTTACAGCATCGTTTAACTGTGCTATAACCCTTATTTGATTTCCAGACCGACGCACACTCCCTTCTAAGATAGTTCCTACTCCCAGTTCTTGAGCAATTTCTTTAATACTCTTTACAGTATTTCTGTAACGCAACATACTTGTCCTTGCAATCACTTTAAGATCATTTATCTTTGCTATTTGTGTAAGTATATCATCATGAATACCATCCCCGAAAATTTCACTTTCTTCAGTTCTATCTATCGATGTAAAGGGTAACACCGCAATTGACTTTGGACTGATTTGAGATACGATAGGTACAACTTCTGGTTTTGGTTTATTAAAAATTGAATAGAGGAATGCTCCAACAATAATCAAGGCAGTTACACTGAAGATATATACAGGAAGTCTCTTCTTCGAAGGAGGTTTAGGAGGTTTATCTGATGATCCTACTTTTTTCAATTTTCGTAAATCAGCTAACATATCATCAGCATGCTGGTATCTGTCTTTAACATTCTTTTCTAATGCTTTGTGTATAATCCTTTCAAGTTCGTGTGGTATGTTGGGATTACGTGTAGTTACAGGGATTGGCTCTTCATTCATTATGGAATAAAGGATAGCTGCTTCATGGTCTCCTTCAAATGGCAGTCTTCCAGTTGCCATTTCATACAAAACAACTCCAAAGGAAAAGATGTCACTCCGTTTATCAACATCTAGTCCTTCTACCTGCTCAGGTGACATGTATCCTTGAGTACCTAAGGTACTGCCATCCTGGGTAACCCTACTCATTCCCTTCTGTTTGGCTAATCCAAAATCAAGGATCTTGGCTTGACCAGTTTTTGAGCATATTATGTTTTCAGACTTAATATCTCTATGTACTATCTCCTTTTCATGTGCGATATGAAGACCATCTGCTATACCTATTGCAGTATTGATTAGATCCTTTACTTTTAGGGGATTATCTTTGACCTTTTCAGAAAGTAATTGACCATCAATGTATTCCATCGATATAAAAATTTCACCCTCTTCTTGATATATATCATAAACTGTTGTGATATTGGGATGATTTAATGCTGACGCTGCCCTTGCTTCATGAATAAACCTGGCTTTCTCTTCTTTCCCAGAAAGTAAATGGCGAGGTAAGAACTTTAGAGCAACAATGCGATCAAGATTGGTGTCCTCAGCTTTATAAACCTCTCCCATTCCACCTTCACCAAGTTTCTCGATTATTTTGAAATGAGATATGGTTTTACCGATCATCGGCTATAATTCACAAACTATATAAGAAATAAAAGACATTTAACCCCCATTAAAGTCAGTTAAATGTAGTGGGAAGAGTATTGATTATCAACTGTTTGGAGATTTTGAATTATTCGAACTCTTGACCATGAGTAAAACGGTCACTATTCCAGAAAATTAACTGGGTATCCAGAATGTATTCGAAACCTAGGCCATAATTGCTGTATTTGACCCTTTATTTTGGATTCTTGGTAACCAGTCGCAAAATACTTCTTTAAGGTAACCTTCCGGGAAATCTAAATAGATCTGGGTGGTTTTAACGTCAGTTTAACCGAACATTTGACTAACTTATTTACCTAAATTAATGCCAGTAATAGCATATATTATTAAGTTCATCGTGAAAAATTATGATTTAACAAGGGGTATTTAGATATGACTTTTAGACATCCAATATCATTCCGTTTAATTTTTTTCTTTGTCATCTTTTTAGTCGGATTTTTAATGTCCGATGATAAGACCTTGTCCAAAGATGAATCTGGTCCGGTGATAACAAATTCAACAGGCAACAATCCCTTTTTTGAAGACAGCAAACTTTACTTAAAATATCCGCAATTTGATCAAATCAAGGATGCTCATTATGCACCTGCTTTTGAACAGGGAATGATCGAACAACATAAAGAAATTGAAGCCATTATCAATCAAACAGATGCTCCTACTATGGAAAATACCATTGTTACCATGGAACGTTCGGGGCAGATGCTTAATCGTGTTTCTGAAGTATTTTTCAACCTAATCGGGGCGAATACGAATGATACAATGGAAAAAATTCGCAGTGAAATGGCACCAAAACTTTCTGCCCACAATGATCAGATTTTCCTGAATGGAAAATTGTTCGACCGTATCAAGATACTTCATAATCAACTCAATGACTTAGACATTGACTCTGAATCCCTCCGGTTAATCGAAAAGTATTATACTGATTTTGTCCGGGCAGGCGCTAATTTATCTGAAGAAGAAAAAGAACGATTAAAAGCATTAAACAGTGAATTGGCCGTTCTCCAAACAACCTTCAGTCAAAATGTTTTAAAAGAGGTCAATGCACTGGCTATCGTTGTGGATACCCGCGAGGAATTATCAGGTTTATCCGATGCCGCCATTGAAACTGCCGCTGAAGAAGCTGAAGGGCGGGACCTTGAAGATAAATTTGTCATTACCCTTCTAAATACAAGCGGACAGCCGCCCCTCTCCTTCTTGGAAAACCGTGCACTGAGAGAACGCATCCATAAAGCTTCTCTTTCCCGTGGCAGCCGTGGTGGAGAATTTGACAATCGCGTGATACTGGCAAAGGTAATCAGACTACGTGCAGAACGAGCTCAACTATTGGGTTATACCAATTTTGCGGAGTTTCGTATCGAAAATCAAACAGCTCGCACAATCAGAGCCGTAAATAAACGATTGGAAGACCTTGCTCCTCCCGCTATCGCCAATGCAAAACGTGAAGCGGCTGTTCTTCAAAAAATGATCGAAAAAGAAGGAAATGATTTCACCCTCGCTTCATGGGACTGGGATTTCTATACGGAAAAAGTACGGAAGGATCGCTACGATTTTGATGCATCTCAGCTACGCCCCTATTTTGAAATGAACAATGTATTGGAAAATGGTGTATTCTATGCTGCGACTCAGTTATATGGTGTTACGTTTAAGGAGCGTTTTGATCTCCCTGTGTACTACCCGGAAGTGCGTGTGTTCGAAGTCTTTAATGAAGACGGTACAACGTTAGCTTTGTTTTTGGCTGACTTTTATGCTCGTTCCTCAAAACGTGGCGGTGCATGGATGAATGAATATGTTTCTCAATCAAAACTGTTGAGTAATAAACCGGTCATTGGAAATCATCAAAATGTAACCAAACCACCTGAAGGCGAACCAACTCTCCTCACATTCGATGAAGTAATCACAATGTTCCATGAATTCGGACACGCCCTCCATGGGATGTTTTCTAATGTGAATTATCCATACTTTGCTGGCACCTCAGTGCCAGGGGACTTTGGGGAATTTCCTTCTTCTGTGAATGAAATGTGGGCGACCTGGCCGGAAGTATTGAAAAACTATGCCGTTCACCATAAAACCGGTGAGCCTATGCCGCAGGAATTATTGGATAAATTTCTGGCAACACGGAAATTTAACCAGGGATTTATTACCACTGAATACTTGGCTGCTTGTCTCCTCGATCAATCGTTGCATCAACTAACACCGGAACAGGTACCAGACGGCGATGATTTAATGGCTTTTGAAGCCGATGCACTTAAAACAGCAGGTGTGGCCTTTGCAGCCGTCCCCCCCCGGTATCGAAGTACATATTTTTCTCATATTATCGGTGGTTACTCTGCAGGGTATTATTTCTATATTTGGAGTGAAGTTTTGGATGCGGACGCAGTTGAATGGTTTAAGGAAAATGGTGGACTAAAACGTGAAAATGGAGATTTTCTTCGCAATACAATTCTCTCGCGCGGGGGTAGCGAAGATGTGATGACCATTTATAAGACCTTTCGGGGTACAGAACCAAATATCGAACCGTTGTTGGAGCGTCGGGGATTGAATTAATAGCTACCACCGCTTTACCCCTGCGATATGACAACATGCAATATTATATATCAGAGCCCCCCGCCTCCCCGTTGGTGGGTGGGGCACCCTACTTAATCGGTATCCCGCAGGTGTCCACATTTTTGCGATTAAATACGAACAATAATCCCCACACCCCTCTCTAATTGATTGGAATTGGGGATTTGGTTGAAAAAAGGGATTGGTTGAGAGTATTATTTAGTACTTTTAGCAACTAAATATTACTTTATTTAATTACAATTTGGGGGTCTTACATGAAATATTTCCCACGAGTATTTACTCTTTTTATACTGTTCACATTTTCAAGCAATTGCCAACTAGAAAACAGTAAGAATGATAATCAATTTGTTGAATTTAAAGATAGGAAAATTGACCTTAAACCATATGTCGAAGGTTTTCCATATATCAATTTCAATCCTTTTTATGAAGCAGGAAAATTATATTATTACGACCAAGATTCTACTACTCTACTAAAAGAAATTAATCTTTCTGGTGAATTAGATTTGAGTAAAGGCAATCTGGTGTCCGATATTGACTTTTCCAAACGTAATGTTTGGGGCATTGATTACCGTAAATCCGACAATCATCTTTACTGGGCTGGCGATGAATTCAATGATGAAGTTATAAATCTATATAAACTGAATCCTGTCACAAAAATAATTACAAAATTGACAGATGTTCCTTACATATTTGGTTGGCAATGGAACCGTGAAAAAAATAAAATAGCCTATGTTGCCCGTTTAGGAGTTATGGAAAATAGATTAGGTGAATTACGTATTATTGATTTGGAAACACTTCAAGAAAAAACAATTGTGTCAGATGAGCCAGGATTTCGTTTTATCTGGCGTGCACCTAGTTGGCAACCTGAAGGTAAAGGAATTGTAGTACCGGTTGTAAAAAATGGTAATAGAACATTCGGGAACTTGGTTTATATCGATTTAAAATCAAAAAAATGGCTTATGGTTACAGATCCAGATAAACCTAGAATTTTTCCATACGCATACAAAGAGTGGTTAAATAATAATGAGTTTATGTACTTCTCGAACGAAGACGGGTATAACAATATTTATAGTTATAACATTAATTCAAATATCTCCAAACAGATTACAAAGTTTAAAAAAGATGTAAAAGATGCTGAATTAATTTCAGTCAAAAACAGACCATATATTTTCACAATACTAGAAAATCCTATTGAAACCGAAATACTGCTGATTGATCCTATTTCCGCAAAAATTGTTCATCGACAAACAATCGATTTGAATATAGAAATTTTAGATAATGATGGACAAAAATTATTGATAGAAAGCACATCTGCTACCGTGAAATTCCGAATCGATGAAATTAGTACAAACAATGAAAAGTTCTCCTTTACAACACTGGTCGATATTCCAACTGATTTGAAGGAAAAAATCATTCAAACACATAGAGAGCGAATTGAGTACCCCACTTTTGATATTGACCCTGAAACCGGAAATACGCGTATGCTACACGCTTTTCTATATCACCCTATAAATCCATTACCCAAAGATCAACAAATGGTCATGATTCAATCATTTTATGGTGGTGAAAATTATTTTAGTACACGCACTCAAATCCTTGCTGAAGCTGGTATTTATGTTTTAAGTCCTTCCCCAAGAGGAAGCTCTGGTTTTGGTCGTGAATTTTATTCTCTAAATGATAAAGATCTTGGCGGTAATGAAATAATAGATATTATATATGCTGGGGAATATATATCCGAAAAATTAGATATTCCTGCCAGCCGAATTGGTGTTTACGGTGGAAGTCACGGTGGATACGCTACTATGCGTCTATTGACTTTCCCTGGAGAAATAAATGGTAACAAAGCCCATTTTGATTGGGGGTTTGGAATTAGTCATGCTGGATTTTCTGACATAATTCATTTTTATGAAAATTGCAATATACCAGATTGGGTAACGCTAGAAGCTGGTGATCCAAAGACAGAAGAATCGAAATTAAAAGACCGTTCACCACTTTATCATGCAGATAAAATGGTTGGAAAACTACTTTTAACTCACGGCACAAATGATAGCCGTGTTCCAATAGAAGGTAGCCGTTGGATGGCTGATAGTCTGCAAAAGTATCAGAAGGACGTAACACTAGTTGAGTTTGAAGGTCAGGGGCACGGAGTTAAGGGGCTTGATAATACGATTACCCGTTATAAAGCATGGTTTGAATTTTTAGACTCTATCAAATAATATGGTGTTTCAATCCTGAAAGTTCCAATAATGTAAATGGTCTTTGCATTCCCAATCCTACTCCCACTTCTAATTGACTGGTATTGTGAATTTGGTTGAAAAATTAGACTGTGCGCAATATTATAATACCTAGCACCCCGCCTCCCCATTGGCGGGTGGTTACCCAACTAAATCGGTATCCCGCAGGTATCCCGTTTTTTGCGATTAAATACG
>JBHPLN010000028.1:0-7500 GCA_042564205.1 Fidelibacterota bacterium
CCTTGCGATTGAAACACCAGGGAATGAAGTATATATATTAAAGTATCCAAAAGAATTAAAAGCAGAGCTTTGGGAACATCAAGGGAAAGTTTTAGAAGTTAAATGTAAAGAAATTCAAAAATTTGAGAAGTTTAATACAGCAACTCTCGTTAAATACAAAATTTCTCAAACTCAGTCTTTTGAGTATACAAATTAGAAAAAGGATCTGAATCAATGAAAAAAGCGATAATCATTATTGGACTTAGTACGTTATTTATCGGAATAACATTCTCACAGCAGATAGGTGCGCAATTACTATCCACAGATAAAGTAATATCACAAGAAAATGAGATGATACCCATTCCAGGGTCGCATTTTCTACGGGAATCTGAACAACAAATAAGGGATTACATAGCTGCACATCCCGAAGCAAAACAACGTTTTGAACTTGCTAAGCGCACAACCGCTTGGAATTTTAACGTTGGCGATACACATGAGTGGTGGGCGTCACAATTTACTGCTGAAGATGATGAGTATTTAGTACCATCGACCTGTCGAAAAGTAGGAGAATATTGCTATATTTTTGTTGAAGATAACATATGGGAAGGAGGCGGCAATGTTCGCGTAACGCAGGCTGCTGTCGATGCAGTTCAGGAAGCGTTTGATGAAAGCACACCCGCTAATGGTAGTAAGGGAATTTATGAACTAGATGTTGAAACTTTTGGTCCTCCCCCAGATGTTGATGGTGATTCGAAAGTTGTTGTTTTAATTTTAGATATTATTGATAGTTTTGAAAGCGCAGGAGTTTATGTAGGAGGATATTTCTGGGGAGTAAATGAATACCCCGATGGCGATCCAGCTATCCAGGATAATCGAAGTAATTTTGCTGAAATCTACTATTTGGATGCAGATCCACAAGATTTATCAAATCCTAACCAATTTGACGGTGCCCTATCAACAACAGCACATGAATTTCAACATATGATTCATTGGCAGGGTGATGAAAACGGCGAAGGAGCATTTGTAAATGAAGGATGTGCCTCTTTAGCTGAGGTAATCTGCGGCTATGATCTACGAAATCAAGGCCCATTTAATGCAAATCCAAATATTTATTTGTTTTATTGGACTCCTGCTGATGATATAGGAGATGCGGTTTTGGCTGATTATTCTCGTTCGGCTCGGTGGACACAATATCTTTATGAACAGATGCCAAGTGGATTTATATATAACCTTGTGCAACACGATCAAAATGAATGGAATGGCATCGACGCAGCACTAGCACAATCAGGTGAGTCAAGAAGATTCTCTAACATTTTTCCAGACTGGGTTGTGGCTAATTACCTTAATGATAAGTCAGTAGATTCAAAATATGGATATGATCACGGAGCGATGACTACGGTTTTACCAAAAGATACGCACTATGGTCCTGCGGCTGGCAGTGGCACCGTGCAGCATGTCGGAGCAGAGTATATTACTTTTAAACAGGGCAGCATCGATTCTGTAAAGTTCACAGGATCATCCAGCCTAAAGATCAAAGCAATAAAAATAGGTTCTGGAGAAGTTGAAGATGTGGCAATTAATTTGAATTACCCAACTCCGGGATTAATGGATGGCACCTGGGATGAAATAACATTCGTACTGTATTTGAATAGTGTTTATTCAACCGCTGATATAGATTATGCCTATACGGGATATGGGCCAGGTGGTGGAGCAACGATAGAGTTAATGCATGATGACGGATTACCCGATGGTGTATTAGGTTGGGATACAGACGACATTATTAGTGTTAAATTTGATGGCATTTCGGGTGGATCCCTTGACAGTGTTAAATTAGCCTTCAATAGCGCTGGATCAATCCCCGTTAGTGTAAACCAGTTTAGTGGTTCATATAATCCCCAGTCTTCAGCAGGTGCTCCATTTGGTTCAGAATATTGGTCAGATACAGTTGTATCTCCAAGTGCATCCGACCAACCTTACCCGAATCCTTTTACGAACTGGGTAACTGTCGACTTAACTAGCGAAAATATTGATGCTACAGATGATTTCATTGTGTCTATGACTATAGGAGTAGATCCAGTAGTACCTGGCTTGCTAGCAACATCAATGGTGGATGACGGCATCCGTTACTCACGCGTTTATACTCAAGGTGGCTGGTACTATATTTCAGTAGATGGCACACCTGAAAATATCTGGAATTATATGATTCGGGCTTATGTGAACACTGCTATTGATGTGGAGGAAGAGGCAATTATTACCTTACCTACTTCTTATCAATTGTCTCAGAATTTCCCCAATCCATTTAACCCCAGTACAACATTCTCCTACGAGATTGTTGAGGAAGGATTGGCCTACTTTACGGTGCATGATCTTCTGGGTAGAATTGTTTTTCAGACACAAAGACAGCACCTCCCGGGGAAATACTCCATTCAATGGAATGGAACAGATATGAATGATCAAAAATTAAGTAGCGGAATATATTTAATGCGGATGGAAATCAATAACCATGCTTCAACGCGCAAAATGATGTTACTTAAATAGAAGAAAAATCAGAGAAATAAAAAACCTCCTGGGTAATAATCCAGGAGGTTTTTTATTATAATATTTTATCTATCAATCCGTATTCCAAAGATTCTTCCGAGCTCATGAAATAATTTCGATCTGTATCTTTTTCTATTCGTCTGAGAGTTTTACCAGTTGTTTTTGCCAGAATTTTATTTAGGGTCTTCTTCAATCGTAATATTTCATCAGCCTGAATCTTGATATCGCTAGCCTGACCTTCAGCCCCGCCCAATGGTTGATGAATCATAATTCTCGAATTTGGTAACGCTGAACGTTTCCCTTTCTTGCCGCCAGATAACAATAGTGCACCCATACTTGATGCCTGTCCCATGCAAATTGTAGCAACATCTGGATCAATATAATTCATGGTATCATAAATTCCTAAGCCTGCAGTTACGTAGCCCCCTGGAGAATTAATATATAAATAAATATCTTTCTTTTTATCCTCAGCTGCAAGAAATAACAATTGAGCAATTATTAATGATGCAACTGAATCATCAATTGGTGTTGCAAGGAATATTATTCGTTCCTTGAGTAAGCGTGAATATATATCAAATGCTCGTTCAGTACGCCCGGATTGTTCAATTACAAATGGAACTAATTGTGATTCAATATTTTTATCTATTATCATTTTAATCTTTTTTTAAGGTTTCTCTAAGACTCTTTGTTGGAACATTCACTTGCTTAACTTTAGCAAAAGGTTCTAAATAAGCAATGATTTTCTTTTCGATTAAGTCATCTTCAAGCCTGGTTCTACTGCTTGGTTTCTTATAATATTTTTTAATCTCATTAGATTGTTCAGGAGATAATTCCTGCAACCGTTTAATCTCTGTATCAATCTCTTGAGTTGTAATTTTCACATCCTGATCTTTAATAATTGCTTTCCTTATTAAATACCATTTCATATTACGTTCTGCCAGAGTGCGATAAGTGTCTCGCACTTTTTGATCATCAAGTTCAGCGTCAGGATTTCCTTTTTTTACATCATCAATAAGGCGATCCAGATAGGATTCTACCATTGATGGTGGATATACAGGATTTACTTTTTCTATCAGCGCGTCTGCCAGCACTCGCTCAAAAGTCTCTTCAGATTTATTAGCATAACTGATATCAATTTTTTCCTTAACTGACTGCTTCCACTCTTCAACGGTATTCAATTCTGATTTCATCAGTTTGACAAAATCCATATCAACATCCGGGAGAACTTGTTCCTCTATGTTTAGGACATTTATTTCGTACAAAGATTCAGTGCCACTCTCATCAGGAATAAGAATCTGTGATTTTGAACCACGATTCAGGCCTAATAATTTTTTCTCATTTTCTCCGGTAAAAATACCGTCACCTACTTTGATATATCGTTTCTCTAATTTATCACCGATGATCGCGACACCCGATGAATCAAGCTTTTGTAAATCTGCAAATATATAATGTCCTGTTTTTGATCCATCTTCGACTGTTCTAATTTCTGCATGTGACGTTCGCATTTCTTCAATTGTCAAACGGATATCTTCATCATCGGAGATATAATTTGTCTTCTCTACTTTGAGACTTTTTGTCCTAAGCTCTGGTAAAATTAAATCCGGCTCAATCTCAAAGGTGGCTGTAAACGTAAGTGGTTCTTCAAAATGAAAATGTATGTTGTCAACATCTGCCTGATTTACTGGAAGTAAATTTTTTTCCTTCAGCCCTAATAAATAATATTTCTGAAATGATTGTTCGATGAATTCAGCTTCAATATTCGGTAAAAACTGTTTAATTAATACTTTCTTTGGAACCTTGCCTGTACGAAATCCAGGCATTCTAATTTTTCCTCTGAATTTCAGGATCGACTTATCAAAATCTTGTTCTTTGAAAATTTGGTATGCGTGGGTCTTTATAGATCAATTTGAGTCATATCGACAAAATAAATAAAAATAAATCAAACAATGGAGAGTTTGATCCTGGCTCAGGACGAACGCTGGCGGCGTGCTTAACACATGCAAGTCAAGGAGAAAGTTCACTTCGGTGGATGATTAAACTGGCGAACGGGTGAGTAACGCGTAGGTAACCTGCCCTAGAGATTGGGATAACCTCGCGAAAGCGGGAATAATACCGAATAATGCAACGGACCTTTCGGGGTATGTTGTTAAAGCGGGCTTCGGCTCGCACTTTAGGATGGGCCTGCGTCCGATTAGCTTGTTGGTGAGGTAATGGCTTACCAAGGCGATGATCGGTAGCTGGTCTGAGAGGACGATCAGCCACACTGGAATTGAGATACGGTCCAGACTCCTACGGGAGGCAGCAGTGGGGAATTTTGCGCAATGGGCGAAAGCCTGACGCAGCAACGCCGCGTGACCGATGAAGCTCTTAGGAGCGTAAAAGTCTGTCGTGAGGGAAGAAAAAATTTGTTATTAATATTAACAAATCTTGACGGTACCTCACAAGAAAGCACCGGCTAACTTCGTGCCAGCAGCCGCGGTAATACGAGGGGTGCAAGCGTTGTCCGGAATCATTGGGCGTAAAGGGTACGTAGGCGTCTAGATAAGTTGAATGTTAAATCCTTCAGCTCAACTGAAGAACTGCATTCAAAACTGTCTAGATAGAGTTTGAGAGAGGAAAGCGGAATTCCTGGTGTAGCGGTGACATGCGTAGATATCAGGAGGAACACCAATGGCGAAGGCAGCTTTCTGGTTCAAAACTGACGCTGAGGTACGAAAGCGTGGGGAGCAAACAGGATTAGATACCCTGGTAGTCCACGCCGTAAACGATGAGCACTAGATGTTGGAGGATTCGACCCCTTCGATGTCTTAGCTAACGCGATAAGTGCTCCGCCTGGGGACTACGACCGCAAGGTTGAAACTCAAAGGAATTGACGGGGACCCGCACAAGCGGTGGAACATGTGGTTTAATTCGATGCAACGCGAAGAACCTTACCTGGGCTTGACATGTTAGTGAAACTTCGGTGAAAGCCGAAACCTCTGCGAGCTTGCTCAAAGACACTATCACAGGTGATGCATGGCTGTCGTCAGCTCGTGTCGTGAGATGTTGGGTTAAGTCCCGCAACGAGCGCAACCCCTATTCTTAGTTGCCAGCACATAATGGTGGGGACTCTAAGGAGACTGCCCGGGATAACCGGGAGGAAGGTGGGGATGATGTCAAGTCAGTATGTCCCTTATGTCCAGGGCTACACACGTGTTACAATGGCCGGTACAAAGGGTTGCCAACCCGCAAGGGGGAGCCAATCCCAAAAAACCGGTCCCAGTTCGGATTGAAGTCTGCAATTCGACTTCATGAAGTCGGAATCGCTAGTAATCGCGCATCAGCACGGCGCGGTGAATACGTTCCCGGGTCTTGTACACACCGCCCGTCACGCCATGGAAGTCAGCAGTACCCGAAGCCGATGGCCTAACCTTCGGGAGGGAGTCGTTTAAGGTAAGGCTGGTAACTGGGGCGAAGTCGTAACAAGGTAGCCGTACCGGAAGGTGCGGCTGGATCACCTCCTTTCTAAGGAGTATCCCATCGAAAGATGGGAGAGGGTCGAATCAAATTGATTTGACTCACGCATACCGAAAATTTTTGGGCTTGTAGCTCAGGTGGTTAGAGCGCATCCCTGATAAGGATGAGGTCCGTGGTTCGAGTCCACGCAGGCCCACGCTGCTACAGTCCTTATTTATTTTGGGGCTATAGCTCAGTTGGGAGAGCGCCTGATTTGCATTCAGGAGGTCGTCGGTTCGATCCCGGCTAGCTCCACCCATAACAATGTTATTTGACAATTTGGAAATTGACGCCGGTAGCATAATGGTAAAAACGACACTTTGGTAAAGTTAATAAGAGCGTACGGAGGATGCCTAGGTACATGGAGGCGATGAAGGGCGTGGTTAGCTGCGATAAGCCTCGGGGAGGTGCAAACAACTTTAGATCCGAGGATTTCCGAATGGGACAACCCATCCCGGGTCATGCCGGGAAATTACCGCCTGAATATATAGGGCGGATAAAGCAAACGAGGCGAACTGATACATCTAAGTAGCCTTTGGAAGAGAAAACAAGAGTGATTCCCTTAGTAGCGGCGAGCGAAAGGGGAAGAGCCTAAACCATCAACGTGCCAAGCCTGCAAGCGTTGCGCTGATGGGGTTGTGGGATCATTTCAGAACTAATTGCAGTTAGTTCGACGAGTCAGAAAATTTGATGTTAGTCAAATGGTCTGGAAAGACCAGCCATAGAAGGTGATAGCCCTGTAGACGAAAATTGATAATCTCGTTGGAAATGACACCCGAGTAGCGCGGAACACGAGAAATTTTGCGTGAATCTGCCAGGACCATCTGGTAAGGCTAAATACTCCCATGTAACCGATAGTGAACTAGTACCGTGAGGGAAAGGTGAAAAGTACTCCTAGCGGAGAGTGAAATAGAACCTGAAACCGTACGCTTACAAGCAGTCAGAGTCTCGATTCGTCGGGATGATGGCGTGCCTTTTGCATAATGAGCCAACGAGTTGCTCGTATGTTGCAAGGTTAAGTCTTCAAAGACGAAGCCGTAGGGAAACCAAGTCTGAATAGGGCGTTTAGTAGCATGCGGCAGACCCGAAACCGAGTGATCTAGCCATGGCCAGGTTGAAGTTCCGGTAACACGGAATGGAGGACCGAACCCACCAATGTTGAAAAATTGGGGGATGAGCTGTGGTTAGGGGTGAAAGGCCAATCAAACTCGGAGATATCTGGTTCTCGTCGAAATGTCTTTAGGGGCAGCGTCATAGTAGTGTACCGGGGGTAGAGCACTGGATGGGCTCGGGGGCCGACCAGCTTACCAACCCCAACTAAACTCCGAATACCGGATACATGATCTATGGCAGTGAGGCTGCGGGGGATAAGCTTCGTAGCCGAGAGGGAAACAACCCAGACCAACAGCTAAGGTCCCAAAATCTATGCTAAGTGATAAAGGATGTCAAATCGCCCAGACAGCTAGGAGGTTGGCTTAGAAGCAGCCA
>JBHPLN010000028.1:12500-17568 GCA_042564205.1 Fidelibacterota bacterium
CATTCCCATGAATCCCCGGTAATTGATATCCATGCCATAGTTCAATGTTTTCATCGGTGATATTATTGACATTGATAAAGATTTCGAAACTATTATTTATTTTCTTACTTAAGTATATATCATGAGTGAAATGTGATTCAATTTTATCAATTTTTACAGGAAAATCAATCGTCGTGGCATCACGTTCACCGGCGTACTGCCCATTAAGAGCAATTTGAATATCATAGCCAGGGAATATTTGCAGTGAATATTCTAATTCTAATTCAGGAAGATACGGAATATATTTTGCACGTTTGCTTGATTTAATTTTATAATTGTTATGCCGGGCGGTTGCCCACAGCTGAACATTAGAATGAATTTTCCAGTTCAGCATTGCCCTAATTTGATCCAGCTCAACAATGTTATCATAAACAAGATACCATCTTCCATTCAAACTAAAATCATTAGTCCCAATATCTTCATACATTGCATAATTTTCAATTTTTGTGTGATCAAATAGCACTTCAAACGAGAGATTATAAGTGCTTGAACGACGCCATCCGACTTGAACATTCTGACTGCGATTTTCAAATAATAACGGAGTAACCAAATTGAGATAGGGATTTAAATTTAATTTTTGGGAAAGAGTGACAGGTAATACTTTTGGATCAGATGCTAAAAAAACACTGCCAAATATACCAAAATTGAACTCTGCACTAAAATTTGGATAAGCAACAGATTCAATTTCGCCATTGATTTCTGGTACGACATAAAAGATATTTTTAAGCAATTCATTATAGTCATTTAGATATTGAAAATATGCTCCGCCGATACGAATATGTAAGCGCGGAGTGATCAACCTTTCAAATCTTAATTGAGCTTGTCCAAAATAAGCTTCATTTATTGTAACATTTTCGCCGATATCATCACGGATTTTATCGATGTATTCAATTGGATTTCGATCAAGTTCCCTGATGATCCAGCTATGCAGGCTGTCTAACTGGGAAGTATTGACAGGTTCTTCAATGCGGTCTAAAATAAATTTGATACTTCCGTTGATATATGTTGATCCAATTGCACCAGAACCTGAAATATTTGTCCACACATTCCAGTTAAATAGTTGAGAATTATCAGGATCTAAATAGCGTACACCATTCTCCAAACGGAAATTCAGCGGGCTCCATTTTCGAAAATCTGTAACAGAATTAAGGTCTAAATCAAACCGTGTTCGCTTTTCATCTAAGTTGTTGGCGGCGCCATAAAATCTATATCCCCGCTGCTTTAATGAAATCTCCGATTTATTTTGTGTATATTTATTAAACCGGTGAACATTAATCAGACTTCCTGAGAAATTTTCATAACCGGCTTCTGGTAAATGTCCCTCATTATATTTATAATCCAAGTTTGTAAATAATTCATCATCAACAAACCGTTTTCTAAGTTTTAATCCAGCGGAAGTTTCTGCAAATTTTCCGTATGATGCATAAAATTCATTAACAATTTCAGAAACGGGTTGGATGACTTCTTTAAATTCCTTAGCACCACCAGCATCTGGTGCTGATCGATTTGATTTTCCTTCCTTTGTTGGATTGTCTTCGGTATTTATGGAAATGGATTTATCAACCGGATTGCGATAGATCGGTACAGTTTCGACCTGCTGCTCACCTGTAATAATATGTTCTTTCAAATCAATAACTGGAAGCAAATCTGTCTTTTCAGCTTCAGTTGATTCTGTCGTTTCCACGATAGTAGAATCAGAATTAGCGATTGATGGCGTGCGAGTTGGTTTTTGTTTCTGGGCAAATAGGGGGGAAGCAACGGATATTACAAATAGACTTACTATAATAATTCTAAATAATTGGATCGATTTTATAATTTTCATCATTTATTAATGTGCACTGATTCGAGTTAATCCTGCTTGAGCAGCTGTATTGTATTCATCGTCAGGGTGTTGTTCAATCACCAATTCGTACAGTCTCTGTGCCTCATTCTTGTTATCAAGCGCTTCAAAGCATTCTCCTGCTTTAAGTGTTGCTAACGCAACCCACCTGTCATATTGTGGATACAAATATCTGACACGTAATAAATTTTCTGCTGCTTGTTCATAGCTTGAATTCATGAAGTAGGTCCAGCCAATTAAATACTGTGCTTCGGCAGCGAGTTCATCCGTTCTCCTTGAAATTACAGTCTTATGTAAATTAATTGCGTCAGTTCCTTGACGCTCAGTTGTGATCATCCTGCCAAGATTATTGCGCGCACGGTCAGCATAGGAGGTTTGTGGATATTGGTCAATTAATTTTTGATAATTGGTTGTGGCAAGATTTGATTTATTTAAAGTTTCCTGTGTTATCGCAGTCTCGAGTAAAGCTGAAAGAGCTTCTGCTGATTCTGGATGATTACTTATTACAGCATTGAAGTAGGATTCTGCTTCCTCATAATTATTTTCTTGATAAGCAAGCTGGCCCAGTTTTAATTGTGCATTTGCAGCTAATTCATGATTTGAATATTTCTGTGCCAATAACTTTAAATGCCTGATCGAGTTGCTTTGATCTCCTTTTGTAAGGTAAGCATCTGCCAATCCCAGATAAGCATTTGGAGTTACTGGACTATTGCCAAACTGTGAAATTATTAATTGGTACTGGGTAATAGCTTTATCTGGCTGTTCCTTAATAAGATATGAATCACCGTTTTTCAGTAATAATTCAGCAGCGAAAGGATTATTAGGATGTTGCATTATAAAATTGTCAACAACTTGATTTGCCTGGTCTATTTCACCTAAAATCAAATGCGAATCTTGAATACCAGTAATAGCATCGCTGGTCTTTTTACTGCTTGGATATTGTTCTAAGAGAACATTATAGTTTTGAATTGCCTCCCCAAAATTTTGCATGTTATAATAGGCATTGCCAATTTCAAGATAGGCGAATGGAACTAATGGACTTTTAGGATATGAGTCGATTAGTAACCTATAATTAATAATTGCCGTTTCAAATTCGTTCAACTGTAAAGAATAAATTGATGCCAATTCAAATATTGCGTCATCTGCAAATTCTGATTCAGGAGATTGAGTAAAAAGATTCCGGTAATTATCTATCGCACGATCATAATTGTCGGCATTTCGATTTGATCGTGCAAGCTGGATTTGTGCCTTGGTATTTAATTGGTTTGAGATTGGAGTGATATCAATAACTTTTTGATAGAACGGGTATGCGCTTTCAAACTGTTTCAAAGCATAATAACAATTTGCGACTTGGTAGTGGGCATCGCTACTATATTTGCTATCAGGATATTGATTAATCACAGCAGAAAAATCCTTGCGTGCATCCTCGTAATCACCAAGCGCATATTTTGCATAAGCACGAGTATAAATGGCATCCAGTCGTTTTGGTGAATCTTCATATTTAACTAAAAATTCAGTATAGGCAGTTATCGCATCTTTGTAATTATTCCTTTCGTAGTGAATTTCTCCAGACCAATAGGTTGCGAGATGATTATTCTCGTGATCAGGATATTGCTCCAAGAATGATGCAAATGTTTCTAACGCTGCAGGAAATTTTCGCTGACGGAATTGACTCCAACCTTTTCTATATAAGCTTCTTGCCAAATCTGTATCGGAATCCGTTATTTTCATTAATCCTGAATAATAATTTTCTGCGTTATCATATTGTTGAAGTTCTATGGAACATTCAGCGCACATTTTATAGGCCTGCAAGTATGTATCGGAATCTTGATAATTGGAGACAATATTGGAAAAATAATTATAGGCTGATTCATAATCTTTGTTGTTGAAAAAGTATAATCCAAGTTCAAAATTAGCATTGTCAGCAAAATTGCTCTCTGGTGAAAAATCAATAATTTCTTCTAACTCAGCGTTACCGCGTTCGTCAAAACCAGCATTTTTTAGTGAAACACCCAATAAGTACTGCACCTGATGCTGAAACTCGTCTGGTCTGTTAGTTTCTTTTAAATCTTCAAAGGTAGAAATAGCAGCGTTAAAATTCTTTTCTTTAATGTAAATCCATCCTAATCCCAGTTGTGCCTCAGGTGCGAACTTACTCTCAGGAAAATCATTAATAATTTTTATAAAGTAATTTGTTGCCTTGGGAGTATTGTCCTTTTCATAATAGGCATCGCCTAAATAGTAAAGTCCGACTGCTTGATATTGATGATTAATAGTTGAATTTTGAACCGATAATTCAAGTGTATTGATTACCAGTTGATAATCCTTTTTTCTCCAAAAAGCTTCCCCCATTTTAAATTTTGAATCAGGTAAAAGTTGACTCTCTGGGTATTTATCTTCTAATGATTGAAATGCGGCAATTGATTCATCATATTGTTGTTGAATCAGTTTTGCCCAGCCAAGGGAATAATACGCGTAATCTTTTAGCTCATCATTATCTGTTTCAACGACATTAGAGTAATATAATGAAGCACTATCATAATCTTTTATTTCAAAAAAACTTTCGCCTGCCCAATAATTTGCACGATTAATAAATTCACTTTTAGGAAATTGGTTGGCGAAATCTCCAAAACTATTAGCTGCCTCGGTATATTTTTGCTCTTCATAATAAGTTTCACCGATCATAAATGCTGCATCGTCTCGAAGATTGCTAAATGGAAATTGTGCTAAAAATTCTTTTAATACAATCCGTGAATCTGAAAATTTTTCAAGACGGAATTCAGTATTGCCTAATAGGAAATATACCGACTCTCTCCAATCACTGGTGGGATATTTGTAAATGAATTCACGCAATCGTAATTCAGTTGACTGATATAATCCATCCTCGAATAATCCAACAGCGATTAAATAATCATTTCGTTCTAATTCATATTCACTCTGGCTAAATCCCAAAGTGCAAAACAAAAAAATAATTATTATTACCTTATATAATTTGTGAAATTTCATTTATTTATTGAATTTATTTGTCGTTATTTAATTTACAAAAATATACTGCAACCTTTTATTTATTTTGATATTCATTTGACTAATATAGGATGAATATTGTTCCAAATAATTATATAAACAATCCTTTTAGCTATGAAACTACTAATCATTATTATAGATTGAAACATATCGCTTCGTCCACAA
>JBHPLN010000029.1:0-13877 GCA_042564205.1 Fidelibacterota bacterium
GTACGAAGTGCAATCAAAAATATGAACAGTCGATGGGAAAAATCTAAAACGTAATTATATTCTGTAAAATATCACTCTGTAAATTTAATAGCAGTTACGCGTATTGATTGGAAATCTTCCTCTTCGAAAATTACAGCATCTGCACCTAACATAAATGCTTCGTGTAATATTTTATTCATAGTCTCTTTGTCGTCAACCATAGCAAAATCTGCATCAACTTTTGCGGTAATTATCGCAATCTCCTCAAATTCTTGGTTAATGGTGCTTCTGTTTGCATAAACGAGAACTTTTGATTGGTATAATCCTGAACTAGTGTCTCCTATTGGAATAACCGAAATAGTGGTACATGACGTAAGGATTAGAAATGCTATGATTGCAGTAGTGAGCTTGTGCATACGGGATTCCCCCTTTGTTTTGTATCAAAAATTAAATCCAATATAATTGATTAACAACCCTCGCAAATATGTTTAATAATTATACTTGGAAACATGGTCATATCATGCAGTATGGCGATAACGTTGAAATCTAAATCTGTCCCAAAAACGTGTCCCAAAACTAAAATCTCAATAAAGTGTACCAAAAACGATGGTTTTTGAGACGATTTACTACATGAATCTTATACCAGAATTAGAAGGATAATTGTCTCATAGTAGTTATATACTAGTAGAAAATAAAGGCTGCAGCCCAGCGCTTTTGTTTCATTGCCTATTAACCTTTGATTAGTAAATAGGAATATCCGGTAATTGAGCTATTCCATCCACGAATGCATTTATAAATTCTTGTGCAACAACTGAATGATTAACATCCTCATCGCCACCGATTCCTTGAGAAGCTGAACTTAATCGATCCGTGTTAGCTAAGATTACAAATGAAAGTTCTCTTTCGGGAACTTTTATAATAAGCGTAGAGATCGCATCCCAATATCCGTAATGCCATATTATCTTAACGCTTTCATCACTATCTATGAACCATCCCAGACCATATGGTAATTCAGCGCCGCCATTAGAAATAGTTGGAGTATACATTAATTCTTTTGTCTCAGTTTTTAACAGTAAATCATTATCAAGTGCGATTGAAAATTTTGACAAATCCATAACAGTAGAAAGCAATCCTGCCGCAGGACTAAAATGGATTGGATAAGACAATATGTTTTGACCATTAGGAGTATAACCCTGAGCCATTTTTTCAAGAATATCACTATTTTGTAAACAATTATTTGGGGAAATCGGATAAGGCGCTGTCAGGTTCAAATTTAGAGGAAGTATTATTTTTTCGTTCAGTAATTCACAAAATGATTTTCCTGAAGCGCCGGGAATTACGAAGTCTAGATAAGAGAATCTATTCCCGTTATAATTATAATATGTACCAGGAACCCCTTCGGATGTATGCGACAATAAATGTTTAACTTTTATAACTCCTAGTGTGTCTAATTCTAATCCGAAATCCGAGACTGGAGTTTCAAGAGTTAATTTGTTTTCTTCAATAAGCTGCATGATAATAGTTACAGCAAATGGTTTTGTCAGAGAAGCAAGGTGATAAACCGTTTCCGGCGTTGCTTGTATTGATTTGTCTTTATTGGCATAACCAAATCCTTTTGCCCATACGATTTTTCTATTTTTTGTTATTGCTGCAGAAATTCCAGGTATTTTTAGATCAATTCTTATCCTTTCCAAAACACTTTCAAACTCGGTTAATGATTGAGCCGGCGTACCAACACTAGTAAAGCCAAGTGGTTCATCTGATGGAAATGTAGGAGGGTTCTTTTCACAACTAAAAAAAAGTAAAAAAGTAACGGTAAATAATAAGCATTTATTATTTTTCATCTTATTCTCATCACTCAAGGAAAAGTAACACCAACCATTATCTGAAATCCTCGGTTTTTAATCATGTCAGTTTCTTTGTCCCACTCGATTTCCTGGGTTACATTTCCGCTGGATATTACGACGGTACCTCCCTTTATATTGTTAGTTAAACCATAAGAGTAACGGCCCTCAAGAAAAATAGAGAACTTATCCATTGGGTAATTGATCCCGCCACCAAATGCTACACTGACATCAAAATTTTCAGTAGCACTCTTTGAATCACCTTTAAAAGTCAAACCACTTAGTTCAGCACGCACATCCGAGTTCAAAAGTAATCCAAAACTTGGTCCAGCAATAATATAAGGCTTGATATTGCTGCCAAACTCAGCCTTGATAAAAACAGGTAATTCCAAATATGATGACTTTAGTTTCCATTCAATGCCCGGTTGAATATCAAGCTCTGTTGTACCGATGCCTTTTTGCAGGTACATCGGCTCCAGGCGTAAGCTGAAAGTTTGGTTCAAGCTCCAATCAAGGACACCACCAATTCCGAAAACGGTGGTGTTGGATACATCAGCACCCTCTTCAACGATCTCTATATCTGCGCTAGATAAATTTAATCCGCCAATAAGTCCAAATTGAAGTTTGGAAGCGGAGCTTTGAGCAAAACTGATGCCTAAAATCATAACGAATAAACATATTATTTTATTCATTGTTAATCCCCTTTTTTTCTTGTGTTTAGATTTAACATATTAGAGTTCCGATAAATTGTTAACCGGTCTTTGCATCAATAATCAAACTGAGCAAAACTAGAAACCCCAGACTGTTTACATTGTCATCTGTATCGGTATTAACCCGATGCACCACAACCAGATCCATATCAGGTATAATAAATATGTAGTGTCCTCTATAACCACTGGCAAAGTAAGAACCTTCATCTAAATTACTTAAAACTTGATCTCCGGTAATCCACCACATATAGCCATATCCACCACCATTTTCTGTTTCTGAATAAGAAGTCGTGCTTTCGCGAATCCATTCTTCAGAGATGATCCGATTACCCTCCCATATGCCATTGCGAAGAAATAATAATCCAAACCGGGCCATATCGCGTGCCGACATTCGGAACGGATAGGCCGGGTGGATAGATAAAGATTCAAATTGATATTGACCGTCATTCACCTCAAAATCTTCCATACCGATGGGATCTGCAATTCGTTCTTTTAAATTTTCGAAGATCTTTGTTTCGGTCTCCTGCTCAAAAATGGTTCCCAAAACATTGAAATCCCAGTTGTTATAGTACCAGAATGTTCCTGGTGCATGACTGTATCTTTCGGGACGTTCTGCCTTCATTGACGGAGCTTCGGCTGCGGCAGGGTGGTAGATTCCCGAACGAGCCTGAAGAAGCATTTGAACGGTTGCCGTTTTTTCCAGATCGGAAAGAGAAGGTGAATTATCATCAATACCGAGATCTGCCATGGTTTTTGACAGATCAATAGTGCCTTCATCCACATGAATACCATACAAAGCACTCATAAAACTTTTACGACAGGAATGTACCCAAAATTTTCGAGTTAAATCACCCCAGTGATAAAGTACCTTTCCTTGATAAATTATCATTACTGCGGCCGTCTGCATGTTTTGTGAAAAATTATAGGCTTCCTGAAGGCCCTCTGTTGACCATCCAACTGATTCAGGACTGGAAATCATTTCCCATGAAGTATTTGTTAAATCCGAAGGAGTATATGGAGGTTCTACACTGTTGGTGGGTCCTTTATCAGAACATTGAATTGAAACGAAAACTGTAGCGGAAATAACTAAATTGACAAATTGGTGTCTAATTCTACATTTCCTTGCAAAAAAGATCTTGTCAAACATGGTGGCTTCTATTATTTAACTCCTTATAATTGATTAGACAAATAGTAAGTGAACACATGTTAGATTAATTACAAACGAAATGGTTGTCAATGTAATCAAAATATGGCTTTGTCTGAAAAGTGATATAAGAATGGACATTGAAAAATAACTGAAACACGAAAGTTTTTATGACACTTATTGCAGGTTTCTTATAACTGAAAATATTTACAAAGATTGCGGATCAATCAAGTGTAGGTGCTCAATGATTGATTATCCTAGAACAATCATCACACATACGAACTGATTTTTGATCTATATCTTCGACATATGTGGAGGAGATCATAACGCAATTGAGATTTGAACAATGAATTAAACCAAAAGAATGTCCCAGCTCATGAATAACTAATTTCTCTAAGCGTTCCCAAAATATATCAGGATTTGGTTCCATGCCGTAATATTCGTTCCTTAATCGGTGAGTAGACACTATTGCAGCACGACCATTCAAATACGCTTGACCAAAAATGAAAGTTAGTACTGGGATATACAAATCCAATTCTGTCACCCCAATTATTTTTGAATTATTGTTAGGACATACTCCAACTAATTTTTCCAGTAAATCATTTGCTGAGTACTGTATTCTTGCAGCGTTAAAACAATCGTCCAACTCAATATGTGTATCCACAATCTTAAGATCGTATCCGAATTGCTGTTTGATTTGAATTGCCAATCCTTTTAGCAATTGATCATCAATAAAGGAGATTGGCGTCAATATTACTGTATCCATGTAACTTTCCAGTCTATTGCGCCAAATATAATTTAAGTAATAAATGAAACTTCACAGTGCGTTCCATAAATACTATAATAACCGATAATCAAATCACTTTTTACTTTTATTGATTCCATATTTATCAATCTTATTATATAAAGTAACGCGGTCTATTCCCAACGCTTGAGCACTTTTAGAAATATTCCAATCATATTTTTTTAAAATTGTTTCAATATGATGATTTTCAACATCAGTCATAAGTTCTGCTGAAATTGGGATTTCACCTTTATGGAGAGGAAGGTCTGTTTCTCGGATGTCATTATTCTTGCATAAAACAATAGCCCTTTCAATTATATTTTCTAACTCCCGAACATTTCCAGGATAATCATAATTAATCAGCAATTTTAGAGCTTTTTGATTGATACCCTTAACAGTCCTATTCATCAACCTGTTATATTTCTTGATAAAATAATTGATCAGAGGTGGGATATCATCTTTTCTTTCTTTGAGCGCCGGCATTTTTAATGTGATCACATTAAGTCGATAAAAGAGATCCTCTCTGAAATGACCAGATTTGACAAGTTGTTTTAAATCTCGGTTTGTAGCGCAAATGACTCGAAAATCCGATTTAATTTCCTTATTTCCTCCAACACGAGTAAAAGACTTAGCCTCGAGAACTCTTAACAGTTCTATTTGCATTTTTTGAGATATTGTGCCTATTTCATCAAGAAACAATGTACCTCCATTTGCCATCTCGAATTTTCCTTTCCGGTGGTAGCTAGCACCAGTAAATGCCCCCCTCTCATGACCAAAAAGTTCACTTTCTAGGAGACTTTCCGTTATAGCACCACAATGTACAGTTACAATTGGAAAATATCGACGATTCGAATTAATATGGATTGCATTGGCAATTAACTCCTTACCAGTACCGCTATCTCCATAAATAATCACTGTTGAGTCTGTTTGAGAAATGATCTTTATTTGATCAAAAATATCCATCATTGGTTTGCTGTTTCCGATAATATTCTCAACGCTTTCCAGAGGGGAACCTGAGCCTGAATCTTCGGACTTAACTGCAGATTTTGTTTGTGAGGCCGCTTTTGCTACTAGACTTGATAACTGATCGGGATCAAAAGGTTTACAAATGTAGTCATATGCACCATCTTTCAAAGCCTCGACTGCAGTTTCAACTGAGGCGAAAGCAGTCATAATTATAACAATTGCCTTCTCTTGAATTGTTTTAATTCGCCTGTGTAATTCCATCCCATCCATACCGGGCATCTTGACATCAATAAGAATGACATGATAATTATTTTGTTTAATTAGCTTCAGTGCTTCTGATGCATCTTCTGCAGAATCAACATTGTAACCGTCTGCAATAAACCAACTTGATAGTGAATCTCGTACTGCTAATTCGTCATCAACAATAAGTAGGGAAATATTTTTTTTCATAAATTTAACCTTTTTTTGGTATGTGTACAGGAAGCACGATAATAATTTGAGTGCCTTTACCAAATTTTGAATTAACGCGAATTTGACCATTATGTTGCTGGATGATACCATATGTAACAGCCAATCCCAAACCGGTACTGGCACCAGTATCTTTTCTAGAGAAAAATGGTTCAAAAATACGACCTATATCTTCTTTGTGAATTCCGATACCAGTATCACTAATCTCAACTACTATTTCCTTATTATTGCGACTATTATATGTCTCCACTTTTACAAGTCCATCTGCATCAATTGCCTCCTGTGAGTTGACCATCACAGACATCAATGCTTGTTTTAATTGATTGGGATTTCCCCAGATGAGGTCATGTTTAGCTTCATAACTGGATTCGAGTTGTATTTGTGCTATATCAAATGAATGTTCCGTGAGAGATATTGTCTCCTTTACAATTTGATTCAGTGAAGCTGTTTCAAATTGTAGTTGGTTTTCCCTGGAGAAATCCAAAAGCCCCTTAACTATATTGCCGCAACGCTTGGTTTCGGTTTCGATCATATTAAGATGATTAAATATATTTTCTAATTGTTTATCGCTTATTTCGGACTTTTCCAGTTGACGAATTATCAATTTTGTATAGGTTAGTACTCCTGAAAGAGGATTATTAATTTCATGGGCTACTGCAGATGATAATTTTCCGAGTGAAGCCATTTTTTCGATTTTTATTAGTTCGCTTTGGGTACGCTTTAATTCCTCAGTTTTCGTCCTTACTTTCTCTTCAAGATTTTTTGACCAGCTCCGTAGCTGTTTATTAGCATCATGGATTTTTTCTAACATATTGTTGAATGCACTTCCGACTAAATAAATGTCGTTAAGGTCAAATGTATCCACCGGGATTCGAATATCGAGGTTACCCAGAGCTACTTCATTGCTTGCGTTGACAATTTGAAGTAGCGGTTTTTGGATTTTTCGGCGTGTGAATTCAATTAACACAAACGATGCAATTCCCAGAAAAATAATAACAAATATTAAATATGTAATTTCCGTTTTTCGGATACCCCTGTCAGTTTCAGCAAGAGACATCATTGCTTCTAGTGATCCTAATAGAATTTCATCGTCATTGTGAATATGACATGTAGATTGTACGCAGGATGGCTCATTTAGAATTGGTTTAGATATTATTAATAATCGCTCCTTTGCTATATCCTTAATTACTTCATATTCAATTGTTTCTTTACTGTTTTTCGTCGAATCAATGATAACTTTATCGAATGCGTGAACCGGCACTACCTCGTCGTAATGTTTAAGTGTATCATACGATGTATGTTTTAATTTTCCTTCTCTGTCGAATATGCGCACACTTGAAATTCCTGGTAGCTTGCCAATCTCCGAAATAGTGTAGCGTAAACCTTCCGTATCATTAGATAACATGGATTTGTGTAAAGAGCTGTTAATGGTTATGGATACTCTTCTAGCCATTTGTTCAATGATATTTTCTAAATTTGTTCTGTTGATGTTGAAAAGAAAAATTGCGAGCAAAATAAAAAACAATACAGACATTATAGTAATTAATCCAACGATCTTACCGTATATGGACGAAGTGAATTTTGACTTCTTATAACTCAAGGTTGGCCCCGTTAAACGATTCATAAAATTACGTATTATTCACTCACGTTCAAATAACATGATGAATACTATAGACAATATTAAATAAATAGGTGATTATTATTGAAAATTTGCTTTATAGTACTACTGAATAGATCTTTCGGAATAGTAATCATATTCTGGTTTTTTTCACCTATTACCATGCCTCCACTGGCTATTGTACCATAATTTTGAAGAGTAGAATGATCTTTTATTAAATTATTGATTGCTAACGAATCTTTGTTTAACAGATTTAAATATTGCTGTTTTGTTAACCACTTGGTACGAACCAGTTTGTCATCATCGATGTTTAGCTTTAAAAACCAGTGGTTTTCCCACTCTAGATTGCAAAAATCATTAAAATCAAGTTCATGTACTTGATTGTTGACCTCTAATACTTGGGCTGTAAATGGTATTTTCAAACAAACTAATCCATAAGGTAATGCTATCCAACAAAAGCTACTTTTTTCATTTAGTTTTGTACCTGGTGTCGAAAGTAGGACAGATTTAACGTCGCACCATAAGTTTAGAAAGAAGTAATCTAATCCAATCAATACGGTATTTTTACTAATATGTTTAATCCAACAATGGTCTTCATAATATTGAATCCCCGGATGAAAGTACGCCGAGTCCGGATTAGGAATAGAAATGTTAACGGAAGGAATGAAATCTGATTTATGGGATTCATTTTTTAATTGCTTATGCCCTGTAAGTCGAGAATGAAAAGCACACGAATCGCAGTTAAAATCCATATCGCAGATCTTATAGTCTACAACCTTTGCTTCCATCCAAATGCATTTCATAATTTTTTGTTTATTTATTATTTTGAACTTCCAAGCAATCTCTATACAAAATATCAAGAAGTAGTGCGGTTTGCATCAATAAATTCACTTTGGAACTCTTGCCAAATCTCATCAGATAAATTAGAAAGTACGAAATCTTGTAACGGACCCCCTTCTTGTAATGCAATCAAATTCGGGCTCACAGAATACTTTTGGGATGAGAAAATAAGAAATTCCCTAAGTCTATCGTATTCCTTCATTAACCATTTTTCAGCTTTAGTTGATAACAATAATAATTTAGAATCTTTAACCCAATTTGTTGGTTCGATTTTGTACAACCAATCATCAAAAAGAGAATTTTCACCTAGTTTCTCAGGATTTCGGATTAATTTATTATTCTGTTTTACGATTTTACCGTTAATAGGTGAATAGAGTTTTAAAAATTTACCATTCTGTTCTATAGTAGCTAATACATCCCCCTTTTTTACTATTGCACCTTTTTTGGGAGATGTCAACTGCATAATCTTACCAGTAATATGCATTAGAAATTCATCGATACCGACACGAACTTTTCCGGATCTTTCTAAAAATGCCCATGTATGAGTAGGATCAAGATGGATACCGCGCGGTATGCTTAATGCTATTTTGTTAAATACTCCTCTAATTCCAGATGTTTGTAGGCCGATACTTGCTTGAACAGGTGAAATTATATATCGCCAAAACGGAATAAGGGCGAGCAGAAAAAATATAACAACAATGTATTCAAATCCTTTTGTAGAGAATATATCTATATAGTGAAAACTATCCATTTTTATGAAACCTCCTGTTTTATCGTTGGTGATTCACTTCCCTTTAGCACGGGTAGTCGGGTCACGATCCATCTAAAAATCCATATTTCAATAAAGATAATGGCGAATGTAACAACAATCTCCATCCATGTTGGAACGTAACGAATTGGAGCGTCCCATTGAAATCCAATTACCGTCACATTGAGGCGGTTTAATACAATCCCGATTAAGGTAAATATTGAGGCGATTCTAATAGTAATAATATTTCTATTACGATATCCGGTTACATAGAGTACCAGCGGTAATATAACAAATCCCACGATTTCCAAAAGGAACCACATTCCCATCGGTCCAGTAAGTAAATACCAATGCTGTTCGTGAATGAAAATGAGAATCTTCAAAATAAGGTAAGTGAAGATTGCACCAACACATACTTTTGCTAAACCAAGAATTATATTATTGTGATTGTGGTGATCAGAGGTATTAAACTTGTGTGAAAATACACGATGAGTTATTGATCCCTCAAAAATCACCATTGACAAACCAGCAAATATACTTGAAACAAAAAATAAAATTGGAATGAATTCAGTATACCATAATGGATGAATTTTATCCTTCGCCATTAGATAAAGTGCACCAAGACCAGATTGATGAAGAGTTGACAGCGTAATGCCAAAGATTACTGCTCCAATTGTCATTCCGGATAGAATTTTCTGAATTCTACGCTTTCCTAACCACTCAGCAATAGCCGGCGAAAATTCCAAAAGAGTGGTTAGCATATATAATAGGAAATGCCATGCTACAAGAAAAAGAACGCTACTTGTACCGAATGAATTTCCAATAATTGGATTGATGACATTCCATGGTCTACCAAGATCCAATAGTAGAGCGCCAGCATAAAATAAGTAAGCTAGGAAACCGTTAAGAACTGTAACGCGCACTATTGGATGGTACTTTTTAATATTGAGGATATAGACCATAAATGTGATTACATAAGCGCCTCCAGCAAATGCAACACCAGTAACTACATCAAATCCTATCCATAAGCCCCAGGGAACATCTTGAGTCAAGTTTGTTACTGCTCCGAGCCCCTTCCAGAACCGGATGACAATAATAATAACCCCAGCCAGAATTACTGGTATTGATATTAAATTAAATGGAGTGAAAAAATTGCCTTTAGGTTTTAATTCTCTTAACAAGAATTTCCACATTCCAAGTTTCGTTGCATTTTCAGGTGTCGTTCCAGTACTTACAGGAATACTCATTCCTCATCCCCCTTAGAGTCTTTATTTTTTGTTGATTCGTAAACTGCTGCCAATATCATTGGCCATATAACAAAAACGGATGGGACGCTATAAAGAAATCCTTTTGTTAATTCCGGATAAGATCCCTTTTGAATACTTGTGTCAAATCCGATTTCCTCAAAAGGAACAGAGGAAATATAAAGGATTCCCGTTCCTCCAGCTTCATCATTCCCGTATACATATGGGTAATATTGGTCGGGATTTGTATAAATACGACTAAAGGCTTCATCCAATAGGTCCCGCCGCTTGCCGAACATTAAAGCTTCAGCAGGACAGTTTTCTACACAGGCAGGAATTAAACCGTCCTTTTGACGTTCCCAGCACATAGGGCATTTTTGAATTTTTGGATTAGCGCTATGATATTCGAATTTTGGAATTTCAAATGGGCAAGATATCATACAATAACGGCAACCCATGCATTTATTACCACGCCAAATCACAGGACCTTTCTCCATTTTTTTCATGGCTTCGGTTAAACAAGCGGCATCACATGCTGGTTGGTTGCAATGCATGCATTGCTTTTTCACATAAATTTCACCTTTAGTAGTATCATATCCATTGACAACAGTGAAACGCGTTGGGTCTAGTTTCCTTTCTAAACCTATTTCAGGATAATCACTAGGTTCTGGTAAGCCGTTTTCTTCAGCACATACCCATTCGCATGTCTGACACCCTTCACAGAGCGTAGTGTCAATTAAAATTCCATGCAATTCGTCATCTATAGTTGGATTACTAGCTTTCAAAGAACTTGAACCAATAATTCCAGTCATAAGTACTGTTAATGTTTTTAAAAAATCTCTTCTATCATTATCCATTTAAATCTCCTGATAAATCAAATTTCACCATGTAAACCGAATTGGATTCTTTCCGTGATAAAATCGCGAACAATATTCATAGTAATTGAATTGATAAATGAAAAATTGAGTATTTCGTGCAATAATTGCAGAGATCCACTCTACTCTGAAGGATTAATATTGACATCGAGAAACTGCGTTTGGAATTTTTCCCAAACCTCAGTTGAGGCTTCGACTAAGGCTCCTTTTGCTACTTGACCACCATCTTGTAGGATTGCTGCTATTTTTTTCTTTGAATCTCCTGCTACAGCAAAGGAAAAAAAATCTTTAAGGCGGTTTAATTCATTTCTTATCCAATCAGTAGCATTCTGAGCTAAGTGTAAATTGCCTATATCTTTTTGCCAGTTATCGGGTTCAATTTCATAAATCCAACCATCACCATAGGGATGATCAGTGATTATTCGTGCCTTATCCAACACCTTTTCATTAATACGTTGGATTCTCCCAGAAATTGGGGAATAGACATTTAACTTATTTCCTTTGAATTCGAGATCAAGTATGGATTCACCTTTTTCAACTGTATCACCATTTTGCTTAACTGAAACATTCGTTGTGGGTCCTGTGATATGGCTTAAAAAGTCATCCATTCCAATTTGGGCATTCCCATTACTAAGCATATATGTCCATGTATGAGATGGCCCAAAGAAGATGCCTCTAGGAATTCTAATATCAACAAGATCGAATTGATATGATTTTTGGCGCACAATTGGTGATTCTTGTATAACTAATTTTCTTCGATATTGCCAAATGATATTGACTATAACGCAGGCAATTGCAAACGTAATTAAAAATATAATACTCATGCTAAACTCCTTTAGTAAGGGATACAATTATATATACGACAAAAATTATGCCAACTGATTTGGTTCATCGTAAAGTGTTAAAATACTTATATTTAGTATGTAGGCACATAAAAAAATATAATTGATGAACTGTTGAATTATTAAACACCAGTCGATTTAACTCCGCGTAATTATGTGATATTATTATAGTTATTAATAGTGTTTAATTATTAAACACCTGTTGTATAATTCAACATATCGTGAGGGGAAAAAATATGTGTAGTAATAACCGTTATTTTACTTCACTAAAGCTATAATAATTTATATAGCTTTTAGAAAAACATTCTGTCTTTTGAGTTATTGTACTTAGAGTGTACTATAAAAGCTAATTTTCGAGATAGCACAATCACTTGCTACCCAAATATTTACCGTTTCATTAGGATAATCTTGAAATGTTGAGTCCATTAAAAGTATGATAATACTTCATCAAATTTCCAGTCATACATGAATGGACAGGAAGTATCATTAAATAGTCACCAATATCATATTGGTCAATCTGATCTCTTGGAACCGAAACTATACCATGCTCTTGAGATAAACTTTTTACGAACATATTTGGAATTACTTCACCCCAGCTGTTTTCCATTTTTTTTGCTACTCGGCCAAAAATTGTTCCTTCTTCGTCTTCTAATCTTTCTTTTGAAAGATGCACACCGCCACCATAAACTACTATTTCAGAACGGTTTTTATGTATAGCAACGATTGGGCAAGCTAATGCAATTGCAATTTGCGAGATGGAGTTCGAACCAATTTTATTTTGAGTTAAATCAAAGAACACAAAATTACCAGGCCTTATTTCGTCAACTCCAGAAAAATCCTCAGCGACACTACAGCTGGGTGTATCACCTAAAGATATAATTAAATCCGGATATCGTTTTATATATTTTTCTTTTAGCTTACCCATAATATCTAAGGATGCTCGATGTACCTGATTAATTGCTTCTTTGGTGCGGCACTTATATGTATGTCCCGCATGACCTAGAAATCCTTTAAAGGTTATTAGTGGATTAGTGTCAACTATATTAAAGATGGTGTCAATTAATCCTGTGTATTTTGGGTCTATTCCTGTGCGATGAAATCCAACATCGATTTTCAGGAAAATATTTATATGAAATCTCACATTTTTCGATAAAAACAGTATACTTTCTTCGTTTTCAATTGAAAGATTCAAGGTTATTATTTTGGCTAAGTCATTGATTTTGTTTATTTCTAGCAGATTTGTCGGGAAGGCTATTGTTATATCATCCCAATCAGAAGAGAAATAATCGGCCATAGTGATAGAGGAAACTGTGATTTTTTGGATTCCAATTTCCTGAAACCATTTTCCAATTTCGAGCGATTGGTGGGTCTTAAAATGAGGGCGAAAATCCAAACTGTGAGTTTGAGCTTTTGAAAACATTCTACTAATGTTTTCTTTACATTTTCTTTCGTCTATAAATAGTGTTGGTTTTGTAATCATTCCATTTTTTTAATATTTACATAATTCAATATGTGACCAGCCCCATAGATTGGACCACTTTTAAAGTTAGTATTTTCTGGTTTATGTTGCATATAATATTATTTTTTGTGTTGAAGGAAGGACTGCATCATGTGCCAGTGGTTTGTATCCCAGGCTACTATGAGGACGCACATGGTTGTATTCTCTCCTCCAGCGTTCTATCAGTACTTGGGCTTCCAATAAGGTATCAAAGATCTCCACATTCAAGACCTCATCTCTAAGTTTTCCATTAAATAACTCATTATACCCATTCTCCCAGGGGGACTTCCTGGAGTGATATAGGCAGTCTTTACACC
>JBHPLN010000003.1:0-90347 GCA_042564205.1 Fidelibacterota bacterium
GTTCATATATACCTAATGAATGGTAAATCATCATATCCAGCCTACTCATCTGAAGCAAAGGCAGAGTTAATCTATGCTTGGGACTTAGATGCTGTGGAAGATGGTGATTGTTATCCTGAACTGATGGATGAGCTTAATAAGATACAATGTCATAATACTGGAAGGAGGTGATAATCTATGCTAAAAGATCAAATACTTAGCATTATAGAGTTAATCTTAAAAAGGATAGTATCAAAGAAGAAAAAGTAAGTCAATTATTAACAATATCAATATAATAAGATAGTGTATTATAGAAAACAGCCGCACAGTCTGTTTTTTAGGTTATTTAAATAGTCACGTGCTGATTGTAAAAGGAATTCAAATAATTTTTCAGCTTACAGCTAGCTGAATTTCATTTTAATATAAGTTAATCGCTTCGATAAAACTTAGATCGTTATTACTACTTTATGAATTAATTACTGAGTAAATGGAAAATGAATTTTTGACTTATTATTATTACAGTATTTAATAACCTCTTCAGTATATTCTTTAAATAGACCTCCACCTAGATACTGTGATATATTGAATCCTAACCGCCCAACATTAACCTCAAATATATAAACCTTTCCTTTTTTATCAACGATCATATCAAATCCTAATCGTCGATGATAGGGATATGATAACGCCGTTATTGCGGCAACTTTCCTTAACTCATTGAATTCTGGTATTGGCTTCATTTCAGAGAATGATTTAGTTCCATCGGGTGTTGCAGAACATACTTGCCGAAGAGGAGTCAGCGAAATTGAACCTATTTTCCCGGATTCATTAATGGCAATAGTATTATTGATATATTGCGATCTATCAGGCCCAATGCCTGAGTTGAAACTACAATTCATTTCGTGGACAAATATTGAATTATCAGACACTGATCGATAGGTGTTGAACCGCATACTGCATGTAGTACCAAGTTGGTCGAAATATTCATTTTGCTCTATAAATTCTTCAATAATAAAGTTCTGATGATAATTTTCTTGAAGATACTCTTTTGTAATGATTTCCAGATTGAAATCAACAAAACGAACTTTATTGCGCCCACCAGTAACCAAAGTAGGCTTAAGTATAACTTTATTAATTTTCTTCGGTAATGCTTTAAGTATATCTCGTACTTGTTGGTCATTTAAAAGTTTGTATTCGCGATCATAATAAACACCTGCCATATTTCTTAAATATGTTTTTGGTAAAAAATCCCGATTTAATAACCGATCATAGCTGTTTTTGTCCTGGTATACTTTTGACATAGTATAGTCATTGAGACAAGGCTCAATAAATGCTTTATACACTGCATTTGGAACCATTTGAATATCTTTAAAACCATGCAACGTATAATGAATATGAAATCCGGTAGGATCGACAAAATTGCTTAACCGTTTCCAATATTTAATATACTCAGTAGGATCTGGTCGTTTAATTTTACCATAAGATTTAAGGAATCTATTATAATACATTTCAGCACTCCGCTTGATTTGGAATACTCGATAGCGATCGTAGGCGAATTGTATAGAATTCTTAATTTTATCAAGAGAATTTCGTCTCATATTGTTAAGATCCCATTTAACGAATACTATAAGTTAACATCAATAGATAATTCTTAATAAAAAACATGTATAATTCGTTCTTTCGGATATAAGTGCAGAGGTTTTATTCACAAGAAATCTTATTTAATTTTTATTATGAATTTCACTTCACTTATGATGATGTTACTTCGTAATAATTTCTACACAGAATTGCAATCATCATTATCCACACAATGGCTTTCATTTGAAGAATTGAATCAAATTCAGGAAGAAAAATTCAGGGCGTTAATTGATCACTGCAGAGTTAATGTTCCATATTATAAAAATCTACCGAATATTAATCGCGTAAATTCTCTATCAGATTTGAATCTTCTACCATTTCTTACTAAGAAAATTATTAGACAACAAAAACTTAATATTAAATCTGATAAATGCTCTAAAAAATATTTAATTCCAATGACATCATCAGGATCTACAGGGGAACCATTAGATTATTACATAGACGCTCGCAATAGAGTAGGTAGTGCATGCACGATGCGCGGTGATATGTGGACTGGTTATAATCTTGGTGAAAAAAATGTTAGTTTTTGGATTTTTAAGAATACCCCACTTAAAATCAAATTAAAATGGGCAATTAAAAGTTTTCTAACTGAGAAAACTAAATACATCGATTTCGGAGACCTATCTGATGCATGCTTCAATAACCTGTATAATAAAATCAATAGGATTAAACCTACTTTTATCGTCAGTTACGCAGTGGCAATGAATCTGTTTGCGATTTATTTGAAAGAAAATGGCTTAAGGATACACACTCCAAAAGGAATAGTTGTTGGGGCAGAAGTACTGTTAGAAAAGCATCGTCAGAATATCGAAAATGTTTTTAGCTGCAAAGTACTCAACCGCTATGGAACCAGTGAATTTTTCCATATTGCGGGTGAGTGTGAATTTCAGAAAGGATTGCATATCAGCATGGAAAATGTATATCTTGAAATTATTAATAGTGATGGAGAACCATGCCAGCCTGGTGAATTTGGCGAAGTTGTTATTACCAGTTTAAATAATTTTACATTCCCGTTTATACGTTACAAACTTGGAGATTTAGCCACATTTTCAAATAATCTGTGTCCTTGCGGAAGATCGCTACCCTTACTTCAAAACATTGATGGAAGATTGACTGAAATTACATTTGGAACAAATGGAAAAAGAATGACCGGAGCATTTTGGGGACATCTATTTGGATCACTAATACCGAGTGTAAAGAAGTACCAAGTACATCAAATAGCGATTGACGAAATCACGATTAAATTACAGACCACAAATTCATTTCAAGAGTCAAATATTGACTATATCATTAATTATACAAAGAGCGAATTAGGAAATGATACTAAAATCGATGTGTCTTTAGTAGATTCAATACCGGTCACAAAAATGGGAAAACATCGCTGCGTTATTTCATCAATAAATACTGATCAACATTTTTAATTGGAGAAAAAATGCGTTCTATCAATGTACAAATTCATTCAAAATCACTAACGATTGTATTATTAGCATTTTTCTTAACATTTTTTAGTAGTTGTAGCAATAACGATGACAAATCCTCTTTTAACCAAAATACTTTGGATGACGCTTATGCTGCCGCTGCAAATGTCACAGGATTGAAAAGTTTATTAATCAATTATCGAGGGGAATTAGTGGGTGAGGATTATTTTGGAGTGGATATTCAAAATACGTTATATAATGTGCGATCAGTGACAAAAAGCATCGTATCAATATTGATTGGAATTGCGATAGAAAACGGTTTATTACCTGAAACGAATTTATTAGTAAGTGATGGATTAAGCGCCTTTCCTTACATTTATGAAGGTGGTAAGGATGAATTAACAATTGAACATTTATTAACGATGAGCAGTGGATTTGAGTGGAATGAAATGGGTGGAAACGAATATGGACAATGGATGCAATCACAAAATAAAATTAATTATGTACTCGATAAACCGCTCATTAATGCACCTGGGGCAATATTCAATTATAATTCCGGCACGAGTCATTTACTCTCAGTAATTCTCACGGATGCGGTAGGCGAGAGTGCTTTTGATTATGCAAAAAATAATCTTTTTGATCCTTTGGGAATTGAGAATGTTGCATGGCGTATTATTGGCGCAGAATACTATAATGGTGGTAGCGATCTAATGTTGACAGCCCGAGATTTAGTTAAGATTGGTACACTTTATCTGAACCTTGGGTCATTTGAGGGCAATCAAATTGTATCGCGTAATTGGGTTAATAGGTCTATATCATCCAAAATTTATACTGGAAGAAATTATTATGGCTCGGAATACGGATATCTATGGTGGTTGGAAGATATTAGGGGCGAGGGATGTTTTTATGCGATGGGATATGGTGGCCAGTTTCTTTTTGTTTTCCCTGAAAAAGAATTGATCATTGTTGCAACAAGTAATTCTTCTACATCAGGTGATGCGGCTGATCAACAGTGGTTGCGAGTTTATGACTTTATTGCGGAACAAGTTCTATCAGCGTTTCTTTAATGAATCATTTGGTCAATACTACTGAGAATCAACTTTTGATATGATGTATTTTCTTTTTCCTGCGGATGTCGGCTGAATTCGGTTAACTATATCAATTTTTATATTAAGTTTTTTCTCTAATTTTTTATATAACACAGATTTTATATACTGGAGTTTTTCCTTCTTGAATAAATCGTTAGTCACAATTTTAATATTTAAATTGTCGAATGAATTTTGAATAATTTGATAATTATCAATATTTCCAACATCTTTTCCAAAAAATGAATTCCACCATTCACCAGCTATTGATATTCCATTTGCTCCGACAACGCGATCAAAAGTGCGCCCTTCAACTTTTTTTAGTAAGGGTAATCCACGCCCACATTCGCACATTTTGTCTGACATCACTCCAACATCTCCAATTCGATACCTTACAAATGGGAAAACATAATTATGAAGATCGGTCAAAACGAACTCACCGCTTTCACCCTCCTTGACAGGATTTCCATCGCTGTCTACAATTTCAAGAACCACACTATCAATACTTACATGCAGTCCTGACTGAAACCGACATTCTCCTGCAATTTGATATGATTCCTGGCTGCCATAGCGATTATATACTTTTGATTTTAATACGTCTGAAATGAATAATTTTTGATTATCAAAAAGAGTTTCAGCGCTACTCAAAACACCTGAGGGTTGTGGAATTGTTAAATGATTTTCTTGTAAAAATTTTGCGAATAAATATAAAAATGATGAATAGCCAGCTATAAACCTTGGTTTTAATTGGTTAATGATGCGATAATATTTATGCAATAAATTTTCATCAAGACGCATTACATCTAAAAATGTCTCTTTGGTTACAATTTTTCTTTTTAGAGATTCACGCAATCGTGTTTTAAAATTACTCTTTGATGAAAGTCCCCAAAGTCTCAGATATGGCTTACCGAGCTGATATCCTGCCCAAATATCACCACGTACAGTACAGGCCGAACTTATATAATTGGCTGCATCCAAATAAAAAATTAAACTTTCTCCTGTAGAGCCTCCCGTAGTCATATGTATAAATCTCGAATCTGGAATATTTTCGGATTTGAAATCTGAAAAATTATCCTTAATAATTCGCTTCGTTTGAAAGGGGATTTTGGTAATATCTGTTAAGCTGTTGACCTGTCCTAATTCTGAAATATTCTTAAAATATGGTACATTTTGGCGACAATGGTTTATTAAGCGCATGAAGGCAGCATTTTGGCGATTTTTTAAAGTATTGTGAGGCAACCACTGATTCTTGTGCAAAGTATCGAGTGTTTTTAATATTTCGGGTTTGAATATTTTCCAGGTTAGAGGTGCTTGCATTATCTTGTAACGTTTTAAATCTTATGCTGTTTAATAATTAACAAAAATTACGGATTACATAAGTAATTATCTTTTTTAATTTACCATCCATATTAAGATGACTGAATTATTGAATCAAATCATTAGAGATAACAAATGAAAATATACATAAGTGTCGATATGGAAGGTATAACCGGTGCTAGTGCATGGGATAATGTGTCGATCGGAAAGCCGGGATATTCTCAACTTCAACAACAAATGACAGCTGAAGTATTGGCAGCATGCGAAGGTTGTTTAGAATTGGGAACAAATGAAATTTGGATTAAAGATGCCCATGCTACTGGTACAAATATTTTAATCGATGAATTACCTCAAAATGTTAAAGTCATCCGAGGATGGAGTGGTCATCCTTTTTCCATGTCACAAGAATTGGATGGTTCATTTGATGCTATGATGGCAATTGGTTATCATTCTATGGCATCATCGGGTGGTAATCCACTTTCGCACACTATGTCATCAAATAAAGTAATGTGTATGAAAATTAATGGGGAATTAGTATCAGAGTTCATGCTGAATTGTTTTACAGCTGCTTCTGTTGGAGTGCCAGTAATTTTCGCAACTGGTGATGAAAATTTATGTAATGAAATTCGTATGTTAAATTCAAATATCATAACCGTTGCTGTAATGAAGGGCGTTGGTGATTCATCCATTAGCATTGCGCCGTCACTATCTATTGAGAGAATAAAAACAAATGCTGCTTTAGCTGTGAAAGGGGAGTTATCAAAATGCAAAATTGATTTGCCTGCTAATTTCTTCACTGAAATTCAATACAAACAGCATCAAAGTGCGTACAAGGCATCATTTTATCCCAATGCAGAATTGAAAGATTCTGTAACAGTTGTTTTTAAAACAGATGATTATTTTGAATTCTTAAGGTTTATGTTGTTTGTTATCTAATAATTCTTAATTATTCACTATCATGATGAATAAATTCGTAAACACTATCTAATTCCGATATGGGCATTTCATTACTTTTTATTACAATTGTTTTAATGATTTTAGTCGTCATTTCAATATTTCAGAAGTTAAAACTTATAACTTGGATTTTAATTGGAAGCTATTTGATTTATTTATTATTTGTAATAATAACTGATTATCAACAATCTAAATATTTAAGCGGAAAATCTCCGGATTCAATAATTTCGATAAAGAATGATATTCAACTTAACAATAATTTGACTACCAGTACTCTATCAACAATAAATCCTCAAATTGGTAACACACCATTTCCAACTGAGTTAAAAGTTCGTAATGCAGTGATTACCCGCGAAATACAGAATCGTAATGCCACAGATATTGATACAATTTTTCACAGTAATGTCGAGTATCTCTATTTTCACACCATAATTAACAATCCAAATGAAACTGCAACAATTATTCACAAGTGGTTACATAATGGTCAATTTATATTCCAGACCGAAATTAATCTTGGACAATCAGTTCGCTGGCGTTGTTGGAGTCGCATTACCTTAAATCCAGACTGGGTAGGGGATTGGGAAGCTAGTGTATACGATTCAACCGGGAGCTATCTAGCATCTACAAAATTTTCCATTGTGCACTAAAAAAGCATATAATATTTAATGAGACAACTGTTCACATATTTTAGCTTAATAATATTTCTACTATTCTTTTCATGCGGATTTCCAAGCAATGACCCTATAGTTATGGATTGGATCGCGATGAACGATATCAATAAAAATTTAATGGAAGACATAACAGTATTCTCAGGTATTAATAACGGTGTACCGATAAAAGCTTGGTATGTTGATATTGATCTTACAAGCTCAAAGGTTGCAGTAGATATAGCTGTATCCGCTGATAATGACCTTAGAACAACACCTTCCGAATTTTTAGATAGTTTGGGTGCCACAATAGTTATTAACGGCGGATATTTCCTGATGCATGAAAATCCTACAAAACATATAGGATTATTAAAAATGAGAAGAAATCTAGTATCATCAGTCGTTAATCGCGTTGGTAGAAATGGATTAAAATATTATGTATCCCGAGGAGCATTTGGTATTTTTGATGATAATTTGGTTGATATTGCCTGGATTTCTAGTAAATCAGATACCATTTTTGAATGGCATAATCCAATTCCAAACATTCCCAATAAACCTGTCGATTATGTTGATTATGCTAACACTTCAGTGTGGAATCCAGTTTCCGCATTACAGGCCGGACCAGTTTTGATTACTGATAGCGAAATTAATGTCACGTCCATAGAAGAGGTATTTTTTGGAACCTCAATAGTGAAAACTCATCCACGAACTGCAATTGGATATACTTCCGATAATCACCTTATAATAATGGTCGTTGATGGTAGACAGGCAACGAGTAGGGGAGTGTCATTAGAAGAATTGGCCCAGATGATGAAACAGTTGAATTGTTATGAAGCGTTAAATCTTGACGGCGGAGGTTCTTCAGCAATAATTGTTAATGGGAAATTACTTAATCGTCCGGCTGGTAAACGAGACCAAAGAGAAGTTATGTCAGCAATAATGGTGTATGAGAGCTGAAAATAAAACGAAAATATTAGTGCCGGTTTACAATGGCGCACAGTATATCAATCCATTTATTAAAGACCTTTCACAAAAACAAAAACAATCAGTTATTTTTATTAATGATGGTAGTACTGATCGCACGCTAGAATTTCTTGAACAGGAAGCTGTAAAAGTAATCTCTCATGAAAAAAATCATGGAAAAGGACGTGCGATTATGTCTGGTAGCAAACAAGCCATTGCAGAAGATTGCGGTCATATAATTACCATAGATGTTGATTTACAGCACCCACTTAATTTGATAGACAGTTTTTATCAAAATAAAAATAAAAGAATAATTCTTGGATTTAGGAACAACCGACGTAATATGCCTGTTCATCGTCAATTATCAAACTTCTTTACCAGTTTACTAATTTCAATACGGACAAACAAATTGATCAAAGATTCACAATGTGGATATCGTAATTATCCACTGGAACTGTTTAAAAAACTGAATATGAAGGAGGATGGATTTCAGTTTGAAAGTGAAATATTGATTAAAGCAGCACTATTGGGTTATTCTATTAAACATTGTAATATCCCGACTATTTATAATCAAACAAAATCATCTAAAATCAATCCTGTGGTAGATTCCACAAAATTCATTTTACTTTGGTTCAGGAGTTTTTTCTGGTAATGAGGTGGATTAGAAATATTTATGATTGGGTACTCAAATGGGCCGAGAGTCCAGCTGGACCGGCAGTTTTAGTAATAGTTGCCTTTTCAGAATCATCATTTTTTATTGTTCCACCTGATATATTGCTAATTGCTCTTGCCATCGGAGCGCGCAAAAAATCACTATTATTTGCGGCATACTGTTCAATTGCTTCCGTTGCGGGAGGAATATTTGGATACATAATTGGGCATTATATTTGGTGGCAGGATACGAATCAATTTTCAGGCATAGCAATGTTCTTCTTCGAACATATTCCTGGATTCACAGATGTTCTGTTTTATAAAGTACAAGAATTATATGATTCATGGAATTTTTGGATAATATTTACGGCAGGATTCACCCCGATTCCCTATAAAATATTTACAATATCTGCTGGAGCATTCGATATCAATTTTGTCATGTTTTTATTTGCTTCAATTATTAGTCGATCAGCACGATTTTTTCTTGTTGCTGGATTGATCTGGTTATACGGTGAGCCAATAAAATCTTTTATTGATAAATATTTTAATATTCTGGCAATTCTAGTCACTGTTTTGCTTATCGGAGGATTTCTAATTATTAAGTACCTCATTTAGTTGTCACAAGAAAGGAATAGACCTTAGATTTATGTCTTTAAAAATAGCAATTAATATAATGCGGGGTGTAGCGCAGCCCGGTTAGCGCGCGTCGTTCGGGACGACGAGGTCGGGAGTTCAAATCTCCCCACCCCGACATTTCCAAAGAAAATTCGATATATGACTGTGGATAAATTTGATCATAAGAAAATAGATAAAAAATGGCAGGTTTATTGGGTTAAAAATAAAACATTTAGCGCTGTAGATTTTTCTGAAAAACCGAAATTTTATTGTCTTGTTGAATTCCCCTATCCATCAGGTGATGGTCTACATGTCGGTCATCCCCGTTCTTATACTGCGATGGATATTCTTTCAAGAAAAAGGCGTATGCAAGGATATAATGTCCTTTTCCCGATGGGATTTGATGCATTTGGATTACCATCAGAAAATTATGCTATAAAAACTGGTATTCATCCGCGAAAGATTACAGAACAGAATATCAATAAATTCATCAAGCAATTGAAATCGCTGGGATTCTCTTTTGATTGGGATCGAGTTTTTTCGACGACTGATCCCGATTACTATCGATGGACACAGTGGATTTTTATACAATTTTTTACAAAAGGGTTAGCATATAAATCAAAAATGCCTATCAATTGGTGTGTCTCATGTAAAATTGGTCTTGCTAATGAGGAAGTCGTCAATGGATATTGTGAACGCTGTGGTGGCCATGTTGAAAAGCGCTTAATAGAGCAATGGATGCTCAAGATTACTGCCTATGCTGAAAAATTGTTAGAGGGACTTGATTCTGTTGATTTCCTGGATAAGATAAAAAGTCAACAAATCAACTGGATTGGTCGATCGGAAGGAGCAAATGTAAGATTTAAGCTTCACGGATTAGACGATCAACTGGAAGTTTATACAACCAGACCCGATACTTTATTTGGCGCGACCTATATGGTATTAGCACCTGAACATGAGCTAGTGAGCAAGATAACAACTCACAATTATAGAAAATCTGTAAATGACTATGTCGAATATTCTGCAGGTAGGAGCGACCTTGAAAGAACTGAACTAAGTACTACAAAGACAGGTGTATTTACAGGATCTTATGCAATAAATCCCGTTAATCAAGAAAAAATTCCAATTTGGATAGCCGATTATGTATTAATTAGTTACGGAACTGGAGCAATTATGGCAGTTCCTGCTCATGATGAACGAGATTTTGAATTCGCAACTAAATATAAATTGCCGATAAGATGCATTATTCATCCTGATGAAAAGATTGCAGAAAATCACAGTATCTCAGTGGAAGAAGTTTTAGCAGGTCATATTTGTTGGTCTAAGGATGGAATGGCAATTAATTCATCAAATATGAGAGGATTAGATATTAACGGTTTGAATACACAAAAGGCTGTTAATAGAACAATAGAATGGCTTGAGCAGGAAACAATCGGCGAATATTCAGTGAATTATAAGTTACGGGATTGGGTGTTTTCTCGTCAGAGATATTGGGGTGAACCTATACCGATGGTTTATTGTGAAACATGTGATTGGAATCCCGTGCCGGATGATGAACTTCCCGTCTTATTACCTGATGTAGAAAAATATGAACCAACCGAGACAGGTGAATCACCGCTGGCAAAAATCGATGAGTGGGTAAATACAATCTGTCCAGTATGTGGTAAGAAAGCTCGACGTGAAACAGATACTATGCCAAATTGGGCTGGATCATCATGGTATTTTCTACGTTATATTGATCCAAAAAATGACCAAGAATTAGCTGAAAAGAAAAAACTAAAGTACTGGATGCCGGTTAATTGGTATAATGGTGGAATGGAGCATACAACACTGCATTTGTTATATTCCCGATTTTGGCATATGTTCCTATATGATTGCGGTTACGTCCCTTCTATTGAACCATACCTTAAAAGAACTTCGCATGGAATGGTTTTAGGTGAAGGTGGCGAAAAAATGTCCAAATCAAGGGGAAATGTAATTAACCCTGATAAAGTGGTGGAAAAATATGGGGCTGATGTATTTAGGATTTATGAAATGTTTATCGGACCATTTGACCAGGCCGCTGCATGGGATACTCAAGGAATTGCTGGAATCGATAGGTTTTTAGGGAAAGTTTGGCGGTTATTGACTAAAAAAGAGATTAATTCTAATGATTTAGAGAAAGATCAGCTTCGATTATTACATTCAAGTATTAAGAAAGTCACCGAGGATATTGAATCGCTCAATCTAAATACTGCTGTAAGTCAATTAATGATTTTGGTAAATGATTTTACAAGTTTATCATCACTGGATCGAAAAGCTGCTGAAATTCTAGTTAAATTGCTTTCGCCATTTGCGCCGCATATGAGTGAAGAATTATGGGAATTTCTTGGATTTAAAAATTCGATTACATTCGAATCTTGGCCAGATTATAACGACAAGTATTTAATAGCTGATACCATGAAAATTGCCATTCAAGTAAATGGTAAGTTGCGTGGAGATATCGAAGTAGAAAAAGATTTGACAAAAGAAGAAATCATTTCATCGGCAAAAGGTAATGAAAAACTGAATAAGTATTTAGAAGGGAGAGATATTATTAAAGCAATATATGTGCCTGGTAGATTAGTAAACTTCGTTCTAAGATAAATTTGATATTAATAGCGTATTATACATAATATATATTATAGTGCATTTTATTTACTCAATGAATCCTTAAATGAGCGCATATTTTCTTTGGTTCCGATAAGAATTACTGTATGCTCCCTGTTTAAGACGAATTCAGGTGCTGGATTAAGATTAACCTCATTCTGCTTATCAATAACACCAATTACCATTAAATCGTAATTTTCCCTTAATTGTGTATTTCTAACTGCTTTTCCTTCAAGGTTGGGTATATCGGTAATTTTAAAATCTTCCATAACCATATCAAAATTATACTGGGCAGCTGAAAGTGTTGCAGCATCTTCAATCGATGGCGATAATAATAATTCGGCCATTTTATGCCCACCGGCAGTATAAGGATTCACAACTTTATTAGCACCCGCTCTCAATAATTTAGCTCTTGCATCAGGTTTACTACATCTACTTAATAAATAAGCATCCTGATTTAGTGTTCTAGCGGACATAGTTACAAATAAGTTATCTTGATCAGTACCTAGCGTAACCACGATACCATTTGTGTTTTTTATTCCAGCAGAAATAAGCGTGTCGTCAAGTGTAGCATCTCCACGAATATATTTGTAATTGCAATCTATTAAATCTTGAATTCTGCTCTCATCATTCTCAACTACAACAAATCGTTTTTTCAATTGATTTAGTTCATTAGCAATAACAACACCCATCCGTCCATATCCACATATTATATAATGTCCACGCATTTTTCGGATTTTGTTAGCAAGTTTTCGACTTCGATTTTGTTGAAATACGATTATTTCTTCTCCAAGTTGTGATACCATAACGGCAACTCCACTTACTCCAAAAATTATGACAATAATTGTCCAAATTCTCCCAATCACAGTTAGGTCATGGACCTCACCGAAACCGACGGTTGATAAAGTTATTACCGTCATATAAATACTGTCAATGACGGTCCAATCATTACCACCAATAAGGTAAAATCCAATAGAACTAATTGTAATTAGTCCAGCAAAATAGAGCAAAAAGTTTTTTACTTTTTTACTTCTCATTTATAAATACTCAAATGATGCTAGATTCAATCCATTTGAGATAAGCCTCTTCTCCGTTATCCAATGAAATTGTAAGAATTTCTGGAACTTTATAAGGATGATTATCCTTAATATGATTATATATTTCTAACTCTTTGTTTTTAATAGTTTTAATTAATAATTGATGTTCCTTTTCATTGTGCAATGTGTCTTCCCATTTGTAAATCGATACACCGGCAGGCAATATATTTACACAAGCCGCTAAATTCTTTTCAATCAAACTTAGTCCAATTGACTGCCCAACTTCTTTACTTGGCACTGATGTCAAAATTATAATCGGCTTATTTTTCACTATTTTAATAACATCATTTTATTAATTGCTTGTTTACTCCCAACCCGCAATACATAAAAATAAATTCCGCTAACCACAGGTGATCCTTCAGTATTATTTCCATTCCACATAACGGAATATAAACCCGGATTTTTCACATCCTTTACCAGTGTGGTTATTTTTGAACCAAGCAAACTAAAAATTGTCAACTCTATTTTTGATTCCTGCAAAATCTGGAATTGAATGTTTGTAGAAGCATTAAACGGATTGGGATAATTATTATATAATTTGAACTCAACTGGTACTGAGGATTCATCATCAATATTAAGTGGTGGGTATAGCTCAATTGGATCTCCAGGTGCAAGATCTTTATCTACAAGGCCAGGATAGTCTACCATGTAGCGGTAACTTCTTCCAACTTCGCTATCACCTTTAGCTAAAGTAGTACCTTGTGATTGTGGACCAGATTTGGCAACTGGATTAATATATTCCCAAACTTTTGTTTCATCAGATTTTATTTCAAATAATCGTCCTGGATCTCCTGAACATATATATGTATTTCCATTTGGCAATCTTTGAGATCCTGAGAAACGAGCTGAATAAAAATTTTCTGGAACAGGATCCTTGTATACCCAAAATGCTGAATCAGGGCCAAATGCTTCACCGGGTGTTAGTGGGTAATTGCCATCAATATCGATGGCGGGAATTATTTCATCAACAGATGAATACCCCCTATTTGGCCATCCATTATTAAATACCATGATATTTCCTGCACCTGCTAATCCATTTTTTAGCCAATAAGCATCGTGTTGTCCTAATAGTTTTTTATCGTCTATAGTACCAGCGCGATAAGCCTCGGGATTACCCCAACGATATAGCAGATCACCGCCTTTTCCTCTATTACCTCCAGAATGCGATTGTGCTTCAGCGACGATGGTATTATGATCAATTACCCAAACTTCGTTGAATCCGCGTACACTAATTATAATCTGATCTAAATCTGGATTATATGCTACCGAATTTGGGTGTAACCAATCTTGAGATCCATCGTCAGCATAATTTAAATCAACCAATTCCGGATGATTTTCTACTATTCCATAATTTGCTTTAGAAGCATCAAAATCTTGGATTAAATGATCCCATACTGACCATTCCCACACTATTTCACCACTCTGCGGACCTGTTTGTGATATTTCTAATATCCTTAGACCGCGCAAATTTGAATCAGTAATTAAATCAGGATTTCGACCCATGGCAACTAAGTCGTCAAATGTTTTTCTATTATTTGACAGGACTAATACATTCCCATTGGATAGCGGTTCAATATCATGATGCTGAGGTCCATGGTAATATTCCCACAATACAGCCCCTCCCCAGTCTAATAACTGAAAACCGCCTTTTAAATTGCTTGTTTCAGATTCCAATTGTGTAGACCGCAATAAATTTCCATTTTCTAATAAATATGCGGTCATTCCTGGAAGAAATGCACTCTCCCATTCGTTTATAACTAATCCGTCGTTATCGATTAAGTAAGTCGATGTGTAATTTTTTGGTCCAAATAAGACATAGCCATCAGAAACACCATCGTTCTTTGAAATTAAACCAATTGTATTATCATTTTGTGAATATATTTTACTAAATGAAAGGCCAATCAGTATAATTAATAACATATATATATTTTTTTTCATTAAATAATTTATCACCGGTTTTACCTTAATTGCTCATTGATTAAAATACAATTCCAAGATTAAAGCTTTTGGAATAATTAGTTCATCAATTATAATATGTGCTAAAACCAACATTATTGATAATTTATTTTACCAAGATTTTGGAACTTGTTTATCTAAAAATAATTTTGCCCAAATTTCAAATGTTGCCAATTTCCAAATGATTGATTGTTTTTCGCCATAGTTATAAGCTTTGTTCTTTTTTAACTCTGTAATCAAATTACCATTATAAACACCACGTTTTTTAATATTTGGAACAATTTCATCCATAAGCCACGAATTATAAGAAGGTCCTTGAAAATATTGATGAACTGGAATTGGAAACCCCATTTTCTGTCTATACACAAAATCATTATTAAAATATTTTTCTGCTATTCGCTTCAAAATAATTTTAGAATTTCTGTTCACATTTGAAGATATTCTAACTAAATATTTGGTGGGTAATCTCCTAACTAGATCAACCAGATTATGATCCAAAAAAGGAACTCGATTTTCGACTGCACTAGCCATTGTCATTTTATCCTGTCGACCAAGCAGATTAACCAACCATGTTTTGAGTTCATAGCGTTGTGCTTTTCTGATGAAATCACCGGATCCTTCATCGAACATATTCCTGCGCTTCAACATGGCCTTAGAGATGTCGATTTGACTACTCATTAATTGTAATGTTGCAATATCATATGGAGCTGTCCGTGTTATAAGCCAATCAACTGCACTGAAAGCTTTACTCCCAGATGTTCCAATATAATATGAAGTCAGCTCCTTCCAGCGTTGATTGTATAGTTTTAAGACACCGGCTAATAATTTATTATTTAAAGTTTTTCCACGTTGAAAACGTGAATAGCCACCAAACAATTCGTCAGCTCCTTCCCCACTTAAAAAAACGGTGAAATATTGCTTTGCTTGTCTTGCGAGTAAATGTATACCAACACAAGCAGAAAATATTGGAGCATCAAAATGCCAGGTTACTCTTTCCAGATTATCCCAAAAATATTTATTTGTTAGCTTAAATTTGTGATTATTCACTGCGGTAACGTTGGTTGCTTGATCAATCCACTTTTCTTCATCACAAGATTCATCATCATGAATAATTGATACACTGTTTAAATCATAATCTGGGAGATTTTTCGCAGTAATTAGTGTAATCAAGGATGAATCAATTCCACCTGATAGTTGACACCCAATTTTAACATCGCTCATCAACCTTAATTTTAAACTTTTACTAATCTCATCTTCTATAAGATCCATGGCAGCCTTAAAACTAATGTCCAATGTATCATTTCCGTTATATAGACTCCAGTAATGCTTTTTCCTTATTGTATCATTATTATATACGATATATTGGCCAGGTTCAACTGAATGCACATTTTTCAACAGTGTTTCATGCCCATAAAGGTGCCCAAATTTTGTATACTCACTGATATTGTCGTATGCCAATTCCGGTAAAAATGATTTGTTAAAAAGAAAGGATTTTATCTCAGACGAAAACATGAAACATTCACCATTCTGATGATAATATAAAGGCTTGATGCCCATTCGATCTCGTGCTAAATATATTAGTTTCTTCTTAAGGTCTATTATGCATATGGTAAACATCCCGTTTAGCTTTTCCAGCATCGCTTCAAAACCGTAATGTATATAGAGATATAAAAGAATTTCCGTATCAGTATTACTTTTGAATTGGAATCCTTTACTCATTAATAAGTTCTTGTAGTCAAAAGCATTATAAATTTCACCATTAAAACACAGAATTACGTTTTCCTTATGGTCTATCATCGGCTGGTGACCATTGTGTGAAAGATCCATAATACTCAATCGGTTGAACCCAACTCCTCCCTCCCACTCTCCTGCAAATGATTTCAAAGGTGATTCACTAATATCATTATAATTCTGATTTTTCAGTGAGAATAATACGATACCATTATCATCAGGGCCACGATGTTCAATTGCCTTGGTCATTGAAAACAATTCATCGGTGTCATTTATGAAATTGTTAGTATTAAGATATCCAGTTATTCCACACACGTAATTATTACCTTTTGATTGTTAATTAAATTAGAGGGATTCTAGAAAGATATAAATAAAACAATGTCAATATGACTATAGTTTAGTACCCCCGACAGGATTCGAACCTGAGACCTCTTGCTCCGGAGGCAAGCGCTCTATCCAACTGAGCTACGGGGGCATTAATGTTTTAATAATGGTTAATAAAAATACGGTATTGATTTAGAGACAAGAAACTCATTATAGAATTCAATCAGATAAAAGATTCTGCTGCTTCAATGGTATTCTCAACCAGCATGGCAATTGTCATCGGTCCGACACCACCCGGTACCGGTGTAATATATGAAGCTAAATTCTCAACGCGATTGAAATCGATATCGCCAACGAGTTTATAGCCTTTAGCTGAATTATCCTTTACTCTATTTATTCCAACATCGATCAAGACCACACCTGGCTTAATAAATGATTCGTCAACAAATTGTGGCACACCGATGGCAGCAATAATGATATCCGCTTGTAAGGAATAATATGGAATGTCTGGTGTCTGGGAGTGGCATAAGGTCACAGTAGCATTCCCATTTGGATTTTTTAAACTGGTCAGAATAGATATAGGACGTCCAACTAGGTTACTCCTACCGATAACTACAACATTTTTTTCAGCTAAATTTATATTATAGTAATTAAATATTCTCATGATTCCTTTAGGAGTGCAAGGAATGAAGTGCGGTAGTCCCATTGTTAGTTTGCCACTATTTGCGGGATGTATACCATCTACGTCCTTTGCAGGATCGATGCGTTCTGTAATCCTTATCGAATCTAAATGTTCTGGAAGAGGTAACTGAATGAGGATGCCATGAAAACTATTATCATTATTCAGTTTATCGATCAGTTTGAATAATTCGATTTCTTGAGTATCAGTTGGCAGTTCAAAAGTCTCTGAGTAGAGATCAAGATTTTTGAATTTATGGGTTTTGTTTCTGACATATACTTTTGAAGCAGCATCATCGCCAACCATTACAACGGCTAAACCTGGAACGATATTTTTCTCTTTTAAAATTTTAATTCTTGGAGATAATAAATCATAAACATGATCACTTACGGTTTTTCCTAACAATATTCTGGCTGGGGACATACTGGTGCTCCTGCCGTTTTTATATTTACTCTTTTTCGTCTAAATTTTCATCAATTAATTCAATTAGCGATAACAATCGGCCTTCAACATCAATTGTTGATGAGTCTTTTTGACGTCGAATATTAAACAATTCATCGGAGATGTTCATAGCTGCAAGGATGGCAATACGAGTTGATGATTGGTCTGAACCAAGGTTGTCCTGTACTTCTTTCATTTTACTATTCACATATTCGGCTATCCCTTTAATATATTCTGCATTAGCGGGAGCTTTCACCGTGTACTCCTGTCCAAGAATTGTGACTTTTACTAAACTTGATGATTCGTTCATTACCTTGCTACCTCATGGAAGGATTCTTTGGGAAAATACTATTTGCGCAATTTAGCATTAAATTGTGATTCAACATTATTAATAATTTCATTTATTATTGGATATACATGTATGTCTTCAAGTGTTTTGGAATCATCTTGAAATACGATCTGAAAAAGAATACTTTTCTTTTCATCACCCAAGCTTTCATCTTGATAAATGTCAACTGGTTGAACCGATTTAATTATTTTAGTATTAATTTGGCTTATTGTATCAATAATGGATCCAGCACTAATATCTAAATCCAGTACGAAATTTAAATCTCTGGTAATTTTTGGATAAATCGGTGGTTGTTGATATTTCACCGGGTTTTCAAGAAGTTTTAATATTTCATCTGTATTTATGGTAAACCCAAAAACCTGACCTGTTTCAATTTTTAATATATCAATATAATTATTTCCAACTTCACCAAAAATGCCAATATTTTTGCCATCAATAACAATCTCAAATGCATTAATAAATTCAACAGAATTCGCAGAATTAAAAATAGGCCTTTGATGAAATAGCTTCTCAATAAATGATTCAATTATCCCCTTTACAGTGAAGTATGAGTGGAGCACATTTGTTTTTTCATATATATTGACATTTCTAAAATTGCCATGAGTAACCCCTGTGACTAGCGAAGTTTCCCGAATTCCTAAAAATCCAGATTTAAATTGCTCATGTACCTGACCAATTTCATAGAGCATGAGATCTGGGTTGCCCACTTTTATATTGTAGTCAATATTCTGTAATAATCCCGGTAAAAGGGAGGTTCTTACATTTGAAAGTTGTTCACTCAATGGATTGACCACAACAACTGGTTTTTTACCAATTGATTTGGCTTCATTCTCAGTTTGTAGTGTATTGTTATAACATTGATGAAAGCCAAGGCCATCTAAAGCTGAATGAATGCGATTAATATTTTGATGTGGATCAGTTACCGAATCATCGAAAATCCCGGTATAACTATTAGACATGGGAACAGCATCATAGCCGTATATTCTAATTATTTCTTCAATCAAATCAATTTCACGCTCTAGGTCAGGTCGAAAACTAGGAGGTCTACAAATCCATAAGCCATCAGACACCATTTTACAACCTACGCTTAGGCCACTAAGTATTTCCTCAATTTGCTGGTCGTCAATGCCAAAGCCCGAAATCATGTCAAGTTTTTTTCTTCTTAATTTAATTTCAGGTACAATTATTTTATTAGGATATGCATCAACCATCTCAGACACGAGTTTTCCACCGGCATATTCCCGAAGCAAACCAACAATTCTCCAGAAGGCTGTTATCGTTGCTTCGGGATCTGTCCCGCGTTCAAAACGTCTACTTGCTTCCGTCAGCATATTTAAAGATTTAGAACCTTTGCGAATTGTCACTGGATCAAAATAAGCACTTTCAATTAGGACAGTTTTAGTTTCTTCGGTTACAGCAGTATTCATTCCGCCCATTATCCCAGCCAACGCGACCGATTTTTTACTATCAGTGATTAATAGATGTTGATCATTTAACTTATGTTCGAAATTATCAAGCGTGATAAACTTCTCATCTTTTTTTGCTCTACGGACCTGGATTGTATTTGTTGGTAGTAATTTAAAATCAAATATATGAGTTGGTTGCCCAAGTTCTAACAATACAAAATTTGAAATATCGACAATATTATTAATGCTTCTCTGCCCAGCCGATTCGAGTAGTTTGATCATCCAATCTGGAGATGGTCCGACCGTAATGTTATCCACAACCCCTGCAACGTAACGAGGACAGCCTTTTGAATCATCAATTAATACTTTGATTTTCTGCTGATCTGTGCTGTCTTGGAAATTCGTATTAATTTCAGGAAGATTTAATTTGCGACCAGTTTTTAAAGCGATTTCACGTGCAATCCCTATGTGCGACAGTGCGTCAGGGCGGTTTGGTGTAATATCTAAATCAAGTGTATCTAATTTTTTTTCAATATAATCTAAGAATCTAATTCCAACCGAAGTATCCATCGGTAGTTCGATTATGCCTTCATGTTCGTCGGATATACCGAGTTCCCTTTCAGAACAGATCATTCCTGAGCTTTTCTCACCTCTAATGTTGGCTTCTTTAATTCTGAAGTTGCCAGGTAGAATTGCTCCAATTTTTGCCAGAACAACAATCTGATTTTCAGTTACGTTTGGGGCACCACAGATAATATTGTGATCATCTTTGCCGTCATTTACCAAACAAATTTTTAATTTGTCTGCATTTGGGTGATCGTTCACTTTTAAAACACGCGCGGTAATAATCTTTGTTGAGTATTGGGTTGCCTTTTGATCTTCTGCTTCAAGACCAAGCATCGTTAATAGGTCAGCCAACTCCTTTGGGTTTTCAGTGATATCTACATAGCGCTTGAGCCATTCAATAGATATTAGCATTAGAACTGTCCCAGAAAACGAACATCATTTTGATAAAATATTCGAATATCATTAATCTTGTATTTAAGCATAGCAATACGTTCAATCCCAAGACCGAATGCATAACCCTGCCAGATTTCAGGATCATATCCCACATTTATGAATACATTCGGATCTACCATGCCACATCCGAGAATCTCAAGCCATTGACCACGATCAGAATCCCATATGTCAACTTCCGCGCTGGGTTCAGTGAATGGGAAATAACTTGGTCGGAATCTAATTTTTACATTATTACCAAAAATCTGTCTCACAAAATAATGTAAAATACTTTTCATCTCAGAAAATGAAACATCCTTGTCAACGTACAGTCCTTCGATTTGATGAAATAGACAGTAACTCTTATAGCTAATCGATTCATTACGATAAACACGGCCTGGGACAATATAGCGTAAAGGTGGATCCTGATTTTCCATTAAATGGATTTGCACATTGGATGTATGCGTCCTGAGTACAGTGTCAGGATCAACAAAAAAGGTGTCCTGCATATCACGTGCAGGATGATGTTTAGGAAAATTGAGCGCTGAAAAATTATGATAATCGTCATCAATCTCTGGTCCATAGGCGATAGAGAATCCTACCGATTTGAAGATGTCCTTTAATTCTCTGGTAACTAATTCGATTGGATGTACTGACCCAAGTTTGTAACTGACGCCCGGGAGAGAATGATCAATACTTGGTTTCGATTTTCCCGCTTTCGCTGATTTGATAGCATTGATCCTTTCTTGATATGAAGTGGTAAGTTCTTTTTTTAATTCATTCAGCAGTCTTCCATATTCAGGCCTTTCGGACTCTGGTGCTTGGCGCATACTTGTAAATAATTGAGCAATCTGACCGTTCCTTCCCAGAAATTGAATCCGTAACGCTTCAATCTCTTTGGGGTCGCTAGGAAAAGATTCGATGGCAGCCCGAAATTTTGTCCGAACTGCCTCGATTCTTTTTGTTAATGACATTTTACTTTTATTTAATTGATTTTGCCAGAGATGCAAAAGCTTCAGGATTGTTAACCGCTAATTCGGATAAACTTTTACGGTTAATTTCAATTCCTTGCTCCTTGATTCCGGCTATGAAAGCAGAATAGTTTAAACCATGTTGCCTTGCCGCAGCGTTTATCCGTATAATCCAAAGACGCCGAAAATAGCGTTTCCTTTGGCGACGATCACGGTAGGCATATAGTCCAGCCTTCCAGACCGCATCAATTGCGGATTTATATGTGCGGCTCCGGGCACCATAGTAGCCTTTGGCCTGCTTCAGTACTTTTCTGTGCCGACGATGACGGGGCACAGAACTATTTGATCTAGGCATTTATTACTCCTTTAGACACCTAACATCCGACGAACTTTTTTTACTTCCGCTCTAACAAGGATTGTAGCTTTGCGCATCTTCCTCTTAGCATCCTTCGAGCGTCGGATTAACATGTGACTATGGTTTGCTTTATTGCGCTTAATTTTTCCAGTACCAGTTAATTTAAATCGTTTTGCGGCACTTCGGCGCGTTTTCTGCTTAGGCATTCATTTCTCCTATTTCGCAGTAAGTATTAATGAAATTCTGCGTCCTTCCATGGGATTGCGTTTCTCAATTTCGGCAATATCCGAAAGCATTTCAATAACTCTATTTACTACTATTTCTCCCAAATCTAATCGGGACATTTCCCTGCCCCTAAACATAATTGTGACTTTTAATTTTGCACCATCAAGTAAAAACTTTCGACCCATACTTACTTTTGTGTCAAGATCGTGGTCGTCAATTCGTGGTCTAAGTCTTATTTCTTTTAATTTTACAACGTGTTGCTTTTTCTTGCTTTGCTGCGCTTTTTTCTTCTCTTCGTATTTTAATTTTCCATAATCGAGAATTCTACATACAGGTGGTTTTGCGTTTGGTGAAACTTCGATTAAATCCAGGTCAACATCCCGTGCTTGCTCCAGTGCTGTTTCTAGACTTACAATACCTAATTGTTCTCCATCAGCGCTAATGAGTCTTACTTCTTCTGCTCGGATATTCTCATTCACCCGTATTTTATTTGTCTTTGCGATACAGATCCCTCCTCTGAGTTATTTCTTCAGAAAGTTTTACTATAAGATCGGTTAAGGTAGTAGTACCCATGTCACCTTCAAACCTTCTCCTTACAGCAACTAACTGAGTCTGCTCTTCCCTCTCCCCAACAATGAGCATAATATTAATTTTAGATAATTCTGCTTGGCGAATCTTGGCTCCTATTTTATCAGGACGATCATCAAGATTTACGCGAAATCCGTGTTTAAATAATTCTTTCTCAATTTTTTTTGCATAATCATTTGATTTTTCTGAAATAGGCAATACGGTAATTTGTACCGGAGCTAGCCATAGCGGAAAATCTCCGCCATAATGTTCAATTAAAAATCCAATGAATCTCTCATGCGTGCTTAATGGTGCACGATGAATACAAATCGGAAATTCATCTTTACCTTTTGCATTTTTGAACGTCAATCCAAATCGCTCTGGAATTGCAAAATCAACTTGATTGGTTGCTAGAGTGAATTCTTTACCAATAGCACTCCAGACCTGAACATCTATTTTTGGGCCATAAAAGGCTGCTTCACCCGGAATTTCAACATACTCTATCCCTCCCTCATCGAGAGCTTCTCGCACAGCTTTTTCAGTTTTAATCCAGTTATTTCCATCATCGACAAATTTTTTCCCAAGATAAGCAGGATCATGCAAGCTTAATCGCATTTGATATTTATCTATACCAAATATATTAAAATAATAAGTATATAAATTGCATACGTTTAAAAATTCTTCTTTGAATTGGTCCCGACTGCAATAAATATGTGCATCATTCATTTGCATGCTACGAACTCGCATGAGTCCGAATAATTGTCCTGTCTTTTCATAACGGTAGCAAGTCCCGTATTCTGATAATCTGACTGGGAGATCACGATAGCTGTGCGATGAGGAAGCAAAAATTTTATGATGATGTGGACAATTCATCGGTTTAATATAATAGTCGATTCCATCAACATCCATTGCTGGATACATGCTGTCTTTATAGAGCTCTAAATGTCCAGATTTTTCGTACAAATTTCCCTTAGATAGGTGCGGTGTTCGAACCTGTTTGTAACCAGCATTTCTTTCAGTTTCTTTTGCAAGTTTCTCTATTTCTTCAATTATTACCGTTCCATTTGGCAGCCATAATGGTAATCCTGGACCTACTTCATTATCAAAAACGTAAATTCCTAACTCTTTACCAATTTTACGATGATCTCTTTTCTTAGCTTCTTCGATAAAATCTAAATATTCCTTAAGTGCTTTTTTTGAAGCAAAAGCTGTTCCATATATTCGTTGAAGCATTTTATTTTTTTCGTCGCCACGCCAGTACGCTCCGGAAGAGTCAAGTAATTTAAAATATTTTATTTTCCCGGTTGATGGAACATGGGGGCCTCTACAAAGATCAGTGAAATCATCTTGTTGATAAGCAGAGATTTGATCATTATCATCAATTTCATTAATAATCTCAACCTTATAAAATTCACCCATTTCATCGAATAATTTAATAGCGTCGCTTTTGCTCAGAGCTAACCTTGAAACAGAAAAATTCGCTTTTGAAAGTTCTTTCATTTTCTGTTCGATCTTTAATAGATCATCCTTGGAAAAAGTGCCTTCTATGTCAAAATCATAGTAAAAACGATTTTCAATTGCAGGGCCTATTGTTACCTTTGCTTTGGGGAATAGCGATTTTACAGCATGAGCCATAAGGTGCGCTGTGCTATGCAGCAAAATTGAGTGCCCCTCTACGCTTTCACCAGAAAGCATTTCAATTTTTGCATCTTCATTTATTTGATAATTTAAATCAACTAACCTATCGTCAATTTTGGCCGCAACCATTTCATGCAATCTTGGAATGCCAATACTTTGCCCAAGTTCTAGAGGTGTTATGCCTGCTTGGAAAATGTGCGTAGAATTGTCGGGCAATTTAAGAGTGATTTCGCTCATACTTTAGATGATAGAGAAATACAATTTAGAATGTAAAACAGGAAAATTGAGGATGTAATTCTTCCTTGTCCTCTATTAAGAGAGCATGGAGAGTTTTTAATCTATATTTCGTAATCATATAAAATTGCGTTTCAAATTACCGTCGAAATTGGGCTGAATTAATTAACTATATCAAGGAAAATTGATTTGTACAAATTATGTCAATTACTATTATCAATTTTGCATATTGCGGAGAGGGAGGGATTCGAACCCCCGGTACCCGAAGGTACACTGCATTTCGAGTGCAGCGCGATCAACCAGACTCTGCCACCTCTCCGATTTCTAAGTAACAAAAATTACGAGTTTCTTTTTGATTTGAAAAAGGTTTGGATTAGTGCGAGCGATTCTTTCTCCATTACACCACCCTTAACGGCCACGGTATTTATAAAACTGGGATCGCTGCATAATGCATAACGCGATCCGCAACATCCTTCTGCTTCATCGTAACACCCGAATATCACCATTTTTAATCTGGCGTTAATGATTGCGCCAGTACACATGGCACAGGGTTCCTTTGTTACATAGATGAAACAATTTGATAAACGCCAGTCCTGCAAAGTATTGGCAGCAGCAGAGATAGCAATAATTTCAGCGTGAGCAGTAGGATCATGTAGTCCTTCGCATTGATTATATCCCCTTCCAATGATCTGGTTGTCTTTGACTACAATGGCACCTACTGGAATTTCATTAGATGTAAATGCTAAGTCAGCCTGCTTGAGAGCGAAATTCATCCATTTTGTGTGCTGTACTATTGAATTTTGAAAATCACTGGAAGAATTCATATTAATTGACACTACTATTTTTGGGCTTTTTCAATCTTTGCCCAAGTGTCACGCAGAGATATCGTCCGGTTAAATATTAGTTCATTTTTCTCTTCAGAACTATGATCAATAATAAAATAACCTGTGCGCTCAAACTGATATCGGTCGCCTGGTTTTCCATTAGTGACACACGATTCCATTTTACAGTTATTTACAATTCTCAGGGAATCCGGATTTATATTAGATTTCCAATCTTCACTGCTACTAGATTTCATTGGATCGGCAACTTTATATAGTCTATCATACAAGCGTACTTTGGCATCTACGGCATGCCCTGCAGATACCCAGTGAATAGTACCTTTAACTTTTCTGAGCTGCGTACCAGTTCCACTTTTTGTATTAGGATCGTATGTACAGTGTATTTCTGTAATTTCATTAGTTGTGTTATCCCTGATCACATTTTCACATTTAACGATGTAAGCATACCGCAGTCTAACCTCCCGACCGGGAGCAAGGCGGAAATATTTATTAGGGGGGTCTTCCATGAAGTCACTGCGTTCAATAAATATCTCCTTTGAAAATGTTATCTTTCTTGATCCCATTAAAGGATCTTCAGGATTATTAATTGCCTCTAATTCTTCAACTTGACCTTCAGGGTAATTTGTAATTACTAATTTAATTGGATCTAAAACGGCAAGTATGCGAGGTACAATTTTATTTAGTTCTTCACGGATTATATGTTCGAATTTTGCAATATCAATGATACTTTGACGTTTAGCCACACCTGAACTAGCGACAAATTTAATTATAGATTCTGGTGTCACTCCGCGTCTCCTTAATCCAGTCAGGGTTGGCATTCTGGGATCATCCCAACCCTCGACATATTTCTCTTCCACCAGCTCTCGTAATTTTCTTTTGCTTTGAACAGTGTGACTCATTACTAGTGGAGAAAATTCAATTTGCTGTGGATGGTGAATACCGATATTTTCTAAGAACCAATCATATAATGGCCTATGGTCTTCAAATTCTAAAGTGCACATAGAATGTGTTATATTTTCGATGGAATCAGATTGACCATGAGTAAAATCGTAAGTTGGGTAAATACACCATTTATCCCCGGTTCTATGATGTGTAGAACGCAAAATGCGGTACATAATGGGATCACGCATATTCAAATTACCAGAAGCCATATTAATCTTGGCTCGAAGAACTCGGCTGCCATCTTCATAATTACCGGTTTTCATAGCTCTAAATAATTTTAGGTTCTCTTCGATTGAACGGTTTCGGTAAGGACTTTCTTTGCCCGGCTCAGTCAGCGTTCCGCGATATTCCTTTATCTCAGATGGGCTTAAATCGCAAACAAATGCTTTTCCTTTTTGAATTAATACTTCAGCATATTCATATAAGGTATCAAAGTAATCGGAGGCATAATACAAGCGGTCTTGCCAATCGAAACCAAGCCAGTGAATATCGTTAATTATAGATTGAACATACTCGTGTTCTTCTTTGACAGGATTTGTGTCATCAAAACGTAGATTTGTTTGGCCATTATTTTCTGCTGCTATTGTAAAATCAAGGTAAATGGCTTTTGCATGCCCAATATGCAAGTAGCCATTTGGTTCTGGTGGGAATCTAGTATGAACGCGACCAGCATACTTTCCGGTTATCTTATCATTGGCGACAATAGTACGAATAAAATCTAACGATTTTTTCGTCTCACCTAATTTAGATTCACTCAATTTGCAATTCCCTGATAATATTTTTCATAAAAAATTTAAAGAAAATTAATATGTTGACCTTAATCTATTTCATTTATTTTATATGGGAAATTACTTCTCAGGAATTAAGCGAAATTTGTAGCCCGTAGGGGAATCGAACCCCTATTACAAGATTGAGAATCTTGCGTCCTAACCGTTAGACGAACGGGCCTCATTGTACGCCCGGAAGGATTCGAACCCTCAACCTCCTGGTCCGTAGCCAGGCACTCTATCCAGTTGAGCTACGGGCGCATAATTTTATTGTTGCTGGGGAGCAGGGATTCGAACCCCGATAGCCAGAACCAGAATCTGGTGTCTTGCCGTTGGACGACTCCCCAATAGCTATGAACATTTTCAAAAAACGCTGCCAAAATTAAGATAGGTTTTTATATGGGACAATTCCCTTTTGCTTTAAACATACAAGTATATTCATTATAAAATCTATTTTGAAATCATGCTTCCTTTTTGCAGTATAAGCACGACGTGGCTTAAAAATCTCTCAAAACTGAACCTTTTTCCAGAAGCTCATAAAAGTGTGAATCGATTTACCATTGCTTAATTGAATTGAAATATTAAGTACCTTTTTATTATGAATAGAACTATCCTGATTTCTATAACTGGGATAATGTATGAATAATAAAATATTTAATCTGTTCTCGGGAAACGTTTTAAGGCCGAATTTATTCGTCTAAGACAAGTCTCTTTTCCCAATATCTCCATTATATTAAATAAAGATGGTCCGGCTGCGACACCACTAAGGGCTAGTCTAGTTGGGTGGATTAAATTACCGGCAGAAACTTGTTTAGCATCGGTAATTTTCCGTAGAGTATATTCAAGTATATCTTTATCCCATTGCTTTAAATCACTTAATAAAACAATATACTCTGATACAATATCATTAATTGAATTATCCTTCCAACGTTTTCTGACAGCCTTTTCTTCATATTCATTTGGATCATTAAAGAAATATCTAGTTTTCTCATCTAGTTCAACCAATGATTTAATTCGTTCTTGCATCAACTCAACTATTGAAATGAGGTAATTATCGTGCGATGTATCACGCCATGCAGGATAAAATTCACGCATTTTTTTTAATATTGCACTTGGCTGGAGTTTAAAAATGTGCTGTCCGCTCATCCAGTTAAGTTTTTTATCGTCATATACAGCACCCTTTTTTTGCACCTTTGAAATATTAAAAGTTTTGATCAATTCCTGAACGGAAAATATTTCCTCTTCTGTTCCTGGATTCCATCCTAAAAAAGCCAGATAATTAACAAGGGTTTGAGGTAGATAACCTTGATCTCGGAAAAATTGAATTCCAGGTGCTGAGTGCCGTTTGCTAAGTCTTTTCTTGTCATGACCCAGAATCATTGGAAGATGCGCAAATATTGGAGTATTGTATTCTAATCCATTATAAATCAAAATTTGTTTGGGAGTATTGGAAATGTGATCTTCACCGCGAATTACATGTGTTATTTGCATATCATTGTCATCGACAACAACCACCAGATTGTAGGTCGGTGTACCATCAGTCCTAGCAATAATAAAATCATCGATCTGGCTATTCTCAACTTTTACACTTCCATAAATTTGATCTTGAAATTCTGTATTCCCACCAGGAACTCTCATTCTGACTGAAAAATTAATTTGCTTTTCCAAATACATCTGAACTATTTTGTCTGATAAATTCCTACAAATACCCGAATAAGTATAAGCTTCACCCCTTTTATCCGCTGATTCTCGCTCATTCCCTAATTGTTCCTTTGAACAAAAACAGCGATAGGCGTTGTTTTTGTTAAGGAGTTTTTCAATGGTGGATCTATATAATTCCTGCCGTTGGGATTGATATACGATTGGATTTTCCCATTCAAGGCCCAGCCATTGCAGTGAGTCTTTTATTTGTTGAACAAACTCAGGTTTAGACCTGACTGCATCAGTATCTTCAATACGCAGTAAAAATGTTCCTTTATTTTGCTTTGCAAAAAGCCAGTTAAATAAAGCAGTTCGAGCACCACCCAGATGTAGCTCTCCAGTGGGGCTGGGAGCAAATCGTACACGTGGTTTTAGTTGATTAGACATATTGGGAATTTAATGCGGAGGCGAGAGGATTCGAACCTCTGAAGGACATAAGCCCTTGCTGGTTTTCAAGACCAGTGCATTCAACCACTCTGCCACGCCTCCAATTGAGAAAAATCATTGCGGAGAGAGAGGGATTCGAACCCTCGAACGGCGTGAACCGTTACACGCTTTCCAAGCGTGCTCCTTCAGCCACTCGGACATCTCTCCAAATACAAAATTTAAAATGCACCTTAATAAAGCCAGCAAAGTTAATTAGACTAATATTATCACACAATTATTGGTGTTAGTTCTTTTTAGTAGATTTGAATTTATTTATAGGATCTCAAAACTCAAGCAGTACCATGAAATCGTAATTACTGTTGTATTTTATAAAATATAAAAAATATAATCTATTTTTCTTTTGATTCTTCAGTTGCTACATCTTTAGGTGATTTCGATGCATCCACTTCTTCTAATTTATCTTCAGCTGGTTTTGCTTCAACTTTTTCTTCTTCTTGTGGCTTTAAATCTTGCGGTTTCTTTTTCTCTTTTAATTCAGCTGGCTTAACATCATCCGTTTGATCTTTTTCTGGTTGTGATACTGCAACACTTTCAGATTTATCTTGCACTTCTTCAGCTACTTTTTCCGGAGTGGAATCAACACTAGCTTGTACCTCTTTCGTCATGTCTTGAATGTCAGCTTGTAAATGATCAGCGGCTGATTCTATACGTTGTAAGGCAGCATCCAGGTTCTCTCCTCTCTCTAGCCGAACCATATTCTCCTTAAAACGCCAATGTCCTGTTTTTTCAGAGAGAACACTTTTAATATATTTGACGTATTTCCAATCTTGTTTGTCTTGCTTTTTTGATGCTTTATCGGCAAATGATAATTGTTTCTTAGCCATTAAATTAGAATCTCCTAAAAATTTTGCTGGCGAATTTAACGGTAATAGAACCTAACTCCAATGTCAAACCCAATTAATCTAACTAATTATTGCAATTATATGAGTTGTAAAATAGATGCACAAATTAAAGCAGCATAAGTTCCAACCACATAACCAGCAATTCCTAGCATTACACCAACTGTTGCTAAAGCCGGATGAAAGGCTGAAGCAACGATTGGAGCGGAAGCTGCACCACCAATATTTGCTTGGGAACCAACAGCCATAAAGAATAAAGGTGCCTTTATGAGTTTCATAATGGTTAGCATAATGATGACATGAATTATTATCCATGTCAACCCCATGGCAAACAGCGCTGGATATTCAACAACAGCTCGTAAATCAGCATTAGCACCAATTACACCAATCAGTAAATAAAGCATCACTGTCCCTAATTTGGAAGCACCCGCCCCCTCATAATTGCGAACTTTTGTAAATGAGAATATTACACCTACAGTAGTTATCAGAATGACCTTCCAGGTTGTATGTGATATGACTGTCCCAATTTCAGGCAATAAATTACCAAGTAAATATGCGGCCCAAGCTCCTCCCATGGCCAGTGCTAGCATAATCATGTAATCTGTTGTTGTGGCAACTCGATTAGTTTCTTCCTGAAATTGCACGACCCTATTCTTCAGCTCTTCGATCATTGTATTATCAGCTTTTAGCCAATTATCAATTCGCTTGTAGCGCCCCGCGAGAAAAAGTAAAACCCCCATCCAGATACTTGCTACGAGAACATCCACAACAACCATGGTTCCAAGCATTTGATCGGTTGCACCAACTGATTTACCTATGGCAATGAAATTTGCACCACCTCCAATCCAGGAACCTGCTAGAGCAGCCATCCCTTTCCAGATTTCAAGCGGTAGATAATCTTTAAAAAGGATAAGGGCGATCGGTCCGCCAATAACGATCCCAAAAGTTCCTGTCAGAAACATAATTACTGCCTTGCTTCCTAAGCGAATAATACCGCGAATATCAACTGCCAGAGTCAATAAAAGTAGACTGGCTGGCAACACATAGGTTTTTATCTGTGAGTAGAGTGGTGCGCTTGAAGGAATAATCCCAAGTGTAGTTAGTATCGTAGGAATAAAATATGCAAATACAAGTGGTGGAATTATTTTGAATATTTTTCCATATTTTGGGTGACTATTAATGTAAAATATTACTGCTGGTATGATTAATAATACTGCCAAAAGTCCAAACGAATTTTGTATCAGTGTTTGCTCCATTCATTCCCCATTTTCAACATGCATGATTAATTATTAAGTATTATCTCTGGTTTGACATTAAGTGTTGTCATTTTTCGAGGCTTGCATTCGCTGGTGTTTGTCACGGGCGAATTTGCGCATATCAACAACTGAATCATGTTCATCAACAATTTCGACTCCAAGAAGAGTTTCAATTGCATCCTCAAGAGTTATGATGCCTATTGTGCTGCCAAATTCGTCTGCCACCATAAATATCTGTTGTCGACGTTTAACAAATTCATCAAGAATAGTAGCAACCGAATCAGTTTCCTGAACAGTATGAATTGGTTCCATTAATTCTTCCATCGATAGTGTGAAATGGTCTTCTGCTTGTTCCTTGACAATGTCATAACGGTGCACAAATCCAATCATATGATCTAATGACTCTTCATATATTGGTATACGAGAGAAAACCAAGGGTGAATATTTATCCATCACTTCTTCAACCGTATTTTCCTTATTCAAAGCAAATACAACTGAGCGAGGTGTTAAAACTGCCTCCGCTTTCACTTCCCGCAATTTCATTAGGTTTTCAATAATGTCACTTTCCTGCTCATGGAGAGTACCTTCTTCTTCTCCCAGTTCTGCCATGGCAATCATATCTTCACGGGTAACCTTTTGATCACTTGATTGTCGTCTAAGTAGATGACTCATAAATTCTGAAAATATCACAAATGGATAGGTTAAATAAATCAATACTCTAATTGTAAAAGCTGCCGGATTTGCCAAAGATTTCCAATAAACTGTACCAAGTGTTTTTGGAATAATCTCAGAAAAGATCAATATTGACAGAGTTAGCGCACCAGATGCAATAGCAACCCATTTATTACCATACATTAAAAGTGTTTCTGCCCCTACGCCAGCTGCTCCCACGGTATTCGCTATTGTATTAAGCGTAAGTATTGCAGCGAGGGGCCTACTTATATTTTGTTTATGTCGATCTAATATTTCGCCACTTTTTTTACCGTCCTTTTTAAGCTGACCAATATGCGCATGTGAAACAGAAAGAAGAATTGATTCTAATATAGAACAAATAAATGAAACACTCAGTGCTAATAAGAAATATACCGCCAGCATTTAAATCTGCTTTATTGTACTATTTTACTCATAATTAAAAATTTGTCCAGTCATTCTACATAATATAACACCATAATAATTTAAAACGGTTCAATATCTTGCTGTTATACAATTCTGAATGGTTTACACAACTACAGGCAAAAGATAAACCTATCTTTTTATAAAACCTGTAAAACTTCCCCGGCTAAACGAATTGCCGTCGTTTACAAATTTAGTGAGTCATTCGGTTATTAGCAGTGAATTACTCAATATTATTCTTGATGAACATCAACTTCCATCTCAATAATATAACCGTCAGATATTTTTAACCAATTACCATTAGTTTGTTTTTCTTCTAGCCTGGTTGTTAATAATCGTTTATCATCTTGTTTTACCCAATCATGCATTATTCTATATTCTTTGTCAGCTTCAGCTGTAAATCCAATGATATAATCTTTAGATCGTATTTTATTATATCGTTTTGTGTTAGTATCCAAGGTTTCATCTTCGTAATAAAAATGTAGTGTATGATTTCCGGGTAGTATCAAATTATTAGCTGATTCAAGTGCTTTTTTGTTATCAATATATAAAACAATATTTTCAGGGCAATTGACGCAGGCTATTTCGCTTTTTAATCGCTCATCTCCTGGATACATTACATTCAGGTTTGGACCGGATGTGCAACTGAATAAAACTACGATTATTACAATTAGAAGAAAAACAGATTGCTTTGTATACATAATACCCCCCCTTTCCTTGTTAATCCTCAAGAAACGGATAAATGATTATACTTTAGGAATGATCAAACATGCAAATTTCTAATACTTTGTTGGGGAATGTTATTTTAAATCAGTGGAAGATCAACAAATACAATTTCGGAATCAGAAATCGAATCAACTACAATCTGCTCTTCATTAAAAATATAAACACCATCCCTTTCATTTACATCAGTTCCATTGATCTTGAGTTTACCAGATGAAGGCACTAAATAAAGATGTCTATCAATGTCTATATTGTACGACACTTTCTCCCCTTTATTAAAAGCACCAGCATACAATGCTGCGTCTTGATAAATCTGTAATTTATCATTTTGCACATCAGCTTTTCTTCCGGAAGCTAATAAACTGAATGTCGTAGTGGCATTAGCAGGGAATGGTTTTGTATCCCAGCGTGGTTTAATATTCGGAACAGCTGTTTCTATCCAGATCTGGAATAATGTAGTGTCAACTTTCTCAAGATTATATTCACTGTGAATTATTCCACTTCCAGCAGACATAACCTGAATATTGCCAGCTAATGTCCGACCCTTGTTACCAAGATTGTCTCTATGCGTAATGGCTCCGGTCCTGATATAGGTTATGATCTCCATATTTTGATGTGGGTGAAAAGGGAAACCGGTACCAGCCTTTATTGTATCATCATTCCATACAATAAGCGGTGGATATCCTAATCTTTCTGGATCATAATAACTAGAAAAACTGAAATGGTGTCGGGCATTTAGCCAACCGTGATTTTGGTTACCTAAAGATTCAAATGGAATGATCTTAATCATTTTTCCATACTACAACCTGTACGAAAGAATTATTGTTACGATAAATTCGATCAGGTTGTCTTAAATAACTAGGTCTATATCCTAAGGCTGCCATTGTTATTGTTTCATATCTTTAAATAATTAAACAATACAAATAAATAATTCTTACGGTTAACATACTTTTTCTAAGATATTAATTAATGAGCTTACTTCATCAAATGTATTATAATGAACAAGACTTACGCGAATGACACCATTCTTTTTTTCTAAATTAAGATCATGAATAATCTTTTTTGCATAAAAATCTCCATATCTAATTCCAATTCTATGATTATCAACCAGTTCTACTAATTCTGAACTACTACGATCGTTGTGTATGAAGGAAATAGTAGGTACCCTTCTCGCTCTGTCACATTGCTCTTCACCGACAATTTTAAGTTTAGGATTATTGTTTATATATGTTAATAGTGGATCTGTAAGAGAATCTTCATATTCGGCAATCATACTAAAAATTTTTGAATATTTTTGTTTGTTATCGATTGTTGTATGCTCACGAAAATGATGATCATGCAAATCTTCAAAATACTCAATCACAGCAGATAGACTGTAAGCTAATTCATAATTATAACTACCTGGTTGAAATTTTTCTGGTATATAATTTTTATCGAAAAAATAATGATTAATTCCATCTAATTGTGCTAATAGATCATATTTACCGTATAAAATGCTTATATGCGGACCATAAACTTTGTAGGCACTGAAAACATAAAAATCGGCGCCAAATGCCTGTACATCGATAAATCTATGGGGAGCATAGGCTACACCATCAATACATAATAATGCGCCAGCACTGTGTACAATATCTGAAATCTCTTTTATGGGATTAATTGTCCCCAAAATATTTGATACGTGTGCCATTGCAACTAGTTTTGTTTTCTTTGTGATTAATTTCAACAAATCAGAAATATCCAATCGATACGTATCGGGATCAATTTTCCAGATCTTAATAATTATACCTTTTTTTTGAAGATCCGTCCAACAAGAGATGTTAGCTTCATGATCAGAATTTGTTATTACAACTTCATCCCCTGGCTTCCACTTTCTACTTAGACAAATACTTAAAATTCTTAATAACATTGACGAAGAAGATCCGATCACAATTTCTTCTGTTCGACTTGAATTTATGTATTTTGATAATCTTTTTGTGGTGCTTCGAAGTCTTTCACTAGCCAGTTTTGATATTTCATAAGAAGCACCTAATTGTACATTAGTATTAATCAAATAATCATCAATTCTTGCTATCGCTGATCCTAATATTTGGGAACCACCAGCGTTGTCCATGAAAATGAAATTCTGATTTAGCCCAGGAAATTGTTTTCTCACAAATTTGATATCCATAACTGGTAACTTTTTTATAACTGGGTTATTATGTGATCAGTTTTCAGCTAATGCTGGGAATAATTTTGGTAGATTTCGATGACTTGTAGCCTGCTCATATGCGTAACATATTTGAATCAGAGTGGCTTCATCAAAAACTCTTCCTAAAAATTGAAGCCCTGCAGGGAGATCACCAGTTGTGAACCCCATTGGCACGGTGAAAGCGGGTTGTCCAGTATGAGGCGCTATTATCTGACTGTTATCACCTTTATAGCCCTCATCATATTCTTTAGTTTTTGCCGGTGGATAATTCCATGATGGGTATATTAGTGCATCAACCCTCAAATCATTCATTACATTTTCAATAGCTTCTCGAAATGCAATTCGTTTAGGATCAGTAAATGGTCCCTCACAAGGAATTTCCTTTTCTACTTCTCTCCCACTGTTCTCTACAAACCACTTCAAGTCATCTGCGGCAAAATTAGAATATTTCCCCGTGGCAATAATATCCTCAAGAGTTGCTAACGAATCCGATTTAACATGTGTCGCCAGATATACTTCAAGGTCTTTTTTAAATTCAGAGCACCATTGATCTTGGCTTAATTCATCGAAATTAGGGACTACAAATGGATCAATAATTTCTGCTCCCAAATCTTTCAAAACTATAATTGATTTTTCGAATAATGTCGATATTTCCGGATGGTTATCGGAATCACTTAATTCTCTCAATATACCAATTTTCTTTCCATTCAAATTCTTTCCATTTAAAAATTTTATATAAGATTCTGGTTTTCGCCCTTCGCAATGTTTTGTTATTGGGTCATTAGGATCATATCCAGCTATTACATCAAGAATTCGCGTCGCATCTGCAACAGTACGACACATTGGTCCACCTACATCGTTACGTAAGTACAATGGAATAATTCCATCCCGACTTGTTAATCCAAGCGTTGATCGAAAACCAACCAGTGCATTGTGGGAAGAAGGACCTCTGATCGAATTACCAGTGTCGGTTCCTAATCCAATTGTACCGAAATTAGCTGCCACTGCAGCTCCTGTTCCTCCACTTGATCCAGCTGGGACATGGTCAAGATTATACGGATTCAAAGTTTCACCAGCTATTGAACTAATAGTATGTTTTGGACTGAAAGCCCATTCTGCCATATTGGATTTAGCAAGTATAATAGCTCCTGCTTCTTTTAATTTTTTTACTTGATAGGAATCTTTATCAGGTAAAAATCCCTTTAAAGCAGCAGAACCTCCAGTAGTCTGTAATCCTTTTGTATTATAATTATCCTTAACTATCATTGGAATTCCGTGTAGTGGACGTAATATTCCGGTTTCTTGAAATTCCGTATCTAATGCTATTGCAGTATTGATTGCTTTGGGATTAATTAAAACGATGCTGTTTAATTTAGTAGGTTGGTCATAAGCTGTAATTCGTTCAAGATACATTGATGTCAATAATTCAGCATTTAATGATCCATTTTTATATAAATCATGAATATCAGCAATAGATAATTCCAATATATCGTTGTGATTAAATGAATCTTTTTGTTTGCAACTGATAGTCATAATCAGGAAAAGGATTGACAAAATTTGGAAAGTGCGAAATAATTTCAAATCAGTATTTCTAAATTTAGCAGTTAGAAACTTGATTAGCAGTGTCTCGAACCGGCTTTTTTCTTAGCTCCGCTACTACTACCGAAAAACATCATCGCCCCGAATATAAATCCAAAATTATACCAACCTCCATTATTGTGCACTTCATAAATGCTAACTTTATCCGTAAATAAAGAGATTATGAATGTGAAAAAGGCAATAAATCCATGCCACAATCCTAACCAAAACCCAGCAACTTCCCCTTCTAAAGCACTTGTGTTTGTTAATTCATTTGGACCTGCTGCGCAGCCAGTATATAAAAATATCACAATTATTATTAATAAAATGTGAGTTGCTTTCATCTTAACAATTCTCCTTCACAATAAATGGTTATTATAAATTACTAATAATAAACTAATTGTTCGACGGTAAATGAGTATCGAACATATCATTTTAAATATATTAGTTTTCCAGAATATATATTTCTGTCATCTTCGTAACTGTATAGATATAAACCTGCACTGACCGGAATTCCATTTGAATTTTTAGCATCCCAAATTGCATGATGGCTACCAGTCGATTGCACCTCATCTACAACTGTATATATATCTCTTCCAAAAACATCAAAAATATTAATTCTCACAAATGATATATCGCTGAGATAATATCGAAATCGAATTGTTGAATTGAATGGATTTGGAGTCAGAATTAGTTCTGGATCGGCTAATTCTTTTTCTGAAATATTTAAGGTATACGCTGTCACAAAATCCGATTTGTTACTTTCATTTCCGGAACTGTCAACCGCAGTTACACCATAAAAATATTCAGTATGACTTGCTAATAATGTATCATAAAAAACTGAATTCGGTTTTAAAACTGTACCGATCTTATAAGCCGGTTCAGTCGGAGTAAAATAATCTGAGCTTCTATATATGTTGTAGTGTTTTAGGTCAGATTCGATATTTTGTTCCCACTGCAATACTACTTTACCTAATTCTACACTTATACTAACAATTGTGGGAGTAACTGGTGTTTTTTTATCTTTTGGAACTGCTAATTTAATAGCACTAGAATTACTAATATTTCCGGATAAATCCATTGCGGCAATCTTATAGTAAAAAGAATCACCATTTACTACCGCATAATCTGTATAAACTGTATTTGACCATATCACATTTCTAAAGTATTTCGGCTCAACATTTTCTTTTTCGTTCTTAAAGAGCACATAACTCCCCATATCTGCTTCACTATTTTGACTCCAGGTTAACCTGATAGATCGATCAAAACCAAGTGCAGAGAAATTAGTTGGTATTTCCGGCGCCTGAGTGTCTTCTATTGTTTTAATGGCTTGGAAAACTGCGTTAGCAATTACCTGGTATCCTATTTGATTGGGATGAATCTCATCAAGGTATAATTCTTCATGATCTCTAAAATGTTCATATAGTTTTATTACTTTTGATCCTGTTTGAGATGCGATTGATGCAATCTTAGGAATTACTTCAGTTCTGAGAATAGTATCCCAAGCAAGATCATTTCTAATAGAGGGCGGAAAACACAAAATAAATTTGGAATAAGGATTTTTTAATAAAAATGATTCTATTAGTGCGATATAGTCGGATTCAAATTGATCACTAAAAATCCAGTTTTCGGGTCTGCTATCATTAGTACCAAACATAATTATTACAACATCGGGGAAAAATCCTAGAGCAAATTGATATGAAGGCTTATTCCAATATGGCGAATCGCTATTCTTTAATACTGTGGACGCAGAATAACCGAAATTTTTTACATTGTAATCGGAACCTAATAGGTTAGCAAGAACGCCAGGATAACTATCTTCTGCTGGATTTGTCAACCATGCACCAGCAGTAATACTGTTTCCTACACAGGCTACACGAATTTGTTGGGCTTGAATAATCGTAATGCCTGCTAATATTAAAATTTGAAACAAATTTTTATATTTAATTCTCATAAGTTGTATTGATCATTCTATTCAGAATTTGACATACTATAACTAAATATAAAGAAGAATACTCATTCTTTTAAATAAATCAATGGCGCATCTATTGCCTATTCTTCCTTCAAAATCGCAACTGCAGCAGTATATTGGTTGTGTTTTGTCGTATTCTATCCACTAAATGAACAGACACACCTTTAGGGAGCCGCTATTATTAACGCGTTTTCAATTTTAATGGGGTTATTTCTTTGCTGGCTCTAAATCAGAACGTTCTAAGAGTTCTCGTCCCATGAATTTATTTGCAAACCTATTTTTCAGTACTCGTAGGTCACTCAAGCAATAAATTGCAGATGGAAGCATAAGCAATGTAATGATTGTTCCGAAAACTAATCCTGCTGCTACTGATAGAGCCATCGGTACTAACCATTGCCCCTGCTGACTTTTTTGTAAAATCAAAGGAGCTAAGCCAACTGTAGTAGTTAATGTCGTTAAGACGATTGGTCTGAATCTTGTCATTCCAGCTTGATAAATTGAATCGCTGACTTTCCCACCTGCCTTAATCAATTTATTAAAGCGATCAATTAATATGATAGAATCATTAATAATAATACCAGCTAAAGCGACTATACCAAGGAAAGATAATATCGATACAGGTATTCCCATTATATAATGTCCAATCACTGCACCAATTACGCCTAGTGGAATAAGTGATAATAATAATCCTGATTGTATGTATGATTTTAGTAGAAATACTAAAATAGTAAAAATTGCAATTGCAGCAAAAGTCATAGAATATGTTATAGAATTTACCATCTTTACAGTGTATTCAGATTGTCCACCAGCGGTTTCGGTGACACCATCAACCTGGGATAAAACTCTTGGAATAATGGTAGAATTGAGTTCTCCTAATACTACTTGTAAATTGTTTTTCGAAAAATCCATATTTGCATTAACTCTAATCGAACGGAGTCTATTTTCGCGTCTGATGGTTCGTATTCCTCTTTCAATCTTGAATGTGGCAATTTCTTTGAATGCAATATATTCCCCCATTGGCGTTCTTATGCGCAAATTTTCAATTTGGCTAATCGATACCCTATTTTCTTTAGTGAAGCGTACCCAAATTCGAAGTTCGTCTCTTCCACGCTGCATGCGCATTATTTCTTGTCCAAAAAAACCTTGGCGTAATTGTGTTGTAACATCTCGCAGTGTAAAACCGAGTGCTTCTGCACGTGGTTTTAATGTGACTATAAATTCATTATTACCTAATGGTGTATCATCTCGAATATCTATTAAACCATCAATTTGTTGAAGTTCTTCCTTTAATAAATTTTTAGCTTTTAAAAGTTGTGAATAATCTGTGCTCAATAATCTGACTGACACTGGACTGCCTCCAAATGACGCAGTTCGAATATTTACATTTTCAGCTTTAGGAATTGTACCAATATAGTCACTTAAATCGCTTAAAAAATCATTAACAGACCAATCACGTTGTGTGGCAGGAATTAAATCAAGAAAGATATTTATATCTCCTCTACCACCCCAAGACATATAATTCTCGATTGGATTAATACCGTTTTCTTCCTCCATTTTTTTTCCATAGGATAAAGCTTTTTCTACTACTTCCTTTCTTACCTCATCGGCGGCATTTGCAGAGGCGCCCGCGGGCATTTCTATTGCAATGCGAGCAAAGGGAAATTCCATTTCAGGAAAGAATTGCGCTCTAACATGTGCACCTTGAAATAATCCCATAATGAGTAAAGTAAGTGCGAGTGTTGAAGCAGAAACGCTCCATCGATTTCTTAAACAAAATTTTAAAAACCTACTGTATGTATCATCTGAAATGTTTTTCAAAAAGACGTCAAATTTATTTCTGAAATTAGCTAATGACGACTTCTTTTTAGCTTTAGCATCCAGGTCAAATTCAAGAGCTTTTGAGTGTTTCAAATGACCAGGTAAAATTATAGTAGCCTCGAGCAACGAGAAAGACACACTAGTTATGACTATGGCTCCAATCTGCCAGACATAGTCACCCAATCGACCATAAAAATAAAAATATGGTATAAAAGCAACTATTGTTGTTAGAATTGCAATTGAAACTGGTTTTATAACGTCTAAAGTACCGTCAACAGTGGCTTTGAATTTCTTTTTCCCTTTTTCTGCTTGAGAGAATATACTCTCACCAATTATTATTCCATCATCTACTAATATTCCAACTACTAAAATCATTCCAAAAAGAGAAAATTCATTAATACTAATTCCTAACATCCATATTACGAAAAACATTCCAAGGAATGATATTGGGATACTGAGTGCCACCCAGAAAGCCATCCGTAAATTCAAAAAGATGCCTAATAATAACATAATTAATGCAAATCCGATTAAACCGTTTTGACCTAATAGACGCAATCGCTCTTGTAAATCATCGGTTTCTTTGATGAATGTTTCAAAAGTTATCAATCCAGCATATTTTTCGTTATACTGTTTAGCTATTCGCTCTGTTATTTCAACAATTTCAACAACATCTTCATAATTATTGTACATTACGTTGAACGTTACCGCCCGTCGATTATTAAACTCAGTGTAAAATTGGTTTTCAGGCCACTGTTCATTAATTGAGCAAATATCGACCAATTTTATTTTTGTACCATCGATTCCAGAAACAATTTCAATATCTTCGAATTCCTGTGATTGGTATTTTTTACCGTAGGATCGAATAAGGATTTCCTCTTGTTCGGTTAACACAGAACCTGATGATATATTTAGGTTTGAATTGCGTACAGCACTCGCAATGTCATTTATGGTAAGTTTGAATTTCTCTAAGACATCCGGTGCAATTTCGATTGATATTTCACGGTCAGGAAGACCCCAGGTCATTGTATTGGAAATCTTTCCGGTGCGTGTCAAATCATCACGGAATTCATCGATAATCTTTTTTGTAGTAAACAGATCATCAGGTCCGTAAACACTAAGGGAAATTGCTCTATTCCAAACCGTTTCTTGATAGATTATTGGCTTTTCAGCACCAACTGGATAAGAACTGATTGAATTTACCGAATTCTTAACCACTTGAATTGCCTTGTTCATATCATATTTATCGTCAACTTCAACAGTTACTTCTCCGTAACTCTCATGAGATTGCGACCATATGTCTTTTAGACCTTCTAGACCTTTTAAAGCTTCTTCGATCTTGACCATGATTCCCTCTTCAAGTTCTACCGGAGATGCTCCAGGCCAGGGAACTGCCACTGTTACATATGGTTGTTCAAATTTCGGATTAATTCGTTTTTGTAAATTGAATAATGCAAACACTCCTGCGATACATATAACAAACATGATCCAATTACTAATGACTCTATGTTTTATGAAATATTCAATAAAATTTTTCATGTATTATATCCTAATTAGCAATCAGTGAATCAATTTCAACTTTAACCTCATCGACATCTTCAATCAACATTCCGATAAGTGGTTTTTGTAGAATGGAAGTAACTATTTTTGTACTATCACGGAGTGTTCTTTCGATTAATAAATTGTCTCCTTGAACGGAGACGATATTTACTCTAGCTCTTCCCAATCGGCTGCTATCATCGATAAAATACAAGTTGTTATCATTATCAATTATGTATCGTGGAATTTCTGCTACATTGGGTATTGTAGCACCTTCAATTAATACTCTAACATAATTCCCAGGGAATAAATATTCGTTCATTGAATTATTAGTTAATGATACAAATACATTTATCGATTGTGAATTAGGATTTAATTGATTTTCTTTACGGTAAATGCTACCAGAAACCCAACTATCTTGATCATTTTTCCAATAAACTTTTACGTGTGGGCTATTATTAAAATCAATCCATTGAGCATCTTCGAGTAGAAGCGGTACAGATATTTCAATATCAGTAACATTCTGCAGACTTGCTATTTTTTGTCCAAAATTTATGTAGCTATCTTTTACAATCCCATTTGATGTTATATATCCGCTAAATGGAGCAACCATTATGTGTTTGGATAGAGTAATTTCGGAATTCTTTACTGCTAAATATTGAGTGAATATTTTGTGATTAATCGCCTGATTTTTTTCACGTACATTAGTTATTTCTGGTAACTCCATTATTGGGTTATTTATATCTAATCCATTTGAATATTTTAACCATTTTTGATGAAGTTCATCACTTTCACTATGTGCAAAAGCTAAAAATAAAGTAAGTAAACGTGTAAATTCAGTATATTGGGATTGGAATGTGTTCTCCGCTAATCGCTTATCAATTTTACAAATTACCTCGCCCTTATTTACAAAAGTCCCGCTCTTTAAATCATTTTTAGCAAAGGTAACAATCCCCTGTACTTCAGAAATAATATCGATTGTCTTTTGAGCTACAATTGTCCCATTTCCCTCAATAATCACTGGGATATTACCATGTGTAAGTATTTGAGTTTCAACTTTTCGAACTTCTTGTATGACATCTCGTTTTTTTGTTTGTTTAGTTGATGAACCTAAAAATCTCATTCCGACAAATCCAAAAGTCAGAATAATGAAAAACGATAATATTTTTATTATGTTACTTTTATTGAAACTCATATAACTCCTTATATGGTTTAATTCAAAATTATTAGACGCCAATATTATTAAATAGATGTCAATTAAAATAATAATATAAAAGAGGAAAACGATATCTTAATAACAGGTTAAATTGACTCGTTATTGGAGTTAGCGTATTATACTTATCACAATACGAGCAATAGAATTTCATTTTAAGATTTAGTAGGTTCTAGCTGTTTATTATGTAATTATAGATCCAACCAATGAAGGCTGATCATAAAAGACCTACTATATTGGAATATTTATACATAAATGAAATTAGTTAGGATTTTATTATTCGATTTACAGCAAAATAATTATTACAATTTTATTTTTCAACTAATTAAGACTAGTCAGGATATACGAGGGAAATAATAGTGAAGCCTAAACCAATGTATTTTAAAAAAGTAAAATCAAAAATCCGCGCAACTTTGTATTACTCACGTCGCAGTTTAGTTTCCAAATCGTTTATACTTACTAAATGCGGTACAAAAAATCAATCAAACCGAGATAATTGGGTACGCCACAGCCTCTCTCAATTAAAAAACGGATTAAAAATATTAGATGCTGGTGCTGGTCAAATGAGATACAAGGAATCGTGTACTCATTTAAAATATATTTCTCAGGATTTGGCCGAATATGACGGTGTTGGAGATTCAATAGGATTACAAAAACAAGCAATTCATGACTGGAACGTTGATATAATTTCCGACATATCTGAGATACCTGAAGAAGATAACTCATACGACGCAATTCTCTGTACTGAAGTCTTTGAGCACATTCCTGATCCATTGAGAGTCTTACAGGAATTTTCAAGATTATTAAAGCCCGGAGGAGAATTAATTCTTACTGTTCCTGTATGTTCATTAACGCACCAATCGCCATATTACTACTATAACGGTTTTAGTAGGAATTTCTTCGAATATCATTTGCCCCAATGTGGATTTAATATAAAAGTATTAGATTATAATGGGAATTTCTTCGAATACGTTGCTCAAGAATTTAGGCGAATTAAAACTACCGCACGTAAGTATTCAAAATTAGGAATTATTAGATGGATTATACTTACAGTGATTTCAGCACCTATATTGATTACCCTTAGTCGACTATCAAAAAAAGATGAGGGTTCACAGGAAATGTTATCACATGGTATACATGTTTTAGCAAATAAAATCTGATTAATTATAATCTAAAATGAACAACCAACGTACATTTGTCATAAATAGTCATATTTATAGCATTTTTATGTAAGAAAAAAGGGCAGTAAAAACTACTCTTTTTTATGTAGTTGTCATCAATCGGCGAGGAGTACCCGAGGTCGGACTCGAACTGACACGCCTTTTAGGGGGCGAGGGATTATAAGTTCTCTTCACATATCATCTGTTAATAATGTAGAGGTTTTAAACAAGTACTTAAAGCGATATTACTTATATACCACAAAATCAGAGCTTTACTGTGGGAAAGCAGCCTTCGATGAGGAGTTACTTTCAGTATTAATTCAAAACACTATCTTATATTAGGCTTTCCATTAATATTTAAATGAAAGAAAATTATTCAAATACATTATCTAGTCTAGGTTTACTTTTTACTATATCCTCAATTTTACTTATTAATTCATCAGTAAAGTCAATTGATTTATCAATAATACTCAGGTTATCTTTCAACTGGTCCAACCTTGAAGCCCCGAGTATAATCGTGCTAACATTTCTATTTTTTGCACACCAAAATAACGCTAAATGATGTACTGATATATCAAGTTCTTGAGCAATTATTTTTAATTTTTCAGTTTTATCTATCTTAGCACGACCTTCAGGATTATCGAATTGATTCTTCAACCATTCGTAATTTTTAAGATTTAGTCTACTTTCCTTTGGAATACCATCTTTATATTTACCTGTTAATATCCCACTTGCTAATGGTGACCAGATAGTAGTTCCTAGTCCAAAATTATCATACAAAGGCAGATAGTCCTTTTCGACTTTTTCCCTCTGAAAAAAATTATATTCAGGTTGTTCCATTGTTGGAGGTGTTAAACCATATTCTTTAGCAATACAATGGGCTTCAGTTATTTGTTGTGCATTCCATTCGGATGTACCCCAATATAATATTTTCCCTTGAAGTATAAGATTATGCATTGCACGGACTGTTTCTTCTATTGGTGTATTCGGGTCAGGTCTATGACAGAAATATAAATCTAAATACTCTACTTGCAGTCTTCTTAAGGCAGCATTGCAAGCGTCTACTATATGTTTATTGCTTAATCCACGCTGAGTAGGTTTATCCCCTCCCCAAAATACTTTACTTGAAACACAGTATGAATCGCGAGACCAGGCTAATTCCTTCAGTACTTTACCCATTACAACTTCAGAATCTCCCATCATATAAGCTTCAGCATTGTCAAAGAAATTGATTCCATTGTCATATGCATATGTCATTAATTCTTTTGCCAACTTCACTTCAACCTGATTAGCGAATGTTACCCATGAACCATATGAATACAAGCTTAGTTTTAATCCTGAATTTCCTAGTCTTCTATATTCCATTTTTGCTCCAAGTGATTTATTTTAATATCATGTTTCCTATTAATTTAACAAATTTAATTTGGCCTATAGTTATTTATAATTGAAGCATCTATCCAGTGTGGAAACCGATAACATCTTAAATAGACTTTTATGTTGTAGTCAATCTTTGAGGAGTACCCGGGGTCGGACTCGAATCGACACGCCTTTAGGAACGTGGGATTTTAGGCAAATTGTATTGAGTAATTATCTTTTTGTATAGCTACACTTACAGCATTTTGTGTTTTTCTTTTACCTGTTGTTGCAGCAGCAATATTATAATTAAAGTGCCATGTCAACAATCTGAATGAAGCTTTTAATTCTCATTTTTATTTTATAATTATCTCTGCACCCTCGCAGATCCACCCTTAGCAAATTCTTCAACTTCAGGTAATTTTGCCATTGTTACATCACCAGGAAATGTAGTGGATAATGCACCATGAGCCCATCCTAATCGTAGTGCTTCTTCTGGACTTCTTTCTGTTAACATTCCATAAATCAAACCAGATGCAAAACCATCACCACCGCCAATTCTGTCAAGGACTTTCAATTCACAGGTAGGGCTAATATAATTTTTATTGTTATACCACAGAACAGATCCCCACTGATGGTGATTAGCAGTTTGCACTTTTCTGAGAGTAGTAGCTACCATCTTAATATTCGGAAATTCGTTTATAACATCGCCAATCATTTGGAAAAATATGTCAGTATCTAATTTTGACTTTTTCTCTACCTCGGGTCCTTTGATTCCTAATCCAAGTTGCAAATCTTCTTCATTCCCAATAAGCACGTCTACATTTTTTACTATTTGTCTCAAACTTTTTTGAGCTTGCTTTAATCCTCCGATAGATTCCCAAAGTTTTGCTCGGTAGTTCAAGTCAAACGATGTAATTGATCCATGATCTTTTGCAACTTGCATAGCTTCTATGATTAATTTAGAAGTGGACTTAGATAATGCTGCATATATACCACCCGAATGAAACCATCGAATTCCATGGTTAAAAATATCTTCCCAATCAAAATCACCAGGTTTTAACATTGCCCCTGCCTCATTCGCACGATTATAAAAAACAACTGGTGGACGAATGCCGTACCCAAGATCACTATACACAGTAGCTATATTCGGTCCACGAGCACCATCGTGCTCAAACCATTTATAAAAAGGTTTTACACCCATTTCTTTTACACGCGTTTGAACAAGTTCTCCAATACCATAATCGACCATTGCTGTTGCAATACCTGTTTTAAATCCAAAACAGTCAGCTAGATTGGCAGCAACATTGTATTCACCCCCTGAAACATGGATATTGACTGATCGTGCTTTTCTGAAGGGAATTCTACCTGGATCTAATCGATGAACTAATGATCCAAGTGAAAGAAAATCCAATAAATAGTTATCATTTTTAATTTTTAGTTTAGCCATTATTTAATCCTTTTGTTTAAAACAATGATGTATTGTTCCTATTTTCGGGACATAGCGGATCGAATGATGATTTATACTCTTGATTAAACTGAATACGTTGTCGAAGACGTATCTCCTCCGCGACCTGTCCAATTTGTATGAAAATATTCACCACGCGGTTTATCAACTCTTTCGTATGTATGTGCACCAAAATAGTCACGTTGTGCTTGTAATAAGTTGGCAGGTAATCGCTCAGAACGATATCCATCATAATATGCCAATGCTGAACAAATAGCTGGCATAGGAACACCAATCTTTACTGCATTCATTACAACTCGGCGCCACGCACCTTGAGCACCGATTACAGCGTCCCTAAAAAATGGATCCAATAACAAATTTTCAAGTCTTGGATTGATATCAAATGCTTCTTTTATTTTCCCCAAAAATATTGAACGAATTATACAACCACCACGCCACATTAGGGCAATGCCACCATTATTAAGATTCCAGCTATAACTTTTTGCAGCAGCTTGCATAAGTTGATATCCTTGTGCATACGATACAATTTTTGATGCATATAAGGCTTCTTCCAAATCGTCAATAATTTCATTTTTAAGACCTTCAAAATTAATTTTAGGTCCACTTAGTAATTTGGAAGCCTTTACTCGTTCATTTTTAAGGGCAGAAAGACAGCGTGCAAAGACTGCTTCACCGATTAATGTTAGCGGCATACCTTCGTCTAAAGCTGCAATTGCGGTCCATTTCCCGGTTCCTTTCTGTCCAGCTGTATCAAGAATTTGATCAATTGTAAAATTACCATCTTCGTCCTGGTAACCTAAAATATCTCGCGTGATTTCGATTAAGTAACTATTAAGTTTACCATTATTCCACCGATTGAATACTTCTGCCATTTCTGTATTTGACATACTCAGTCCATATTTCATCATTTGATATGTTTCACAGATCATTTGCATGTCACCGTATTCAATACCATTATGCACCATTTTTACAAAATGCCCTGCACCATTTTCTCCTACCCATTCACAGCAAGGATCACCATCATCTGTATGAGCAGCTATTTTTTGGAATATATGTTTAACAAATGGCCACGCTTTTTTTGAACCACCGGGCATTATAGAAGGCCCCCTCAGTGCGCCTTCTTCTCCGCCGGAGACACCAGTCCCAATATATAATAATCCTTTACTCTCAACATATTTTGTACGTCTAATAGTATCCGGGAAATAACTATTCCCCCCATCAATAATAATATCACCATTCTCTAGATGCGAAATTAACATCTCAATGAAATCATCCACTGCTTTTCCCGCTTTTACAAGTAATATCACTTTTCTAGGTGTTTCTAGACTATCCACTAATTCTTTAATACTATAATATCCACTAATATTTTTACCTTTTGCTCTACCTTTAATAAAATTGTCAACTTTCGAGGTAGTGCGATTATAGACTGCAACAGAAAATCCCTTACTTTCTAGATTTAAAACTAAGTTTTCACCCATTACAGCCAATCCAATTAATCCAATCTGCGAATTATTCATATAAATACCTCTTTTAAATATTCAGGAATTGCCTATACACAGGCAAGCATGCCACCATCAACATATACAAGATGACCGTTCACATAATCAGATGCATGAGATGACAAGTAGATTAATGTGCCAACTAGTTCTTCCGGATCACCCCATCTATTTGCTGGTGTTCTATTACGCAACCATTTGTCAAATTCTTTATCCTCATATAAGCTTTGAGTCATTGCAGTCTTGAAATAACCTGGAGCTATCCCGTTAATTTGAATATTATATTTTCCCCAATCCGTTGCCATTCCTCTTGTTAGATTTCTCAAGCCCCCTTTTGTTGTAGTATATGGTGCGATTGACGGTCGAGCAAGCTCACTCTGCATAGAACAGATATTGATTATCTTTCCGGTTTTTCTTTCAATCATATTTTTAACAACAGATTTGGAAACGAGAAAAGCACCGGTTAGATTGATATCAATTAAACTCTGCCAATCAGTAAGTTTAAAATCTTCAAGCTGACCTCTAATTTGAATACCAGCATTATTTACCAGGATATCGATAGTACCTACGGCTTTTTCAATATTGTCTATGCTAGTTTTAATTTGATCTTCATCACGTACATCGAATACAACGCCGTGAGCATTAAATCCTTCCTTTTTCAACTTGTCGACTGTCTTATTAAGTCTATTTTCAATAATATCATTTAAAATGACTGTACACCCAGCGTCGGCTAAGCCTTTTGCAAGTATATACCCGATCCCTTGTCCAGAACCAGTTACTAAAGCAATCTTGCCTGATATATCAAATAAGTTATTCATTACTTACTCCGATAAATTTATTTCATCAAAGTTTTCTTTGATTCTCTTATAAATTTTTGCAGATGTAAATCCGAAATGGTCTGCCATCACTGATTCGGGTGCTGATTCCCCAAAAGTTTCCTGAGAAATTATTAGTCCGTCTTTACCAACAAATTTTTGCCAACCTAATCCTACACCTGCTTCAATACTTACTTTGAGCTTAGCTTTCCCGTTAAGAATTGAATTTCTATAATTTTCATCCTGAGCAGCAAATAATTCCCAGCTTGGTACTGAAAATAGACGCACAAATAATCCATCATTCGCTAGCATTTTTGCAGCTAAGAATGAAGTATTTATTTCAGATCCCGAGGCATATATTTCAACATCAACTTGTTTTTTTAAATCACCGTAAAGTAAATACGCCCCTTTCTTCAAACCTTCGCGTGCAAATTTTTTGGTGCGATCACGGGCTGTTGATTTAACAGGCTGTCGCGTAAAACAGATCGCTACAGGTCCATTCTGAATTTCCAATGCTTTTGACCAAGCAACCTTTGCTTCATTTTCATCTCCTGGACGAAGCACTGTGAGGTTCGGTATTAATCTTAAAGACATTAAATGTTCGATCGGCTGATGTGTTGGTCCATCCTGCCCTATTAGAATTGAATCATGCGTGAAAATGTAAATGACTCTTTGTTTCATCATTGCAGACATGCGAATAGCATTACGTATATAATCAGAGAATACGAGGAATGTGCCGATAACCGGGCGGATCATTCCGTGAAGACTCATTCCATAGGCTGCTGCAGCCATACAAAATTCCCGAACGCCAAACTTAATTTGCTGATGATTCCAGTTGTTAGGTTGCACAATTTTATTTCCAGGTAACCAGGTGAAATCAACACTTGCAACATCGGCTGAACCTGAAATTAAGTAGGGGAGCATTTCAGCGGCTTTTGCGATGATAGCTTCGTTATATTTTCTTGTAGGCTGATCCGAATTGATATCTAAATTCCATATTTCTTCTTCAAAATCAGTCGGTAATATTTTCTCCGAAAATATATTCCATAGTTTAGCTTTAGAAGAATCATTTGATTTCATTTTTTCATATTGCACGTTCCAATTTTTTTCATACTGCTCAAATTTCGACTGCAATCTTTCCATATAGTTCGTCACTTCCTCAGGGATATAAAACGGAGTATTTGACCATCCTATAGCTTTTTTAAAACCTTCCATTTCAGGACCCAAGAAATTACCGTGACTTTTATTGGAGCCAGCCCTTGTTGGAGAATGTTTTCCTATGATTGTCTTGACAATTATCAATGTTGGGCTACGTTTTTCATCCTTTGCGATTTTAAATGCAGTTTCCATTTCTTCAAAATTGTACCCATCAATCTGCATCACATTAAAACCAAATGCTTTGTATCGTTTAGCAACATCTTCTTTAAAACATTCATCAGTTGGTCCATCTAGGCAAATATCATTGGAATCATATAAAATCACTAAGTTATTCAATCCAAGTGTACCAGCAAGACTTCCTGCCTCATAACTGATGCCTTCCATCATACAACCATCGCCAGCTAAGATATAAATTTTGGATCCAAACAATTCTTCACCAAATCTTGCCGCTAACAATTTTTTAGAAATAGCCATGCCAGTTCCAGCAGCTAAGCCTTGACCGAGTGGGCCCGTTGTAACCTCGACACCTGGTGTAATTCCATATTCAGGGTGCCCAGGAGTTTTAGAATGAAGCAGACGAAAATCTTTTATATTATCAATTGAAATATTGTATCCGCAAAGATGCAATAGTGCATATTGTAACATAGACCCATGCCCTGCAGACAAAACAAATCTATCACGTCCCATCCAATTCGGATTTTTTGGATTGTGCTTCATTACTTTAGTATAAAGAAATGTTCCTACTTCTGCAGCACCTAAAGGTAAGCCGGGATGCCCAGATTTTTGTTGTTCAATAGCGTCAGCCGATAGTGCTCTAACAGTATGGGCAATTTTTTGTAATATTTTTTTTTCTATATTATTCATTTATTCTGTTTCTTTAAAATATGTTCTTGACAATTTCAACAATTGACTGCACTGATTTTATTGTTCCCCAAATTGCAAGCACAAATAAAAAAGCCATAAGAACATTTTCCCACCATTTATTTTTATATTTCGGTCCAATCAAACGGGAGCTTGCGGTAATCCACCATAGCCCACCAGCCAATGCTGGAATAAGCAGCACCATACTTGTATTGGCCAATAAAGTCAATGTGACAAAATCTGCTTTGTTAATAGCTATCCAACCAAGTGGAGAAATAAAAATCCAAATTGCAATATATTTATATATAGGTTGTTCTTTATAATCTATAGCTGTTTTAGCACCATTTCGATTTTTCCATCGATGAAATGCATGACTTCCAAGATAACCAAGCCCAAGTCCGTTACCAAGTAGTGATGTGTAAACTGCAGCAAACATACCCAACAGAAAAAGAATTCTACCGCTATCTCCTAAAACAATGCTGAGAAGATAAGTGAGATCATCTAGCGTTTCAATTGGTTTCCCACCGGCATGGACAAGTTCTGCACCTAATGTCCAAACAGCCAAATTAAAAATGATCATTGCAAAAATGGCTAAAGTAAAATCATATGTTTGCAAGCGTCGATATTTTGGCCCTATCCAGCCTTTTTGTTCTAAAAAATAAGGATATACAAGATTCATCAAAGATCCACCTACAGCGCCTATCATAGCCATTGCAACTGCCATGGCACCGAATGGTCCTTGTTGAGCAGGAAGTTGAAATGTGAATGTACCTTTCAATATCCCAGTAATATTGGGACCAACCCATATTGCAGTACCTACTAATGAAACTGTTAATAAAATTAAGAATAACTTAAATACTAACTCAGCACGACTATAAATAGGCCGGAAAACGATGATCAAACCAATCACAACCCAAAATATTGCCCATTGCAATGTGCTACCAACTCCAGTAATCCGTATCATCGTTTCACCAACACCAGCAAGTAAATAAGTACCATTAATGTGTCCGACAACAAACACTACAATTAAAAGAAAGGGAGCGAATAATGGATGTAACCTAACTAAACCATCCAAAACTCCTTCATTATGTTGGTTACAGAGTTGATATTTTGCAATGGTTGTTACAAAAAAGAAGCGCAACAAAAGTGCAAAAACCATTGCCCACATCAAGGCATAACCATAATTTCCTCCAGAAACACCTGCAGAAATAATATCACCCGAACCAAGCCAGGTTAGAATAATTACAAAACCAGGGCCAAATGATTTTAGGTATCCAAAAAATGTTGTGGGGATAGCCGCCGTTTTAATTTGAGCTCCGTTTTCATTCGAATCGTTCATAAAACACCTTTGTTAATAATTCCAGAAACGTATAATAATGCAATTGCGAAATAAAAATCTGAAAATCCCACTTTATTGATTTCAATCTCCCTTTATTAATTGTTTAGGTCATTTTATTATTTAATTACTATTTAATAAATAATTTGATATTACTTTAATTGTATCATTCATCTTGATATCTATTTCTAAATCACCCCAAATAGATATCAAATTCTTATCTATATTTGAAATAACACCCCAATTATTATCAATATTTACTATTCTTCCTTTTGAAACTAGATGGCTAATTGGCTGTTCAACCTCTACAACGGTTTGAAAACTATTTTCATTAAAAAACGAGTCGATAACGTTTAATTCAACACTATCGTCAACAAATTGAACTTCCTCAGTTGAGTTATTGAGAATCATTTCTGTCTTATCAATCTTGTTATCTACAAATTCAACTTCACTACCTTTTCCGGATTGTAATTCAATCTTACCATCATTTTTTTGAATAATATTATTTTCAATTACAGAAGGAATAAAATAATCAAAATTGTTTCTATAATGGATGCTGCTCTTGCCTATATTGTGCATAATAATATTCTGCCTTAACTCCATAAAAGAATCGACACTTTGAACAGCGCCACCCGAAAGATTTTCCACAATAAAGTTACCGGTAATTTTAGCACGACCTTCCTTACTTAATCTTATTCCACCAACCCCATTTCCAAGTGTTCTATTACCAGCTATGAAATTATTAGATATGGTAGCATATCCTAATTTCATCACATATATCCCACCACCATCGTCATCTGATGTATTTCCTAGTATCCAATTATTTTTAATATAGGGATATGAAAAATATTCACTATAAATACCACCGGCATCACTCCGTCCTTTAGCTTGATTATTTACAACAATATTACTTTCAATTATTGGTCTTGCTTCGAAAGCACAGGAGATCGCACCTCCATTGCTACTACGTGTTCTATTTGTATCCGTAATACCCGATATATTTCCAATAAATACATTATTTTTTACTAATGGTTGCAAACCACCAGTGATAGTATTATCCAACACCTCGGTAGGAGGAGCACCTTCTTTACGATACCAACCATAAAACGCTATACCTGCACCATTCCCAATTGAAGTTTTATTTTTATAAAAAACATTATTCCTAATAATCGGGACAGAGTTGAACATGCTTGCAATACCCGCTCCGTGATATCCATCTTGATGAATCCTATTATAATTAAATTCTAATGGTTCAGAAACACAATTATTAACTATAAAACAATTACTGATCGTGGGGGATGCATCATCGCATAATATTCCTCCTCCGTGTGATTTGGCAAACCCGTTTGTAATAACAAATCCATCTACACGGGCATTATCAGCACCGATAATAACTCTATTCTTCTTATTCCCATCTAATATGGTAGAATACTTATGTATATCTCTCTCCCAAGTATTTGGATTGAATCCACCATATAAATCAACATAAGGTTTTAAGCCGAAAGTACCTTCAAGATATTTCCCTTTTGCAACATATAATGCCGAATAATTGACATGCATTTTATTATTGATCGCATAATTAATGGTCTTCCAAGGATTACTCTTAGACCCATCACCCTCATTATCTGATCCTGTTGATTGGGAAACATAGAATATTTTTGAATAGCTATCCTCTTTAATAATTTCAGTTGATGGTCCAATATCATCTATATTGTTCTTAATTGATTGACCAACTGTAGGACTGATAAAAAAAATAAAAGATAGAGAAATGGTTAATAGTATTTTAGTACGAATATTATTTTTATGAAATTCTAACATATTTTAATTCTCTTCTTTTAAAATAATTTCCACCTTATCCACAACTGGCGCTTTTGAACCATTTTTTATATCAAAAGTAATTTGGTATTGCATCCATTCACCATACTGATGCCGAATTTTTTGATTATTTTTAGAATAGTACGAATCTCTACCATTCGGACCATACCATTTTGCTTTTTCTAATCCATCTACTGAATCAGCAAAACGTAATTGAAATTTGATATTCTTGTTAGCTGCATCCCCATCATTCCAAACTAAAATATCGGGATGTTTATCACCAAAATTGTAAGCTGATGATATATATTTAAATAGTGGTTTTCTATCATTTATATTTCCTATATCAACGCCCATATCATAATGTGCTCCAATACTTGGCAATTTTTGGGAGTTGTCAGGAGAAAATCCTTTTTTGCTACCCCAGTACAAAACTGAGTTTACATGATGATCTCCAAACTTCTTGATCTCATCATAACTTCCATCCGCACGATGACAATAAAAAAAGACATCTTGATAGCCATCCTGATTGAAATCGCACACCAGGGATCCTGTAGCACCATCGGTTGGAAGTTCAATTCTGTCTGATGTATCAAACCCATTTTTACTTCCCAAAAAAATTGTTGAGAACCAGCTTCGCCTGCCCTCACCTCTATAAAAAGGACAAACCAAATCGAGCCAATCATCGCCATTCACGTCAGCAATTGTCATCGTCTTTGCCTGCACGGGTAATTTAATAGGTTCATCAAATTTATATTTTTTATTCTGAAAATAGATTAGAGCATTTGTGTTATGGGCAAATGCAATGTCTAGCAAACCATCTTTATTCAAATCGGCAACACCAGGACTTCCCGTTCCCATACTTTTAGGAAGTTGCAACGATTTATAAATATTATATTCACGTGAACCATCACCATAAAAGATGGTAGCTAAACCACCCTTCATTTGATTTCCAAATACTAAATCTAAATTTCCGTCATTATTGATGTCACAAACGGTAGCAGAGCGTGTTAATTCGATTGGTAGTACTGTTCTGTCCATAACCGGCCATTCATTTTTATAGCCCCAATAAATAAACGATCCTTCACTAGATTTATTCGGTATATTTCGAGGATTTCCGTTAGAGACAATGATATCAAGATACCCATCCTTATCAAGGTCTGCAACTTGTACTCCAAGACCATTATAACTTGGTAAACCAGTTATACTCCAATTATTAAATTTTCCATCTTCATTCCAATAAATCCAAACCTCATTTGCTAATCGATTCACTTCTCCCCTATTTACTATTAATATATCAACATCACCGTCATTATCAAGATCTGCAAATGCTTGCTCATATGCCTCGCGCCCAACTAACTCTGTTCGTTCATCTACACTAAATCCACCATCATTTTGACCAAAGTATAAATAAGACGGATCATATCCACCTCTGGAATTCCCCATCATGGATGTAATAAGAATATCCAAGTAACCATCACCATTAAAATCGGTAATGCAATTCCCCTGAGCACCATGTTCATATAAATTTGTTCGCATGGTCTGTTTAAATCCTTCAGGTCCATTCCAATAGATAAATGATGGTACTTCGTACGAATAATGCTCTTGAAAATTGCATATCAACAAATCTATCCAGCCATCATCGTTCAAATCGGCGGCATTAGCACCCCAGGCACCGATAGTCTGAATGGAATGTCGATTTTCCTTACTAAATCCTTCTGACGAACCATAATAAATGAAAGAATCAATTAATCGATTGGCTAGGTTTGGATTTCCTGTTATTGAAAATTGATGATTCGAGAAGAAAACATCCGTAAATCCATCCTGGTTAAAATCTTCAATCACTGCATCTTTTGCAGTAAAGGTTTCAAAATCAATTCTTTGTGCATCATCAAACGCGCCATCAATATTAAGATAGGCAGATGATATGTCACCTTTCTCAAACGCAAAGACTATATCTATAGCACCGTCATTATTTATATCGCCAAGCTCAACTGCATTGGCGCTAATTGTGGGTAATTTGGTCAATCTACTATTATCAAATCCTTCTACAGCTCCATAATAGATAAAAGAATATCCTCCAGTGCTATTGGCAAAAACAAGGTCCAGCCAGCCATCTGAGTTCAGATCGGCGCTAGCTACATCCGTTGCACTGGCAGTGCTTATATTGGTAAAATTATTTGACGAAAAATCATTTTCATTCCCCCAATAAATTCGTGAGATGGATGTACTTTCTTTTGATTTATCCCTATACTCCCAAAAACCTCCAGAAAATGCCAATACAATATCTTTGTAGCCATCATTGTTATAATCTCCGGTAATGGCTTTCTGTGCATTGGAACTAGGTAAACCTAATCTCTTCTTGAAAGGATAATGTGCCCATTCCTTGGTGTTAATTCGATCACTTTTCTCGAGGCCGCCATAATAAACAAAAGATTCCATTTCTGTCCATGTTCCGTTTGAGTAGTTGGCGACTACAATATCCATTTCACCATCATTATTCAAATCATCAGCTGTGACCCACATCGGACCATTGGCAGGTATATAGCTATGATTTTTGATGCTGAAATCTTTCCCATTTCCCCAGTAGATGGACATATCTAGCATTTCTACCAAACTATGTGAATTGACACACAGTATGTCGATATATCCATCAGTATTTACATCCCACCTATTTATTGGTTGTATCAGTCCATTATGTGAGATATACATATTCGCACCGGAATCATCAAATGTTCCGTCAATAAAATCCTCAAAGGAATTTTCAACCCATATATCGGATTGCGCAATAAGTTCTGTTGAAATAATGAGAATTGCATAAATGAATAAGAACATGTGTCGAACAGTCATAGCAGGTTCCTGAGCAATATATTATTCAAATTTAATCGAGACCGATGTCAAATACGGTGTGAAGCCACCATTGGGTGTTATCAGTCTAGCTCTGTATTGTATCCAACGCTTATTAATGCCTATTATCTTCGAATCTTTCCTTGTAAACCATGTCTCTTCTCCTCCTGGTCCTTCCCATTCGGTAGAAGCCAGATTGCTCTCCGAACCGGCAGACCTCACTTGGAACTTAACCGATGTCCCCAGGGGCGTTTCCGCTTCCCAAGTGATTGAGACAGGTTTTTCGTTATTCCTCATTTTATAAGCTGAGGAGACATAGTCTTCATACAAACCGCGGTCGTAACTGTTACCGACATCTCGTAAATTAAGACCACTAGGTCCAATCCCTTCTACTTCCCATCGCCAGTCATCCGAAAAACCATCAGGACCACCCCAATAGAGCATTGAAGAAGTCGTATGCTTGTGAGGACGGGGTTTTATAATCGATCCTGCTTTACGATGATTGGCAACGAACAAGTCAATCCATCCGTCACCGTCATAATCCACTGATTCTGATCCTGAGGCACCGTAAGTGTGCAATTCTGTACTAGGTCCCTCAAGAAATCCATTCTTACTACCCCAATGAATCACAGAAGGCCGATTCCCTGAAAGATCCGTACCATAACTTGCCATGAAGATATCCAACCACCCGTTTTTGTCAAAATCGGCAATACTGTTCTGGTAGGGCATATTGGCTTCAATTTGAATTCGGTTTTCATTTGAAAAACCTTTTGCGGAACCATAATAAATAAAAGAGGTATTTACTTTCCCGTGCGGCCTTCGTTTGGGAAGAAGTAGGTCCAACCACCCGTCCTTATTAAAATCGGCTCCTTTGAGATACATCAGATGATCGGATCGTCCCAAATCGATCTCCTGAAAACGGTCATCGGAGAAACCAATAGATTCCCCCCACCAAATATTAATCTTGCCGTCTTCTGCCTGTCCCGCGATATCCAGCCATCCATCCCGGTTCAAGTCCATTACTAGGGGACCTCGTAAGCCCTTTTCTTTGTCATGATGAATCAGAGATCTGTTAGAATTACTGAAACCGTTAGGTGATCCCCAGAAAATAGGAATGCCGAATTTTTCAGGATCCTTTAGATCGATACAGGCACCACCGGCAAGCACATCTAGGTATCCGTCCTTGTTGATATCTGCGACACGTACACCACCGTATGCCGTGATCATAGTCAAGTGGGATGACCTGGTATATCCGTCAGATCCACCCCATTGTAAACTTAGTCCACTCTGTTCATGGGATATACGGTGAACAAAGCGCTCATGAGAAAAAATAAGATCAACATACCCATCATCATCCAGATCAGCATGTCCCTGTCCAAAGATGTGGTTGGTCGAAAATTTAGTACTTCGTTCTTTTGAAAAATTTCGCGTACCGTCACCCCAAAGCACATATGTGGTTGTAGGACCGTCCCTAAAACCACCTTCTTCATTGAAAAAGAGCACATCAGGAAGATTATCATTGTTTATATCGCCTATGGTTGTTCCCAGTGGACCTCGCGTTGGTAATTGCGTGTGATTTCCAAAATAAAGGTGTCCTCCGTCATTCCAGTACACGTATGAGCTAATACTGAGATGGTTCGTGACTCTTTGGTTACTGAAAACAACTTCAGGGAATCCATCACCATTCAGGTCGGCCGCGTCAACACCTGTTGCACCCATAGTCGGCAATTTCATGATTCTCGGATTGGACAAATCCTCGCTGTTAAAAAAGAAAACATAGGAATCGATCCAGGTCGCACCTTCGAATGTAGCATGATTGGCAACAATAACATCGTCGTACCCGTTCTGGTCCACATCCGAAAGTGTGACATCCCAAGGGTAAGAAACTTTTAACCTAACAGCATTTTCTAGCCCATAACCATTCTTGTTTCCAAGCAGTAATACAACTTCTTTATCAGAGCAGACAACAATATCTTTAAACATATCACCATTGATATCCCCTGTTGACAACGCCCTGCCCTTTAAAGGAATAATCTCTCTATTATCGGGATTTGTAATACCATCCCTGCTTGAATAAAGTATAACAAGATTTCCACCTGCAAGGGCCGCCAAATCCTGAACACCATCATTATTTAGATCCGCTGTAGCAAAAACATTTGCACCTTGTCCTTCGAATATTAGAGGCAAGCGATTATCGTGCCTAAATCCATTAGGTGAATTCCAGTAAATAAAACTCATTATCGGACCTTCGGGCTCAACAACAGTTCCAGCTTGCCATTGACAAGCAATAGCTAAATCAATCCAGTCATCATCATTAAAATCTCCCAGTACGACCGAATTCCCCTTGTAGGCAGGCAATGTCATCCGATTCTCCGGTGAGAATCCCTCTGCCGAGCCGTACCAGATCCATGAATTTACACGGCTGAAATGGCTATCAGCCGCATTAGCAATCACCAGATCGTTGTATCCATCTTTATTTAAATCTGCAACCTGACCGTCTCTAGATCCACCTCCCGTCAGTTCTATGCGTGATCGTCCATCAATATCTACGCCATTATTCAGATAAATGAAAAGGTTCTCTTTCTCCGTGTGGCCATGACCTGCAGGCAGCAGGATATCCAAGAATCCATCATTGTTAAAATCCCATCTATTTATCATTTGGATCCTTCCAGCTTTTGATACATAACAATTGCTTCCAGCATCAGTAAATTTTCCATCTATAAAATCCTCAAAAGAATCCTCGCGCCATTCTGACTGTGCTTGAACTAAGAATCCACTGAAAAAAAACATTATTAGTACAAAAATAAATTGGGATTTCTTTATCGCTGAATTCATCTAAAAATTCCACATTTACTGAAGATTACTTCTATTTATAGTAAACGAATTGATTATTTCGTTATCAATGCTGATTATTTCAAATCTTAGTGTAGGATCTGCCTTCTTGGTATTAATGGTTAATAATCCAAAAGATTGTTTCTCATTATATCCAAATAGAGATGTTGGTATTAGCTCATGAAAATTTTGATTTGTAAGTCGTGAGCTAGTGAATTCATATAATGAATAACTGCTTTCCCTTTTTATTTCCCATGCATCTGAGCGGTGCCGGTCAGCTGAAAGTAGAATCACCCCATCTACCCTATTATCAGAAATAAAATCAAAAATCTCTTTTCGCTCACTGTGAAATCCATTCCATGTATCTTTAGCATCTTTTTTAGCTGCAAACGACCAAGGCACAGGTGACGCTATAATTTTAAATACTGCAGTTGAATTTTTTAATGATTCTAATAGCCATGATTTTTGTGCTGAACCTAACATTGTTGGATTTTCTAAAAACGGATTAGTCCTGTAAAACCGACCGTCTAGCATAAAGAATTCGACATCACCGATACTAAAATTAAAATAAGTAGCAGGCCATTCTTCGCTACCATAAAATGGATTAATCCAGTTTTCCTTAAAATTTTCAAGAAGCGGTAATTTCCAAGCAGGTTTATCTTTATATGGACCTAGCCAAACATCATCTGTGGCTGCATCATGATCATCCCAAATAGCGTAGTTTGATAGAGAAGAGACTAGCTTCTTAAAGTCAGGTCGAGATTGACGACGATAGTAGGTGTAATAGTGAACTCCATTTGGGTTTTCAGGCATATTAATATATACGTTATCACCCATCCATAAAAATGCTAAAGCTTGTTTTTTACGTATTGTATTCCAGATTCTTTCGTTTTCTGGAACAAATCCTGCCCCACCCCCGAACGCTACAGATATTTGAGTACTATCACTTCTAGACGGAAAAGTAGAAAATGAATGTATATCATTTTCAGCTAGTTCCCCATCGATGAGAACCTCATAAAAGTATACCTCATCAGAGTCTAATTCATTAAGAGTAACAATAGCTGTATAATCTGCATTTGCACTGCTTTTTTGTATATTGGAATATTGCCAATTACTCATAGAACTACTATGACTTGCTCTAATTTGAACCGTACTTTCATTTAGTGTCCTAACCCAGAAACTGGCACTATGATCTGTTACTTTTCCCACCATAGGACCATGTAGTAAAGGAAAATTAAAATTGGAAGCATATTTTTTAAATTCAACTGTTTCAGTGAGTGGCTTTAATACATCACGAGGTCCTACTAAATAACGAGTAAAAGGTAATCCTTTTTCAACAGATTCCTTCATTATTCGAACTGCTTCTTCAATTTTATCTTGATGAGCGAGTGCAACTGCAAGATTAAACAACGATTCGAGATCATAAGGATCCTTCACCAGCAATTCTCTACAATAAGTGATAGCATCCTCGATCCTTCCTTCAACAATATCTAGCATTTGTCTCTGTCCGCGGCGTTTGTAGTAGTTGTTTATGTGTTCAGTGAAAAAGCGACGATTCCACTCGTTTTCACTACCATAGAAAGGATGTTTTTCACCTTCCAGATACGCTTCTTGAGGAGCAAATTCACCCATTCTCTCAGATCCAAGTTTTACAGGTTTTTTATCTTGACAACCTATATAAATCAATAGGAAAAGCATGCATAACAAAATTTTGATAAGCTTATTCATATTCTCGACCCCATTTTGGATACACGACGGTTGTATTGACTTGTTTATGTTTCTTTAATTCGTCTTTTGATTTTCGTGTAGAGTAAGAAAGGTCATCAATATATACGTCAACATATTTTCCACCTTTCCGCGGATTTAATAAACCAAATCGATTAAAAGTAGATCCTGCACTTCGCTGTTCAGATGTTAAATCAACTGTAAATGATTCCTCACCAAGTGCAAAAGTAATTCGCCCAGCTGCAATGTTCGGATTATATTCGAAAGTAAATGGACGTCTAATCCGATCAGGAATGTAAATCGAACCGCGGTATTCCGTAGATATATCCTGACGCGGAGAACATACAGCGGTAAAATTATACCCAAATCTTGTTTGATCCATTACTTCTAAACCTAAAAATTGATCCGGTGGATTCCCCTTATATTCTCCTGTAATATCAGATAATTTTCCCTTTTTATTGAAGTAACCTAATAACATACGACCATCAACCGCTCCTTCAACAAAATTGATCATACCTGAAAATTTAATTGGATCTTCAAGTGTAAGCTTGCCAATATCCACCGCGTAATAACCATGGAGCGGATCCTTGACTTCAGTTCCCCAAAACCTACCTCCTATTTCACCGGGATTATCTCCAGACCAGTTTGTATTCGTGAAACCAAAATTTTGACGTGCATGAAAATCATCTTCTTTAAAAGTCACACGATTATTAAATCCCTGCCAGTACGGATCTTGTGATAAATCAATTTTTTTATTGTTCACTATTAAATCTGATACATAAAATTTGAGACTTCCGGTATATATCTGCATATTCCAAAATCCAAAACGATTGATAATTGTTGGTAATTCTTGGTGCCCAGGTATAAGAAAATAACTGACCGATTCACCGTCAAATGTAAAGGTAACCTTTCCTTTGATTTTCTCTGGTTCGAGTTCTTTATCCCATAAGTGAAATTTTCCCTTTCTATACCAATCATCCACAAGTCCTTTATCTCTAGCCTCAAAAAGCATCTCAAGCAATTTTTCTTTAGTCATTGAAGGTTCGAGTTCTTTAAATGACTTTAAGAGGGTATCGGTATGAATATTGGTTTTTCCTTCAGGAAATAAATCTGGTATCCGTGGATCAGGCCAATCGTAATCGGCAACAGTGATATGGGGTTCATACTTAAGCTCCCATTCGTGTACAGAACCATCACCTGGGATTGCTAGGTCAGGATTTAAAATTGCGCCACTAGCTTTACCAGTTTTATAGTCAAGATGAAAACGACCTATCCCTTCTGTATATGGCTCAATTCCTTTTTTTATTTTACCAATTCTAACACCACAGGAAGACCAGACCCTCCAACCTTGTCTTTCAGCATTAAAAAATCCAAAGTAGAATCCAAATCCTTCATCTTTAGGAGCAATTATAGATATTTTACCAGATGCACTAAATTTGTCCTTAAACGTTAAAGGATCCCCGAGAGGCATGGCATAAAATGATGGTGTAGTAGATCTCCATATTGTTCCACCAATTTCCCCAATCCCAGAACCGTTATTGTTTGTGGGTGCCCAACCGAAATTTTGTGTTATTTCAGGACAATCATCGCAGATAACCCTATTATTAACGTTTTCCCAACCTGGATCTTCATCGAAACTTTCGCTCACAACGATGATCTCATCATGGTGCTGTCCTACTAAACTAAAATATGGTAAAAAAAATATAAAAAGCGCAAAATAATATTTTGAAATTCTATTCATAATATTTCTAAATCCTTAATAGTAATTAAAGTCAAAGTAAATCAAAACTAAATAACTGCGTTTTTTTCATCTTAAATTCAAGACGAACAGGTTTCCCTTTAATTTTATCTAAATTGTTATCCCATTTTACGGTATGGGTGATAGAGTCTCCCCTTAGCTCTATCCAATCATATCCTTCAATAGGTTTGCGTTCTGCATCAAGTAATCGTACTCTGCAATCACCAAACACATTTGCATTAACTGTAATAGAATTGCCATTTAAAACAAGTGGTTTAGTAATAAGAAAACCTTCAAATAGGTCGGCATCACGGCTTACATACCTGTCTCGAAGCATACTCGCAAAACCAGTATGACGCTCATTGAATCGATTTATTTTATGACCACGCTCATATCCGGCATAATATATATAAGTTTCGTTGCCAACTACTATTTGTTCATCACCCCAAGCCATAGCATGATCAAAGGTACCCGGAACGGGATTTCTATCAAGGAACGGTTCATGATCACGTTGCCATGTTACGCCGTCTCTACTCCAAGCTAATACAGTATATCCTATACCTGCAGCTTTCCTTTTCAAATCACCCATTTCTTTTGTTGTTTTACCATATGTGGCATTTAAATCATCACGCAATATTTTTACTAATCCAATTAATAAATCACCCCGTACTGTAATACCTGACATTGCATAAAATTGGGTTTCACCTTGTTCTATAGGTACGCCTACTTTTGGTTCAAAAATAGGTTGGATATCCCCCCAGTTAATCAAATCCTTACTGAAATTCTGATGTGGAATACGGCGTCTATCATCGTTCTGTTGGAAATGCGATTTATCTTCATATCCCGTACGTCTATTAGAAGCAATTGCAATATAGTGTTGTCTAATAGGGTCCCAATGAAAACTAGATATATCATGATTGTGCAAAAAAACCGGTTTATCAGATATTAAAGTCCAGTCAAATCCATCAGGTGAAGTAGATATTCTAAAGCCCGGTCTTAAATATGTACCAAGAATATATCTTTCATTAGGTTTTACATAATACTTTCCACGATCAACGACAGAAACACCAAACTGGATTTTATGGGGATCTTCTAATACGCGGTGAGGACGAATCCAGTTTATACCATCCTTAGATTCCATATAACCAATATGGCAACGTGACGTTTCGATAGTATCGATAGGTGTATTATACCACATCCGGAAAATGTCCCTTTCTTCATCGAAAATCACACTGAGATATGGTTGCCACTGCTGGTCTTTATTCCAACCACTCCATACGATTGGATCAGGCAGTTTAGTGGGATTATTTATTGTTCTGTTAAGAAGATATTGATCCTCAATAAGAAAATCATCAATAAATAAGTGAGGGCCAGTGTTCAATGTAATTGAATCAATATTTTGTTGCTGACACCCTAAATACAATAGTGCGAATGTAGCAAGCAATATGATTGTGGGAGTTTTAGATATCATTGTTTACTCTTTTATAGATTTAATTTTTTAAAGTTTTGAATTAGTATATCTGCTTCCTTTTCACTAATTGCTTCAAGTGGCGGTAGTACATAAGGTTTACAGATACCAAGATGATTCATTAGTACTTTTAATTCGGGAATAGTTCGTGTCATAGTTTTATTATTTTGAACTAACTCTGAAAGTATCTCAGCTTCTGCTTGGAACTTCAAAGCTTCATCTATTTTCCCATTAAAAGCCGCTTCATACAATGAATGAAACAACTTAGGTATAACATTGGCAGTATTAGGTATTATTCCATCAAACCCTATCAAAATCGATTCACTTGCCTTATTTGTCCACCCTATAAATAATACAAAATCTTCTCTATCCCTAAATAGGTCTGTCAATTTCTGATGACGCTCCCAGTCCCTCTCCGAATCTTTTAATCCGACAATGTTCGTGTGGTAACTCAATTTTTCAATAACTTCAACTGGAATGGACATGTGTGTGATTGATACAATATTATATATCATTATCGGTCTAGGAGAATTATCTGCAAGATTCTCAAAGTATTTGAGCATCAGATCGTTGTTTAATGGAAAAAAATAGGGTAAATGTGCTACCAATACATCAACTCCAAATTCCGCAAATTTTTTAGCCGCATTAATAGTATTATCTACGCAGTTATCAGTAATACCGGCAAAAAGAGTTTTCCTTCCATTAACTTTTCTTGCTGCAATCTTTACTAATTTTTCTCTGTTTGCGTGAGAGTTCGAGGCTATTTCGCCCGTTGTTCCAAGTATAAATGGATAATTTTTTGCGTCGATAACAAAATCGATTAATCGTTCAACAGAAACTTCATCAATTTGTCCAGTTTCCGTTACTGGCGTTACTAATGGTGCGATAACTCCAGAGTACTTTTTTTTCATGTCATCTCACATTATATCATTTGATTTAACGCAATTCCATCATGAGGACAGTGAAATATTCACTGTCCTCCGATGGAAAACCGTATTAATAGGATATTTCTATAGGCTATACTTTAAGCCGATACGCGTTGACCATGAATAGTATGATATCGAAATTGGACGATCATAAATACCCATGTAATCATATTTAGGTTGATTTGTTATGTTAACCATGTCAACGTATAGACTTAGGTTTTTAGTAGCCTTATATGTTCCGGTGAAATCTAGTTGTTCATGATCATTAGAGTACTCATCATGATCTTTATCTTTCCCAACTTCTTCAATATACTTACCCTGATAGGCATAACTGAGTCGTGCATTAAATGGACCATGCTCATACGATAGGGCCAAATTACCTGCGTCTCCAGCTTGTCCCGGCAAGTACCCGCTACGATCAGTTAATTCAGCTTCTGCCCATGTATGCGTATAATTGGCATAAAGTCCAAATCCTGATAATAGGCCCGGAAGGAAGGTAAGCTCCTGCTGCCAATTCAACTCAAATCCATACAAAGTTGCTTTGCCGCCATTTACTGCATGTTCAATCTCAAACCCTGCCCAAGCTCCTTCATCTAGTTCATCTTTTCTTTCGAATATAATATCTTTTAGATCCTTATAGAACATTGAAGCAGATACAGTACCAATACCACTTAAATAGTGTTCCGCCATCAAATCAATATTAGTAGCCGTGGTTGGTTTAAGATCAGGATTACCGGCACGAATTCTTTCTCTACGATAATCAATTTCATTTTTTGGTGCCAGATCGTAATAATTCGGTCGAGACATCGCAGTTGTTAAAGCCAATCGCAGTTTCGTATTTGCGGTTAAATCATAGATAAAGTGAATCATTGGAAAAATCTTATTATATTTCTTATCCAAATTCACGGATTTGAAACTCGAAAAATCACCATCATCATCATAGATTAGCTCAGTGCCCTCGAGATCATTTTGAGTTAATTCATGACGAAATCCACCAACAAGTGTTGACTTTCGAATATTAAGACTTACCATGGCATAATATGCCATTACACTCTCATCAATCTTATAAGTTGCTCCTTCAGAATCTGAATAGTCCAATTCTATATCAAAATCACCTTTATTATTTTCTATCCAATCCTGAATTTCCTCGTAGTCAAGACCAGGCGGCATTTCATAGTGATCATTCATAAAATCATCTCTTACACGATCTGATTCGAATTGATCCAACGTGGCATCATCGTCACCATCCCACTGGTAATCATATCTATCGTTGTTACGGTCTTTTGTAGCTTTTGTATATTTCACACCAACTTTTATTTTTGATGGTAAACCAAACAGATTACGTGGCATTTCAAAATTAAATCCGCCAACCATATTGTTTTCATTCGCTCTCTCATTACGATAATCGACTGCGTCAGTCTCCCACAAAGATCCATCGTTAACCAGCTCAGGATCAATATTAGTATACTCCCATGTGGGATAAGCGGGATCAGTAAGATCTAGCGCTAAATTAACTTTTTCATCGAATTCCCAATCGGTTTGAATACTTGGTAAGTGTTCTTCACCGGCTTCACTATAGCCAAATGTATAATCTAGCGTATTGTTTCCAAAACGACTCTCACCTCCAAAGGTATAATGACTTTGTAATAGATCTTCGATTCGCCATGAGCTTTCCCGTACCATACGTGATTTTTCTGTCAATGTACCTTCAGGATTTAAATAGTCTCCTTTATCAACACGTATACGAATTCTGTGACGATGCATGTCATCACTTAATTTGTTCCACATTGCATTCACAAAAAATCTGTGATCATCGTTGGGACGATATTCAAATGCTCCACCATAGCCAATTATATCCTTAGTATGCTCTACATCATGCATAAAAATATTAGTAAGTGCATATGGAATAACATTATCATTAACATCCTCTACTTCATCATATTCATATTCCATATTATCATGACTGGTGTTTTTCCTATCAAAATTGGCAATGAGTGAGATACCCATATTTTGGTTTTTACCAAAACGATTACTGTAATTTAATTGTCCTTGGTAGATAGGTTGACCATCATGATTAGTGTACCCACTACCTAAAGTCAATTTCAGTTTGTGTCCCGGGTAATCAAAAGCACTTCTGGTAATCAAATTAACCGCACCACCAATGGAGTTTGCACTCATATCTGGTGTTATAGCTTTCACTACTTCAATAAACGACATTTGATTAGAACCAACAACATCAAGCTGTGAATATCGTTGCTCGTTTCGTGATGAAGACAATGCCTCTCCGTTAACTGTAATCGTACTAAGGCGTGGTTCAGTTCCGCGTATCATAACATACCGGCCTTGTCCTTGAGCTCGGTCAATGTACACTCCTGGTAAACGCTGCAGAACCTCTGCGGTATTAGCATCCGGAAATTGTTCCATTAATTCACGTGATACAACATTTTTTATTTTATTAGATTCTCTTTGCATTGAAAGGGCTTTCATTTGTCCTTGTCGAATTCCCTCAACAACAACGTCCTCCATTTCAACATAGCTTGGGCTCATTTTAATGTCAGTAGTAGTAGAGATGGAACCTGATGTAATTGATATATCACTTCTATTATCTTCATAGCCGATATATCGAACCAATAGAGTGTAATCTCCACTTGGAATATTGCTAACCCAGAAGATACCTTCACGATCTGTTGTACCTCCATAACTAGTTCCTTCAAGCATGACATTAGCACCAGGCAAATATTCACCTGATTGAATATCTACAATTCGACCGTTAATATTTCCTGCCTGTGCATGCAATGGAGACATCATACTCAATATCATAATAACAAGGAACAGGGTTGATACCTGTTGCATTCTACTCATTTCAGTTCCTCCTTTTTTATTGTCACTATTCACTATATTTATCAGTATTCAGTGACATCATTTCTTAATTAAGAAAAATAGTCATTTTTATTTGAGATACATCATTTTTGAAACCAGAGCGCCAGATTGCGTTTGTACTTTAAAAAAGTAGGTTCCACTCGCAAGTCCTTCTGCTTCAAACCCGATCCTGTGACGCCCTGCTAACTGGTATGAATCCAGAAGTGTTTGAATTTTATTTCCAAGAATATCATAGATAGTTATCATTACTTGATTATCATTAATCAGTTGATACGAAATAGTTGTCGTACTGTTAAATGGATTAGGATAATTCGGGTAGATGAAAAACTCTGTTGGCAGTGTTATTTCTCCTTGATCAGATATATTGAGAAAAGTTCCTTGACCGGATATATTCAGGAAGTATACACTGTTATCTTTACTATAACTACCTGTAGAACCAGTGATAACGATATGTCCATCACTGTTTAATATCATTTCACTAGCCCCTTCACTAAATCTTCCGCCAAATTGCTTACGCCATAGTTCCTCACCGTCAATATCTGTTTTTATTACAAAGATATCGGAATACTCGAAAGGTGGTGCGATTATTACCTCGATATTCCCGGCTATTATAATACCATCATCTACAATGAGGACGTTTGAAGCTCCGTCTCGATATGTTTCACCAAATGCAGAATTCCATAATTCATTGCCTAATTCATCTGTTCCAATCAAAAACATGTCCGTTGCACCCGGTCCGAATCCGATAGCATAACCTGTAATTGCATAACCGCCATCAGGAAATTCTGCTACATCAGATCCACCGTCTCTATCTGAGCCACCATAGGTTTTATCCCAATCTAAATTTCCATTAGCATTAAGTTTTAACAGCCAAATATCCTGGCCACCAGCTCCCTTGCTATCTGTTTTACCAACAATTGCATATCCACCATCTGATGTATTTATGACTTCACTTGCCGATTCACCTCCATTTCCACCATAGGTCTCTGTCCAGACTTCATTGCCCTCCTCATCCACTTTTACAACGTAAATATCTTTATTTGAACCATCATTAAAACTATCCGAATAACCAACTAGTAGATAACCATCATCAGAAGTTTTAACTAACGAGGTGGAATTATCGTCCTTTTCTCCCCCATAAGTTTTAGACCATTCTATATTACCTGATAAATCCAGCTTTAATAGGAGTAAATCAGGATCACCGAAATTATCTCTTCTTGTTTCACCTAACATCATATAATGTTCATCATCTGTTAAAACTATAGCGTTGGCTCCTTCTGAGCGATCTTCATCGACTAGGATATTTGTCCATTCTATTTCACCGAAAGCATCAGTTTTAACAATATAAATATCATTTACTTCTTCATCCGGATTGGGCGTACTGCCAACGAGGATATAACCACCATCAGGTGTTTCTTGAATCGATCCTAAACCGCCCCCATCTACACGACCAAATATTCTCTCAAAATAAGGTGGGGAATTAGATACACCTTCACCAAAGATTGGAATAATAGCGGCCCCATTAGTGGTATTACTTTCTACAGAAATTTCAGCCTCGAATATTTCAATAGCATTTGGAGAAAATACAATATCGAGGATGATACTGCCAGCAATGCCAAGTGTTATGGATCCAGGATTATCTAAGATACTGAAATTATTATTATCGTCATTAACTATTTGTAAGCTACTTATCGATAGATCATTAACATCTGTATTATATATTATGAGCTGACGCATAGCAGTGCTTGATACGGGTATTTTACCCATGAATAAAGTATCTGGAGAAAACACTGCTAATTGAGCGTGGAGAGTAGTAAAAGAGAATGATAAAATAAATAATATGATATTTGCAATTTGAATATTTCTATATCTCATAATATCCCTTTATATAATATTATCCTTTATGTATTTATTTTAGAGAATCCAAGATTTTTTGAAATTTTATTAGCATGGTACCTTACATCTCGACCAATTGAATCAAATTCCTTTTCATGTATACGCATTGACGGTCCAGTAATCCAGATCGCGGCGATAGGGTAACTTTTTCGATTAAATATAGGAGCACCGATACAGTGCATACCCTCTATTTCTTCGGCATGATCAGTGGCAAATCCTTTTATTTTCACTTTCTGTAATTCACGAACAAAATCTTGTTCTTTAATAATTGTTTTATCGGTAAATCTTGTGTATTCAATATTTTCAAGCAATGATTTCTGTTCATCTTTCGGTAAATAAGCTAAAATGGCTTTTGCAGGTGCAGATGTGTGTAGATTAAATGACTTCCCTGGTTCTAGGATAAATCGAAAAGGATGTGTACCTGTAATTTCTTCTAGAATCACACCTTTGTCACCTTTAATGATACCTAGCGGAACAGTTTCTTTATACTTGTTTTGCAAACTGTGCATCACGGGCAGCGCGACCTCTACTAGGGCTGGATCACTTAGAGCTTTCATTCCGATCGAAAGCAATTTGAATGATAAAGTGTATTTCCTTAATTCATCGTTGCGGTTAAGATAGTCATGATTAAAAAGAGTTGAGGTAATTCGGAACACACTATTACGAGGAACGTTCAGCAGGTTTGACATCTCACTGATTGTTAGGCCTTGTAGATTCTCAGACAATAATTCAAATAATTCCAGAGCCCTTTCAAGGTTAGGAACATGATATTTTGAGTTGGTCTTTATGTTGACCATTTTGTTTAATATTTAGTCATCCCAACCAGATATAATACGATTATGGGATACAACTATCAAGATAATATTAATTATTTTTAAAAAATATTTTCCTTATAGCAAGCACTATTTGCAGACCAATTTGTTAGAAATTATATGAAGTTTTATGTTATCTTTTTTCTACAGTGAAGTATGTTCCCCATAACTCTTCGAAATTATTTTCTCCTACTTCATAGTAAACCTGGATTTGATCAGGTGCTGTTTCTTCAACAAAATTAGTTGCGCCTCCGGCACCAAACTGAAATGCGCCTTTCCACGATTTGCCATTATCATCGGAAAAGATCAGCCAATTCCCGGGACGACTATATGTACAAACAAGGATTCCATTGCTCAGTGTAATAACACTTGGACAAACACCCCTATCAGCGATCTGTTCGGGAGGCGACCAGGTTTTACCGTCGTCACTGGAGCGGGAACAGTAAAGTGGTGTTGGAAAAAGATTAACTCCCATTTTTGGATTACGTCCGCCTGAACGCATCACACAGACCAGATCACCATTTGATGCAATAGTGAGATCCGACTCACGGAATCCTTCCATCGTGATAGCCGGAACCAGCATAGGTCTGCCGGCACGACTTTCGGGAATACTCTTCCCAACCATGTCATGATCGAGAGGAATCCCGCGTCCCAGCATTTTATCATAAGCTACATGTACGTGATCTCCCCATGTCTTTCCTTTATCCTTAGAAAATACGACCACTGTGCGGTATTTTCTCTGATTCAGTTCACTTGGATATCCAGCGCACAAAAGTACATCGCCTTCATAGTTACCATACATACTACCAACAAGATCGCCGTTGGGAAGTTGTACAAGACCATGATGGAACAGAAAACCATCAACACGACCGCCGCTTCCCGTAACAGTATAAGATGCATTGGGTATATCCAGTTCAGCCTGTTCGGTTTCTATCGTTTTCCAATTATCTGTTGATCGCTTCAAACGTAATGACAATTTACCGTCCGGGCGCCTCTTCGAATTGCGTCCGATACTGAGTATCTCACCATTTCCAAGATCAAGAGCTGTCTTATCAATCTGTACTTCCGGCCCCGCTTGCCAAGTTAATCCATTATCATATGACCACATCGAATTTTCCCCATTTCCAGTGACGATACGGCCGTCTTTGAATTGAAAAGCCTGTGCAGTTTTAATTGGCAGTGGCGTGTTAATTATGACAGATTTTTCAAGTTTAACATCAATCCCAACAATATCTGGAATTACAATATTATAATCTTGAGCAACTATCGTTTGGAAATTAATTTGAAGTATAATAAAACTAATGACAGTAATATTGCGATTTCGATTTGATATTTTGTGAATAAAGTATTTTAATGTTTTTACCATTTATTCCTCCATATATATGTAATAATAAAATTTTACTGTCATCAAATTATGGCAAAATGATTATTCTATCATAATTGAATTATTCACATTTGTTTTATTTCAACTTCAATATTTAAGATTTCTTTTAAAAGTGTGAAAACCAGAGCCTACATTGTCAAAAACAATAAAGTCACCATCTCGATCTAGTATCCCATTAACAATATGTCCATCAACTTCGACTTCTGTACCACTATTGTGCATTTTCTTAATAAAGACTTTTGCTGTTGTATTGGCAGGAATATTTATTCCCACATCATAGGTTTTGGCATTTAAAGTAACATTGACATGGACTGTTCCCCTGATCGTTGGAAAATCAATATTTGCAAATTTGAGATTCCCTATTTGTGGTTTAATCGATATTTTCTTAAATCCCGGTTCAAGAGGATTTATTCCCATAAGTCCTCTCTGTATCATATTGCCAGCAGAACTTCCCCACGTATGGCTCTTAGACATATCAAGTTTACCGGAAGGATCCCAGGCTTCAGTAGTATTTGCAGCATTCAATTCATGCATTACATGATACCATGAATTTTTGTCTTTAGAGACAATTAATTCCAATGCTTTTGCACCCTGATTTAATTTATACAGAGACCCTAAATAAAATTGTGATCCGAAAACACCACAGTCCATATTTCTAGTAACAAGATAACTCGCAATATCGTCTTTTATTTCTTCCTCAACTAGATCAAAAAATATGGGAAAAAACGAAGAGTGAAAGGCTGCATGGGAAGCATTGATACCATCAATGTATCTCTTAATCTTCTTGCTGTAAAATGTTTTATTGTAACTATTTTTAATAGAGTTAGCCAGTTTACCAATTTTAACGCTCTCGGCAGAATAATTTTGATTAGGATAATAATGATCCAGATATCCAGCCATCTTAGAAAGATGATTATAAGCATAGTAATTCCATCCATTTAATACATTATCAATGAAGGTGTTATTGGGATCATCATCCTCATAATTATAACCGTCAAGGTATGGTGGTGGCCAATCAAGTGCGGAGGCAGCAATATTTTCAATTAAGAAATTCGTACTACAGTCAACATCATATTTTTTTTCTTTTAATAAATCCCAATGCTGCTTTATCGATTCAATATTTCCCGTATAAAGAAAATCTTCCCACGCCATTAATATTGACTGCATTTTATATTCATGTGGCCAAGTAGGTTCAAAGTATTGATACTCTGATGCAAATCTGGCGAGGGCATATTCCCTATCCATCGTGTACGAAGTCATCTGCTGAATTATTGCACCGCCTTCATAAGCTAGTCTTTCATTCTGTGGAGTATCCCAGTAAAAATCAACATTAAGATGCTTGATGCTTTTTTTGCAGAATTCATATATTTCATCAAGTAGAGGATTTGAACTAGAAAAACTTCCGGCCTTATCATTAAAAGGATTCCTTATTGCCACAAATTTTATATTTGAATCGTCAAGAATGTCTAAGCCTTCATATCCCCTGATCTGCAATGAATCGGTCCAGACGTAGCCCACTTCATCAAGGATCTGGGAACTCTCGTTGATAATCCATTTGCTCCAGTCAATTGCAGTCCATGGATAAATATCTCTTTCACCCCTGATTGTAATAGTATCGCCTGGAGAAGCATTATCGAGTTTTAGCCTAAGCCAACCGAAGTTGCCTCCGCCTAAAGAAATATCATAATCACCATTCCCAAGATATTCAATTGTTTTTGGAGTGATTTCCTCAATTTCAAACGGAAGTTTAGATACAGCCATAAGTCTATCATAATATTGATGTCTCTCCCTAGCATTCTCCCAATCGCTATCATCAAATGCTGTTGTCATCCAGCCAACAGGCATTTTTCTCGAGTCGATACTCTCATAAGGATCAACATAGTGATAGGCATTAGTGGTTTTTGTACCGTGAGGATTGTAAATGTATTGCGCATTGTATGATTTCCATGTTTGATCAGTAATAATAGTTGTGTCGCTATTCTCATATTGAATATGTAACTGCATCAAAAAACTTTTTTCTTTTAACGATGATTCACATATCGCAGAGAATACATTAACAGAATTATTAATTAGATATTCAGTAACATCATAGCCAAGATAAGTTACCTTATCGTGATAACCCTGGAAAGGCCCAATGCCAACTAATTGGCTATTTATATAGAATTTATAAGCGGGAGATTTCTGAATCCGGGCATCCATTGAGGTAACAAAAGCAATCGCGTATTTTATTTTTTCCTTTGGTAGAGTTAACTTTTTCCTGAAATATGCAAAATCGCCAACATCTTCATTTGGCTTATTTGAACCATCCCAAATTGGTTTGGCAATCCAGTCAGAAAAACCTAATGATTTAATAAACCTGCCAGTTGAAGAATATGGACTCATATTTCCATCTTTATCCCAGTTTCTCACTTTCCAAAAATATAATTTACCATTCTGTAATTGTACACTCTCTTTGCCGTAAGATACATTTATTGATTCATCACTTTTTACTATACCAGAGTCCCACATGTCTCCTTCATTGTTCATCAATTTTTCTATACTAGATGCGACCAATATTTGATATGCAGTCTGATATTCATTTTTATCTGTGTCATTCATTATCCAGCCGAACTCCGGATGGGTATCAGCTACCAGAATTACATCTGTTCCATTATTGGCAATTTCAATAGTTAATCCGGTGGGAGTATCTGGGTCAGCCGCAAATAATTGAATATTAAAAAGGAAAATTCCAATGATAATATTGAATACTCTGATTTTCAAATTGTAAATATTAATCATCTGATTTTCTCCGAATTATTGCAAACCTTTTATAAACAAAATACGTTTAGTATATCGTTTTTCCATTAAAGAAAGTTATAGGAAATTATATAATTATTTATTCTCAATAGAACAATAATAAATTGGGAAAAAACAAGTAATATATCTGTTTAATAATGGTTTAATGTATGATTGTACGCTTAGCAATTCAACAGTACATGAAATTCAATTACATTTCAGTTTTTAGCACTTTAATAACTGTTGATATATTGTGCACTATAGTGGATAAAAAATTAACCTAGTGGTTATGTATTTTGTCGTCGATCTTTGAGGAGTACCCGGGGTCGGACTCGAACCGATACGAGTTCTTAACTTGAGAGATTTTAAGTTTCAAGACATAGTGTGATATATTCTATTATTACCGATCTTACGGGAATGTAACAAAAAGGGTATTACTCTAGATTCCAGTCAAATGCAATTTTTGGTATTTATCCTCATACCTTAATACTATGATTTTTTTGTTTGTGCTTATAATCCGAGTCGTGAATTACCTATTGATTATTAAAAACTAGATAGGACTTATTATTCATTTCGATGTACTGATAAGGAAATTCGAATAATGATTTCAGGGATTCCCTGATTGCAATTAAATATGATTAGTGTTATTATTCAATATCAGGTGAGTTTAATTAATCTATCTTGTTAATATTTTAGTATGTTAGCCGATGGGGGAATTGTTACCATGAAATATGTAAAAAGTTTCATTGTGTCTATTTTAAAAGGTAATTCTACGCAATGGAATGATTCGGATTTCGTAATTGAAAATAGCAAGGTTTTCATCAATATGATTAATTCACTCATGTCCCCTTTTACTCATACGTACAAAAATCACTTTCAAGAATATTAGATCGGAGGATAAACATGACAAAGATACTTATTCGGATTCTTCTATTAACATGCACAGTATTTTTTGTTTCACAGATTAGCGCTCAAAATGTTGAAGCAAAACTGGGCGGTAATACAGCTGCTGAGGCTTTTGTAGTACAAAACTCAGACGGAACAATTCTTTTTAAAATCCAAGGTGATGGTAGAGTTGGGATAGGAGAACCAAATCCAGGATTTAAATTGCACGTTTTACAAGATCTTCCTGGAGAACCAGGATCATTTGTTATGCATATTGGAGATGGACCTGCTGGACAATTCATCATAACTGATCCCAATAATGGTCATCCGGGAATAATTAGTGAACATCATGGTGTTGGTCCAGGGATTCATTCTGCAAAGCTTGGCGAAGGTGGGTATGCTGGAGAATTTGTAACTGGTAATCCAAACAACCAGGACCCCGTATTAAGAGCAGAGCATCATGGTCAAGGACCTGCTGGACAATTTATTGTTACACCTCCTGACAACCAATCACCCACACTAATTAGTGAAAATCACGGTGTTGGAACATCTGGATTATTTATTGCGACAAATCCTGACAACCCATCAGCCGCACTAACTAGTGAAAATCATGGTGGTGGTCCAAGTGGACAATTTGTTTTAACACATCCTGACAACCCATCACCCACACTAATTAGTGAAAATCACGGCAGTGGGCCAGGAATTTTTGCAGTGAAACATAGTATTAATGGATTCGCGGGAGAATTTCTTACGTTCAATAATGATAATAATGATCCAGTTATAAGAGGTGAGCATCACGGTGGCGGTCCTGTTGGACAATTTACCACAGTAAATTCTGACAACAGTGCACCTACAATTATCAGTGAAAATAACGGCGTTGGTCCGGGCATTCATGCCATTAAACATGGTGTGGGTGGACCCGCTGGAGAATTTTTAATAGTTAACCCCATCAATGATGCACCAACCATAAGAGCTGAACACCATGGCGAAGGGGCTGTATTAGAAGCCCAAAACTTTGGGAATGGCAATGCTGGAAGATTCGGGATTGAAAATGGAGCAAGCACAAGAACCACAATTTATACTTATAATAGAGGTAATGGACCAACTATTGTTGGAAATAATATGGGCGGAGGCTCTTCTGCTATATTTCGAAATAGAAATGTTCCTGGTAATCCTGATCCGGTTCTAATTGTAGAAACAGAAGGATCAGGTCCAGCCATTCAAGCAGATAGTAATGTTGAAATTGAGTTTGGCGATCTAACAGGAGATCCAGATGTTGAACTCGGCCAAGGGACTTCTGACCCTAATGTATCTTACCTGGCCTTAAGAAGTCCAGATGGTACAAAATATTACATCACAGTCGACAATGGTGGTCTTTTATCAGCTTCCACTACTAAACCATAGGAACCTGTAATGAGCAGATTAGTAAAAATCTGTCTTGCTATGATCCTCCTCAGTGGATTCGTTACATCTCAGGAGAACTTGTTTATTATTAATGGTTCGGATAATGCAGCCACCTCGTCGCACGTTTCAGTCACAGCCAACGGTGACAACAAGGCACAACTGTGCGCTGATGAAATCTTAATTTCAGGACAAGCAACAATTTCAACCTGGGGACCTGAAGCTACCTGTGGGATATTAATAGGGACACTGGTATATGTAGAAATTGACATCATGCCAGGCGATGAATCTAATTTAATCAATTGTACAAAAGAGACTGGTGTACTCCCTGTAGCCATACTTTCTACTTCCAGTTTTAATGCAACAACGATTGATCATACAACAGTTCGTATTGGAAAAGGTGGTACTTGGGCTGCTGAAAAACATATTAATAAAAAAACCGGTATTCCAAAGCGTCACGTAGAGGATGTGGATGAAGATGGGGACATGGATCTAGTATTCCATTTTAAATACGGTGAAACTGGAATTACATGCGAGGATACTGATGCCTGTTTAAGAGGTGAAACCTACAGCGGTACTGTAATCACCGGCTGTAGTCCAATTTCTATTGAAATTAAAACTTCCACAAAACTAATAGTAGATACTGAAGAAACAAAAGATGTAGATATGACAGAAACCGCTGAATCGATGGATATATTGAAGCTACCAGAAAAGTACTCATTGGGATCAAATTATCCAAATCCCTTCAATCCTATAACAACGATCAAATACCAGTTACCAGAAAATAGTTATGTAACTCTCACCATTTATGATATTATGGGAAGAGAAATACGACAATTGATTAATCAGAGTCAACAAGCTGGATTTAAATCAATAATATGGGATTCGAAAGATCAATATGGTAAATCTGTGAGCGGAGGAGTTTATATTTATCACCTCCAGGCTGGATCATTTAGTAAGTCAATGAAGATGATTCTTTTAAAATAATGTAATCTTCCTATCTAATTAATAAAACAATAGCCTCGGAAATTTTATCCGGGGCTATTACTTTCAACCGAACGCTTCCTAATACTCTAGTATTCTTACCTTTATTTACTTACGTTATACAATAGTGTCATAAACTATCATATTTATAGCATTTTAAGGGAAGAAAAAAGGACAGTAAATATTACCCTATTTTGTTGTTTTCTCATTAATCATTGGGGAGTACCCAGGGTCGGAATCAAAGCGTACAATATTATATATCAAAACCCCCCACCTCCTTATTAGTGGGTGGTGTGTATTAATCTCCCCTCATCATATATTGATTGTTCGGGTATAGATGTTTATCTAATGCATTATACAGCTGATCATAACTATAAGGTTTTACCATAAGATCAGTGAACCCTTTTTCAATTATGTCATTTTCTATTTCTCTACTACAATATGCAGTTACTGAGATAATTGGCAAATTTCTGTATTTTATTTGATCTCTTATTTCATACATTAGTTCAAATCCATCCATTCCCTCTCCAAGATTAATATCAACCAATGCGCAATCAATATCTAACGTATTTAATTGATTTAACGCTTTTTCAGCATTTTTGGCAACAACAACATTAAATCCGCGTCTCTTTAATAAATAGGTTAGATACTCGGCCTGATCATCCAAATCTTCAACGACCAGGATGGTTAGAAACTGATTATTCCTATCCCCCATAATTCCCCCAAACTATAATAAATAAATCCCTCACCTTCAAAATTGTAACGGTAATTGTAATACTTATTATCAATATAAATCAATTGCGAAAAACCTGAAAATTGCCATCGATTTTCCTGATATAATTGAAATATCGACTTATTCCTAACATTAAGTATTGTTTTCTAAGCTTCTATTATTTTAGTGGTCTTGTCAAATTTTTTATTGAATACCACTTTCAAATAATCCTTTGGAAATTTTGTATATATTTCTGTTACCGACGAATGACCAAGTAATTCCTGAACCAAATGCTTCTCCCCCAGTTCAACCAATTTCATTAATGCAAATGTATGTCTGTCAGAGAGGGCAACGCAAGTTACACAAAATTGAATTATTTGCGTTTACCAACTGAACTCACGTACCTTTGCAAATATGAAGCTTGCATATATCGGAACATATCCTCCTCGGGAATGTGGAATTGGTACATTTACTATGAATCTACGTTCTTCTATGGTTTATACTAATGATAGAAAAAAAGATGCCATCGAAGGATTAGTTATAGCTATGAATGACCATGAACAAACCTATAATTATCCAGAAGAAGTCAAACTGACCATCAGGCAAGAGCATCAACGAGATTATTTAGAGGCAGCTAATTTTATTAATCTAAGTGGGGCTAACCTTTGCATATTGGAACATGAATTTGGAATATTTGGCGGAAAAAATGGTGTATATATTCTTCCATTACTTCACCGACTTAAAATTCCCCTAGTTGTAACGCTTCACACAATTATCAAAACTCCCTCTTACAATGAAAAAGCTGTGTTGGTGGAAATATGTAAAATGGCCAATAAGATAGTCGTAATGAGCCATAAAGCCATTGAGTATCTTACAAATATCTATAAAGTAGATTTAAGGAAAATTGTGTATATCGAGCATGGTGTACCTGACATTCAGTTCAATCAGGCTCAGTCTAAGAAGGACTTTAATTTAGAAAATAAACAGGTCTTACTAACATTTGGTTTTATTAGCAGAAATAAAGGGATTGAAACGGTAATAAATGCATTACCAAAAGTCATCGAAAAGTATCCAAATGTTCTATATATAGTTTTAGGTAAAACTCATCCAAATGTTCTTAGACATTCTGGAGAAGAATACCGTGTTTTTCTTCAATATTTAGTGAAAACTCTTAACCTGAGCAAACATGTTTATTTCCTGAATGAGTTTATTAATCAAAAAAAATTGTTTAAATATTTATTTGCTTCTGATATATATATTACACCCTATTTGAATGAAGCCCAGATTACCAGTGGTACACTTTCCTACGCAATAGGTGTGGGTTCAGCTGTTATTTCAACACCTTATTGGCATGCAATAGAGTTATTGGCGGATGGCAGGGGAAAGCTTTTTAACTTTGATGATGCAGATGAACTTTCAACTATTTTAATCGAATTATTGGATAAACCGGATGTATTGAAAGTATTGCGGGAAAAGGCATATAATTATGGCAGAGGAATAACATGGCCCAAAACCGGAGAAAAATATATTGCAGTAGCTAAAAATATTATTGCCAATAAACCTGTTGTAATAGCGAAAGAAGATACCATTCTTAATCCACTGATTCTACCTCCATTCTCGCTTGTCCACATAGCCCATTTAACAGATGATACAGGGATCATTCAACATGCGAATTTTGGTATTCCTAATTTAAAAGATGGATACTGCCTAGATGATAATGCGCGAGCCTTACTTATGGTACTAATGGCATACAAACAAAAAAAGGATACTCTGGCTTTTAAATTAGCTCCTATATATTTGAGCTATATCCACTATATGCAAAACGAAGATGGGACATTCAAAAACTTTCTCAGTTTTAGCCGAAATTTTCTTGACGAAATAGGTTCAGAAGTTTCATTCGGAAGAACTATCTGGGCACTTGGCTATCTGATTGGTAATGCTCCAAATGATTCATATTTGCAAATCGGAAGATTAATATATTTAAATGCATCCGAGAATTTTGAGAAACTTCAGTCTATCAGAGGTATTGCTAATACTGTACTAGGTATCAGCTATTATCTTCGGAGTAATCCATCAGATGATTTTATGACTGAAATATTAAGAAGCCTTACCTATAAACTAATCAAGCAATATGAAGAAAATAGTTCTCCTAAATGGCAATGGTTCGAACCTCTACTGTCTCATGATAATGGGATGCTGCCACTTGCATTATTACATTCAGCCAAAATATTTAAAGATGAAAAAGTAACAAAGACTGCTTTGGAAACCCTGAAGTTTTTAACAAAAATTACATTTAAAGATGGTTACTTATCGATTATAGGTAATGAAAAATGGTATAAGAAAGATGGTGAACGTTCCATGTTTACTCAACAGCCGGTGGATGCCCTTGCTATGGTATTAATGTATCATGAGGCTTTTAATCTAACAAAAGATAAAGAATATCTTAGAAAATTATTTGCCTGTTTCATGTGGTTCCTGGGAGAAAATGATCTTAGGATGAGTTTGTACGATTTTGAAACCACAGGTTGCTGCGACGGTTTAGCCAGTTATGGTGTAAATCGAGACCAGGGTGCTGAAAGTTCACTGGCCTATTTGATTTCTCACCTAACAGTCCTACGGGCATTTGATGAATTTGGGAAAAAAAGAATTGAAAATGTCAAATAGATATCGATTTTGGTAGTATCCGTCCAGTACGTGCCATATACCGTTTATATTCCTCCCCAAATTTCTCGATCATCATTTCTTCTTCGCTACTGAACCTGATCAAATATTGGAATGTTGAAGTAAGGAGAAACGGATAAGCAGCAAACCAGTTGTGGAGGATCATAATTTGCGCAATTGCCCATAAAATGTGAGCAGCATACATGGGATGACGAATATACTTGAATATCCCTTCGGTGACTAGCGTGTGTTCATCCCGGAGGCCGATGGTTACCGTCCAGTTCCTACCCAGGTCCGCATGAGAACGCCAGAGCAGCAGGATCGCAACCACAAATAATACGAAACCTGTCCATCCTAGCCAGTCGGGAAGTTCATAATTCGCGAAGTTAAGTACGGTTGAGAATACATAGACCAGAGGCAACAGCATGGCAACACCGTTTAATCCTAAAAAGACAAGATCGAGTTTTGTTTTCTTATCTAGTACCATATCCAGAGTGCGATACTTCGCCGTGTATATTTTGCGCACAACGGCTATGATCAAGTACAAAACGAAATATACGATTTTGAATTCTGAATTAAACATTTTAACTCCTAAATAATCCGTTTGTTATTCGTACTCTGACCGAAACTCCTCACGAATAGCAGCCACCTGGGATAAATTGCATACCTTGAAAGTAGTATTCATGGGGTTAACTACAAATTTCATATCTTCTTTGTTTTTGTTTAAGTCTCTATATTATTTTTCGACAGCGAAACCAAGATTCCCTTTCGTTGCAACCACCACAGCAACTCCCGCTAGAGCCACGACTACACTAGCTACAATGAATAGGGTAACATCAAAGGGTTGTATTGATTCACTTGGGATAGCATTGGTTAGCAAGACGAGGGTCCATGTGTTGAATGCCGTATGGAACAGGTAACCAGCGATCAACGAACTCTTGCCGGAATTGTTATAGGTCCAGGTCATTAATATAGACCAGCCAATCTCCGTCAGGATAAACCACGGGAAGAAACGCAAGCCCCCCATAGAAAACTGGAAAGAATCCGGCTGAAAGAACTCTGGTAACAACCATGCACCAAAGAAGGTTCCAAGGATGAGGGTTCCTAATAAGGGGCCAAATTTGTTTTGAAGCTTCTCTAAAGCATATCCTCGAAAACCAATTTCCTCCAGAAAGGCACTCGATTGCCAGGGTAACAGGAAGATTATGAAAACAATTAATATCAATTGTTGATTTTCTCTAAGTAGTGGGAATTGGGGTGCAGTCCCTCCCAAAAGGATATGGCCGCCGACTGCTAAGAAGTAAAGAAGTGCGGGTGAGAACAGGATGAATACATACCACCGCCAATTTGCCCGCCATCGCCCCAACCGCCGCAATATATTTAAAACCCCCTCCCAGCCATCCGCAAGAAAAGCCACGATTAACGCGGCCAGCATTGGCGCTGCGATAATTATGCTGCCCCGGCCCGTGTACCAGGGGAACCAGCCGATGATCAAAGTTACGATAAAAAATATGCTGATTTGATTTTGTTTGATGAAAGATTTCATGATAATTTTCTCATAAACCTGCCACGGTCTTTATCCTTCATATATGAACGAACCAAACTATTTAATACTATGAGTATTTTGTCCTTTATAGATAACCTTTGATTCGATTGAATCATATTTTGAAGTTCTGAAGAGGATATCATTTCATTAGTTTCACAATAATGCTGTAGCATGGCGTAGAGTATTGAGAGCATGATATGGATTTTTCCTTCCATATTTTTCCCCACCAGTTTATTCCCCTTTTTATTAGACGCAGCATATGTAAAATCTAATTTCCCTTCAGTTCCACCATTACCATTATCTTCTAATTCAATTTTATATAATGAGGTTGAATTTTTATTATCCAATCTAAAATGAATTTTATAATGCTCTTGATCATACATAACTACTGTCCAAGTAGTTTCTCCTTTAAAGCTACCAATTAAGAATGGTGCAGAAGAAATTTCACTGAAAACAGTTCCCAGTTCTACTTTATCATTCGGGCAATGAATCAGATTACATTTCCAGCCTGGTATCCATCTATATTCTTCTATTGGACTAGCAAGAGGGAAAACCTGATCAACTGGTGCTTTAATGGCTACAGGAATTATTATTTTTGCTGTTTTTGATTTAAACTCCATCATTGTTCTTCAACACCTTTTTTAACATTTCTGATAAATGCTCAAATATCCAAAAATGCCCGGCATCCTTAATAAATTCTGCTTCACAATTATGGATTTTATCAGCCAGATATTGCCCCATGGACGGGGGCACACTTATATCTTCTTCGCCCTGCCACAGATATACTTTGGTTTTAATTTCACTCAGCGGTATCGGCCAATTACCGGGGATCATTGCATCGTACCATGAGCCAATGCCCCTTTGACGATAACCTTCATTTCTATCTGGCTGTAACAATTTGGCCATATGGAGCCGCTCATATACTTCTCTATCTATGTCACTAAACTCTTTAAGCACCATTTTAATATATTGTTTTGGGAAATTCCTAGCTAACCAAGCAACTATCTTCATTTGCATTCTGAACACTCTTGGTATTTGCGGAGCTTTAGACCACATTGTTCTTACAGGTGCCGCAATCCCCTTATCCGTTTCAGGTATAAACGGCCCAACACCTGCAAAGATGCCAACAGAAGCCAAACGTTCCGGAATTTTCCAGGCGCAGGATAAGGCAAACGGTCCACCGCCAGATGGAGCAAAGACAGCAAAATTCCCTATTCCCAATGAATCAGCCAGAGCAACAACGTCATTGGGCCAGTTCAAAAGTGTGGTTATACCCTCTACAAAATCGGTTTTTCCAAAGCCAGGCCGGTCTGGTGCGATCAAACGGACATTGGGTAAAAAAGGCGAACCTGGTATCACGTCCCAGAGCAGCCGCGAATTGGGGTTGCCGTGAAATACAAAAATAGGTAGACCCTTTGGATCACCATACTCCGCGTAACAAAGTTGACGTCCATCAGGGAGTTTAAGATATTTTTCAAGGGAAAGTTTTTGTTTGACTTGCTTCATCATAGTCTCCCATCCGTTTCATCAAAATAAAACAATAATTTTTTCATGCTTCCATTTTTTAGAAATTGGCCTGTTCAATTACCTTCTGGTATTATGTTCTACATTTATTACCACATTTCCCTTTTTGTGTCCTTTTTCAACATATCTATGTGCCTCGACAATTTGTTCTAACGGATAGCATCTATCTATGACCGGCTTTAGCTTTCCCGCCTCAACAAGCTCTTTGAGGAAAATTAAATCTTCAAGATTCTGCTTTGCTATTCCAGCTATTACTCTCCTGCCACCTATAATTGAAGTCCATAGTGCTTGAAGAAGAGGCCAATCAAGTGTAAGAAAGGCTCCTCTTTGCTTTAGCGAGCTTTTACAACATGAAAATGAAGTCTTTCTTACCGCGTCAAAAATGATATCGTAGGTTAGACCGTTCTTGGTAAAATCCTCTTTTGTGTAATCAATGACTTTGTCAGCGCCAAGCAATTTCACCATTTCTATATTTGTAGTACTACATACTCCGGTAACTTCTGCTCCAAAGTATTTGGCTAGCTGTACTGCAAATGTACCTACACTACCAGAGGCTCCAAAGATTAAAACCTTCTGTCCTTCCTGAATATCTCCCTTTCTTAGAAAGTGCAGTGCTGTCAGTCCCCCAACAGGTAGGGCAGCTGCTTCTTCATAAGTCATATTGGTCGGCTTTAATACAACCATCTCGTCTTCAGCGAGACATTTATACTCGGCCGTCGTACCCTGAAAGCTGGTTCCCCAGGAAATCCCAAGGACATGGTTGCCCTTCTTAAATTGTGTAACATCTTTACCTACTGCTTCAATTTGCCCAGATAATTCATTTCCTGGTATTTTTTTTCTTGGTTTTCTAAGACCATACATTATTCGCCCGGGAAGCCAGAACCAAGTAGGGTATGTGGAACTTCGAATCCATACGTCTCCTGATGTTACCGTGGTTGCCTTTACTCTTATCAGTATTTCATTGTCCTTTGGAGCAGGCTTTTCTACCTCTTTGAGCTGAAGAACTTCCGGTGGTCCGTATTTTGTGCAGACAACTGCTTTCATCTTGTGTCCATTCTTTTTTTTATTCGCTAATTTATTTTCCTATAGTTCTATTTTGCGGACTCAGAAACAATAGTAGAGGAATTTAATCCTTTAACGATCAACCAAACTGCAAAAACCATTTCTTGCACAGCGATTGGTAGAAATAAAATCTCTATTGAATCAATACCGAATAATTCGGGTAAATAATTGGCAAAAGATAATACACCTCCAACAAAACCCCACGCTGATAACCATCGAGGAATGAGCTTTGTTTGATACAACAGATAGTTCAACACTACAGCAGATAGAGACCAAACTAGTCCAGACCCAATAATAAATGCCCATTCTCGTATTGCAAGTAGAACATTGCCAATGGTTTGAAAATGGGAACCACTTGGAGCTCCAGCTTCTATAAACCCCTGACTTAATGTTAATAGTGTTAGTAGACCGATGCTGCTAATAACAGTGCTAATGGCCTCGATAAACCTGAGACCTGAGAATCCAAGAGCTAAGGCTTCATTATGTTTTTTCAAGATTGGGAACAGCGTTGCTATAATGCCAATAACTGCAAGAACCCAAATCCATTCAATGAGCATTCCGATGATTACTTTGTTCTCATTCGCTGAAACATTCACAAGATATTCCGGGATAGGAGGTTCCCCTGAAACACCTCCACCTAAGAATCCTATAAAAAAAATAGTTGCAATTGGTGCCACCGTCGCAAATATGTAAAATACTCCGGCCCATCTTGCGATTTTTCTGTCTGAATTCATTTTTTGCTCCGTTTCAATATCTGATAAATAAATAATTAAGTGATCTTGGAAACAATGTCCGATGAATTAATTCCTATAACTATCAACCATACCGCAAACACAATTCCTTGCAAAGCTATTAGTGCGATCAATAAGATCGTTATTGCTGGAGTGAATCCAGCAGCAAGAAAAAACAGTACATTGGTAACCTGTGAAATCAGTTTTTTGAATTCCACCTTAAAAAGCCCCTTAGATTAATAAAAATCATTACAATGTTTGTAACTATGATTGGTGGGCTTTTAGCAAGTATGGCAAAAACTATTGCGCTAGATGAAGCACCTAAATATAAAAGGAATCCGAATTTATTTTTATTTCCAAGTAAAACCATTGCGATGATAGCACAAATCGCCGCTAAATAATCAAAACCATAATAATAGCTGAAAGTAAATAATGAATTAAAATATTCCATAAAGATGGTTCCTTATTTTATTTCTTACTTGTCCGATCCAATTGCCAGCCTGATTCTTCCCAAGCTTTTTTCATAACATCATTCTTCTTCAGATATTCATCGATTACAGGTTTTGCAACTGTGTTCAACGGACATGAAAAGTTAACGCAATTGGGACAAAAGAAAATTTTGAGATTATTAATAAAAGAAATACTGGAAACTAAACCAACTGCTGTTATTCCAATTAATCCCAAAAGCGATATCAAACCATATTCGGCATAGTTCAGAGAAAGGTACCAAATACCATAACCCAAAATGGAGAATGGAAATACAAAGAATACTGTAACTATAAGAAAATACATCATGAATTTTTCAAATTTATTCAGCGGTCCGGGACGATATTTCCATAATTTAAAACTGCCGTGATTGGCAAGACAGTGTAGTATTTTACCATCCTCTGCATAATAGGGACAATGGCTACAAAGAAAGCGAATTTCAAAGATACCAAACATTAAAAAAAAGTAAATTATATAAGAATACAATGGCCACCATGCACCTGTTAAAAAACCCACGATAACAATTCCAAAAATAATTGCTAGGATCGGTGGCCCGGCGATTCCGTAAAAACCGCTCAGAATATTTTTGTCCCATTTACAGGCTAGTTTGCCATGGATACCACAAGTTTGACAATCTGCGTGTTCATCCCAGGTACAGAAACCATGGGGATTTTTATTTTTCATTCTGTTTTCTCCTTTTTCTTTTTATCAGAACAGTAAATTCCATCTACACCCGGTCTATACGATTTACTGATATCAATGTTAAACCCAGATCACGCACAATTCTTTCAGAGAATAAAGATGATAATACAGACGAGATTGAAATCTTAATTGAATGGAAAAAATAATCCTTTTGTTTTAAGACACGTTTTTGGGGCAGATTTAGATTTCAACGTTATCGCCATACTGCATGATATAACATTCGATTCCCATCTTCTCAACTTCTCTTTTGAATAATTGATCATCAGCTGGATTTATATTCTTGATCCAAAAGAATGATGCGTTATAATGACACGGAATTACCCTCTTTGGTTTTATACGTTTAACAGCCTCCAAAGCATCCGCTACATCCATCGTCCAAATATTATCTCCAGCTCCACCAATTGGAAGCATTAATACATCTGGGCTTAATCCTGCCCATTCTTTTTGAAGCAATGAGTCTCCAAGATTGACAACGGTTTTATCACCAATTTTCATCTTGAAACCCATTGAGCCAATTCCGGTCCTTTCCCCTGGGCCAGGATATTTTCTTTTCTTAAATCCAAAGATTGAAATTTCTATTGGTCCATGTACAGATTTAATTGCTTCAATTGTCACATCATCAAGTTTTATTACGTCACCAACTTCCATTGGATATGCATTTTCAAACGGAATCCATGAAGTCAATTCTTTTCCACGGGGAGCGACCAGCAGTGTTTTACCATTCTCAATTTTTGTTAATTCTTTACCGCATACTACATGTGCTTTCGACGCTTCGGCTACCCTATCTGATTGCCAGTGGTGATCAGGATCACCATGTGAAATTAGTATGTGAGTTATACCTTCCCACTCCGACTTTGGAATCAAACTCTTCAATTTAAATATCCACAGGTTTTGTCCAGGATCTATGGCAATTTTCATTTTGTCTTCTTCTATAATAAAAGTATTGTAAAGATAATGTGTGATTTTCATTGTACTTTAGTTCCCCAATGATAATGGTTAAATGTTTTCAATTTGCTATATGTTCAGCCCATTAAGACGAATTATTCCATAAACTAATGATGCTATTCCCCAGTACATGAAATTGCCCCAGATATATGTGAAATATTTCACCGGTC
>JBHPLN010000030.1:0-11870 GCA_042564205.1 Fidelibacterota bacterium
TAGATTTTAGTTTAGCCACTTCTCCCCAATTATTAGCTCCGCCATCATTTCGATTAAAGATATAGGCAGCTCCTGATCTATCTATATCTTCTCCGGGTGAACCAACAATTAGATAGTCCTCACTGAGCGCTACTGCAAATCCAAATTCATAGTTTTGATCGGCATCACTGGCAACGATTTTCTTAACCTCACCCCAATGATCTGCGCCATTTTGATCTTTATTAAAGATGTAGGCAGCGCCAGAATTGTTTCCAGCATTATCTTCAAAACGAGCACCTGCTACAGCATTATCACCATTAATGGCTACGGCCATTCCAAACAAGTCACTTGCATCTGCGTCACTAGCAGTTAATTTGACTAGTTGACCCCAATTGGAAGCTCCTCCAGCATTCCTGCTAAAGATGTAAACCGATCCACGATCATAATCGCCATTGTCTTCCCCAGGAGCTCCAATTATGGCATAATCTCCATAAATATCTGTAGCATATCCAAATTCATCAAATTCTTTTGCATCAGAAGCTTTTAGCTTCTTATTTGTTGCAAAAAGCGTTTGACTGATACATAATAACCCAATCAATATGGACAGAAAGATATTATATCTAGTTATTATCATAACTAACACGCTTTGATAAAAATTTTCACCCGAACAATGGCAAAACTTACAACACTATTTCAATGAATACCAATTCCGACAAATTGAAAATTTTTCATTAAAATAATTGAATCAATTATCAATTTTGGTCTTCATTTTTATTATTGCAATAAATTATATATAAAATGATTTATTGCCAACAATTTTTAGATCTATAAATAAATGCAAACCAAACAGCCACATTTACCAATTACCATGAGGTCCACCATATGCTCCCAAATCATTTCGTGTACCATCTTGATCTGTATATAAAATATCAGGATTACCTGCATCAATACCTACTGAACCTTGTGTTAAGTGAAAATTTAATGGAATTGGAGCTTCACTTCCCTGTATCAAGAGATGTAAATCATCAGGAAAATATTTCAATTTTAGTTCACCAGTTAAATTAGTCTCACCAAGTAATTTCCAGCTGGGACCTGCATAGCAGTAGTTCACGGTTGGACGTTGCCCAATATCAATACTCGGATATGGCGAATAAGGATAATTTTGTGACCCAAGAAAAATGGAATTTTCCACTAACGCAGATTGTGATTCTGAAAGTAAATGGTTATTAAAAAATACGCTATTCCTAATCTGTACATTCGACCCATTATTATCTATCCAAACACCATAATCGGCATCTACATTATTAGTATACCAGGTGCTATCATTCCTTACAATACAATTTTCTATCAGCGCATTGTCTGAAAGATATAATGAATATCCATAGCCTCTTTTAAAACCAGATTTGGTGGAGGCAAAGCACTCTCTAAGTATGCAATTTCTTACTCGAGCATTACCAACCGCCCGAATACCGCCGCCATATTCTGCAATACCAGATTGTATTGTAACATCTTCGAGTAATCCATTATTAATGAAAATAAAACTTGAATCATCAAGTGGTCTTCCAGCAGGATTACGACGAGGAATCCATTTAAGCACTGTTTTTTCAGCCCCATCTTTTCCTTTTACAAGAATATTTTTATTATGAAATGCAAATGCCTGTACTTGGTGAATCCCTCCTGAAATATAGATACTATCACCATCATCTACTATATAAGATGAAGTCCCTTTATGAAGGTTGTCGATATCACTTGGATAATTTAATTTGGTAGTTATTGGTAAAGTAATTGTAGACTCAGTTTCACGATAATTACCGTCACTATCATAATAAATAACTTTATATATGAACTTAGCGTCATCCCTAACTGTGTCGATCCACGTAGTCGTGAATTCATTGGCAATCGTCGCTATTGTTTTCCATCCATTTTCTGTAGAATCTACAGGATAGGAGTTAATATCACGATACTCATTGAATCTTTTAATTTTTATTTCTTTAAAATTATCCAGAGTGATTTCGGACCAGGATAAATTAATTGGAGCTTGTGAAATTATCTTTTTTAAATCACCGTAATCAATTTGCAATTCAAAGGTTACCTCATTATCTATTTTCGGTTTCAGTGGAGCATCGCAACTAGACATGAATATTGCAAAGATTATTATGATACTATAAATGTTATTACTCACTTTTTATTCCTGTAAAATAATATTTCCAATACACCCGGGCTTTTTCTACAATAATTAATGAATGAATGTGAGCCCCCTTTACGATATGATGTATTAGATAAATTTATAGTGTATTTATGTCTGTTTAAACAACTATCATTAGCATTAATAAAACGAATATTTCTGACTAATTGTAGAATAATTTATTTTTCAATCCATTCGAATAACGATTTTTCCAATACTTTTTCTACTTTCCATAAGTTCATGTGCATGTGCTAAATCACTGAAACTGTAATGATGACCAACTACTGGCTTAATATTGTTAGTCTCTACATATTCCACAAGTTCTTTCCAAATTTCTTGCATAACACTTGGATTTTTCAATAAATACCCAATATGTGAGGCTAGAACTCCAGTAGAACTAACAGCCAATGACTTAATCTTTGCTTGCGGAATGTCTTTTATTGTATTTAGCCAACTGATCGGATTCCATTTTTTCAGATTTAAGCTAGCAAAGCCAATAACAATAATTCTACCAAATGGTTTTAATAATCGAAGACTCTTTTTGAATACGTCACCTCCCACAACTTCTATTATTACATCAACTCCTTCTCCCTTGGTTATATCCATTATTTCTTTCTCAAAATCAGAATCAGAGTAGTTGATTATATGATCAATATTCAGATTTTTTAAAGTTTCAATTTTTTTTGTCTGGCCAACAGTCCCATAAACTTTGCAACCGTAATTTTTAGCAATCTGCACCGCTGCTGTTCCAACCCCTCCCGCGGCAGCTTGTATTAAAACGGTATCATTTGATGACAATCTTGCCAATTTCATGAGTGCAATCCAAGCAGTCAAATAATTGACAGGAAATGCCACATTTTGTTCATCTGTATATTCAGATATTGAGCTTAATGTTAAATCATCCTTTGCAATTAAATACTCAGCATATGCACCGTATTTAGAACCGACAATTACATTTTCACCTATCCTGTTCTTATTAACACCAACCCCTATCTCATCTATTACCCCAAATGCTTCCATCCCAGGGATATATGGTAATTTAGGTGCCCAATTATATAATCCTTTTCTAGATTGTATTTCGGCATAATTCAAACCAATATAACGTACTTTTATTCTCACTTCTCCATTACCAGGAATCGGTATCGGAACATCTTCCATCTGCAGAACGTTTGGATTTCCGCGTTTTCGTAAGAGATATGCTTTCATAGTTGGTTTTTCGGGATTAGAAATATAATTGTTACTGCAAAAAGTTATTTTAAATCTACTCCAAACAAAGTTTTGTACATTATCTTATAGACATCAGTATTATCGATATCCCCTCTAATCTGTTCAGCATTTAAACCAATCCCACGACAAATTAAGCCCCCTGAAACATCACTCCCTGAGGACCAATTGATTCGAAAAGGCAACGCTATTCCATACCGATTCGGTTTTGCAATAAAATATTTACCATTTATACCATCAGCTGGGGCACCGTTTTTCTCATCCTTGACGATCATATTTTTCAATTCATCTACAGGGGGGTCCGTGTAACTCCAAACCACCTGCTTCACTATCTGAGCTTGTTAAAATAAGTGTGTTTTTATTAGTGCCATAATGTTCAAGGGCCACACCAATAGCATCATCAGCCCGTTTTAGTGCTTCCAATGTACCAATGGCGTTATTATAATTGGCAAAATTATCAGTAGCTTCTTCTTCGATTACTAATAAAAACTGTTTATCGTTTCGGGACAAAATTCGTAAGGCAACTTCAGTCATCTCAGCAACAGTAGGAGCATTTTCATAGTATAAGGGTAAATCATTTTTTTGTAATGTTTCTTCATCTTGATCATTATAACTATCAGCAGTAGCAAAAATACCAATCACCTTATCAATTTTACTGTCAAGGGATTCTAATTCTGCGAGTGTATAAATAACTTCATATCCATGCAATCGAATTTCATTCAGTAAATTTCTGTTGTCCGTTCTTTTTCCATATTTCCCGTGGAAGCCTACGACGTCTTTGGGTATCAGCCATTCTTCTCCACCACAAAAAATTAGGTTCGCTTTCGAAAATATTATCTTTTCAGCGATTATTTCGTACTGATTGCGACTCAAAGCAGAAGCTAAGAAAACTCCCGTTCCTGGTTCAATGATTGTGCCGGAGTTAATAACACCAACTTTTATATCGGCATCCATTGCTTCCTGCATAATACTTTTTTTCTTTCCAGACCTTGCAGGTATCAATTTGCCATCAATCATCCCATATGACCTATAATTAGCCTTAACGCCGTAAGCGTGTATTGTTGCTCCTGCTTCCGATGATGCCGTCAACGCATTCTTTAAATGACCACGATAAAGCCCTATATGTGGTAATTTATCCCAATTTAATTTGGCGTCTGGCCCATAATGGTAGATTCTACCTGCAGTCCATTGTGCTAGTCCAGTTCCATCCGCATGAATAAAAATGACATTCCCTCGTGCATCCGGAGCGACTCGGCTATTATCACAACTTAAAAATAATAATGCAGATCCTAATGATAGAATAGTAATAAAATATTTAGAACTTCTTTTCATCGAACCACCTTGATAGTTTTCATTATTGCAGTGTTCCTATAAGGACTTACCAATCTTAGCCTCGATATACCGTGATTTAAGCTGTCTATTTGCTAGGTATTTTTTCACTGGTGCCAATTTTAAAATCGTCCCAAGTACAGCTGAAAGAGCCTGATGACTCCACATTACTTGATTATCAAATATTAAATTCTGCAGTTTTCCTCGTTCGATAGCCATCAACACAGATTTCTGAATTCCATTGTAGGGAGGAATCACCCTTTTTGGCCTTGATTGCATTTCTATCTGATTTTTATCGCAAGTACGCCAGCACACACCACAGCCCAGACAAAAATCATCATTCAATTTAGCTTTTTTCATTTTTGGTTTGTTGGGATTGTTGGCAGATACAAGTGTCATCGCTTCTACTGGACAAACATTTACGCATTTTCCACAGCCGTTACACTCGTCATCGACTCTCGGTAAAAAGTTGGTAGTATGGATTGGATGCATAACTGCAAAGCGCTGGGCAGCCAGCATCGCCTCACAACAACAGCCACAACAATTACATATAAAATTTACTCGTTTTTGTACATTCTCACCGAATTGCACGAGATTATTATCGTAGGCCTCCTGGAGTAAATCAAGTCCTTCAACAACATCAACCGATCGTGCATGTCCGTGTTTTATTAACGAGGCAGCTGAAGTATTAAATGTCATACATATATCCATAGGAGCATCGCAGGCAGTATCAACATGCGATTTCTTATGTCTGCAATAACACATGCTAATCCCCCGGTGGGATGCTTGCTTGATGACTTCTGATGCCCTTTCATAATCTAAAACAACGATAGTATTATCGTCCGGAATGGCGGGTTCGTGAACGAAAGTACGACCTAATTGCGTTTCTCCATCAGTAAAGAGCGCTCTTATAAACTCATCCTCTTTTGTTATGTACTCATAAAATAACTCACTTAAAACCTTCTGATCGATATCGTTTCTTATCCTCATCAAAGAAAATTCAAAAAAGCCGGCCATTGGCGGTGGTAATGCATAAACTGATTCACCATTTTTTTCAATATCTACTAATAATGCTCGTGCTGCTAAATCTTCAAGAATTTTGCGAGTTTCCGATTCTTTCATCTTCCAAACCTTTATCGCTTTTTTAACAGTGAAAGGTTTTATCGGAAGTTTGGAGACTAATTCAGCCTCCTGCTCACTAAATAAAATTGCTAAAATCTTATTTAATAACTCGGATGGAGGAGCTCCCTGTGGAAATTTATTAAGTCGGTTAACAAGCCTGGAATAATTTGATCTGGTAATATGGTGTGCCATGCTTTATACCCAATTAATTTAAGATTAATATTATACTTATTTTTAAATACGAATATACATAAATCTACATGATTTGAATTTTTCACTGTACAACCAACGTACAAATAATTTGTCAAAATTGATATAACAGCTGGAATTACAAAATAAATATGAACTCATGATCCCCAGGAATGAGTCTGTACTCAATAACTTTAAGTATTACTTGGTTTACGGGATAAATAGAGTCAATCTGAATACTATGCAATCAACTCCAGAGATCGAGGATTATCGCCCATAGGATCCAAAAATGGATTTAATTTTAAATCCCAGGTTGTGAAGTAATACGATATTGATAAAAGAAGTTACATTTCATCAAAGATTTTATCATATTCGCCTACCATTGAATAAATATAAGCCAGCCTCATGTAGTAATCATAAAAAAACAAGAAAGAATAAATTTATTCTTCCTTGGAATCGATTTTCTCAATGCGAAATTATGGGGTAAATTTTTATGGTGTAACTGTGCTAATCATATCGATAGGATTAAGGAGAATCAAATGCGTCTAATATTTACGTTTATTGTTTTTATTTTTTCTACAAATTTTATCATCAGTCAAGATATCGATTCCAAACTTGCAAATGTAAAAGTAGATCGAATACAAAAATTACTCCCGAAAATATTAGTGGAGAAAAATATTGATTGTTGGCTGAATTTTACACGCGAAGGTGCCACAGATCCCTTATTATCACATTTAGGAAGTGATCATATGGTTGCTCGTGCTGCCCTCATTTTTGCCATAGACAGAGATGGTAACTATCACCGCATTGCTATTGCGGCTTCGTATGATATTGCACCATTGATCAACAGTGGTCTTTACGATGAGGTTGTAGCCTATAAAGAAGAAGGCGTTAAGCCACATTTACAGAATTTTATTAAAACCTATGATCCTCAATCAATTGCGATAAACCGCTCTCGTGATTTTGCAATGGCAGACGGCCTTACAACCGGTCTATTTGACTACTTAGAAGAAAGTCTACCAGAATATAAAGATCGATTTATTTCCTCCGAGGGATTGATTGTTTCACTATTCAGTCGCAAAATGCCTGCTGAGATAGCCGCAGTACGCAAAGCAGTAGAGATTACCCAACAGATTGTATCTGAAGCTTTTACCAGTGATGTTGTAACACCTGGTATAACCACGGAACTTGACGTCGCAAATTATCTACGCAAACGAGGAAAAGAACTCGGGGTCGAAGAGACATGTATGAGCATAGTTGTTGGACCAATGCGCGGTCACGGTGGCCCATCTGATCGAGTAATCCAGGAAGGCGATCTGTTACGTGCAGATATCTGCTTCAGCTACAAAGGTTACACCTCAGATATACAGCGCACGGCCTATATAATGAAAAATAATGAATCGGAAGTTCCAAAATTTGTAAAAAAGTATTGGCAAGATTGTAAAGATGCAAATATGGCAGCCTTAAGTGTAATCAAACCGGGTGTTCAGGCAATTGAAACAGACACGGCTGGACGTACCCTCCTGATAAGCAGAGGCTATACAGAACAGCCATTTGGATCAGGCCATGCTATAGGTGGACGGGTACATGATATCGGACCGCTACCGGCTCCAGATTGGCCAGAACGGTACGGAAGTTTATCTTTCTTCCCGTATGAACCTGGTATGACCATGGCTATTGAGCCAGCTGTGATAGTAGTTGATGAACGCCTTGGCGGTGAAATAAATGTGGGGCTTGAGGAGGATATCCTGGTTACTGAGGATGGTTATGAAGTCCTCGGTACTCTCCAAGAGACCCTCTGGGTAATAAAATAGATAAAATTAACTCTAGCGAAAAACTTATGTTTGCACTTTATTCTGAGGGAGCAACGAGAATAGTTCAGCAATAGAAAACTGGATCCTGTCATATTGATAAAGAAAAATTTTATATACAAATTGAATTATTGGATTCTTAATAATTTGGCTTTATGGAATTATGCTGAATAGGATTCTAATTTTACTATCTTTTATTTTTTTTGGATCTTGTGTTATTGATAACCAAATGAATGTTCCCCATGAAAAGAAATGGGGAATATATATTTTGGATATTGGATCGGAAGAAGTTGACCTCATTACCAGCTCAAATGATCCCTTTAATTTCTTAAGGTTGAGTAATAATTCTAATAGATTTGTGTTCTCAAGAAAAATTGATGGCAGCAGTGATGAGGATGAGGAAATCTTCATTATGAACTTTGATGGTACTGGTTTACTTCGTGTGACTGATAATGATTTCATGGATGTTTATCCTTGCTGGTCGCCTGAAGACACATCACTAGTATTTTTATCTAGCAGGAGTGCCGCTCTAAATTTGGATTTGTATATTATCAAACCTGATGGTTCTGAAGAAAGCAAGTTTTTTGATTCAGGCTCCCATGACGCTGATGTTCATTGGAATAGTGATCTCATCACATTTACGGCAAATCATGGAATTTGGACGATAAAATCTGACGGAATTAGTCCTATCCAAATTACTGAGCATCCTGATGCCGGAGAATGGGGGGCAGCACCTTACCCAATGGGTGATTACGATCCACGACTAAATCCTGAAATCAATAAAATTGCATTTTCCAGGATGACGGATAACCAGAATCCCCACGGTGGATATGACATTTATACGGTCGACTTGACCAGTTTTGAGTTGACAAATCTCACAAATACTGCCTATACCCAAGGGCTAGCTAATTGGTCAATGGATGGTAACTATATCGTTTATGAAGTTGCTGCTATTGGATCTAATGGAGTTTTTGACATTTATATTTCACACGTCGCAGGGACGGATACTGAAAATGTAACTCCAGATTATTTCCCTGAAAATTTCTTATGCCACTCCCCCATGTTTTATGATAACAATTCTAAAATTTTATTTGTGGGTGAATGGTATGAATGATTTAATATTATTTGATAAATAAATTTGGAATAATTATGAATAAATCATCAGTAGGTCCTCTGCTCCCAAGGAATAAAAATTGGATCAGGAAAATGATTGGAAAATTTTTATTATTCAGCTATCGCTGGAGCCTAGATGGTGATATCCATAATTCATCAAAACTTATAATTATTTTAGCTCCGCACACTTCATATTGGGATTTTTTGTCGAATATGGGTACCTTGCTGGCACTTGGCTTACAGGGACAATGGTTAATTGCCAAAGAATTTTGTTGGTGGCCTTTAGGGGTATTATTGAAGTGGCTGGGTGCTATCCCAATTGATCGTAATTCCAGTCAAAACATTGTGACCCAAATGATAGATAAAATTAACTCTAGCGAAAAACTATTGTTTGCACTTTATCCTGAGGGGGCAACAAGAAAAGTCCAGAAATGGAAAACTGGATTCTGGCATATTGCCGACGAGACTTCTACACCTATCCAAATCTTAAAAGTTGATTATTCAACTCGATCAAGTATATTTAGTTCTGTAATTGAAACATCAGGTGATATTAATCGAGATATGAAATTAATTCAGAATTATTTCAAAGGTATCAAATCGAAAAATCCAGAAAAATTTGGTGGCGAGTATATTGATTAATAAGAATAAGGGTGATGTCAATTTAATAAGACAAAGTAATATTTTATTAGATCAAATAATGATCAGCGTCCGATAATGGCGGACTGTTGATTAAAAGCACTACTAGCTTCTGACTTGAATCATTCTTGAGATAATGCGGTTGCCCTCGCTCAATATTTATACAGTCGCCTTTTTGAATTGAAAAATCTTGATCATCAATATTTATCTTTCCCTTTCCATCTAATATATAAAATACTTCTTCTCCAGATTTATGATAGTGTTTTTTTCCACTTTTTCCGGGATCAACTTCAAGAATGGAGATATCAAAATTTTCAATCTTTGAATTTTGAGGATTTATCAGTTGAAAAAAATTACCATTGATTACCTTTTCCGCTTTTACATCTGTTTTACTTATTATCATTGTATCCCTTTAATTAATTGATTCCCATGTTACAATGTACTCTATCGAGTCAGGAGGTGTCAAATCAGGTCTGTTTACCTTCCAATATCCCTTCAAACCTAATGCATTTGCAGTCAACTCAAAATGACACATAGCTATACCCATATCAACTCGTTGTAGATCAATACTATTATTATAACTAGCATATTTTGATGATCGTTTTAAGAATAAATGATAATTATCATAAATTTTGACTATTCTCCAAGGCTGTCGGTTAGACGCTGAAGGAGCTAATCTCACCATTTCAAGAACATCACTGTAAAAATCTAAAGTTTGTAAATTGATTGGACGGTTAAAGTTATTTTCAAAAAATAAATTATTGATTGATTTACGCGAATGTGACTTTGCGCCCCACCTTATAACATGATCTCTAATACTTCTGGTTTCAGAAATATTGCCGACTGATGTAACAGCTGGAATGACTTCATCATTTCTGATTTGCATGATTTTTCCAAACGCGCTACGTGAAAAAGTACCACCCAGCCAACATGTGCCCAATTCCATGTCAGTCATTTTTAATATAATTAATTCCATTAAATAGCCGTAATCCTCCCAATGATATTCTCCCCTTTTGACCGCTCCGGCAATAAAATATCGGGGATTTTTAATAAAACCATAAGTACCTAATCGCCTATTATCTATTTTTAAAGCACTTGTTTTATTTATCAATTGAAATCTTGCACTTGAACCAAGAGGACCATTTGTTAATTCCGTATGTAGAATATTAATAGCAGTTAATTCATTTTCTTCAAGTTGTTTAGATATGTAACTTCGCCAAGAAGATCTGGATTTTATGAGGTTTATAATATTGTTATTAAATTGAATATTATTCATTTGAATTAAATCATTTAGATAATCGACAATAATGAATGGAAATAATATTTATTAAACGATTAACCTAATATTATTATAATTTTATATATATTAGATAGTGCAATATTTCAATTATCCTGATAAAAATATTATTTAATAAAAGGAGACGCCTCAATGAAATATATTAATAAAGCTCTCATTTTAATAATCATAATAATTTTAATTTTTGGATGTACGCCATTTTTTATTACTTCAAATTTCGATATTGTGACAGCCGATCATAGTACAATTGCAATTTTACCTTTTCATATGACATATACGGGACTAATTCCAGAAGAACTTGCGGAGGATGATTATATTATTATCGAAGAAGGCGAAAGTAAGGCATTTATGATTTCATATTTCAATGAAATTCTACGAAGCACAAAAAGCGGGAAAAAACCTATTAGGATTAATTTGCAACATTACACAAATACTTTGAATATTCTTGAAGAAAATGAGATCTCTATCATGGATTCGTGGGATTTAAACTCCGAGAAATTGGCAGATTTATTAGGCGTTGATGCGGTCGTCAGGGGAAGCATACAGAAAAACCAATTGATCCATGATTTGACATCGTATGGAATTGAAGTTGGATTACACGTAATTAATATTTTAACAGATCACTCACTGTTTCCATGGATACCTTTTAATGCAACAAAATCTAAAGAAGTTGATGCAAGTTATGATTTGATAAATGGAAAAGATGGAAGTATTCTTTGGTCAATATCTTATGAAGTTGAAGCTGATTGGAGGCAGACTGCTAACGACATTATTGATAGCATCAATCGAAGATCCAGCAAAAAATTTCCTTATAGAGTAAAGTAATTAAATATGGAGTGTTAATAACAGTATTAATTGGTATGTGAATTTGTGACCTAAATATTTTGAGAAAGCGGGAAATGACATGAATATTATGAAAATATATATCACTGGATTTACCATTCTATTTATCATTATCGGTTGCAGTCTATTTAATCCTGATAAA
>JBHPLN010000031.1:0-11160 GCA_042564205.1 Fidelibacterota bacterium
TGAATCATTTATAATAGGATACCATGCATAGGCAATCCTTTTTTCAAATCTTTTATTAGACAACTAATTCGATATCAATTAATCTAATATACAAGAAATTAAATATTGGGGATTTAATCATGCGTAGACTAATCTTTATCTTATTTTTATTATCGACTGTTCCATTATTAAAACCTCTTCAAGCTCAAGACATATATGTTGGTGGTTTAACTGCAATAAATTTTGCTGATATGAAAATTGATGCAGAAGAAGTTGGAGATATAACCACACATAGAGTTATTGGCATTGGTGGAGTAGTAGGATTTCCATTGATTTCAAATACTTTTATTCAATTGGAACCAAAATACATGCAGAAAGGTGGTATTGTAGAGTTAGAAGGCGAGGACTTCAATATAGAACTTACATCAGGATATTTAGAAATTCCGATGCTGATAAGACATGAAATAGCCAATAATCGATTTCATCTTCTGGCTGGACCAACCATCGGTATGATATTAACCTCGGAAATGAAGTCGGAATACAGCGGCATCAAATTCACAGCCGATTCAAAGGAAGTGTTGAAAACCTTTGATTTTGGATTGACAGTTGGGGCCGGTATAAGTATTCCGTTTATCATAGGGTCGATTTTCATAGATGGACGCTACTCCTACGGATTAGCAAATATAATGGACGGTGGCACTGTAGAATTCAAGTCTGGAAACACCGTATTGCCTTTGACGCTTGAAGATGATGAAGACACGTTTAACAAAGGTCTGCAACTAGTACTGGGTTTTACAGTTCCGATTGGGCAATAGAAGGATTGTGTTTTGAAAGATTATCGTTCTAGCAATCTAAGCGTACTTGTTGCTACAATTCTATCCTTAATTGTGTATTCATGTTCAGAAGATGCAACTGGCCCTGACACCAATACTATAATACCAGAAATCCCAGAGTTACAAAATGATGGCTGGCCTGTTTCATCGTTGGAAGAACAAGGTATGGATGCAGAATTGCTCGGTGAAGTATCATGGGAGATTAGAAATGGTGATTTTGAGGAAGTGCATGGTCTTCTTATTATTAAAAATGGATACTTGGTATTTGAAGAATACTATTGGGAAGGACATAACAATGATTTTATCCACAATTTAAATTCTGCAACCAAGAGCATCGCTTCGGCAGCAATTGGAATTGCCGTCAATCAAGGATTAATCATTGATATACACCAAAAGATAATCGACTTTTTCCCTGAGTATGCTGACTTATTAAATCTTGATCCCCAAAAAAGGAATATGGAACTCTGGCATTTACTCACAATGACAGCAGGATTTGAGTGGATTGATGGCGTTGGTTTTGAACCAACCAGTGATAATTATGCCATGCGACATAGTGATAATGCAGTAAGATTTGTCTTAGAGAAACCTATCGACACAGAACCAGGATCAGAATTCTTCTATAATGGAGGAGTAACGATGCTGCTTGATGGAATAATCAGGAATCTCAGTGGTCTGAGCACAGATGAGTTCGCACAGGAATTTCTATTTGAGCCACTTGGTATCACTAACTATCAATGGAATTTGCTCAATGAGGGGCATACGGATGTAGATGGTGGATTAAAATTGAGAGCACGAGATTTGGCAAAAGTTGGAAAGTTATATCTCAATAAAGGTATATGGGACGATAAGCGAATAGTTACTGAAGAATGGATTACATCATCAATAACACCTTGGATACAGGTCGATGAGCAATATCATTATGGTTTCCAGTGGTGGCTAGAGTCACTAGTAGATGTTTTTGGGGATGATTCCGCAAAAAACGATGTATATCTTGCCTCGGGATTCGGTGGTCAGAAGCTGTATGTGATTCCAAACCTGGATATAGTAGTTGTATTCCAGGGGTGTTGTCATACCAATGATTGTCCATCAGGAACGGAAATTGTTGAACAAATAATTTTACGTAATTACATACTCCAAGCAATAAAGGATAATTAAAATGAAAAATAAAAAATAAAAAGACAAAATCACCTCCTAAGTGGTTGTTTTTAGCCTTAACGATTGGTTCGCTTTTAGTATCAGGACTTTATATTGGCAAGATTGTTTTTCTTGATGTATCCCCAGGAAGTATTTTACGCGCTGTTGTTTTTGGCGGGCTAGGAGTTCTCTGGTTATATATATCCCAGCAAAGTAATTAGATCCCAAAAACGGCGGGTTTTAGCATCCATAATAATTCCCTTTGAGCACTTGGAAACCTCCAGATTTCCCTATCCATTTAGTCACGATATGGTCACGGTCAGTTGTAAGTAAAGATATTGTTGATACACAGTCGGGTACAGTACCCGAATTAGAGGTAATTTTACATAATTTTTACATTTTTATTACACGGTGGTGACAATAATTACAAGTATTTGCTATAAGTTGCAACCTAATCACCGATGATTATTTCTGAACTCATATTCAATAAATAATGTTTGTATAATATAAAATATTTGAACATTATAAATTTGAGTATTAAGGTTATTCATATTTATGAAGCGTATATTAAATCCATATACACGATTATCATTTATATTTCTTCTAGCAGTAATTATACCAGGAAGCTTTCTAACGTATTTAAGTGTATTGCATGTAAAAAGCCTACAAGAGTTAACCGAAAAATCTGTTCTCGAGGAAAGAAAGTTAATAATAGATATTGCTATCGATAGAGTACAGTCAAAACTGAATGATATATCAAATAATGTTGACGATATTTTGATGTCGATAGACGATGAACCAAAATCAGTAGATCAAAGAGTGAACGATCTACCATATACTAGTGATTATTTTGTTACAGATGAAAAAGGACACTTTTTATGGCCAAATTATCTTGATCCTTTTGACAATATAGTTAGTACGAATGAAACGCGCCCTATTGACCAATTAATTAATTCCGCAGAAATAGCAGAATTTCAGGAAAGCAATTATCATGAAGCCGAGCGATTGTATTTCGATTTGCTTGCACTTGCACCTGATCAATCTGACTCAGCCAGAATTATAAATGCTATTGGTAGAGTATCAGTGAAATCTAAAAACCAAATACAGGCAGTGAATTATTATAAAAAACTTTTAGCATTTGAAGAGCAAACTGACTTAAATGGGTTTCTATATATTAATTACGCTTTTTCCCAATTGTTAAACCTTTTAACTCAAAATGATGATCTGCAATTGGTGAAAGATATAATAAAAGTGATCTATAAAATGGCAGAAGGCGAAATTCCGATCACTTTGCACGCAGGAGAATTACTTAACCATTTTACCGAGATTATTTCTAATCGTGAATCATTAAAGAATTTTGATAATTCGCAGCTGCATGTAATTATCGACAAAATTCAAAATCAATTATTATTTGTTAGATCCTTTGGTGAATTGATAAGTGAAAAGGTGAATTCAGGCAATGGGGAAGTAATAAATGGCCTCTACTCTGTTTCCAATGTTACAGAAGGAGAGAGAATCTTATTAATCAAAACACTAGAATTAGATACGGTTTATCAGGTCGGATGTCTGATTGATAAAGAAAAATTACTGGCGGATATAATTACTGGAAATTGGAGAACTGATCTGGAATTTGATTATAATATTTTTTTTCAAAACAGAGAACCTAATCCTTCAGAATCAGAAGGTAGACACTTATCATATTCTAAAGTATTTTCATTTCCATCGAGCGTAAATATCATTGTAGAACTAAAAGATCCGAATATTATAAATGCCTATGTATTAAGAACAACCTGGATATATGGTATTGCACTTGTGTTACTTTCTGGTGCGATAGTTCTAGGAGTACTTTTGGTAATAAAGGATTTCAAAAGGGAGCGTCATATATCACAATTGAGATCAGATTTTGTTTCGAGTGTAACTCATGAACTCAAAACACCACTTACATCGATACATATGTTTGCAGAATCTATATATATGAACCGGATCACAAAGGCTAAGGATCGGAAAGAATATTTGCATATTATTATGAATGAGACCGATAGGTTGAAGCGTCTCATTAATAATGTTTTAGACTTTTCAAAAATTGAAAAGGGTCAAATACGATTACATCTTCGCAAATCAGACCTATCTAGTCTAGTGGAAAACACGCTCAAGGAATTGGATTATTGGATTCAAGAGAAAAATTTCAAGATTAACAAACACATTACGAAAGGTATTAATGCTAACATTGATGCAGATGCCATGACACAAGCAATAATTAATCTGTTGAGTAATGCAATGCGATATTCTGGAAATAATAAGGAAATTTGGCTAAGAGTTGAACAAAATGAAGAAAATATTTTGATTGAAGTTGAAGATAAAGGCATTGGAATTGCTGAAAACCATCAGAAGAAGGTTTTTGAAAAATTTTATCGCATCGATGAAGGTAGTACTGGTACAGGGCTGGGCTTATTTGTTACGAAACAGATCATCGAAGCTCATGGAGGGACAATATCATTGAAGAGCAAAGTTGATCATGGTAGTACTTTCACGATCAGATTAAAAATAACTGAAATGGTATAGTATTATGAAATCAATATTAATAATTGAAGATGATTCAAATATTTTAAGAGGCCTTACAGATAATTTAACTATCGAGGGATACAAAGTAAGTACATCTTCGAATGGGGATGAGGGACTAAGAATGGCTCTTGACGAAAATTTTGACCTGGTTTTATTAGACATCATGCTCCCAGGATTAAATGGACATGAAGTATGCCGTAGAATAAAAAAGATCAAAAACGATCTCCCGATTATAATGTTAACTGCTAGGAGTTCCGAAATTGATAAAGTTACGGGTTTAGATGTGGGAGCTGATGATTATATCACAAAACCCTTTGGTATCCCAGAATTATTAGCCCGAATACGAGCTATACTGAGGCGTACCAATAAATTTCCTGTAGGTATTGATACATACGCTTTTGGAAACACTATTTTGGATTTCAAAAAATATATAGCTCTTTTTAGAAATAAAGAGATTAATCTCAGCAGTAAAGAATTTGCAATTATGAAATTTATGATTGATCGGGCTGGTGAGGTAATTCATCGCTATGATCTTTTAGAAAAAGTGTGGGGATATGAACACATACCAACAACAAGGACTGTTGATAACTATATTTTAAGTCTCCGAAAAAAATTGGAAGAAAATCCTTCAAATCCTCAACATATTATAAGTATAAGAGGAGTAGGGTATAAGTTCAAACCCTAATAGATCCAATTTTTTACATAATTTTTACATACTCGTTACTCATCAATGACACAACCTACTATATATTTTTGTATACTCACATTCAATACGATCTACTAACAACATAGGAATGAGAACTGTGCAAATTAATTTTATAAAAAGAATCCAGATCTTGATTTTGCCCGCTTTTATCTGTGCGGGGCTATCTTGTTTTGTATTTGCCCAAGACTCTCAAGCGACGTATCAAATGGGTATCCAAAAAGAAGTAGGTGAAGGTGCCCTAGAAGAAGCAATTAAGCTTTATAAGGAAGTTATCGCAGATAAAAACGCTGAGAGGAAGATAACGGCTAATGCCCAATTACATATTGGAATTTGTTATGAAAAATTGGGAGTGGGAAAGGCAAAAGAAGCTTATCAAAATGTTTTAGAAAATTTTCCTGATCAGCACGATGTTGTAGCTGAAGCAAAAAAACGATTAGCAAAATTTGAACCCGAATTATCCACTGTTAATCCGGAAGCAAGAGAAGCCTATTTAAAAGCAGTTCATTATCAAAAACTTGGTCCCGAATACTTCTTTAAATTTTTAGATTATTATAAAGAAGCTATATCATATGATTCTACTTTTGCTGAGGCCTATTCTGCTTTAGCTAAGCTGCACGCATTTAGTGGTAGGCTAGGTACGCCAAAAGAAAGAATGCCAATAGCCAAAGCAAATGCCCAAAAAGCTTTGGAACTCGATATCAACTTGGGAGAAGCACATACTGTCCTTGGATTAGTGAATATGTATTATTATTGGGATTGGGCTCAAGCAGAAGAAGAATTTCAATATGCTATAGAACTTAATCCTAATGATGTTGAAGCAATGCAACTTTATTCACAATTACTTGCTAGTCAAGGACGGCTGGAAGACGCTTTACTCGAATTAGAGCGAGCTCTAAACATTAATCCGGTGAATCATTGGGTAAATGAATCCTTGGCAGATCTTTATTATTACATGCATGATTATGATCGTGCAATTAAACAATATCAGAAAACGATTGATTTAAATCCTCGGACTAGGGTGACTCATTTAAAGCTCAGCTCAGTATATCACATAAAAAATATGGTAGATAAAGAGATTCAATCGTTATATAAATATTTTAATGCCTTAGGGTATACCGAGCTTGCAGAATTAATCAATAAAACATATATGGAATCAGGTTATAATGATGCAATGTGGGAATGGATTAAGGCATGGGAACCATCTGGAAAAAGCGGTGGTATTCAAGCTTCAAGCATTGCGCGTATATATATGCGCATTGGTGAACATGCTAAAGCTATTGAATGGCTGCATATTGGTTATGAATTACGTGGTAATGCAATGATAAAACTTGGGATCATACCAGAGTATGATGAATTACGATCTGATGAAAGATTTTTAGAATTGTTAGGTAAAATTGGCTTATAACATTAATAATAGCACAACTTTGACATAATTTTTACATTCCATATACACGACCATGACACTGACAATCATCAAAGGAAGTAAGTTATATCCGTAATTCTATAAGATTAATATAATGAGGGGATAAAAATGAATAAACTTCTGATTGCTTCAATTGTTGTTTTCTTTTATGCGTGTGACAATATTACAAATAATGCGATTTTTCCCACAGAACCACAAGATGGAATCACTGAACCTTTGGCTGCTAAGGGTGGTAATCCTGGAAAGCCAGATGACGGTGGTGTTATTGGTTATTGCGTAACCATGGAACAGGGTGACTGGACGAATCCTAGTTATCCAGTGCTTGATTCACCCGTAGGACCTGGAAAAGCGAGATGGCCGAATTTATTAATTGGCTGGTATCCAAGGCATAACAATCCATGCGACTATGATCCAGTTTCTTTTCCTTGTTATTATGAGTGGCCGATTGACTATTTTGAATATATTGATGATACGACTCCAGGTACGACTCTTCGTACGACAGTCGACGAACTAATACCAACGCTATCAATTACGACAAAAAAAGGTAAGGTAACACAATTAGCACTAACTTTTAGAGATATTGATGATCCGAATGGATCGTGGGTTAAATACTATGGAAATGTCAAAGGCCCTTTCCCCGACGATAACATTGAGGAATTAAAAACTCCAGAGGATGGACTCACTATACACGTTCATCAAAATATGCTATTAAAAGAGTCTATTCCAAAAGTAAAAGGAGATCAAACTCCAGATCCAGAAATTGGGTGGATTAGCATCGGAGACATAGTACTTGATACACCATGTGAAAGGTGGCCGCAATAGACTAAAGAATTAACATATTTATAACAAGTTTTTAATAAGTACAATCGATAAAGATAATCTTCACTTGATGAAGATTAGGGATAAAGAAAAGAGAGGATATATAAATATCCTCTCTTTTTAGCAGTAAGGTCACGTTTTGGTTACAGTGAGCCCGTAAGTCTACATATTGTTGATCGGTCATCGAGATCATAACCCGAAGGTCGGCAGTTCGAATCTGTCCCCCAGCTACGTTGTGAAGACCCCTGTTTCCCTCGGGAAGCTGGGATCTTCTCGTTTTTGTATAGTGTAGTTTAGTGTGTTTTGTGTCGGCACAAAATAGACACATCCTGCGCCATTAATATTGTACATATTTCTTTGTCTGTTCAGTATATTACATTATCTATTTACATTATAATTAATAGTTGAATTAGCATGGGGTATTGCAATGAAATTGAAATCTCATTTATTAATTGTAGTATTATTAATTACCAATTATTCCTTAGCCCAAATCTCATCAAAACAAATTGATAAGCTGGTCGATGAAACCATGGAAACATTTAACGTTGCGGGTGTGGCTGTGGTTGAAGAAAAATCAAGAGATCTAAAACATGAGTCATATCCTGAGCTTGGGATGGTATTCTCATCTATAATGAATCCTACAATTGGCTATTGGTTTGGTTCATATGGAATTAGAGTTGCAGGAATGTATCTAAAGGAAAACCGAAACGAATTCCATCTTAATCTGGGGTACAAGATATTAGATAATGAAAAAAAACAACGAAGTATAAATATCTTGTTAAGCAAGATTGAGGGATATGATCCAGGCGCTGATTATGATTTCACTTCTCTTGGAGTTGCATACAGTTGGAATACATTATTTGGAGTTCGAGGACTTTTTGCGCAGCTAGGCATGGCAAAAGTATTACATGATAACTTAGGCAACGTAAAAGATGAGTTCCTTGTTCCTTGCGGCTATATTGGCTATATGTATCGTTTTACTCCAAAATAAAAAACCAATAAAACCCGAAAAAAACATATAAGATGTGAAGACCCTTGTTTCCCTCGGGAAGCTGGGATTTTCGCTTTTTAAAGAAGCATTTTATTTTGAGTTTATTAATTGTTGATTCACCCACAGGTATACTACCCGAATTTTCTATTATGGATACAAATTATCAAAATTGTCATTTTCTTATCGATAAAAAATTGGATAGTCCTGCCCTTGCAAGTCAGTGCTTAATTGTTACAAAAACTTCACTGATATAATATCAGGCCACTTTGTTCGTATCTTTTACAATATCAGCCACATCTTTTATCTGGTAGTTTTCTTGACTCAATCCAATATTAAATATTTCATTATAAACTTGAGTTTTTTCGGCCTGTATTGCTTGAATATAGGCAGTACAAAGGTCCTCAACATGTACGAATGGTCGCCATGCGGATCCATCACTTTTGAGTAATATTTTACCAGTAGTATAAGCCCAGGCAGTTAAATTGTTTACAGCGAGGTCAAAACGGAGCATAGGAGATACGCCATACACTGTTGCATTCCTGAAAATGACTGGACAAAATGATGAACTAGCCAGACTTGCAATATCTTTTTCGGCACGAATTTTAGATTCAGCATATATTGAAACCGGGTTCAAAATAGAATTTTCATCGATTTCTTGATCAATTGATGCTCCATATACGCTACAACTTGAGGAAAAAATAAATCTACCGATTCCTGCTTTCTTGGCTGCTATTGCAAGTCGAACTGATGCTACATAATTTATTTCGAATGTGATCTCCGGAATCAAATCACCGAGCGGATCATTAGATAAAGCAGCTAAATGTATTAATACATCATATCCTGAAAGATCATGTACATTAATATCGCGTATATCTTTTTGTATATATTGTACAGGTGTTGTTTTTGGACCAAATACACAGGCTTTATACAGATTACTGTCGATGCCCATAACATCATAACCATACTGATCCACTAACATTGGTACAAGACACCTCCCAATATAGCCGTTATAACCTGTAACAAGTATTCGCACTATCTAATATCTCACCAGATTTTCCATTTTGCACTATCTGACTTCCACATATTATTCAATACAATATTATCTTTATATGTATCCATGCTATACCAGAAGGAATCATGCTTAAACGCCATCAATTCCCCATCCTGAGTTAATTTAATCATGGGTTCCTTTTCCCATCGACAATTGGTATTCGGGATAAAATCAAAAATTCCAGGTTCAAGGACAAAAAAGGCTCCATTAATCCAATCGTTTTCGAGCTTTGGTTTTTCATTGAAGGTAACTACTTGATTTTGATTGATATCCAAATACCCATATATTGAGACGGGATTAACTGCTGTGACTGTTGCTAACTTTTTGTGTGATTTGTGAAAAACCAGTAAATCTTGAATATTAATATCAGACAATCCATCACACCAGGTCAGCATAAAAGTGTTTTTACCAACTGTAGGTTCTATTTTTTTGATACGGCTTCCATTCTTTGTCCCTAGCCCAGTATCGACAAATTGTATTCTGAATTCGTCTGAACAGTACTTTGGAAGTTCCTTTTTAATAACCTCACCAAAATGACCTAATACGATTATGAATTCATTGAAACCAAAATGAGAATACTGTTTCATAATATGCCATATTATTGGCTTTTCTCCAATTAGGGCGAGTGCTTTAGGTGATTTTAAGGAAAATCTTGATCCAATGCCCCCGGTTAATATCACTACTTTCATAAAGAATTGATCATTATACGATTATATAAATTAATTTAAACTGTTTAAAGTTGATTGATTTTTCTCAGTTGGTAAGATCCGAAAATTTCATCTAATAAACGTAAAAATCTAAATTATAATCTATGTTATGGAAAAAGTTTAATTTACACTCTAAACACAAACTCCATATTTAAATGAAGGTTTTGAATTAACCAATGATTAACAAACTTGATTTGGAAAAGACGATATAATGTCAGCTACAAAACAGACATTAACAATTGGCCTCCCTGTGTATAATGGTGAACAATATCTAACCCAGGCACTTGATTCAATTATTAATCAATCATATCAAAAGTTCAAACTCATTATTTCAGATAATGCTTCAACAGATAAAACGGAAGAAATCTGCCGACATTATACAGAAAAAGACGAAAGAATTGAATACCATCGCAACCCAGTAAATAAGGGTGCAGCATGGAATTTTAATCATGTCTTTTATCTATCAGATTCAAAATATTTTAAGTGGGCTGCGGCTGACGACGTTTGTTCTTCAGATCTTTTTGCTAAATGTATTTCAGTTTTACAAAATGAGCCTTCTGTTGCACTTGCTTTTGGAAGCATAAAACATATTGATGAAACGGGAACTGAATTTAGACAATGGTCTTATCCACCATTAATATCTGCGAACAGCCCAGCTAAAAGATTTGGCTATATGCTTAATTCTAACCATTCCTGTATGGCTGTTTTTGGTGTTTATAGAAGCAGTATTCTGAAAAATACGGCATTACTTGGAAATTATGCGTCATCTGATGAAAATTTACTGGCTCAAATTTGCTTATCCGGTAAAATGTTTGAGATTAAAGATTCTTTTTTTTACCGAAGATTTCATAATGATACATCGTGTTCAGTTTATCCTTCCGAATATTCCAGAGCGGAATGGTTTGACCCTGAGAATGATGGAAGAGTAGTTTTCCCTGGTTGGCGTCTATTATTA
>JBHPLN010000032.1:0-9372 GCA_042564205.1 Fidelibacterota bacterium
GGAGAAAACCTACTAAGTGTTACAGGGCTATTCGTGACACAAGATAGAGAAGAAAAAATACAGGTAAACCAAACAATAAAAGGTGAGCGAAGATTTTTAATTAATGGACAGAAATCTGATGGATTAAAACAATTAATTGGTAAAAATCCGGTTGTTTTACTTTCTCCTGAGGAACAAATTATTACCAAAGGCTCACCAGGAAACAGACGCAGTTATTTTGATAAAACATTTTGCGTAGTTTCCAAGCCCTATTTGACTGATTTGACAGGTTTTACAAAAACGCTTAAGCAGAGAAACCGAATGTTAATGATGATCAGGGATAAACAATCCACGGAAGAGACGCTGCAGGCTTGGGACGAGAAACTATCCCTTGTAGGCTTTGAACTATTAAAGAAGCGGAAAGCTTTATTTAAGGAATTTGAAAGCCTTTTATCTGAAATCGTAATACAATATGGAGATAAAACTGAATTAACATGCGATTATAATAATTATAAGTTCAAAAATGTAAAGGAATTCCAAAAAAAGCTTGTTTCAGAAAGAAAAAAAGATATCTTTTTATGTAGAACAAATACAGGTCCGCATCGCGAAAAATTTGAATTTAACTACAGAACAAAACAGTTAAGGGAATTTGGATCACAAGGCGAGCACAAACTGGCGCTATTATTAATCAAATTAGCAGAAATGGTGTTCATAAAAAACAAATTAAAAGCAATCCCAACTTTACTGCTAGATGATCTGTTTGCAAAATTAGACGATAAAAGAAGCAGGAAAATACTCGATATGCTTAATAACACAATCCAGCTTATTATCACAATGACAGACTTAAGAGATATCGAGAAACGTGGTGTGGATTTAAATAATGAGCGTAATAAAAGTTTACATTTAAAACAAACATGGATCAATTAAAGACAGTTTTGAATTCAGCTTTGAAAGAAGCGGGTATTGAGAAAGCTGTTGCGCAGAACAGGGCATTAATTGTCTGGAAAAAGGTAGTTGGAGATAAAATTGCTACTAATACAGATCCTGTCAACATTCGTAATGGAGTATTAATTGTTCGGGCTTCTTCATCGACCTGGAGACAAGAGCTTTTATTAAAGAAAAGCAGTATTCTCGAAAAATTGAATAAATATCTCAAAAAAGAAATAATAAAGGACATTCGGTTTATATGACCACTAAGCAAAAAGAAAAATATAGCGCGGAAAAAATCACAGTTCTTAAAGGTTTGGAAGCTGTCAGAAGACGTCCAGCTATGTACATTGGTGATGTTGGAAAAAGAGGCTTACACCACCTTATATATGAAGTTGTAGATAACAGTGTGGATGAAGCCATGGGAGGTTTTTGTAAGAAGATAAATGTTTCCTTTCAAAAAGACGGTTCGGTTCTTGTAGGAGATGACGGCCGAGGAATCCCCGTGGATTTACATAAGGGAGAAAAAAAACCAGCGCTTGAAGTAGTAATGACAGTCTTACACGCTGGGGGAAAATTTGATAAGGGGAGCTATAAAGTTTCTGGAGGTTTACACGGCGTCGGGGTATCGGTAGTTAATGCCCTATCTGAGAAACTCATAGCGGAAGTTCACCGCGACGGCTACATTCATAAGCAAGAATACAAGCGCGGTAAAACAGTGAGTAAGGTTGCTAAGTCGGGTAAGACTAAAAAGACAGGAACAAAAATTCTTTTTTATCCGGATTCAGAGATTTTCGAAACGAAGCATTTTGAATTTGATCTTATTTCTGAAAGACTTAGGGAACTTGCTTACCTTAACAAAGGTTTGGAGATAACCCTTGAAGACCTTCGCCCAGAAGAGAAGATAAAAGAAGTTTTCAAATACAAGGGCGGGCTAGTTGATTTTGTAAAATTTTTAGACGAGTCTAGTCTGCCTATTCATAATAAGATTATTACCGTGAATAAGGAAGCCGGGAAGATTCCGGTTGATGTTGCCCTACGTTACAACGGTGGGTACACAGAAAACATTTTAACCTTTGTTAATAACATCAATACCATTGAAGGTGGAACCCACCTATCTGGATTTAGGTCAGCTCTTACCCGTGCGTTAAATAATTATGCGACAAAAAACAATATAATTAAAGCCACGAAAAATGAAAAACTTGCTCTATCGGGCGAAGATTTTAGAGAAGGTTTAACGGCGATACTATCAATTAAAGTGCCCGAACCACAATTCGAAGGACAGACAAAAACCAAGCTAGGTAATGGTGATGTAAAGGGTATAGTGGATGCAATAGTATATGAAGGAATTCAAGAATTTCTTGAACAAAACCCTTCGGTTGGAAAAAGAATTGTTGAAAAAGCAGTTCTGGCAGCACGCAGTCGGCAAGCTGCCAGAAAAGCAAGGGAACTGATTCGCCGTAAATCAGCTTTGGGTAGCTCCACTTTACCAGGTAAACTTGCGGATTGTTCTAATCCCGATCCAACCATGAGCGAATTATATTTGGTTGAGGGAGATTCAGCCGGTGGTTCCGCAAAGCAGGGCCGCGATCGGCGCTTTCAGGCAATCCTCCCCTTGCGGGGAAAAGTAATTAATGCAGAAAAAGCCCGAATTGACAAGCTTCTTTCCAATAATGAAATCCAAACAATAATCACAGCACTTGGGGCAGGCTTTGGTGGTGAGGCGGAGGAGAACGGAGAAAAGTCAGCTGTCGATTTTGATATTGAAAAACTCCGCTACCATAAAATAATCATAATGACAGATGCGGATGTAGACGGAAGCCACATAAGGACTCTGCTGCTAACATTTTTCTATAGGAAAATGCCGGAAGTTATAATGAACGGACATATTTATCTAGCAATGCCCCCACTCTATAAAATTAGTCGCGGGAAGAAAGCTTTGTATGCTTATGATGAAAAAGAACGTGAAATAATTACAGAGCGCTTGCTAAAAGAAAACAAAACAAAAAAAATTGATTTGCAACGCTATAAGGGCCTTGGTGAAATGAATCCAGACCAACTTTGGTCAACAACAATGGACCCTGATCGGCGCACCTTATTGCAAGTAACAATAGAAGATAGCGTAGAGGCTTCTAAAACCTTTCAGGATTTAATGGGCATTGATGTAGAGGCACGTAGAAAATTTATAGAAACTAATGCAAAATTTGTTTCCAATCTTGATATATAATAAGGATTGAATAAGAGTGGATATTTCTAGAGATAATCAAGTAAAAAAGGATATAGTTGAGGAGATGCGCGAAAGCTATCTTAAATATTCTATGTCAGTAATTGTTGCCCGCGCACTCCCCGATGTGCGCGACGGACTTAAACCGGTACACCGCCGAATATTATTTGGTATGAATGAACTGGGGTTGGGCTGGAATCGACCATATAAAAAATCAGCAAGGATAGTCGGTGATGTTCTTGGTAAATACCACCCACATGGAGATTCATCTGTCTATGATGCTTTAGTGAGAATGGCACAGAGTTTTTCTATGCGCTATGAGCTGGTTGATGGACAGGGCAATTTTGGATCTGTTGATGGCGACAGAGCTGCTGCGATGCGTTATACTGAATCACGCATGACAAGAATTGGTAGCGAATTTCAAAGAGATCTGGATAAAGATACGGTTGATTGGGTTCCAAATTTTGATGAATCTCTTAAAGAACCATCCGTTTTACCAACCGTTCTTCCCGGATTATTAATTAATGGTTCCGAAGGGATTGCGGTTGGAATGGCGACAAAGATACCGCCCCACAACCTAAGCGAGATTGTTGATGGTTTAATTGCTTTGATCAACAATGCAGAAATTTCCGTTGACGAATTGATGACGCACATTAAAGGCCCAGATTTTCCAACCGGAGCAATGGTCATAGGAATTGATGGACTGAAAAATGCTTATGAGACAGGCAGAGGTAAAGTTATTATTCGCGGCAGGGCTTTTGTTGAAACAAATAAAAGCGGCCGGGAAAACATAGTTGTATCTGAGTTACCGTATCAGGTTAACAAGGCAAATTTGATTGAAAAAATTGCCGATTTGGTACGGGATAAGAAAATTGAAGGCATCTCTGATCTTCGTGATGAATCTGATAAAGACGGCATAAGGATTTTTATTGAGTTAAGGCGCGATGCTATTCCTGACGTTGTCATAAATCAACTTTTCAAGCACACTCAACTTCAGGATACATATGGCATTATCCTTTTAGCTTTAGACAATAGCGTTCCAAAAGTCATGAGCTTGAAAGAAGCCCTTGGGCATTTTATCGATTTTCGTCACGAAGTTGTTGTTCGGCGTACACAATTTGAATTAACACATGCAGAGGAGAGAGCCCATATTTTAGAAGGGCTAAAGATTGCCCTAGACAATATTGACGCAGTCATAAAGATAATTCGTAGCAGCAAAGATCCTGTACAAGCTAAAGAGGGTCTGATGAATAATTTTGAACTGTCCGAAAAGCAGGCCCAAGCAATTCTTGATATGCGCTTGCAGCGTCTTACGAACCTTGAAGTTGCGAAAGTGGTTGATGAGTATAAGGAAACCATAAAATTGATCTCTCAGCTGAAAGGAGTTCTTGATAGTAAATCCAAGCGAATGAATATCATTAAATCGGAATTGAATGAAATTCGTGATCAATATGGAGATGAACGGCGTACTGAAATAATCTCAGTATCAACCGAATTTTCAGTTGAAGATATGATAGCCCAGGAAGACATGGTTATAACGATAACCCACCAAGGATATATTAAGCGGACAGCAGCCAGCACCTATAGAAGCCAGAGACGCGGTGGCCGCGGGATTCAAGGAGCAGGATCAAAAGATGAGGATTTCGTCGAACATCTGTTTATTGCAAATACTCACAATTTTATGCTGTTCTTTTCAGATAGGGGCAAATGTCACTGGCTGAAAGTTTATGATATTCCGCAGGGCGGTCGTGCTGCACGAGGCAGAGCAGTTGTGAATCTAATTGGCTGCGAACCGGGCGAACGCGTTCAAGCTTTCGTAAGCGTAAAAGAGTTTAGCGGCGATCGATACATTGTAATGGCTACTAAAGATGGAAAAGTGAAAAAAACTGTTTTATCGGCTTACGGAAAACCCCGTAAAGGTGGGATCTATGCAATCGATATTCGCGAAGGTGATGTTTTGATTGAAGCGAAAATTACGGGCGGCGATGACGATATTCTATTGGGAACGCGAGATGGAAAATCCATAAGATTTTCTGAAAGAGATATTCGTTCTAGTGGAAGAAAAACTATGGGTGTAAAGGGCATTACCCTCAGCTCCAAAACGGATGAAGTAATCGGAATGTTAGTTGTGAAGCGCGAAGGTACAATTTTAGTCGGGACAGAAAAAGGATACGGCAAACGGACGGAGGTACTGCAATACCGAACCCAAACGCGAGGTGGTAAGGGAGTAATGACAATGCGCACAACAGACAAAACCGGTAAAATGGTTTCGATAATGGAAGTAGTTGATTCTGATGATTTAATTGTTATAACTGATGCAGGCGTTCTAATGCGGCAACCGGTTTCAGAAATACGATCAATTGGGCGCGTAACACAAGGGGTTCGACTGGTCAAACTGGATGAAGGCACCACAATTGCATCTATTACAAGAGTAATACATGAAGATGAAACTCAGCTTGAAGCGGATGTCGATGCTAATCCCGATGAAGCAGGTGAAGGACTGCAGTTAACAATTGAAGGAACAAGTAGCTTATAGCGTGAATCTAGTTGAAAATGTTAAACTGACAAATGAGCGCATTGCCTCTGCGCTGACACGAAGCCGTTCGGATCAACTTGTTAAGATAATTGCGGTAACAAAAACCCATCCTGCGGTAACCATCGTAGATGTGTACAAAGCCGGATTATTCAATATCGGTGAAAATCGAATTCAAGAAGCAGAAAAAAAATTTTCCGAATTACCGTCCCTGCAAGGACTTCAAAAACGAATGATTGGCCACCTTCAATCTAATAAGGTAAATAAAGCGATCGAACTGTTTGATAAAATTGATTCCGTGGATTCCATAAAGCTCGCAAATAAAATAAGTAACGCTGCTTTGGCAATAAATAAAAAAAGCGATGTTCTCTTGGAGGTAAATACCAGTGGAGAAAAAACAAAGTTTGGGTTTAATCCTGAGGATATTGAAGAGCTGCTTACATGTATTGAATTACCAGGATTAAAAGTTCAGGGCCTGATGACGATTGGTCCCCTTACTCAAGACACCCAGCAAGTTCGAAAGGCATTTGTACAATTGCGTGAATTATTCGATTTATTAAATAATCAGAGATCAAAAAACATGGATTTACTAACTGAATTATCAATGGGAATGAGCGGAGATTTTGAACTTGCAATTGAAGAAGGCAGCACAATGGTTAGGCTAGGAACCGTCCTGTTTGGTCCACGTAAGCCGTACCCCTAATTATATGAATAATAAAAAACCAGTTTATTTACCAGCCGGAACAGGGGCTTGGAAACTACCGCAGGAAGGCGTAAAACAATTAGGAAGCCACTGGATGTGCACAATTAATAACAGGAAAATCGTTTTTCCTGAAAAATTGGATCAAGAGCATGTTAATCCCATAGCGATAGCGGAGATATATTCTTTACTTGGAACAGAAGAAATAATATTGGTGGACCGGATCAAGGGCACCGAGGAACAAATCACAATAGTTGATCATGTTAATCGATCTGGAATTACATATTTAAGAGGAAAAACGCCTTTTGAAAAGCGACCAATGTTTCCAGATGTGAGCCGAATCTATAAACCGGTAGAAGGGCTTAAACTGGTTACAGTTCATACACTTGGTACCGGTCGATTTAATTCTCCTCCAGACGAAGAAGGTATTATCTGGAGTGAAACGGTTGGACAAATCTCACCTCTTCTAAATTATATTGGGTTCACGGTATATGCTGTTGGTCATTTGATTTTTAATGAGACTGGCTGATCGCTGAAGAAAAAATCAATTTTTATTATTGAGGGCAAGTGCAATTTCACACCCAAGACGAACGTTATTAAGAGCTAAGGCCAAATTTGCTTTGATACTACCTCCCGCGCTTAATTCTTCAACGCGTTTTAGTAAATAGGGCGTTACATCCTTTCCTGTGATATTCTGCTGATCACATTCTTTAGTAGCTTTTCCAATTAAGGGCAGAATGAAATCCTTTGAGATTTCGTCTTTTTCAGGAATCGGATTTACGACGAGTACTCCAGACCGAAAACCAAGCTCTGAATGAATTTTATATAGATTAGCAATTTCATCCGGTGTTTCACACCGTGAAGAGAGTGAGCAACCCGAATTACGATAGTAAAAAGCAGGAAAAGCGCTAGCTTGGTATCCAACTACGGGAACTGAAAGCGTTTCAAGATATTCGACGGTTTTCGGGATATCAAGGACAGCTTTTACTCCGGCAGAAACAACAACAACCCGCGAGTGGCTCAACTCTGTTAAATCCTGTGAAATATCAAAAGAATCAGGTGCATTAACATGAACACCGCCAATTCCACCGGTGGCAAACACTTGAAGACCAACCAATGCGGCAATGCGCATAGTTGCTGATACCGTCGTAGCTGCACTCCATCCCTGTGAAAGTGCAATACCGAGGTCTCTGGAGCCAATTTTTTTCACGGATTTATCGCTTATGATAATTTCTTTCACAACGTCAAACAGCCCAACCTGAATCTTACCCTTATGAATTGCAATGATGGCAGGAATAACGTCAAGTTTGCGGCAGAGCTCTTCAGCGTCCTTAAGAAATTCAGAGTTTTGAGGATAGGGCAATCCATGCGCCACTATTGTTGACTCCATAGCTAGGACAGGAGAGCCTGACGTCATTGCTAGCCGCACCGATGGATGATAGTTAAAATGTTTTGATAAAATCATAAATTGGAATCAGGTACTGATAATAATGTAGAAAAAGGATGGAAAAAAGAATTAACGGAAGATTGGGAATTACCAAATGAAATTTGTTATGCCAATCGATTGGCTAAATTAAGACTCAGCAATAACTTGATAACCAACGAGTGCTTTTCGTAGTTGAAATACCAGTTTCGGATCAATATTAAAAGGTAAAATAGATTCAATGGGGATTGAGTTGCCGTCGAGTTCATTCCGCTGTAGAATGCCAAGAAACTTATCTAATTCTTGCTGTGGGGCAGAATTTAAAAACCTTTTACCGTTTTCATTTTTCATTTTTAGCTCCGCTTTCCATAATTAGAAACAACAACTATGCCAGGCTGAAGAGTTTGTCATTTTTTAAACAATTAGCATGAAAGAATGCTGATCTGGCAGAGATTAGTACTAATATTGCCTTCTCCCGGTATTGCTTGGTATTTTTCACACCTTTATTAAACTGAAACACAAGAGAATGCAACAGAGCAAAATACAAATACAGGAATTGACATTCATTGATCCGAAAATAGTAGGGCTTTCAACTAAAACGAAGATTGGAAAGTTGACTGAGGACCAGTGGTATATTGTGATTAATAGAAAAAGTCGCGTAATTATGAAAGATGGAGAAAGGATTGAAAGAATTGCAGCAATTCTAAAAAAAAGAGACCCCAAAAGTAAAGTGGCTTTAACAACTTCAGCCCCAGTTTGCAGTAAAACAACCGCATTCTTATTGGCAAGGGGAATTTCTATTAAGGGTCTCAAGACAAACTAAAATGTCTGTAAAAATGTTATTAAAATTTAGAAAAAAGGACCGGCTTATATCGAAGCGCGTGATCCGCTTGGGGTTACCGGTGATTTTGAGTAACCTGAGCCGAACCTTTATGAATTTAGCAGATATGGCAATGGTTGGACACCTCGGGGTGGTTGCTTTGGCCGCTGTGGGCATGGGCGCAATGTTGGTCTGGACTATCCTGAGCTTTGGTATTAGTTTGAGAACGGCAACACAAACGGTTGCATCACGAAGACTGGGACAAAAACGCTGGAAAGCATGCGGGGCCGCGATGCATAATGGACATTTGTTGGCAGCGGCTTTTGGTATTCCGGTGGCTCTTGGTGGATACTATTTTGCAGATAAGTTCGTCCCCTTTTTTCTTTCGGATCCTGAAGTTATTAAACTATGCATAGACTATACATCAGTTGCTTTTCTAAGTGTGTTCTTCTCATCGATTGGTTTCGTGTTTCAGGGATTTTTCACTGGGATTGAGCGGACGCGTATTCACATGAACGTTACTGTTTTGGCTAACGCGCTGAATGTTTATCTCAATGTGGGATTAATCTATGGATCAGAAGGAATAGAATCCTTTTTATCTGGAATCGGATCAGGCGGCTGGTCGTGGCTTGGTATGTTCTGGGGCTGGGCATCCTTTCCTGGGATGGGAGTAAAAGGCGCTGCGCTTGCAACCCTGATTGCATCGATTTGGATGGCAATCCACTATTCACTGTATTTAATTACCCCGTGGATTAGGAAAAAATTC
>JBHPLN010000033.1:0-8075 GCA_042564205.1 Fidelibacterota bacterium
AATTAACACTAGACTTGAATGGGACGTAATTTCGTTAATTGCTGAAGAATATGACATGCAGGCTGAAAAAGTAAGCGAATTAGGCGATGAATTATATTCATTTGAAGATTCATCTGAGGATATTAAACAGGCCGAAAAGCGTGCTCCAGTTGTCACAATAATGGGGCATGTTGATCACGGTAAGACTTCCTTATTGGATTATATTCGCAAGGAAAATGTCGTTGCTGGCGAATCTGGTGGTATAACGCAGCATATCGGCGCACATAAGGTCGAATTACCAGATTCAAAATCAATAACATTTTTAGATACTCCTGGACATGAAGCATTTACTGCGATGCGCGCTAGAGGTGCACAAATAACGGATATAGTAGTTTTAGTCGTTGCTGCTGATGACAGCGTGATGCCGCAAACTGTTGAAGCAATTGATCATGCAAAAGTGGCAAATGTTCCAATAGTGGTTGCAGTCAATAAAATGGATAAACCAGGAATTGATTTAGATAAAGTAAAACGCGAATTATCTGACCATAAGGTTCTTGTAGAGGATTGGGGTGGTAAAGTTCAATGCATTCCCACATCAGCTAAAACCGGTGATGGTGTCCCAGATCTTTTAAATGCGATTTTAATGGAAGCAGAATTATTAGAATTAAAAGCAAACCGGAATACATTGGCAAAAGCCACGGTTGTTGATTCAAAACTAGATAAAGGTTATGGACCTATTGCAACTATTCTCATTCAAAAAGGAACTCTAAAAGTTGGTGATCCATTTATTTGTAATGATTATTCTGGAAAGGTCAGATCAATTTTAAATGAACGTGGGCATAGACTAAAACTTGCTTTCCCCTCAGACGCAATTCAGGTATTAGGTTTTGAACAGGTTCCCCAAGTAGCAGATATTTTTTCGGTTGTCGAAAATGAACGTGAACTGAAGAGGATTTCTACGGATAGACAGCGATTAAGACGTTCAATTAACCAGAAAAAAGTAGCTACTAGATCCTTAGATGCCATGTCAGCGATGATTAAGGAAGGAGCGATTACTCAATTAGCGCTTATTGTTAAGGGCGATGTTGACGGATCGATTGAAGCATTATCAGACTCGCTTATAAAATTAAATACAGATGAAGTGGCAATAAATATAATCCATAAATCGGTTGGTATGGTGATAGAATCTGATGTTCTACTAGCAGATGCATCCAAGGCTGTAATCATCGGTTTTAATGTGCAAATCTCTTCAAATGCAAAACTGCAAGCCAAGCAGGCCGGAGTTGAGATCAGAAATTATAAGATTATTTATAATGCAGTTGAAGATATTAAACTGGCTTTAGAAGGGTTATTAGCACCTGAAGAAAAGGAAGAAATACTAGGCCGTGCTCTTGTGCAGACGCAATTTAAAATACCTAAGATCGGATTTATAGCAGGAGCAAAGGTAGAAGAAGGAGTTATGCGAAGAAATTCAATGGCACGCCTGATACGTGATGATGAAATTTTATTTGATGATGTTGAAATATCCTCACTTAAAAGATTTAAAGATGACGCCAAAGAAATAAAGGAAGGTTTGGAATGTGGGATCGGCCTTACTGGTGTCTCAAAATATAAAGAAAATGATATAATTGTTGCTTTTAAAATACAAAAAATTAAGCGAAAGCTTGCTGATAGTTGATATCTAAAAAACCATTTAAACGTACCGACCGTGTTGGTCAGCAGATCCATCAAATTTTAGGAGAAATTACCACTCGGCACATCAATTTATCCCATTTAGGATTTGTAACTTTTCTGCATGTAGAGGTATCACGTGATTTTAAAAATGCTAAAATTTATTACAGTGTGATCAATCCAATTATGGACATTGATGACATTAATATTGAGATAAATAAGCTTATTCCAGCTTTTAAAAAGTTTTTAGCACCTGAACTACATATTAAAAATATTCCGGATTTACATTTTTATTATGACGATTCCGAAGAACATCGAACGCATATGGAAACGATATTTCAATCACTTGATATTGCTAAAGTAAATGATATATAATATATACAAACCAGTTGATTGGACATCGTTTGATGTAGTCAAAAAAATTAGAGGAATCACCCGCATTTCGAAAGTAGGGCATGCTGGTACTTTAGATCCATTTGCTGAGGGGGTACTTATTATTGGTACAGGGCAGGATACAAAAAATTTATCTGATTTTAGCAATTCTTCAAAATCGTATTGTGCTGTTCTATTGCTTGGAGCTGAGACTGATTCAGGAGATGTTACAGGTGTTATTAGGTCTGAATCTGAAATACCAGAGTTGACTGAACCCATGATAGTAAAAGTATTTAAACAATTTCTTGGGAAACAATCGCAAATTCCACCAATGTATTCTGCCAAGCGTGTGGACGGGAAAAGACTCTACGAATTAGCAAGAAAAAATATTGAGATAAAAAGAGACCCAATATCAATATTTATTCATTCCCTGAATCTCGAAAAATTTACGCAGGATGCAATCACTTTTAATGTGACCAGCAGCAAGGGAACTTACATTCGTACACTTGGTGAAGATATTGCAAAAGCATTAGGTACCAAGGGTTATCTTAAAAAATTAACTAGAACTGCGGTAGGGAATTACGCAGTTGAAGATGCGATCAGCTTGCATACATTTGAGACAGTATGGAAACAATCAGATCAATAGACGCGATAAATAAAATCCCTGCAAGCATATTAACTATGGGATCATATGATGGTTTACATCGAGGTCATCAGGAGATTATTAAACGAGTAGTTTCGATTGCTCAAATTAAAAATGTTCCTTCAGTAGTTGTGACTTTTGACCCGCATCCACGCCACATTTTAGAGGAATCAACAACCAAACTTCCATTGATCTTAAACCTAGAGAACAAACTGAAATTACTTGAAGAATTTGGAATTGATTATGCACTAGTAATTCCGTTTACTAAAGAATTTTCTGAAAAACCAGCACATTCATTTTTAGACGATTTAATCGTATATAATTTTAATCCCGCCCATATTATAATTGGTTATGATCATCATTTTGGATTTAAGCGTGATGGTTCGCCTGAATTTCTCCGTGAATATTGTCAGCAAAAGCAAATTCATCTTGATATTGTTAAACCGGTGGCTGATGAAGGATTAATAATATCTAGCACCAATATTAGAAAACTAATTACTTCAGGATATGTCAGACGCGCATCATTTGAACTGGGATGGGTTTATGGATTCCGAGCAAATGTTATTCACGGAAAGGGTAGAGGAAAGGTTTTACATTACCCAACAGCAAATTTTACGCCTCTGGATGATAATCAATTATTACCAAAAAATGGTGTATATTTAACGAGGGGAAGAGTTGATGGACTACAATTATATGGAATGTGTAATTTAGGTGTTCGACCTACTTTCAGTGAAGGTGAGTTCGTTATGGAAGTACATTTTTTTAATCCGACATTACTTAATATTTATAACAGGATTATTTTAGTAGAATTTTTAGAAAGAATTAGAGAAGAGAAAAAATTTAATTCTCAGGATGAATTAATCGAACAATTAAAGAAAGACGAAACTATCTGTAAACAATTGCAGAAAAAATATGATCAGGAGGACTAATGTCAATTAATTTGCTAGACAAAAAAGAAGTGATTAGCAAGTTTGGTAAAGATGCCAAAGATACGGGGTCAGCAGAAGTACAGATTGCATTATTGACTGGCCGAATCAGGCATTTAACAGAACATGCAAAGATTCACAAAAAGGATAACCATTCCAGACATGGTTTGGTAAAATTAGTATCAAAACGCAAGAAACATATTAAATATTTACGCCGGACAAATCCGGAATCATATTTAAATATTTTAAAAGAATTATCAATAAGAGGTTAATATATAATAATGATAACAAAAGAAGTAAAAATCGGCGGTCATACGCTAAAGATAGAAACAGGAAAAGTAGCTCGTCAATCTGATGGGGCAGTAGTTGTAACATATGGAGACACAGTAATATTAGCTGCAGTAAATGCCGCAGATGAGCCACGCGAAGGAATCGATTTTTTCCCCCTGCAGGTGGAATACCGCGAAAGACACTATGCTGGTGGTAAAATACCAGGTGGATTTTTTAAACGAGAAGCAAGACCATCAGAACGAGAAGTTTTGACGTGTCGCCTTACGGATCGTCCCATACGTCCGTTATTTCCAAAAGGTTTTAAATGTGAAACCCAAATTATTATCACCGCTTTATCAAGTGATAACATTAATCCTGCTGATATATTAGCAGGAATTGGAGCATCGACTGCTTTAATGGTTTCTAATATTCCATGGAATGGACCAATTGCTACAGTTAGATTGGGAAGAATTAATGGTGAACACATCATTTTTCCAACATTCGAGCAAATCGCTGAATCAGATTTTGAATTAGTTATATCTGGAAATGAAAATTCAATTGTAATGGTCGAGGGAGAAGCACAATTTATAACAGAATCCGAATTAGTTGAAGCGTTGAAATATGCTCAAGATTCCATAGTAAAAATTATTGAATTGCAGAAAGATTTTGTAAAAGGAATCGATTCAGTAAAAAGGACTATTCCTGAGGTAGCGATTGATGAAAAACTTTCAAAGAAAGTTGACAAATTAGTAAAGAAGGACATTGATGCCATTATTCAAATAGCAGATAAAAAAGAGCGAGAAGATGCAACCAGCGATCTTTACACAAAAACCCAGGAAGCTCTGGCAGAAGAATATCCAGAAACTGAAAGTACCATTAATGCGTTAGTAAGTGATTTATTTAAAACGGCGTTTCGAACAAGCATACTGGTAAAAGGTATCCGTAGCGATGGACGCAAAACCACTGAAATTCGTCCAATAACAATTGAAACAAGCTTTTTACCGAGAACTCATGGTTCGGCCTTATTTACAAGAGGAGAGACGCAAGCACTGGTTGTCACAACTCTTGGTTCAAAAAGGGATGAGCAGATAATAGATAGCATGGATGATGATTATAAAAAGAATTTTATGCTTCATTATAATTTTCCACCATATTGTGTTGGTGAGGTTGGTAGGTTTGGATTTACCAGCCGTAGAGAAATCGGCCATGGTCACCTTGCAGAACGTGCACTTAAACCCGTCTTGCCTGCTTACAATGATTTTCCATATACAATTCGGTTAGTGTCAGAAATCATGGAGTCAAACGGATCGTCTTCAATGGCCTCTGTTTGTGGAGGATCCCTTGCCCTTATGGACTCGGGAATAAACATAAAGAATCACGTGGCTGGTATAGCAATGGGTCTAATTCTAGATGGAGATAAACATGCCATCTTAAGCGACATCCTCGGTGCAGAAGATCATTTAGGAGATATGGATTTTAAAATCACAGGAACTGAAGATGGAATTACTGCAATTCAATTAGATCTTAAGATTGAAGGCATTTCATTTGAATTATTGACTGAGGCTCTGGAGCAAGCCAGGATAGGGCGTCAACATATTCTTAAACTAATGAATAAAACTCTTCCCAATGCCGGTGCTATTTCTAAATATGCACCAAAAATATTGAGTTTGCATATTGATCCTATGAAAATCGGTGAATTAATAGGTCCAGGCGGTAAGAATATCAAGAAAATCATAGCTGACAATGAATGTGATGTTAACGTCGATGATGACGGCCTGGTTACAATATCTGGAATCGATGCAGACAATTGTCAAACAGCATATGATACCGTAAAAAATATTACGATGACTCCCGAAGTAGGAATGGAATTTGAGGGAAATATTACCAGAATAATGGATTTTGGTGCATTTGTGGAATTTGCTCCTGGTCGCGAAGGTTTAATCCATATATCGGAATTAGATTGGTCTCATACAAAGAATGTTCTGGATGTGGTAAAACGAGGCGATAAAGTGAAGGTAAAATTGATTCGTGTCGACGATCAGGGACGATTAGATTTTAGTAGAAAAGCGTTACTGCCAAAACCAGAAAACTGGACACCTCCGAAACCAAGGGAAAATAGACACCAGAATAAGAATCGAGATTTTAATAAACGTCGGTAATTTTCATTCAGATAACAATTTTTCTAAGTTTTTAGTTGATAAAAATTGGGGGTTATAACTGATGTCACATTCAATAATCGTAAACCAAAATATTATCGATCTTGAGTATGCAGTACGAGGTCCAATTCCCCAGCGTGCTGCTGAATTAAAGAAGCAGGGCAGGAAAATAATTCCGTGTAATATTGGAAATCCGCAGGCACTAGGACAACCGCCGTTGTCATATTATCGAAGTGTAATTGCTCTACTAGAGGATCCAGAAAAAATCAATCGTGAGCGATTCCTTAAGACTACCAACCTCCAAGGTATAGAATACGTCTCTGATCATGTACTTGATACTTGCGAAGAGATCTTAAGAAAAACAGACGGTGGCCTGGGAGCTTATACCGAGAGTAAGGGTTTTTATTTTGTTCGTGAAGCAGTAGCTGATTTCATCAATTTACGCGATGGTTTTGAATCAAATCATTTGGTGGCAAATCCAGAATATATTTTTATCACTGATGGTGCCAGCGAAGGCGCAAAACTTGTTCTGGAATTAATTATCGCTGATAAAAATGATGGTATTATGGTGCCTATTCCTCAGTATCCACTATATTCAGCAACAATTAAACGGTGTGGCGGTACTCAAGTCAATTATTATCCTGATGAAGATCGCGGATGGCTGTTAGATAAAGATATATTAGATGAATCAATAAAGAGTGCTCGAGCAAGTGGAATTAATGTTAAAGCAATAGTTGTAATAAATCCCGCAAACCCAACAGGTGCAATTCTTGATAGATCAAGTGTAGAAGCTGTGATTGATTTCGCGCATGAAAATAGAATTGCTATAATAGCCGATGAAGTTTACCAGGATAACCTATATGGAAAAGAATTTTTTTCATTTGCCAAAGCTGTAGGTGAAAAAGATATCTGTCTATTTAGTCTCCATAGTGTTTCAAAAGGATTTTATGGAGAATGTGGACATAGGGGAGGGTATTTAGAAATTAGAAATCCGCTAACAATTGCAAACAGTGATATGAAATTCATTGATGCTGTATTTAAACTAGCTTCGGTGAATTTATGTTCAAATATTATTGGGCAAGTATTAGTTTATTTAATGACAAAACCACCCTCACCTGAAAACGATACATATGCCCAATTTGAAAAGGAAAGAAAATCGATATTAAATGACCTTTATGATAAAGCAACTATCATTAAATCTTCATTTCAACAGATGAACGGAATGGAATGTTTTGGTAATATAGGCGCTCTATATCTATTTCCTAGAATAAATAAATTACCCATCGGTAAAAATGATTTTGATTATTGCATGAGTCTTTTAGAAGAAACCAACCTTTGTGTTGTTAACGGATCAGGATTTGGACAGAAAGAAGGTACCCACCATTTACGGATAGCCTTCTTACCTTCAAAAGAGCTTTTGGAGGAGGTTCTTCCTCAGTGGATTAAGTTTCATAATGACTATGTTACCCGATGATATTCAAGCAATTTATGAATATCAGTGATATTGTGTAATATTTAGCTGTTTAGTCTTTACATAAAGTATTGCTTAAAGTGTTTTTCATCTTTAATATGAAGTAATAGATTAGGTGATATTATTATATGAAAAATGACCACCCTGGTATAAAGAAACTTTATTATTCAATTGGGGAAGTGAGCAAAATAACGCATCTCAAATCCTATGTATTACGCTATTGGGAGACTGAATTTAGGCAAATAAATCCTCCAAAAAACCGAGCAGGTAACAGAACTTATCGTCAAAAGGATATCGATCTAATCCTACGAATTAAAGATTTACTATATAATCAGAAATACACAATAAAGGGTGCTAGAACAGCCTTATCCGGAGAAGCCAGTATTCCTGCAATCAAATCACCTGCAACATTAGAAGACAAAAAGAGACTTTCGCCGAACCAGGTTGAATTGCTTAAAGAAATTAGATCGCAGTTAAAATCCATACTTGAAAGTATAGCTAATCAATAATTACTGATTGTAATTTCACATTCAATAGTCAATATATAATTAAAATTATCGGGGCGTGGCGCAGCCCGGTTAGCGCGC
>JBHPLN010000034.1:0-7271 GCA_042564205.1 Fidelibacterota bacterium
TTCACTTTTTATATTCCAGCATAAGACTCTGAATTCTATCAAGCCCTTGGGTGAGGTATTCCTTCGGGAGGCCAAAACTGATGCGAAAAAAACGATCCAAATTAAAATTATCGCCAGGGACAATAAACACACGTCTTTCTCTGACTAACTTCTCAACAAACGCGGTTGAGTTAACATCTACATCATATTTAATAAAAGCAACTGCAGATGCCTGCGGAGGTACCAGATTGAAAATACCATCACTACTCTTTACCCACTCCGAAAATACATCATAACCATTTCTTATGTAATTCCTAGCCCTCTCTAAAAGTTTTATACGCACATCGGAAGATAGTGCAATGGTTCCAAGATAATTTGATAACATCGTTGCGCTGATTGCTGTATACTCGTGCCTTGCCCAAACGTCCTCTATTATTTCCGATGGTCCAACTACCCACCCAATTCTTAGACCTGGCAATCCATAGGCTTTACTTGTACTTCCTACTGCTAACACTTTATCATAGCGACCATAAAATGAAGGTGTGATTTTATTGGTCGTTCTTTCGGCCCCGGAGTATACCTCGTCAGCTAAAATCCAAGCACCAACTCGATCGGCTATTGAAATTATAGCATCCATCTCATGATCCTTAAGAATATAACCGGTGGGATTGTTTGGATTGCATACAGCAATTACTCTGGTGTTATCATTAACAACCTTTTCTAATTGATTCAAATCTGGCGCCCAGTTGTTTTCTTCTTTTAGGTAGAATGGATTTACCTTAATTTGAAAATTCTTGGCAATACCCCAGATTTGCATATAATTCGGCAGCATGATTACTAACTCGCCTTCCTGAGCCATTAGAGTTTGTAGGCATATAAAGTTTGCTTCTGCCGCTCCAACTGTAATTAAAACATTTTGTTTACTAGCGTGGGAGTAAATACTTGCTACAGCTTCCCGCAGCTCCGGAATACCATTGGCATGGGGATAGTTCAACTCAATAGAAAGGAATTTTTCAATTTTATCTGAACTTAGATTTAATAGATCCCTGAGTAAAACCGGGTGGACACCACTTTCAGAAAGATTAAAATCTACTTTCTTTTCAAACTTAGACATCATTCGTTCCATCAAAAATGGATGGAATTCAGCCATGGTATACCTCTCATATTTTATATTAAATAATTTCGCGAAAATTTAAATCTAATATGCTTAGCAAACACAATTAAAGAAGGTGGCACACATTCTAAAAAAATATTTCATTATAATCTAGTCTCAAAAACGACGGTTTTGGTCTAATGCAATTAAAGGTTGTTGATAAACAACACCATTATTACGTAGTATCATTTATACTTTAATATGGTATAACCAATAACCAATAACCAATTTAAAGGGGACCTATATAATGTCGTTAAAGGACTATAAAGTCTATAGATATAGGTGGATTGTACTGCTCGTTTTTATGTGTGTCATAGCAATTAACCAGGTATTATGGATAACATTTGCTTCAATAACTGGAAGCGCTGCTACCTTCTACGGCGTTTCTGATCTAAGCATCGGTCTACTATCTATGAGTTTTATGATTGTCTACATATTTGTTTCAATTCCGGCCTCTTGGATGATTGATAAATTTGGGATCAAAGTTGCTGTGGGCATTGGAGTAACGTTAACAGGTGTATTTGGATTATTACGCGGTATAGTAGCAACTAATTACACTTTTGTTTTAATTGCCCAAATCGGTATAGCCATCGGCCAGCCGTTCATTCTTAACTCTATAACAACAATCGCCGCCCATTGGTTTCCTATCAAGGAACGTGCTACGGCAGCCGGCTTAGGTTCACTGGCTATGTATGTCGGTATTGCACTCGGATTAGTACTTACTCCCTATCTTACACTTCAGCTGCAGATTAACGGAATGCTTCTAGCATACGGTATAGTATCAATTCTTGTCATATTAATATTTTTTATATTTGTCAAAGAGCGTCCACCAACACCTCCTTGTCCGCCTGACCAAGTAGAGCGTTCACTCGTTTTTGATGGACTTAAGGAATCATTTCGTATAAAAGATTTCATTCTTTTAATGGTGATATTTTTTGTTGGGTTGGGTGTGTTTAATGCTGTTACTACATGGATTGAAGATATTCTAAGACCAAGAGGGTTCTCTATTATTCAAGCCGGTAATACGGGAGGCGTTATGATACTTGGCGGAATAATTGGGGCTGTTCTTATTCCAATATTATCTGATCGTAATCGTAAAAGGACTCCTTATTTATTAATTGCCGTAATTGGTGCAACGCTAGGGCTTGTGGGTATAACATTTTCTACAACCTACGGACTTTTATTAATCTCAGCATTTTGTTTTGGATTCTTTTTATTAAGTGCCGGTCCAGTTGGATTTCAATATGGTGCTGAGGTTACATATCCCACTCCAGAGGGTACGTCAAACGGATTGTTATTGTTAATGGGCCAAATCTCAGGAATATGCTTTATCATTTGTATGGATGTTTTTAAATCTACTGACTCGGGTTCAATGACGGGTCCGCTTGCTGTGCTTATATTTTTAATGATTCTAAGTTTCTTCCTTTGCACAAAATTAAAAGAAGCAAAAACTTACTTAGAATAATCAACACCGTAACCAAGTACCATAATATGTACTTATAGATAATTATCAATACTTTCTTTATCTATCTAATTACTTAGTGTTCAAACATCCTATCCACTTCTTTACTGGTGAAATTCACAATAGGCGTAACACTAGCCTTCCTACGAATCAAACTCGGAACCGATAATAAAGCTTCGCCTGTACTTTCAGCATCGATAATTGCCCAACCGCAGTGTTTACCATCTGGACAACCCCATTTAAAGTTTCGTAGATAACCAGCTGCCTGAACCATTTCAATTGCCGCACGACATTCATCAATATCGTGCGGTGATTCGACAATAAATTGCTTCATGAAAGTCCTCCGTATTATTAATTAAAATCGGATCAATTAATGAGTTTTAAAGCTCAGATGATTGAGTGAAAAATGTACAATATAATAATTATGTACTGACTCAAATATGTGGCTTAATTACTTTCACTCTGCTTTTTAATGTATTCAAGTATCCCGTCCCACTCAGCCTTGAAATCCTCGATATCAACATCAGCACCATTTAAAACCGTACTCCAATGGCGCGTTTCTGCAGCGCTAACAACGGCGGTTTGAATTTCTTCTTCGGTTGCACCGTGCATTTTAGCTTGTGTAGTATGTGCATAGATACAATAGTCACATGGAATTTGGGATGCAACACCGAGAGCGATGAGCTGTACATATTTTGCAGGAATAGCTGATTCTGGATTACCTAAAGATTTGAACCATTCCCATGCACTGGCACGCATATGCTCAGGATAAGCCTTAAACATTGCTGGAACCGTTCCAAATGCATCTTTCATTTCAGCTTCAGCTTTCATTGATGAGTGATTGTGGCCCGCCTGTGCAAGTAGTGCTGTTGAAAGTATAAAGACCGAAAGAGATATTGCGATAATGTTTCTTATTAGTTTCATAGTATTTCTCCTTTTGATTGCCTGTTATACGAAATAAAAACTTAACTTGGCTTGGAGTCTAATACATAATTGCGACTTTAAAAACAATAATAACAACAATATAAAGGGTCTTTTTATCCGATTTAATAAAGCAATCTTTCTCATTTTTATAATATTGAATAAACCGGTATAAATTCAATCAATCCTATTCAACGTCAATTATTGATAGCCACTGTGCCTATATCTCAAGTAATGAAATAGTCTAAATCACGGTAGATTGGAGCTACTCTGCAATTATGTTATTATACCAGATTTATTGTGACGAAATACAAATATAGGCGAGATATTCGTCTTCAAGAGTGAATCAATTATATGTTATCTAATGCTTAATAATTTGTTTAGTCCAGGGTGTGTTATTTCTCTTTTTAGTCAAATAGAATAAAACTACAAATCCAATTAAAATTATCGGCAGAACTAAAATGCCACCTTCAGGTCCAAATTCACCGCCCGTGAACCATTTAGGACCAACAATTGTATTGTGTACAAAACTCTCAGAGTTATTTCCACTTACTGGCAGGCCAAAAATGGGACCCATAAAGAAATTCCATCCAGCATGTAATCCAATTGGAACCCAAAGCTGTCCTGTTCTGAGCCACCCAAAAACCAGTAAAAATGTTAATAGTGTAATAATAATCCCTGCTAAGACCGTAGCGTTTGGATTGAACATATGGGCCAAACCGAAAAAAGCACTCGAGAGAATTGCAGCCCATTTGATCCCGATTCCTTCTGCTAGGTTCTGAAGCAAATAACCACGAAACACTAACTCTTCTGACCAACCAACTGCGAATCCAATGCTAAAAAGCCATAATAATACGGTTATGATTGATGAGAGAATCCCAGCATTGTATCCAATAGTTTCAATATTAAGATAACCTAGTAATAATAGTGAGAAAAATACCAGCGCTATCATAAAGCCACTGAGTCCAAAACCAAAAAGCATTGCACGGATACTATGTTTATTGAACTTAAGTCCCAGTGATACAAATGATTTTTTATCAAGATACTTTCGACTAATCCAAACGGAAATAGTCATGATTAAAATAACCACAACGCCTTTTATTGCTTCAGAAATAGTAATATCATCCGGCGGGCCACCGATCAGTTTAATCAAGAAACTAAAAAGTTTTGAAATTGCTAAACCAATTAGTAAAAAGATCAGAATTCGCCAGCCCGTGCGCAGCCGATTTTCATTTATATTAATGAAATATTTTTTGATTTTCATTTATTTAATCCACTCTTATGAATATAATATAGATTAATAAAAAACAATTAGGTTGTCGATATAATTAAAATATTGACATACTTAAGGCGTGTTCTAAAATAAATAAGCTGAGTTGATTAAACCAAAAACGGAGATTTTAAATATTATCAACCAGTGCGAGTATTTAATGTGTAATTAAATTCTGTAAGATATCATTCTGTAAATTTAATTGCAGTCACGCGTATTGATTGAGTGGTTGCAGAAAGGTCCTCATCTTCAAAAATCACTGCGTGGGCACCAATAGTTTGAGCTTTGTTGAGGATTTTATCCATTGTTGCTTTATCATCAATAAAACCAAACTCTTCATCGATCTTAGCTGTAATTATAGCTATCTCCTCGTATTCTTTATCTATGGTGTTTCTGTTTGCATAAACAAGAACCTTTTGTTGATGTGGTTCAAAAATAGCCTCCCCGATTGGAATCACTGAAATAGTCGTACATGACGTAAGGATTAGCATTATAACGAGAAATGGGATAATCAAAATCTTAAATCTTAACATGAGATGCCCTCTGCTATTTTGTGTATTGAAATTTATATAAAACAAAGTTTAAAAACTACTACCCCGATTAAGAAATAATAACTCTTGAGGTATTATTGCGTTATCAAATTAAAATGTACTTATTTGGCAGGATTATCAGAAATGGGCTGTATGAAATAATTGCTTTAAGTAAAAAAAGTTAATTTTTAAGATCCTGGTAAAGGCATTGCTTCATGAATTTCAATCTCGCAGTCAGCATTATATTGTAGATGTGGATGACTTTCAAGTAGCACTTTTGCTTCATCCATGCTTTCGGCTTGAAGAATGGAAAACCCCGTTACATCTTTGCGACTCATTGCACTGCTTCCATCTGGACTTAATTTAACGCCGCCCATCAAAGGAGCGCCCATATCGACCAATTTATCTCCACATTTTTGAGCCCATTCCATCCAAGATTCCATTTCATTTTTCCTTTCCTCAGGAGACAATTCTGCAGCTTGTTCCATCATATCTTTTGGCGCGTGGTAGATTACAATATATTTTTTCATTTTCACTCCTTTTAATTCTCTGCTATTTAGAATAGCCGTTTATACCGGAGTGAATTATATATATTTACATTGTATTTAACAACAATATTATCAATAATATAGAAGGTCGTCATATCTAATTTTACCATACTTAATATTTTTTAATTTGCATCAATTATCCGTCCTATAACTCCCCATATTTCTTCTCGTTGGAGCGAATGGGCATTAGTTTCCATTTCAAATAAGTGATCATAGGCCGCGGTTGTAACAACAACCATATTTTCATCGGGGATTATGACAATTTGTTGACCACCATATCCATCAGCATAAAACGCATTATGGGAATTAATGTTTCTTGTCCACCATAAATACCCATAACCAACATTGCCCCAAATGTTTATATATGTTTGTGTGGATTCAGTCACCCATTCTTCAGAAATTATCTGGTTACCGTTCCAATTACCTCCACCAAGAAATAATTGCCCAATTTTCGCCATATCTCGGGCAGATAAATATAGAGCCCCATGCGTTCCTGTCAGGTTATTAGTGGCTGGTAGACCTGGCCAAAACCAGTTGGTTATCGAAAGTTGTTCAAAAAGAAATTGACGTGCATATTCTTCAGGCTGTATACCTGTTAAATTTTTTATAATACCACCAGCTAGTATGGCACAACCGCTATTATAATACCAAAAAGAACCCGGAGTATGAATTACAGGTTTGCTTAATACGTGTCTAATATAATTGGTATAATGACCGACAATATTATCATTTTCTTGACTAGTCACGTAAGTGGATACTTCATTCCACGCAAATCCCGGAGTCATGGTAAGTACATTTTGCAGAGAAATCTCAGCGTTAGATTGATTTCGAAGATAATCATATTCTGGAAAAAACATAAATACTGGATCATTGACACTGCCAATTAAGCCTTGATCGATAGCAATGCCTATCAGAAGTGACGCAATACTTTTTGTTGCAGACTGTGTATGAAATAATGTTTTTGTACTATCACCAACGAAATATTTCTCAAAAACAAGTTTTCCATTTTTGACGATAAGTATACTCCGCAAATAATCATAGTTCTCCGCCTCAATAAGCTGGAGCACATTTTCTATCTTAGATATGTCAACATTTTCTTCATTAAGTGAGGAAATTTGCCAACCATCATCCAATAGTTCAGGTTGATAACTAATATTATTATCAACAGAAATAATTAATGATTGATCTTCAGAACAACCAATATAAATCATTACAAATAACAATGGCGCTATTAATAGTCTTTTCATAGATGGCCAATCCCCATTGATTGAATTACTCATAAAGTTAGTGTTTTTGGATTAGTCAATTCAATTAGAACCGATTCTATAAGATAAAGTCAAATAAACTGTTTAATGAATAATTAGAATGTGGATTTGTAATAAAAAATTCCCGTTATCAAACGATATTT
>JBHPLN010000036.1:0-7085 GCA_042564205.1 Fidelibacterota bacterium
GTCGCTTACATTAATTATGAGACTCAAGAAGACTTGGTCTACATCTATAATTTATATGATGAGGGATTAATGAATACTAAATATATTGACCAAATGGATTATTCATATGATACAATAGAATCAGATTCAAAAAATTCAATCTCAAAAGAACATGATGATATGCATTCTGAGGATTTACTGAATGCAAAAGAAGGAATGAATCAATTTTAATAAAGAAGGAGTTAGAATGAAAAAGCAGGCAATCAAAGGAATTACATCATTCTTGGTAATTCTACTTTTCGTCCCGTTTGTGGGATTTGCACAAGACGGGGATGAACCAAATACAGTAACAGCCACAACTCTGACATTTGATCCAGATGTTGAAGGTTCGCCAGCTGAATTTGATTCACTAATTGCACTTTTTGATGAAAATGTATTAAGTAAAAATAAATTCATCAAATCTGTAATGAGAGTTGCGCATTTATATGGTGCCCATTCAGGCGAGTATGTAATAATCACTGAGTATAATGGTAGTGGATTAGGCATTATTGATAAGGCTGGCGATGAAACGACTAGATTATATAAGAGATGGAAAAAGGAAGATGATGATCGCGCAGAATTTAATAAAGCACAAAATAAATACTTCAAGCCTAGACATTCAGATGAGATTTACTCATTATTAAGTAAACTGAGTAACTAATACGAATATCGGTTAAATATAAAGGGGCAGTTACTACTGCCCTTTTTTATTTTGGCTAAATATAAGGTGAGATGAAGCTCAATTTCGTTTGGAATGCCTCTTTGATTCCTTTGACTTTGTCTCACCTCTTTATCATTAATGGAATGGATTATTAAACCAATTCTATTTTTTCAGCCGTTTTCTATTCCAAATTAGGTATCAGACTAGTACTTAAGACTGACTTTCAAATATCCGTTGTAGGGACGCGCAATTTAGCCCATTTGTTTTGGGATACGTTTTTGGGACAGATATAAGTTTAAATGTTATAATTTATTCAAATTATGGACTGCAGGATGAGTGTCTGGTAATTTATTCCACATTTTATCATATATTATTGCATATAGCGCCAGAACGACAAGAAGGCCGGTTCCTATGCTAGTTGGGGGGAGTACTCCCATTAATGGATTCATGGCGTTCATTGAGGCATGAAACAATACAGGAGCTAATATGCTCCCATTAGTTCGATTATATACCCAGACAAAAAGAATTGACCAGCTTGGCATCCACACTAATCGACTCATTACTGGCCATGGAGAGCCAGAAAAAATTATGTCACCCGGTAACTCCCACAGCATATGGAAAAACCATACAACCAGACATGCTATTAGTGGATTATATTTATTTTGTAATCTGGGTATTGCAAAGCCCCGCCAACCACTTTCTTCATTTATCCCGCCAGTAAAGAGAAAGACACTAAAAAAAGTGATACAAGCGACAGAAAATAGATTAATATCAAAACCACCTAATGAAGGCAAAGCTTCACGGCTTGTTATTCCAGTAATAAGATTTCCAAAAAGGTGAATGAGGGGAAATGAAAATAATGCAACTAAGTACCAAATTATTTTACCGTGTGGTTTAATTATTGATCCTAAATATGCACGAACGCCCTCAACATTTGAAAAAGCCCGACTTATTATAAATGCTGGAAACATTGCACCCAATATGGCGGTTGGGATAAATACTGATAATTGCACGGGATTTTGATTTGTTATCATCTGATAAAACCAAGAGACAAAACACCCCGCTATTAATATTATTGAAAACCATAATATTTGCTGCTTTAATGCAGATTCTTTTCGTTTATCAGAGATTATATAGGTAACTACTATCCCAGCGAGTGCCGGACTAAACAGTAATACTCGTACCAGTACAAACTGTATGAGCATTTTAATTGGAGTCTCTTCAACTGTAAGAAATATTCCAGGAATGGCTAATAAGTACACGAGTCCAAACGTTATTATAAAAAATGAAGTTATCTGATGTGATTTTATCCAATGGGTTATTTTTGTCATAGATTTATTTCAATATAATTTATGATTTAGATTTGTTTTCATTATTCTATTACATGCTTATGAAAATTAATCAATGAATAATATCAATATAAATAGCATTCGAACATCACACCATACTGCCTATTTATTTTATATTATAATTTTTTACCATTACAGCTATGGAAAGAGCATGTCAAGGACCGCCGTTTTTGAAACACTCCAATTAGCTCGTTTGTTATTGTATAAGTTTTTGGGGCTCAAATATCAGAAATACGTTTAGCCATAAGAATCTTTGTTATAAATCACGGGCATTTGCCCCTTCCATTTGTTCCATTTATCATCGTCAGTGATCAGATCAGCCATAAAATGACCTACGTTGATTCGACTGATCTTTCCAGAATCAAAGATCGCGCTTCCAATCGGTGAAGAGTACACCTCATACTCTGTTACATCGTTTTCATTTATTAAACCGCTGGGACGAACAGCAGACCATTCTATTGCGTCATCGTTTTGACCAATTTTAGTACGCAGATAATCTGCAGCCTTCTCATTGTCCGTGTGTGGAGGCAATAGTAAACGAAGAAGACCAATGACAAATTTATGTCCCATCGAATTGCGTTCTTGGATATCGCGATTACTGTTTGCGATTGTGTTCATAAGAATAAACTTGATTGGTTTTTCTGACTGGTTCGATTTGATAGCACTACATAACCGGCTAGTAGCATCAGTCACAAGCCTGCGGGGATGGCCGAAAAGACCCTTCAAACTCACATTATGCCCTAAGCAAGAAGCCACAGCGTCACAGCCCTTAATGTGTTGTGCCATCTCAGTGTCGCTGAGATCCAGAATGCTCGCATGTATAATGGACAAGTTTTCGCGGTTCTTAATGATTTCGGTTAACTTTACCGGTAATCGCACAACCACTTTGACGGTTTGTCCGCGATTAAGCAATTGCTCCACAAGCAATCTGCCAGTTGCTCCGCTTGCACCAACTACAACAATGGTCATCTTTTTATTTCCTTATGAAAATTATATTTAATTCTAAATATCTTAATCAAGCACATCCGAAATTTCCATCCTGACTCAGGAAAAAAACCGTAATAATCCTGCTACTAAGAATATTAAAGACCTGATAAAATATACAGAATCCATAATTTTATACTACTGATTAAATTTTACAGGGCTTTGAGATTTTGTATTAACCTGTAACTCAAAAATATCAGGTCGTGAGTAATGGCCAACAATATCAAGAGTTCTTTTGGCAATACCAACAAGCTTGGTATCTATCTCAGCATACAGGATCTCTTGTTCTTTTCGTAATGGTCCCGCTACTATCTCACCTCCGGGCGCGACAACAACTGAATCACCAGTATTAATCCATTCGTCTGGCTTGGGATATATAACATCTTTACCTGGGAAATCATCTGGAATGTCAGTCGCTTTTAGAGCAGTTCCGCTACCAACCACCCAACAACGACCTTCTCGGGCAATATGCTGCATTGTTCCCACCCATCCATCGCCACTATCGTAAGTTGGAGCAATATATATTTCAACGCCTTGCCCATATAACGCATATCGGGCTAATGGCATAAAACTTTCCCAACATATTAGAGTTCCAAGTTTTCCAACTGGCGTATCAATTACCTTCAGCCCTGATGCATCGCCAAATCCCCATACCATCCGTTCGGGATTGGTGGGCATCAGCTTACGATGTCGATTCAGCAACTGCCCATCTGGTCCAATCATTACTACGGTGTTGTAAATAGTTGCTTGACTTAGTTTATAATCTTTTTCATTTATGCCGCAAACAATGGTTACTTTATACTTTTTTGCAGCCTTAAAAAGTGGTTTTAAATCATCTGAGTCAAGACTTACCGCGTTTTCAAGCAGCCTTGAGTGAATTTGTTCATACAACTTACTATCAGAACCTGGCCGTAGACGCCAAATCCAAGCAGGATAGCCCGGGATATGAGTCTCAGGGAAAACAATTAGATTAGCTTTCTTGCTAATTGCTTCTTCAATTTGAGAAACAGCGTTTTCGATTGTTTTCTCTTTATTTAGAAATATTGGTGCTTTTTGTATAATCGCAAGCCTGGTCATAAAATATCCTTCTATTTTTTATTAATTTTTCTAATTAATAGCACTCTTTTATGGTCATTTTGTGCCGCTCCGTGTCAATGCTAAATTTTTTACTTTTAATTAGTAAAGCCCATTCCCCCCAGACGAAAAACGGGCTTTATTCTATGTATGCCAGAGAGGAATCGAACCCCCAACCAATGGATTAAGAGTACTCAGTTTATCGTTACTAAATATTTTGCAAGTGCTGAAATAAATATGCATTAGTGTCCATAACTGTCTATCTGTGTCACCGTTTTTGATACACTTAAATTAACTCGTTTATTTCGGGACACGATTATGAAATTTTGGTTTCGATTTCAATCAATTGGAAGGGGGAGTAACTAGAATTATGGATACAAATATCAAGGTTGGATCGTTACCCGATGGTGGAATCATTCTCTAGTGCTACCTTGGTAGGGTAGCGTTCAATATTTCATTCCGTTTAAAGTTTTAAACTCATAAGTGCTTCCCCCTCTTCGTATTCGCCAGTTAGCTTGAATCCAAGTTTTTCATAAAAACCCTGTGGGCCACCATCTTCCTGTACAACACTTGTAAGAAGTTCTGTAGCGTTAGGACGTGATTTAACATGTTGTATAAGTAATTTTATTGCCGCAGCACCATAACCAAGTCCTTGATACTTTTTATCAACCATTAATCGCCATAAATAGTATTCAGGTTTTTTGGGATCATCATAGAGCATTAGAAATCCTATTGCTGTTTTATCTGCATAAATTGCTCTAAACCAAGCATATATAGAAAAGTGTGCTTGGGCAATGGAGTGTGCATTTGGTGCTACAAATTTATTTTGATTTTCATGTACTGATAGGTCACAAATAGTCCGAACTGTTTTATCAGTGATTTTTTGTAACGATATTTTTTCGTTTTTCATTTTTGAACTTAAAAAAATATTAAATACAAATTAAGCACCGGATTATACGCAGCAATAAAAACATTTTAACCAAATTTTCGAGCCATTCAATTCGAATGAGGAGAGAAAATAGATTTATGGATACATTTTACGGATACACATATTGGAAATTATCATTTCCTCATCGACAAGAAAGTGAATAGCACTGCCACCGTCGATAAATAACGTAACTTCAGTATTTGTAGCCATAGCGTATCCATAATTAAGTATTTTTCGGCTTCTAATTAGGTATTAGAATAGTACTTCAGGGGGTCTCTAAAACCGTCGTTTTTGGGATCGGATGGATACAATAGTAAAATTTATAAGGTGAGATCAGACAAAATTAAGCAGGCATATTCTATAAATTAGTAACTTGTCAAAATGGTAAATACAATATAGATACTCGTTATGTTTAAAGAGTAAGATATAGGTAACGCGATGGAATCAATAAAACTTGGAAATAGTAATATTTTATCTTCTCGTATTGCTTATGGATGTATGCGTATTGTTGGTGATAATTCAATGGATAGCCGAAAAAAGGGGAGACAAGCCATCCGAACCGCTATCGAGGAAGGTTATACCCACTTTGATCATGCCGATATCTACGGTGGCGGCAAATGTGAGGAATTATTTTCGGATATATTAAGTGAAAATCCGGAAGTACGTAATAAAATAATCATCACAAGTAAATGCGGGATTAGGGGTAAAAATAATCCAAATGAAAATGATCCAGCACGTTATGATTTTTCAAAAGAACACATAATAAAAAGTGTTGAAGGTTCTTTATCTAGGCTAAAGATTGATTTTCTCGATCTTCTTCTTTTGCATCGACCGGATTATCTTTGTAGTCCAATGGAAGTCTCTAGGGCTTTTCAAGAACTTCAAGATTCAGGTAAAGTCATAAATTTTGGCGTCAGCAATTTTCGACCATCTCAAGTTTCTATGTTGCAATCTTATTGCTCTTTTCCATTGTTAGTTAATCAAGTGGAAATAAACATTCACAATATCAATGCACTAATAGATGGCACCCTAGATCAATGCCAAGAACTAAATATCACTCCTCAAGCTTGGTGTCCAATTGGAGGAGTAGTTTATCCGGCTTGGGGTAATACATTTTCAGAGGAGGACGAAGTTCGCATCAAATCAGAATTTGATTATCAATCAAAAAAATACAATACTGAAAATTGGATAATAATGTTGGCCTGGTTATTAAAACACCCTTCAGTGATATTACCAATCATCGGAACAACAAATCCTTCTCGTATCAAAGCTACAAAACAAGTGTTCGAGATTGATTATAGTAGAGAAGATTGGTATCGACTCTTAGAAGCACGCAACGGCTATCCAATTCCATGAAGACCAGCCCCTATAGATTAGATCACTTTCTAAGTTCGTATTTCTGGTATAAGATTAGAGTAATCAGGCGTCTCTAAAATCAACGTTTTTTGGTACACCCGAATTAGACTATTTGTTTTTGGACGTGTTTTTGGTACAAAAAAGCCCTGCGATTAAGCAGGGCTTTTAATTTGAAAATACTTATTTATATATTCTTTGTTGTAACGCGTTATTTGTTTTCTTCTTTATTCAATGGTGAATGATGTTCAGCAACCATCTTCCATCCATTATTTGTCTTAACGAACAATAAAGAAATTTGGTCGTTTTCTACAACAAGATCTTCACCGAACAGTAGATGAAAATCGGAGTGAAAGGTTACATTGGCTACATCACCATAAACAGCAATTTGTAAATCGTTTGCATCGAATTTTACTACTTCGGTTACAGAACCAAAAACATTACGTTCATAAGTTTCATTATCCTTGCTTCCATTGCGAGGCTCTCCATTCTTGAATTCTGTAAACTTAGGACTATATGCGTGAAAAGAGATTAGTCTATCGATATCCCCATCTTTAATGCTTTTTGCAATTTCACCGAAGGTTTTCATTACCTCTTCCTTCGCTTCAGAAAATTCATCATTTATAATGTCGACTTTAACTTCTCCAACTTTTTGTCCTGTTTGATTGCATCCAGTAATTAATAATCCAAAAACCATAATCAATGCAAATGTCAATTT
>JBHPLN010000035.1:0-7181 GCA_042564205.1 Fidelibacterota bacterium
GGTTATTCCGTATCAATTTATAATGATATTATTGCTATTGGTGCACACGGTGATAATATTGAAGAACACAACGAAGGGAGCGTTTATTTATTTCGCCAGGATTTTGGAGGGCAGGACAATTGGGGTCAAATTGCAAAATTATTAGCTGGTGATCGAGAAGATAATGATCAGTTCGGTATTTCACTGTCGCTTACTAAGGGATTCCTGTTAATTGGAGCTCATGGTGAGGATACAAATGGTGAAGACGGTGGAGCGGCTTACCTTTTTTATCTTACACCAGAATTGGTTGACCACTGGTGGCAATTCAAAAAAATTATAGCAAGTGATGGGGATAATTCTGATTTCTTCGGTTTCTCAGTTGCCGTCAATGATAAAGATGTAGTAATTGGTGCATTCTTAGAAGATGGAAGCGGTCAGGATGCAGGTGCAGCATATATATTGTCAAATGAGTTTGAAGTGCCTGATACTAAAATTAATCTTTCAGCTATCGGAGAAGATCAACAAGTGATTTTATCTTGGTCACCATCACCATCCTCAACTACACAAAGTTATTATATTTTTCGCGGGATGAATACTACAGAACTCTCATATTTAACAACAGTGTCTAATTCCATTTATCAGTATAATGATTATTCGGTAGAAAATAGTATTACATATTTTTACAAAATATTTTCAATCGATGATATTGGCAGTGTAAATGAATATTCGAACGTAATTGAATCTACACCCCAGGAATCTACCTTGGGGACGGAATCAACAAACGCAATGCCGGAAAGGTTTAATGTTTCACAAAATTATCCCAATCCCTTTAATCCCGTCACCAACTTCACTTACAGTATTCCCGCTGAGGCGAATGTTAGAATTATAATATTTGATATGTTAGGTCATCAAATTAAAAATATTGCTAATAGGTTAGAACAACCCGGGACTAAAATGGTTACTTGGGATGCAACTGATGATGATGGTAAAACTGTCGGTGGAGGCGTTTATTTTTACCAAGTTAGGGCAGGAAATAACACCTATACTGGTAAAATGCTACTATTGAAATAGTTATCTTGATTAGATAACATACTTCCATTTATTTCACTCCACGTTATTAATCAATACAATAAATTTCATTCGTTCTCATTATTATGATAGATGCAATTAAAAATATTTGTAACAGGTTATAGAATTAAATTGAACAATGACTTATATTATAAATGATTTTTAAATACAATTAAATGTCAGAAGAGAAAAAAAATACTATACTGGTTGTTGAAGATAATCCTGCAAATACAGCTTACATGATGTTTATGTTAAAGAAACTAAACCTACCGGCAATTAATGCAACAAGCGGAGAGGAAGCCGTTGAACTACTTAAGGAGCATACGGTACATTGTGGTTTATTGGATATACATTTAGGAGAAGGAATGTCTGGTATAAAAGTAATGGAGCATATAAGAAATTTGAAAAATATGAGTAAAATCCCCTTAGTTGCAGTGACAGCATTTTATGCCGGGGATATGTCTAAACAATTATTGGATAGTGGATTCGATGACTATCTTGCTAAACCATATAAATTTAATGAACTCGAAAAAATATTGAAAAAAAACGGCATCATTTAATATTTATCCTCATCATTCTGTAGAGTGTTTATCCAATATATCCTTCAAATCTTCCAGTATAAAAGGTTTACTCAAATAATCATCGAATCCTAAATCAAGAAATCTTTTACGGTCGCCTTTAAGGGCATGTGCAGTCACAGCAATTGCCAAGATACCGGCATATTTAGATTCATTTCTAACCATTTCTAAAAATTCAATTCCTGAGATACTGTCTGATAGACTAATATCAATAAGCATACAGTTAATTTGATTATTCTGTAGAAGATGCCAAGCAGCATCTGCATTTGGCGAAGTAACACAGTCGATATTTAATTTTCGTAATAAATATTCAATATACTCGAGATTAGCGGGATTATCTTCGACAATTAATGTTTTTGGCGATTTTACTTTGGATGTAGCTTTTCGAGAAATGTTTCGTAAGGCTTTTGTAACCTCCTGATCCATTGATATTTCTTCAGAAATCTTAACGTCCGGAGCAACCATTGAAGCTGCATTTGGTAATTGAATTGAGAATGTACTGCCACTATTTACTTTACTATCGATGGATATTTCTCCTCCCATTGCAGTAATCAACCTATTGCTAATTGCTAGACCTAGACCAGCACCTTCATATTTCCGTTCAAAACCCTCCTCTGCCTGTCTAAAGACAGTAAATAGTGTTGGAAGAAATTCCTCCTTAATACCGATCCCTGTATCGATAATGTTAATATAAATCTGATCGTTTTTCTCAAACGCTAATAATTCAATACTACCTTTTTCGGTGAACTTAACTGCATTATTAAGCAAATTTCCAATTGCCTGCAGGAATCTGTTTTTATCGACTTTTATTTCGATATTTTTATTTGTTATGGATGTTTTAATCTTCAAATTTTTCTTTTTTGCCCATTCGCTAACTTTAATAACTGATTGTTCAAGCAGATCATTCACCTTAAGAATTTCGAATTTTAATATTGTCTGGTCAGCTTCAATCATAGAAATATCCATTATATCATCTATTAATTTCTTAAGTCGATCACCGCTTTCCTGGATATCACTGAAAAATAGCTTCATATCATCTGGTACTTTATCTTGAAGTTCTAAAGCTAAAAGATCGGTATATCCTAAAATAACATTTAAAGGTGTACGTACTTCATGTGACATTGTGCTAAGAAAAATATTTTTAAGTTTATCCGATGCTTCGGCTTTTTCTTTTGCTGTGATAAGCGCAATTTCGGTCTTTTTTAATTCAGTAATATCAGTTGCGTAAAAATGCACCAACTGCAAATCCTCCAATATATTTATAGACCATAACAATACATTCTCATCAAGCGTTACTTCTTCTGTTTGAATTGTCATCTCTTGGCTGGACGTGAGAAGTTCACGATAATTGGCAGGCAGTATCCTAGAAATGTCTTTTTCGGAGAGATTCATTTTATCGAGCAGTGCTAGCCCGGCGGGATTTATATAAGTATTGTTGCCATGAAAATCCATCTCAATAATTGGGGTGGGATGGCGTAATGGAAAGTTTGATAATCTTCGGACTTCGTCTAATGTCTTTTTACGATATGTAATATCTTGCATGGTGGAGCGCATTCCGATAATTCGATTCTGATCATTTTGCAACATTTGATCTTCTGCTAATATTGTTATCCGCTCTTTGTTCTTTTTAATAAACGCCCGTTCCAAGTCTTTACTTGGCAAGGTAACGCCTTTCATTTTAGCTTTGATTACTTCAACGGATGGACTATCAATTTCCATAAAATCCCAAAGCATTTTTCCAACCATATCATTACGAGTATAACCCAGCATTTTCGCTTCAGTCTTATTGACTTGAACAATTTTACCTGATCGATCTATTTCGTGATATCCGACTGGAGCATTTTCATATAACTGGATATATGAATCTTCGATATTTTTCCGGTCTGTAATATCGATAATAGAAATCATGTAAGCTGGTTTTTTATACCAATTGAGTTTTGTAACGTACATATCTCCAACACCTTGACTACCATCAGACCTTGTCAATTGAATTTCGGTATTTTTTCCGATTAGATGACGAACTTCAAATTCTTCATTCTTTAATTCGTCAAATGATTTTCCGAAAATTCTTAATGCTAAAGAATTGGCATATTTAAGATCACCGGACATATTAACAACAATAATTCCTTCAGCGCTTTTTTCAACAACTTCGCTAAAACTATCAGTTATTAATTCCAGAGTAGCTTCAGTTTCTGCTAATTTATTTTCTAATTCAGACCTATTCTTTTCACTCATGCTATTTCAATTTTCCATTTATGGCTTATAAAATCATATCTAAGTAAATGTATGCTGAATCAATTTAATGACGATACCAACATGATGTAAATATTACCTACAATTGCATTTTGAATAAATAGTAAAAAAAAACAGTAGGTTATCGAGATATATTTTCTATTAATAATTTGAATCAAGTATTTTCTAATTCAGAAAATCACTTCAAAGAGGATAATAATGACGGAAAATGTAGATAGTATATCCAATGCGAATTCAACAGGCGAAATTAACGATACTTTTGCACCATATGTGCCTGCAACTGAATCACCATTAGAATTCACACTTAAGGCAGCGCTTACGGGAATAATATTTGGAATTTTGTTCGGTGCTGCAAATGCATATTTGGGTTTAAAAGTTGGACTGACAATTTCTACTTCAATCCCCGTCGCAGTAATGACTGTTGCTGCTTTCCGTGCTCTTCAAAAACTTGGATCAAAAAGTACAATATTGGAAGCAAATATGTCACAAACTATTGGATCAGCGTCCAGTTCATTGGCAAGCGGAGTAATATTTACATTACCAGCATTATTTCTGTGGGGATTAGATCCATCATTAATTCAAATGGTATTGTTGGCTTTATTTGGTGGTCTCTTGGGAATATTATTTATGGTACCGTTAAGAAAATATTTAATCGAAAAGGAGCATGGTAAACTTCCTTATCCCGAGGGTACAGCCTGCGCAGAGGTTCTTATTGCAAGTGAAGTAGGGGGATCAAAAGCAAAGAATGTTTTCCTGGGTTTGGGGATTGGTGCATTTTTTAAATTTATTTTTGGTTGGTTGAAAGTATTTCCCAGCGATATCGCCTTTAAGGTACCATTTATTAATAAAAGCGAACTTTCAGTAGATATGTCAGCTGCATTGTTTGGCGTGGGTTATATACTTGGTCCAAGAATCGCTTCAATAATGGTAGGCGGTAGCCTTTTATCCTGGGTTGTAATAATTCCCGTCATTGCTGCCTGGGGTCAATCACAAACCATTCCGTTGTTCCCTGAAACAATCAAATTAATTGCTGATATGGATCCACATTTAATTTGGACGAGATATGTCCGCTATATCGGAGCGGGAGCAGTTGCTACTGGTGGAATAATAACACTCATAAGAAGCATACCCACGATGATAAATAGTTTCAAGATTGGAGCCCAACAAATTAAAAAGAGAATCGGAACTGTCGATGCTGCTATTCCAAGAACAAGCATAGATTTATCACTTAAAACCGTCCTCTACAGTGTGGTTGCGATAGGTTTTGTAATGGCTATTGTACCTTTTGTTTTTGGACCAATAACAGGTATATCACTAAGGTTATTGGGTTCAGTATTGGTAGTCTTGTTTGCATTTTTCTTTGTGACAGTTTCATCTCGGATTGTAGGGCTGGTTGGCGTTACTTCAAATCCAACTAGTGGGATGACAATTGCAACTTTACTTGGAACGTCATCCCTATTTTTATTACTTGGCTGGACTGGAGATATCGGAAAGGCAGCTTCAATAACTGTGGGTTGTGTGGTTGCTATCGCAGCATCTATAGCTGGTGACACATCTCAAGATTTGAAAACTGGATTTTTGCTTGGAGCTACTCCGCGTAAACAACAAATTGGAGAGATAATAGGAGCATTAACTTCTGCAACATTTGTTTGTTTATCTGTATTATTATTAGATAAAGTATATGGATTTGGGACTAGCGAATTAGCAGCACCTCAGGCAACTTTGATGAAAATTGTCATTGAGGGGGTCCTTGAAAAAGCATTACCATGGTTATTAGTTGGTATCGGAGTAATTATTGCTATTACGGTGGAACTTTTCAGGATACCAAGTTTACCATTTGCGGTTGGTGTCTATTTGCCAGTGGCAACAATGATGACAGTTTTCCTTGGAGGTGTATTGCGCTGGTTTATGGAAAAAACGTCAAAAACCGATAAAAATAAAGAAAATCGCAGAGAGCATGGAATTTTATTTGGCTCGGGTTTGGTTGGCGGAGAGGGATTAATGGGAGTGGCAATAGCTGCAGTCGCATTTATATACAAGCAATCACCCCCAGCAATTGGAACCGAATGGGCAGGTGCTTTCGCACCTATTGGCGCCATACTGATATTAATAGTATTTATTAAATACTTTGCCAGTAGATGTGATGCTAGTAAATAATCAATAATTTGATTAGAACGAACTACAGGCATCAGAGAAATTGTAACATAGATGACAAACACTAAAATCGTTTGCAAACTAAAATTAACCTTCCTGAAGGCAGTATTTTTAGTTTTTGACCTAAGTTGCAATATAGTAGATCATCTATTTAAATGATTTCTCGATCGATATTTTTTATTGGAATGTCAAGAATGGAGCACCGTATTTTTAATTATATATATGAATAAAATTAGAATATTCCGTCAGGATAGTTTTGTCATTCCAATTATTTTTATTTTATTGGTGTCTTTTAGTTTAGCTAATGATAATACTAATGTGAGACCAAAAATAGGATTAGTTCTTAGCGGTGGTGGAGCAAAAGTCGCAGCGCAAATTGGAGTGCTTAAAGTACTTGAAGAGATTGGTGTACCGGTAGATATGATTGCGTCTTCAAGTATGGGAAGTGTTGTCGGAGCATTATATGCCATTGGGTATGATGCGCAGGAAATTAAAGATATATTTTTTAAAGAAAATTGGCACAACATCCTATATAATGAGGAAATTTTACGAACCAGTCTGTCAATGATTGAGAAAAGACATGATGGACGCTACATAGGATCTTTCCCTGTTAAAGATTGGCATATTCATCTACCCAGTGGATTGAACTCTGGTCAGAGCTTATCAAAAACCATCTCAAGATATACCTGGTCGATAAATCATATAGAAAATTTTAAGTTATTTAAGAGGGATTTCCTTTGTATTGCCACTGACCTTTCAAATGGTGAAGCGGTTGTTCTTGAGAGTGGATTTTTACCCGATGCAGTGCATGCAAGCATGTTATTCCCAACTGTTTTAAAACCAATTGAAATTGATGGCAAGCTTGTTATTGATGGTGGATTAGCAAGGAATTTTCCTGTATCAGATTTAATACAGAGAGGTGCTGACATTATTATTGGTGTTGATGTTAGTGCTCCACTTCGCGATGGAAAGGATTTGACGACTTTTATTGATATCTTAGAGCAATCTGCAAGTTATAACGCAGTAGCAAAAACAGAAAAAGAAAAGGAATTATGCGATATTCTCATTGCCCCCAATCTAATTGGATATGATTATTCACGGTTCGATGCAATTGACACATTATATAATAGGGGTGTTGAAGCAGCTAAT
>JBHPLN010000037.1:0-6796 GCA_042564205.1 Fidelibacterota bacterium
AAAAAAGGGGATACCCAGTGGATACCGATTTTAGTAGGGGTAACCATCACCTATGGGGAGGCGGGGAATCTAATTTGTATTTATCTCGCTCACTCAAATCACAGAGAAATATATCTGACTTTATGATATTAGCTTATAATCACTAAATTTGCTGTAATAATTAGTGGGGGGGAATATTAGTTAAGTATAAATGATTTCTTATGGGAAAAGAAAAAGTATGTTACATAAATTTCTAATCTGGATATTGCTAACTGTCTGTATCTCAACACTCCTTGTTGACCAATCTTACGCTCAAGAATTAGAAGGTAATTTATCTTCAAATACTAATGATAGTTTACGGACACAAAAGAAAAATTTCTATATCACACCTTATTTAGGTTCATCCACTCTTGTCGGTAATTTTGGGATAGAGGTTCAATATAAAAACTATGGTTATAATATTGGTATTTTAAAAAGTATAGATGTAAGCGCAATTGATAACATTTTATGCGGAGGCATAAGGTATTATTTCAAACCATATCATCATTCAATGTTGATTGGTGTAGGTGGTGGTGTTGTCTTAGATGAACTGAAACCTAATGAAGACCTTTGTGGTCCGTGGAGCGGAGATAAACCTGATGATTGGGTTTGTAAAACAGGGATTGTATTAGATAAGTATATCGGTGTTTTGATAGGTTATCGTTGGATATGGTGGAATAAATTACATATGAATATTGGGGCTGGACCAAATTATATTATATGGAAAAAAATAAAAGAGGGCGATAAACATAAATATTTGCCAATGTTAGATTTTGTAATAGGGTACTCCTTTTAGAATTGGCATAAATAGTCTTGTATGTCTGCTATGTTGATCAACCATCATAAATTAAATTACTTTCTGAGTTACTATTTTTTTAACCTTATTTAATCGCAAAAATGTGGATACCTGTGGGATACTGATTTCGTAGGGTACCCACCCACCAATGGGGAAGTGGGGGGAGTAAGAGTTGAGTAAATAAAGACAATTTACATTGGTACAACTTTTAGGGGCAAGGTCACAGCTTTTGAGGGTGTACAATAATGGAAGCAACACGATTCATCCTGATATATTAATGTAGTATACCACATTAATACACCCTACCTTCCGCATCACTTTTCACGTAGAATTTGTTCTTATTAGACAATCTGAATTAGAGATTAATACAAAGGAATTAAAAAGCGTTGGCAAAAACAAAAAAAAGCCTGGGATCAGGATCAAATAGAAGTATAAGTCAATATTTTTCAGAAATCGGAAAATTTTCTCCTCTTCCTCCTGAAAGAGAAGTTGAGCTTGCAATCCGCATTCAGAACGGAGATGACTTGGCATTGAAGGAAATTGTGGAATCAAACCTCAGGTTTGTGGTCTCAGTTGCGAAAAAATATCAGGGAAATGGCATATCACTGGCTGATTTGATAAATGAAGGCAATCTTGGGCTAATTAAAGCCGCCAAAAGATTTGATCATTCCCGCGGATTCAAATTCATTTCATATGCCGTGTGGTGGATAAGGCAGACAATATTACAGGCTCTTGCTGAACAAGCTCGGTTAATCAGACTTCCTTTAAATCGTGTTGGTACGATCACAAAGATGACCAAGACCGCTGAGAAACTCGAGGCTGAAATCGAACGTCAACCGAAAGCAGATGAGATCAGTCACCAACTTAGTATGTCAAGTGACCAAATCGTGGATGCTATGATGTATTCCAGAAAGCACAGTTCACTTGATACTCCTTTTCAAGATGGGGAAGAAAATTCTTTATTGGATGTAATTGAAAATCCTCATGAGGATTCGCCAGATAATTTGCTCATGCGAGAATCATTGAAAGTGGATGTAAAGCTTTCACTGGAAACACTTGCTGATCGAGAACGGACTGTAATCGAAATGTATTATGGTATTAGCGGGGGTAGAGGATTGACGCTCAATGAAATTGGCGAAATATTCAATTTGACTCGTGAGCGGATTCGACAAATCAAAGCTAAAGCCATTCAACGCTTGGGACACAAATCGAGGAGTAATCTCCTCAGACAATATCTTGGTTAAATCAATTTAGTTTTATCATTAGTATGACGCTGGGAATCAACAGGGATTTTGTTTTCTATGGTACTTTAGAGTTATTGATATAGCACCCATGTTTAATCCTCTTTAAACTTATTTATTTCTCCTCACGACAACCCTGTTACCTTTCACTCACCTTGCCCCCAATAGTTCATATTAGTTCATCGCAAAAATGTGGATACCTGCGGGATACGGACGAAGGATACCCTACGGGGAGTTGCTTAACTTTGGTTCAAGAAGTCACTAATTAAAGTATTGTTTATTCAAACGATTCTTATCAATTAGGGGGGGGGTATGTCGCCCTAAGGGGTACTTCTTTTATTCCTCCATACTTCTCGCACATATTTTTTCAAGTCCGTTACTTACCCTCAAACGAATAACTCGTATCAACTTCGTTTGATTGCTGTGCCAAATGAAAATTGATTGTGCGAATTAATTGATCGTAGGTATAAGGTTTTAGAATGAAATCATCGAATCTATGATGAAGGAAATATTCTTTATTATAATAAGCAGTAACTGCAATAATCGGAATGTTGCAGCAACTTGGATTAATTCGCAGTTTTTTGCTCAATTCAATTCCATCCATGCCTTTGCCAAGGTTAATATCAAGCAAAGCAAGATCAACCTTTTTTCCTTCGATTAAAATAAGAGCCTGTTCGCCGGAATTTGCATCAATAACATTGAACTTTGATTGTGTTAATAAATGCGTCAGATAACCTCTCTGAGATGGATCGTCTTCTACTATTAGGATAAGTAAATTTTTCATAGCACTGATCGCTAATTTGTATGCAATTATCATTCCATTCTATCCTGCATATTTGAAGTAATTCATAATTGTGAAATTGATCTTCGGTCAATCATCCTAAATGTAATATGACCTTAAGTATTACGCGGACATGTCTCCGAAGTTTTTGAATCATATAATACAATCATTTAGAACGACTGTTTCATTTAGTAATTAGCCATTAGCAACCAGACGGAAATAATAATTAGTATTTACATACCCACTTAATATGTTTGTGACCTTATCCCCAATAGTTATATCAATTTTTGAGTATGGTATAAGGTATCAGATTTCCTGATACATAAGGTATACTAACCAAGGATTATCGACAGGGAAGAGCTTGATATTAAGTCAAGAGGTCGTTAATCATTATCTAAGCAATTCTAAAGGGGTATCCGCCCATCAATGGGGAAGTGGAATGCTTTTAAATATAAAAGCGCATACCATCAAATTTTCTGTAGAAATAGATTATTAGCTTGTTGTTCTAAATTTCAATCGGTAATCGATAAATACGTTTTCCGGTTGCCGAAAAGATTGCGTTCACTAATGCTGGAGCAGTAGGTGGTACAGGCGGTTCTCCAGCACCGGTTGGTGGTTCTGTACTCGGTACAATTACTGTTTCTATAGTAGGCATTTCCTTCATAGATAACAATTTATAATTATGAAAATTTGACTGCTGAACACCTCCGTTTTTTAGGGTAATTTTACCGTATAGCGCAGCTGTAAGTCCCATTGCGATACCACCTTCTACCTGTGATGCAACTCCATCCGGATTTATCACGGTTCCACAATCAATTGCGCAAGTCATTTTATGGATCTTTATTTTACTGTTTTGATCAACTGAAATTTGAGCGACGACAGCGGCAAAACTCATGAAACATGCATGAACAGCAATACCCTGATACTGGTTTTCAGGTAAAGGTTTACCCCAACCTGCTTTTTCTGCAGCAAGATCCAGTACTTTTCGATGACGGGGAAGTCTCTCTAAGAGCATTCTGCGGTATATATAGGGATCTTTACCAGCATGTACAGCCATTTCATCGATCATGCATTCATTTACAAAAGCATTTTGCGTATTCGCGACAGATCGCCAGGCGCCGATGGGTACTCCTATATCGGACATTACATAGTCTACATAAACATTTGGTATTGTATATGGAAGTTCAGCCGCACCCATTGTTATGATTCCGTGCCAGTCATCGAATGGACCAGAAATTCTATGCTTCCAGGCGGTTGGATTGCCCTTTTCATCAATGCCTGTCTTTACCCGATGATAGGTGGCTGGGCGATAGAATCCATGTTGAATATCTTCATCGCGCATCCGAATGACTTTCACTGGTTTACTCACTTTCATTGCAACTTCAACGGCGTCCTGGACAAAGTCAGTTTGTAATCTTCGTCCAAATGCACCGCCGCTTCGAAGTGTGTGCACAATAATTGATTCATAGGGAAAACCAGTTACACTTTTTGCAGCTGGATAAGCAGCCCCTGGATTCTGTGTCGGAGCCCAGATTTCACATTTTCCATCTTTAACTAGAGCGGTGCAGTTCATAGGTTCCATAGGCGCATGATCCAAATACGGAACCTCAAAATCTGCTTGAAGAATTGTCTTGCTGTCTTTTAACGCCTGAGCATGATCTCCGTCATTACGTATTACAGATCCTGGCTTAGCTGCTGCTTCTTTTAATTTGTTTGAAATGTCTGTACTGTTAATACTTAAACCTGTGTTATTGTCCCATGTGATGTCCAGTGCTTTCCTGCCTTGTATCGCTGCCCAAGTGTTTTCTGCTACAACAGCAACACCATTTGAGATTTTAAAAACCTTCTTTACACCTGAGATTGACAATGCTTTTGAACTATTGAAATTCAATGGTTTTCTTCCAAAAGATTTACTGCGAGCTACAAGGGCGATAAGCATCCCTGAAACCTTGAAATCATATCCATAGATGGCACTGCCATCGATTTTTTCTAAAGCATCCAAACTTTTATAGGCTTTGCCAATAATTTTGAATTGTTTGGGATCCTTTAAGGTTACATTTTCAGGAATAGGCAGTTTTGATGCAATGGTTACAAGTTCGCCATAAGAAAACACTCTGTTGGTTGGTATATGAATGACAGTGCTGTTATCAGCACGACAACTGTCCTTATCAACGTTCCATCGCTGAGCTGCTGCCATTACGAGCATTTCTCTTGCAGTCGCACCAGCTTTGCGTAGTTTATCATAGGAGGTTCGGATACTCGTACTCCCACCTGTGGTTTGGCTACCAAATGCGGGATTAAAATCACCCTGTACTACACTCATCTTTGTCCAATCAGCCTCTAATTCTTCAGCGATGATCATTGTTAAGGAAGTCCATACTTTTTGACCTAGTTCACTTCGTGGCATTGTGAAAGTCACTATGCCGTCTTTATCAATACTTAACCATATATTAGGATGAAAAGAATCAATTGTCTGTGCATGTAGAGCCTTGGACCAAGGCAGGTAAAATCCAATTACTAGTGCTGAACTGGCTGTTGATGATACTTTGATAAATTCTCGACGGCTGATTTTATTCTGAATATCCATCTTAACCATTCTCTACGGCATAGTGTATTGCCTTCTTGATTCGCTTGTAAGTACCACATCTGCATAATGCTTTTGACATTACACGATCAATATCTTCGTTTGTGGGATTTGGAATTTCTTCCAAAAATGATGCAGCGATCATGATCTGTCCAGGCTGACAATAACCACATTGTGAGACTTCTTCTTCAAGCCAAGCATGAATTAGTGGATTTTCCGGATTAGAAGCTAATCCTTCAATCGTTGTTATTTGTTTCCCGTCTACAGATTTAATTTTAGTTGAGCAAGAGCGAATAGCCTTTCCATTGATATGAACGGTACATGCTCCACATAGAGACATTCCACAACTGTACTTTGTGCCGGTTAGTCCTAATACATCACGAATTACCCATAATAGTTTCATTTCAGGATCAACATCAACGACTTGACTTACACCATTAAGAATAAAACTGATTTTTGCCATTAGTTCCCCCTTAATATCATTAATTATAATTTATAAATAGGTCTGAGTTTGTTATTTGCATCGATATAACAGTATTAATTTGAATTAAATATGGAATAATTAAAACAAATAAAATGGTTTTCTGAGATTCAAAAACAAGTTGCTTTCAAATCTTTGAAAAAGCCTATTCAAGCTTAGAATACTATCCATTCTGGATACAAATGGGATACCGATTAAATCTGACCGTAGAGGAGTCGCTTAACTTCGACTCAAGCAGTCAAGAATATTCCCCAATAAAATCTATTCGTTTGTAAATAAAATAATAGAAGGGTGCCCACCCACCAATGGGGAGACGGGGGTTCTGATATATAATATTGCATACAGTCTAATTTTTGGAAATTTTCTGCAAACTCCAATGTGTTGATAATCAATACTCTTCCTACTACATTTAACTGACTTATTATGGGGGTAATAATGAATTATATTGCTAATCTAGTTCGTGGAATTGTCTTAATGCTTTTAATCTCCGCATTAACATTGGGTCAATCCATATTTATCGAACCTCTGATCGGGTCATCAAGACTTGATGATGCAATTTTTCATTACGGAGTTCTTGGAAATTATGGCGCTAATCTAGGGATAGATATTATATCAAAATACGATCTGTATATTGGCTATAAATTGATGGGAGATAATGCCAAACGCTCCACACAGGGTGTTGAATATGACGCTGAAATTAATTTTCAAACATTTGTCGTTGGAGCAAGGTACAAGATAAACATCAGAGATACCGATGTGTCATGGAGACTTGGTTTAGAGTATTCTTATGATAGTATTGAAGAATCTGTGGATTACCCAGTATTTCTTTCTGATGATATTAGTACAATAATGAATGGAACCGCAAGTGGTTACACTGTTGAGAGTGGAGTTGTTC
>JBHPLN010000038.1:0-6333 GCA_042564205.1 Fidelibacterota bacterium
AAATTGGACATTTAGTGGGATAAATGCTTTAGATGGAGAGACCACAAATGCAACTGCTACTACTCCATTTCCGACTGGTATTTATTCTTATACTGTAAGCGTTGAGACTAGTCCAAGCGTTTCATCTACTTCTCCAAGTGATAGTGAAGCAGACGTTCTAATTAACTCAGATATAATAATTAATTTTAGTGAGGATGTGAATGTTGCTGGTGCTTGGTACTCGATTTCAGGATCTTCAAGCGGTGGTCATACCGCAGTTGTTTCTGGAGGTCCTGCAGATTTTACTCTTAATCCAGATGTGGATTTTAATGCTGGTGAAACGATTACCGCAACTGTATATGCCGCATCAGTAAACGATTTAGATTCCGATGATCCTCCCGATAACATGGATGTTGATTATATCTTTACTTTTGCCACAGCAGTACCGGTTTCAGGATGGATAATAAATGAGATACATGCTGATCCTGCGGGTGACATTTCTGGAGATGCTAATGGTGATGGAACGCGACATGCAACAGATGATGAATTTGTAGAGATAGTTAATAACACTGGTAGTTCAGTAGATATATCCGGATGGACATTAACTGATGAAGTTGGAATGAGACACACCTTCCCGGCAAGTACAGTGATTCCTGATCAATCGACAATTATTGTATTTGGTGGAGGAACACCAACAGGCACCTTTGGTTATGCCATTGTTCAAACAGCAAGTACTGGGTCACTTGGATTAAATAATAGTGGAGACACAGTAACATTAAATAATGGTACAACCAATGTCGCGGTTGAAAGCTATGGGGGTGAAGGTGGTGATAATCAGTCATTGACAAGAGATCCTGATATGACAGGTTCGTTTGTAAAACATTCAGTTGCTACTGGTTCCGGTGGTGTATTATTCTCGCCAGGAGCCATGATTGACGGTTCACCATTCCCAGGTGCAGTAATACCTCCTGCATTATTAGAAATCTTTGAAATTCAAGGAGCTGGACTAATTAGCCCCTATGTCGGTCAAAATGTTATTACCGAGAGTAATGTTGTTACAGTACTCGGAACCAATGGATTCTTCATGCAAACCCCAACAGCTAGAACCGATGCTGATGCTAGCACATCAGATGGTATTTTCGTTTTCACAGGTGGTACACCAACTGTGAGTAGTGGGGATTTAATAAATGTAACTGCCGATGTTGTCGAATTTTATGAATTTACTGAGCTTTCTAGTCCAGTGATAACAACGCTATCCAGTGGTGCAACCTTGCCCAATCCGGTCGTATTTGATGCGACTGTACCTTCGCCAGGAGCCCCACAAGCCTCAATTGAATATGAAAGATTTGAGGGCATGCTAATCTCAATTGAAGATGGTACTGTAACAGGTCCCAATCAGAGATTTAGCACCGATATTGTTGCTGAGGTTCACATTGTGGCTGGTCCGAATAGAACATTTCGTGAAACAGGTCTCGAGTACCCCGGGCTCGGAGCTCCAATACCTACATGGGATGGAAATCCTGAGATATTTGAATTGGATCCGGACAAACTTGGATTACCAAATATTATGATTCCAGCTGGATCCTCTTTCAGTGCTGATGGAGTCCTTGGATTTGAGTACGGCGATTATGAACTCTGGCCCTATGCCTTAGACGTCGTTGAAAACACAATTCCAAAACCACTTCGCATCCCGAGTGCTGGGGAACGTACGATAGGATCATTGAACCTTTATCGGTTATTTGATGATGCCGACGATGGCGGTGAATATGTCGCTTCTACGGCTGAATATGATAGAAGATTGTCCAAATTTTCTATGTACATACGCAATGTACTGAAATCGCCCGACATTCTAGCCGTGCAAGAGGTCGAGAAACTTGGTGTTCTTGAAGATCTTGCTACTAAAATTCTCGCGGATGACGCCTCAATTGACTATACAGCTTATTTAGAAGAAGGCAATGACATTGGCGGAATTGATGTGGGTTTCCTAGTGCGTGAAGATCGCGTTCAAGTCGATGGAATTACCCAACTAGGAAAGGCTGAAACCTTTATTGATCCCGGTGATCAAAGCGTGGATATCCTGCATGATCGTCCACCCTTACTACTGGAAGGTTACTTTATTGTTGCGGGAGAACCGATATATCCAATAGCTGTAATTGGTGTTCATAATCGTTCCCTTAGTAGCATTGAAACTATACGCGTGCAGACGAAGAGATTGACACAGGCCCAATATATAGCGCAAGTAGCTCAAGACATGCAAGTTGCAAATCCCGATATTCACTTAGTAGTGACTGGTGATTTCAATGGATTTGAGTTTACCGATGGATATGTTGATGTTATTGGACAAATTATGGGTGATATCATACCCGCTGAAAATGTGCTGAGTGGTCCAGATTTGGTGGATCCTAATCTAACAAATCAAGTATTAAGCTTACCTGCCTCGAATCGTTATTCGTTTATTTATAGGGGCAGTGCTCAAGTATTAGACCACGCACTAACAACAACAGCCTTAAATCCTGCCGTAACTGAATTTGCTTATGGCCGAGGTAATGCCGATGCTGCAGTAGATTTAATAAATTTTGATTCCACGCCCCTCCGTTCTTCGGATCACGACGGACTGCTATTGTATTTAGATGTTACTCCACCTGAGATTATTCTTGATGAACCCAGGCAACTGTGGTCGGTGAACCATAAATACAAAACAATCGAACTTTCGGATATCATCCTGTCAGCAACGGATGAAAGTCAGTTGCCAGCTGAATCTGCATATATCACAAAAGTGACTAGTGATGAATTAGAAGATGATAAAGGTAAAGGCGATGGAAATACACTTGATGACATAGCAATAATAGATTGTCAAACTGTGGATCTACGCGCGGAAAGAAATGGTACAGGTAATGGTAGAGTTTACACAATTCACATTGCGATTGAAGATCTCTATGGGAATATTGGAAATGCTGCCTATCAGGTTTTAGTCCCTCATAATAAAAAAAGTGAAGCAATTGATGATGGCCCAATTTATGAAGTTGTGGCTGATTGCAGTGCGCCAGAGGCTCTAATTTCCGATGAAGTGGGAGTCAATGATAGTGAAATAATAGGTTTAACTATACCTGATAACTACAGCATTAACCAGAATTACCCCAATCCATTTAATCCTACGACTACAATTCAATATAATTTACCCGAGACCAATTTTGTGTCGATTATTGTTTATGATATGTTGGGCAGGCAAATTAAAACCCTGGTTAATAAACAAGTCTCAGCGGGATATCACAGTGTAAAATGGGGCGCAACAGATGATCAGGGGAGGAAGGTAAGTACCGGAATGTACATTTACAGTATTAAAGTTGGATCGTTTGTTCAAACTAGAAAAATGGTTATAATGAAATAGTATTTATAGTCTAAATTAATGAGAAAGAAAGCTCACTATTAAGGTGAGCTTTCTTTTTAGAATACGAAAGAATTATACTATTTTCAGAAATTAATCTATAAATAAACGTGATTTGATGATCATTTTATCATATATTTAAAGCGAGGGAAAACCACAAAGATTTAATTAAACGAGGTGAGAATATGTTCAAAAAAGTAATACTAGTCCTATCTGTATTTTCTCTGATTGCTCTTGTTTCATCATGTGAAGAGGCACCGCAAACAATCACTGGAAGTGGTGATGGTCCTTCTGCACAAATGGAAGAACAAGAATATGAAATGGCGATGGGAAAGAAATCGAAAGGAAAAGTCGGTATCAACATAGTATGCAATAAAGAAGTAACTGATAAGATGCGATCAAAGCTTACTAATTTTGGAAGGATTGTTGAGGAATTTCCAAAACTTAACGCTCTAAGAATCAGGGCAAAATTACGTAATCTTTCTAAAATTCAAGCACTACCGTTTGTAAAAGCTGCCGGTCCAGATGCTGAAAGACGTGGTGGACCTATCGATACGGTTCCTGAAACAGATTTCACTGGCGGTTGGAGTTCATGGAATTTAGATGTCATAAATGTAACAGCGGGACCCGGTCCAGTTACAAGAAGTGTTGCCTATGACGGTTCAGGTGTATATATAGGAATACTTGATACTGGATTAAAGGATTCTTGGAGACGGTATTTTCCACAGGAAAGGATTGCCGAAGAGTATGCTATAGCTTTTGGCGGCGGAGGAATGGATAGGGGGCATGTTTCTTCACAACCAAATAAATGGGAGCATGATCAAGATTCACATGGAACCCATGTCACTAGTACAATACTTGGATACTATATACCAGGTGGAAATCAAACCGGAGTGGCCCCGATGGCGACAATTATTCCTGTAAAAGTATTAAATCAATCCGGTTGGGGATGGTCATCGGTTATTGCTAGAGGAATCATGTATATGGCTGAACTTAAAGAAGGTCCATTAGCTGGTTCCCCTGTCGTAATTAACATGAGCCTTGGAGGACCCGTTGGCGATCCAATTGAACTTGCAGCAATTGAACATGCAATATCAGTAGGTGTAATAGTAGTGGCTTCCGCAGGAAACGAGGGAACACTAGGTATGGGTTATCCCGGTGCTTGGGAAGAAGTTATTAGTGTTGCATCCTCTGGATGGATTGGTGAATGGGCAGTACCCGGTTGGTGGTGGGGACTGGATGATCCAGAACCTAGTAATCCATTGAATTATTACATTTCAGATTTCTCAAGTAGAGAATTAACAGGACAATTCCTTGATGTAGCTGCACCAGGTTCATGGATTGTTGGTCCATATCAGCTGAATAGTGGCCAATCATTGTCTTGGTATTATCTTGGTGGTACATCGATGGCTGCACCACATGTTGCAGGAACAGTTGCTCTTATGGCTGAGAAATATCCCGCATTAACAGCATTGGAGGCAGAAGGTATTCTTGAAAGTAGTGCATTGTATCTAGCTCCTGGAAGTCGTACAGTAGATGGTGAGACTTTTACATGGGGAGTCGATGCAACCGGAGCAGGAGTATTAGATGCAGCTGCCGCATTAGCTGCAACCCCCTAATGGTGAATCAAATATCTTAATTTCTATTAGAAAGCCTACTCGATTGAGTAGGCTTTCTGTTTTCATAATTTTTACATAAGTATAATAAATACTATTATTTACCATTCCTAAGGATGTTATAAAAATTGGATAAATCAGAAGTAAAATAATTAGTTAAAAATTTATTCTTCTATTCGAGTGAAGTTATCCCTTCACGAATAGCGTACTTGGTGAGAGCCGCCACACTTGTTACATTTACTTTTTCCATGATATGCATCCGGTGTGTCTCAATTGTTTTGATACTTAGATGGAGGTTTTCGGCAATTTCCTTTGTTGAGAGTCCTTCAGCAACAAGCTGTAACACCTCATATTCCCTTGAGGTTAGATGCTGCGGTTCCTGATTCTCTTTAATATTTTGAACAAAATCTTGAACAACAATTCCTGTTAAATCAGGGCAGATATACATATTCCCGTTGTTTAATTGCTCAAGAGCGTCTAATAATTCTTGTTGATTACAGTTCTTGTGCAAGTATCCTGAAGCGCCAGCAGTTAGAATTTCAGATATAAATTTCCGATCAACGTGGGCAGAGAGAGCGAGAATTCTTATATTTTCACATTCTTCAATAATTTTCCTAGTTGCCTCAATACCATTCATTAATGGCATAGTGACATCCATAATTACAAGATCCGGCTTAAATTTTTTACATCCTTCTAGAGCCTCTTTTCCGTTGATTGCTTCCATCACTACTTCAAAATCAGTTAATTTTTCTATGATGGCTTTAAGCCCTTGTCGGAATAATCTATGATCGTCGGCAATTAATATTTTCTTAATCATTTTAAATAGTCAGATTATGCAACTTAATACATCCAAATCGCCTCAGTAATAATTACATCATTAGGCAATCATTGAGTATATCTATATAACTATATATAATACAATACGCACATTACCCCATTTTTATCATAAAGAAATAATCGGCGTATCAGGGAATTAGAGGGTTAATTTCAGGATATTCGAAGTTGCAAAAAAGCTGTCAGGTGTTTACACTTGATTGATAAAAAAAGTTAATTATTTCATTAATTAGGTGAGATAAAAATTCGGGGGGATAATAAGTGGTCAACTCATCGCATAAACCAGTAACGGCCCTCGTCGTGGAAGACAATCCGGCTCATCGTGAATACATTGTCTACCTACTTAAAAAGCGCGGATTGAATATAATAACAGCTACAGATGGTGAATCGGCAATCAAGCTTTTGGATGGTTTAAATATTGAATGCGCTTTTCTCGACATCCATCTTGGATCTGGAATGGATGGAATACAATTAATGCATAAATTGAGAGAAAGATCCAAATATGGCAACATACCTATT
>JBHPLN010000039.1:0-5411 GCA_042564205.1 Fidelibacterota bacterium
ACACCTTTTGCGTTTATCCCGGGGATGTCTAACAGTTTATTTTTTTGAGCTCCAATTGCAATATAAATGAAATCAAATATTGACTGAATTTCTGTGAATTTTTCGGAATCAACATTTTGATTATATTTTATTTTTACACCTAAAGCAGTGATTAACTCAATATCATCTTTTATTGTTTTATCAGTCAATCTGAATTCTGGTATTGCTCCGCTAACCATCCCACCGGTTGACGATTTACTCTCAAATATCTCCACTTCAAATCCATCCAATGCAAGAAAATAAGCACAAGTTAATCCTGATGGTCCTGCACCGATTATTGCCACTTTTTTACCGTTCATTGGTTTTGGATTTAACTCAGCCGTATTATTCTGATTTTCAGTAATAAACCGTTTTATTTCACGGATTTTGAGAGTTTCATCATAATTATTCCGAGTACATTTTAGCTGACATAAATGATCACACACATTTCCGGTTATACCAGGTAACGGATTAGTTTTTAAAATCGTACTAAAGGCATTATCAATATTCCCGTTAGATGCTTGATATAGATATTCAGGGATATCCTGACCAATAGCACAGGCATCGATGCAGGGTGCTTCAATGCAATCAAAATTATTTAATTCGCGATCGGTTTTGATTGACTCAAAATGTTTGTTATGTTTTTGGTACGCTGGATTTGTAAGAACTTCAGACGAATATTTATGTAGAGTTTCCAGTCCGCTACTTTGAGTATTAAAGTTGTCAATGAATATATTTATAAATTCTGAAATCGATGCAACCTTGGTTTTTTTCAATTCATTGGACAGGATTTCGAGATATTGAGATAATCGTCCATAACCGCCTGGTTTTAATAAGTCTGAACAGACCGTAACCGGCGCCAGATCGCAGGCTATAATATCACTGATATTGAAGCAATCTGCTCCGGCACAAAATGATATATCCAATCCCCCATTATACTCGGATTGAAGTTTAGCAGCTAGATTAATACTGATCGGATGGAGCGCTCGACCGCTCAAGTAACTCATTTTTTCACCAGCCGGAAGGAACTCGCCAGAATTATTTACTTCAAGCGTGTTTGTTAACTTAAGTCCGAATGAAACACCTGCTTTTTTGGAGAGCTTGCTTAGATTATTTATTATCGTTAAAGCTTGCGGATATTTTAAGTCATGATCGAAGGCTTGATCTGGAACATAAACATTATCGTATCCAAGTTGATTATTCAGTATTTCACGTAAATGCTCAGGTCCGAGTAAAGTAGGATTTAATTTTATAGCCGTATGATATTTTCTGGTCTCAATAAGGTATTGTCCAATTTTTTCAATTTCGTTCGGAGGACAACCATGCATTGTTGATAAAGTAATATTATTACTGATGCATGATGGTATACTTAAATTTTTCACATTAGGATAAAGATCAGCAATGGCATTCAATTTTGTGTCCAATTCGGTCTGACAGTTTTCCATTTTATTTAGGAAATCTTGAACATTTGGTTTTTGAATGCCATCAAAATCATAACCGATGCTCAGATTAAAAATAAAACCTCCATGCTGATCATCCTGCCAATCCAGCAAATCTCTTAAAATGTGGATTACAATCCAGGCATTAAGATATTCATTAATAGATTGATGCGTTTTCAGTTCCTGAGACCATTCGCAATTGTATCCTTCATCGGTCATGTCAATACAAGGTTTGGTTACCTCAATTTCGTCCAATGTTTGTACGGTCTTTAACTCCAAATAGCGGGCGCCGCACAAATAAGCGGCTACAATATTTTGAGATAGCTGTGTATGCGGTCCAGCTGCAACACCAATAGGAGTGCCGAGAATCTGGTTGTATCTGTTAACTGATAAATCATAATTAGTGTTTGGTGTATGAAATAATTCTTTGGGAATGCTGAAAATGGAGCCGTGCTTTTCCTCTAATAAAATCCATTTCAGCAGTTTTCTTAATCGAAAAGGATTTAGCTTATCAGACATACAATCATTAATCGCGCATTATTTTATTAAGTTCATATCTAAGTACATTTGATAGTACCATTGTACGATATTTTGCAGTAGATCGAATATCATCAATTGGAGAAATATCTTCGGTAACAGCTGCTAAAGCCTCCTCCACTGACCAATTCGATTTCTTAAAAGTATTAATAAATTTCTCAAGATACACTATTGTAGGAGCAACAGCACCAGCAGCAATATTTAATTTATTAAATTTTCTCAGCGATGAGTTCCAATCATATACAATAGCCAGATTCACAACTGCAACGGCCATTGCCTGACGCAGACCGATTTTAAAAAATAATGATTTTAAGTTATGTTTTGGAATCTCGATTGAATATAAAATTTCATCAGATTTGATATTGGTTTTGCCTGGACCAGTTATAAAATTTTTAATTGGAATTAATCTTTCTGATTTTGTATTAACTAACTTCAATTTAGCATTCATTACATACAGGGATGGCAGCAAATCCCCAGCTGGTGACGCATTGCAAATATTACCTCCAATTGTTGCACGATTTCTAATCTGGACTCCAGCAAAATCCAGAGTTGACTGGTATAGTGCAGGGAACTCCGTCCGTATTAGTGGGCTCGATTCAATTTCACGAATTGTTGTTATAGTGCCAATTTCAATTGTATCTTTTTTTTCTGAAATTCCCTTTAACTCTCCGATATTTTTTAAATCAACTAAATGTTCTGGAAGGAAATTTTCCTGCTCATAGCGTGGCATAAGATCTGTTCCGCCAGTCAAAAGTGCAAAATCACTCATTGATTGCACCAGCTTGAAATACTCCTTGATTGTACTTGGTTGAAAATACTGCACTAGTTTTGATTCCCTACTGATTCTACTGCATCAATGATTTTTTGATATCCCGTACACCGGCAAATGTTTCCAGCTAGGTCTCGTTGAATTTTCATTCGGTTAGAATTTATGTTTTCTGCCAATATCGATTCACCAGCGATAATCATTCCGGGGATGCAGAAGCCACATTGAACAGAATGTTTTTGGATGAATGCTTCCTGCAATTCTGAAAGTGCATTTTCACCGGATATCCCTTCGATTGTGACAACTGATTTGTTATGAGTTTCCACAGCAAAAATCAGGCAGGAATTAACGATTTTACCATCAAGGAGTACATTACATGCTCCGCATTCACCTTCACCACAGACTTCCTTTGTACCTGTTAATCCAAGTTCATCACGTAAAAAATCAAGCAAGCAAATATGGGTTTCAATTGATCTTTCTATCAGCTTCCCGTTGATAGTTACTTTAAGTTCATATGAAGTTGGCGATTGCGGCTTTAGCATTTATGAGAGCTCAATTTATAAATCAGAATTATGGCGTTTAAAATCTTCAAGTGTTGGTTCTATCAGTGAGGGTAAGGATAATTGTTTTTGGGCTGTTTGGATGTCTTTGAGTCCGGATCCAGTGATGAGAATTGCTATTTTTTCTCCGGATTTTATTTTTCCTGATGAATTTAATTTTAAAAATCCTGCAAAAGCTGATGCAGCCGCTGGTTCAGCGAAGATCCCTGAGTTTGCTGATAATAATTTCTGGGCTTCCAAAATTTCGGCATCGGTCACTAGAACTCCACTTCCGTTTGTTTTCTTAATCGCCCTGATTGCTTTCAATCCATCTCGTGGGAAATCAACTGAGATACTGTCAGCAATTGTATTGGCTGAAACAGATTCAATTTTCCTGTCATATTGAATAGCATCCACAATTGCAGAACTGCCAGAAGCCTGAACTGCGATGAGTTGCGGTAAATGGTCAATCCATCCAAGGCTTAAGAGATCCGCTAACCCTTTATATGCTCCTCCAATTATGCATCCATCCCCGACTGGAACAAATATCTTGTCTGGAATATCCCATTGCAATTGTTCCAATAACTCTAAAATGACTGTCTTTTTCCCCTCGCTTAACACAGGATTGATTCCTGTGCTCCTGGAGTACAATCCGTATTCATCAACGATTTTCAGTGATAGATCAAAAGCATCATCATAGGACCCATTGACGGTGAATAGTTTGGCTCCATATTGTAAAATTTGGGTCAATTTTGCAATTGGCGCGCTTTTAGGAGCTAGAATTATGGCACTCTTATTGTGGAAAGCTGCCAAAGCAGCCAGCGATGCAGCAGCGTTTCCGGTTGAAGCAGCCACAAGAATATCAGCTCCTAATTCATCGGCATGCAACAATCCGATTTCAGAAGCACGATCCTTCAATGACCCGCTGGGATTTCTGGTGTCGTCCTTCAGAAATAGGTCAATTTTTGTAGTTTCTGTTTGGACATCATGGAAAGTAATTAGAGGAGTTCCGCCCACCTGCATTGTTGTATTTTCAGGTGCCTTTTGAATCGGTAGCAGTGGCAAATAGCGGTGAATTGAACGATCAGTATTTTCCTGAAGAGTAGTTTTTGTCCAATTCTTACCTATTTCAAGATAATCATATTGTACGTCAAGGTTCTCACCACATTTTGTACACTGGTAAATGAAAGGTTTTACTTCATATTCTGTAGCACAATTAATGCATTTATATCCTAAAACGTAATTTTTTGGAATAGTCATTTCAGGATCCCAGTTGCTTTAAAACTCCAGTGCGCTCATTGAATTCGGTTATGCGAGCATCCCATTCATCAATCTTAGAATATTCCTTCTTCCAGTAACTCTCATCATACCATTGTGAATTTAATTCATCGATTGATTTACCCTGTTGTTCTACCCAAGTAAAATATTTGAGATTATGCATGCGTTTCCGGTCTCTGTATCCTAGTTCGAGCATGTCATCAGTACCAATTTGCATGAGACGACCTTCAAAATCCACATTAGCTTGTGCTTTGGTATATGCACCATTGCCCTGCTTTAGTTCAGTAAGTCGGGATTGATACATTTCTGCGGAATCAGTGGCCACGGTAAACAAAACATCATTTTCGTTATACTCATAATATTTGGCCATTTTAATTGCACCAAGAATATTAGCAATGGATGATATGCCAAAATAATTCAGTGATTCGATGAAAGGCTTAGCAATTTTTTTTGTTTCTAAATATTTTTTACCCTCATTCTCATTGAATAATCTTAAAAGATTGATAACTACTTCATCGTCAATATCAACTACCATATCGGTATTCTTCATATTATGAATCCAGGGAACATGCTTATCGCCAATGCCTTCTATACGATGGTATCCATAACCATTATAGAGTAGAGTTGGGCACTGTTTAGCCTCTCCGGCTCCGATCTTCAATTTAGGATAATGCTCTTTTAAATATTCACCAGAGCCTAACGTACCAGCTGATCCCTGCGTTAAAAAAAGTGCACTCAATCGCTTACTATCAAATTTTGATTTCATTATTTCGGACATGGCCGGGCCTGTTACGGCATAATGCCACATTGAATTACCAATTTCTTCAAATTGAT
>JBHPLN010000004.1:0-68252 GCA_042564205.1 Fidelibacterota bacterium
GGAATTTTAGTATCTAGTATACGTAAGGGATTTGTTTCAAGACGATTGCGACTGATTTCTGATAAGTGCTTCGCTTTTGGAGCCAGAAAGGATCGCAGGGCAGCACGATAAGTTTTACGGCTTTCTGTTGAACCAATGCTATTTAGCTGCAATGTAATGTCATCGAGGCCTAAGCTTTTGTAGAATTCATAGGCAATTGAAATTATTTCAACGTCTGCTTCAGGATAAGGTGAGCCCAAAACTTCCGCACCGAATTGATAAAACTGGCGATAGCGACCTTTCTGTGGTCGTTCTCGCCGGAATAGCGCATCGATATAATACAGTCGCGTAAGCGGCGCAGTGCTGGCTAAATTATGTTGAATGAAAGCTCTTACTACTGGCGCTGTTAATTCTGGCTTCAAAGTTAACCGCGTTCCGCCCTGATCTTCCCAGCTGTACATTTCTTTAGACACAATATCGGTCTCTTTACCAACACCACGGGCAAATAGTTCGGTTTGTTCAAAGGCCGGTGTCCGGATTTCCTGGTACCCGTAATAACTTAAATGTCGATGTAATTCGTTTTCCAATAACCGCCAGTATCCGGTTTCGTCCGGTAAAATATCACGCGTGCCTTTGACAGATCGAATCGATTGATTGGACATGCTTTTACCCAATTATGCCTTCTAATATCTTTTCAGCGGTTTCGTAATTTTCTTCAGGAACGTAAATTGTAACCTTATTCCCTACTAGACTTGCACCAGATATATTAAACGCAGAGGTCAACCAGTCTGACTTGATATAATTTGGAATATTTTTTTGTTCAAGAATTTCAGCAACCATATCGGCATAAATTTTACCATCAACTGTTTTTAGAGCAGTCCATTTTATACGCTTTAATGGTTCTTCCAGTGGAGCCTCATCCACCAGGGTGACTTTACAGTCAGCGCAAATATGGATTCCCTCCACATATTCAGTATGACATTCAGGACAGATCATATAAATCCTTAATTAATACACAGTAAATTTCAAACTTTCTGTTAATAGAACAAACATCCATTTCTTAGATCAATACAAGGCTTGAGTTTGATAGATTCCACCCTTTTCCTCGATCTTGAGATCTTCCAAAGAGGGCGATTTAACATTAATCTTTAAATATAATCCCTGCCCGAAACCGCCGGGCGTCCAGGCGATGGACATTTCCCAGCAATGTAGATCACGATAAATGGAAAAACTTTGACTGACCATGGTTTTTTTAATCAGGTCAAAACGAGCAGTATGTTGTACCCGCCAATTTTTAGTGACCTGGATGGATGAATTACCGTTAAGCCAGAAGGTCTTGGTTGGATTGCTGGGATTAGAATTGTTGTATGCATAACTGAGATTTAGATTGGTGCTCCAGAGGGTGGCGCTTTCCAGTGGTTTATTTACTAGCTCGAGAGAATTATTCTGACCAAAATCATCAAGTTCATCAACGAACAAAGAATCTTCGGTAACCATTGTATCCAATTCAGTATCTGCAGTACCGACCGGCTTCAGCTTTTTACCTTCGAATTTAAATCCGGTAGATAGTCTAGCATTGATAAGACGCGGAACGGGAATTCCTTCAGCGTTGAATTTTAATGAATTTAGGCGCCGATTGTTATCGATATCATATTGATAGAAATCGTGGGTCATTGATAGGTCAAGGTTAAGTTTCGCCAAACTTGCTCGTAGTGACGATTGTAGATTTGATAACTGAAATTCTTCTGCAGCAAAATTATAATTGGTGGACATCTGCCAAGAAAACAAATCAACTTTCTGTTCAACTTCTTCATCCTGCAGCTTGGCCTGGAATATATTATTCAATGAAAAATTCAATGATTGGCGTTTCGAGTGCGAGGTACCACCAGCCAAAGTATTAGCAAACCGATCGTGTAGAATTACATCACCATCGGGAGTTACTAGTTCCTCAAAATACCCCAGATCTTTTCCAAATAATGGTTCCGAAAAATCGGGGGCGTATGTAAATCCTACTGAAGGCGATACAACGTGTCGAATGCCACGTAGCTTTCTAAAGCTGATTGGAAACATTCCATAGATCTGTGTTTTGGCATTCACTGATAACGCACCGGTTGTGCGAAATGCCCATTCGTCTACGCGATCAGTGTGTACATTATCGGTTGAATCCAACCTTCCAGAAAAAGTTTTTGGAACCCAATCAGAATCTAGTGAAAAACGAGGACTTACAGTGATATAACGGAAAATTTTCTGAGGAGCACTGATCGATATAGAATGCGCTAGTAAGTTATCGGTCAGTGAGTACAAACGACTGCTGCCATTTGATTCAGTATCCCAGATAAACTGGTCAATGCTATCCAGGGATACCGATTTATAAAAGGTCTTACTTTTATTGGTAAAATTGGATGAATAGTCCCAGGTAATATTATGGTACCAGTTTTTATCAGATGATTTGGTTGGTATCAGTGCACTTTGACCGTGTCTGAAAGATATCTTCGGTAAAGTATTAGTTGTACTGTTTAATTGAGCTCCATCGGTGGTGGGCTTTTGGTAGAAAGTGGAGGCGGAATCAATTTTTCGGTCAACCATTAGATCGCGATTCGAAGACAGATTTATACTCAGCGAATTACCGGATTTTGGCCAACGTTTTGAATAGGTAGCATTAGATATTGCCTGTTGATTCATACGCTTAATGGGATCCAGCGCAGTTGTATAATTGTATTCACTGTTGCTATAGTAGCTGGCGTTCACATTCAGAGATTGGTTATAACGCATTTTCTGTTGGTGGTTCCATTTTAATACATAGTCGGTAGTATAATTTTTACCAATCTGAGTAATGTTCTTTTCGCCAGAGGCAAGAAAACGGCGTGCTTCCACATGAAAATTGCCATCATACTTATAGCGGTTTTTATAGCGGTTATAGCCTTTCAATGTAATGCCCTGTCTATCAGCGATACTGAAAAGTAATTTTGTATCCCAATAAGGATTCGGCGCCCAGTAATAGCCAAATCCATCCAGGTATTGACCCCGCCTGCGATTTTCACCATAGCCGGGCATAATCCAGCCAGAGTGGCGCGCACCACCTTGATGAGGTAGCACTGCAAATGGAATCCCAAATATTGGTATATCGTTGATGTAGAGAAATAGTGGTTTCGCTACTACCTTGTCGTTATGAATCATTTTCATTTTGCGGCTACCGAAATGGAAATGTGGTTGTTCCAGATCACAGGTCGTATAAGAACTCTGTTCCATATAGAATACATCTTGCTTGATATTGCGAATTTCTTGACCGGCATAGTAACCATCCTCAGCCTTGGTGCGGCCTAAAGTGACCCGACCTTTGCGCGAATACAGATTATAAACCATGGTATTCCCCACCAAGGGTTCGCGACCTTGTTCAAGGAGTGTGGGACGAATTTCCTCCAATGTTGTATCTAATTCGCTGGCGGGAAAGGCACGCAACAAATTAGTATCCCAATGTATACCTACATATCCGGCATTGAGATCGATATCGCCGTATTTGATTCTGGCATTGCCATGGAGGTCTGATTTTTGGCTTAGTATTTCATAATGCAGGATATCAGATTTGTAATCGATAGACGCTGTAATGCTTTCATGCGTTGAATCAGGGGTAAAAATTCCTTGCGCACCGCCATCGACAAGGATGCGGTTAAGTTCTTCATTAATAAATATAAGCCGCATGGTATCCCCTGAAGTTTCATTTATTCCCTGAAATACAGAGTCATCATAAACATGATACAACGTAGTTGCCATGCCTTCCAGCCTAATAGAATCTAGCTTGCTGTCGGCAAAGTAGGCATGTAGTACATTACCAGTCATATTATTTTTAAATTCAGCCGGTCCTAATTTTAATCCTTCTTCATCACGATTGTGTAAAGCCAGGGCCTGCGCTTTTCCAGGGATGAAAAGGTAGTTCAATTTTTTATCTTTACTATGTATCTCAATTTCCTCGCCATATAAAATGCGATTGTTTTCTTTGACCTGGGGATTAATGCGTAAAAAGGCCGTCTCGGTTTCACTTGAATAATCAAGCTCACCGCAAGTGGCTGAGATTTCATTATCCCGGATAAACACATTACCATTGGCCCAATAAGAGGCCTCTTCGCTTTCGGCTGGCTTAGAATAGATTACATGATCCGCTAAAAGCCGCTGCTCATTTTGATTAAGGTTTACACGGCTATGGGCGATGCCACTGTCTAGTTCTGTGTAATAAAATAGGGAATCACTTGTGAGACTATAATCTTCATCCCAGACCTTTACATTACTGAATCCTTTGAGCAGATCGTTTGGAGAATCAAAAGTCATGGAATCGCTACTCATAGTCATGGTTTTTTTGAAGACGGTCACATTTCCGTAAAGGTAATTTTGCCCCATTTGTTCATTAAAGCGGGCACGATCGCACGTTAGAATTACTTCGCCTTTGGTGAATTTCACATTACCGGTTAGCAATTGGATCGACACGTTGTTGGAAGTGATATTTTCCAGGAGATCAGCATGCTCTAGGCGTAGACGTTCATCCTGCGCAAAGATATATGAAAATAAGATTAATAGTAGCGTGATGCGCTTCAAGTTTTGCTCCGTTTTGGCCAGAGTTTTTTTAAATATTCTTTGATGAATTTTTCCTGACCAATTTCGGTTGGCTCATAAAAATTCTCACTGATTCCCTCCGGGAAATAATCGACATCAACAAAATGCCCGGGATGACTGTGAGGATAGACATAATTTTCACCATACCCGGCTGATTTCATCAGATCGGTAGGTGCATTTCGTAAATGCAGGGGGACTCCAGGAGTTCCATGCGATTTCACTGCTTTCTGAGCTTTTCTAATAGCCCGGTAAGACGCATTTGATTTTGGCGCACTGGATAAATAAGTGGTAATCTGCGAAAGGATGATCGCTGCTTCAGGCATACCAATCATGTGGATTGCCTGGAATCCAGATACGGCTACATTTAGGCCATGGGGGTCGGCATTACCAATATCTTCAGAAGCAAGAATAACCAGTCGTCGGGCGATGAATTCCGGCTTTTCCCCACCTTCCAACATAACTGCTAACCAGTATACAGCTGCATCTGGATCGCTACCCCTCACTGATTTAATAAAGGCGCTGATTGTATCGTAATGATAATCACCGGTCTTGTCGTACAATTGTGAACGACTCTGAAGTGCTTCGGTTAGAATCGATTGCACGATTGTCCCTTGTCCGCCCACCAGGTTGATTGCTATCTCGAGTGTGTTGAGCATCTTACGAGCATCACCACCGGATGAATCCACCAAATAATCAGCATCCTTTTTGGATAGCTTGATTTTGTCCTTGCTGAGAATTACATCAGTCTTAAAAGCGTGGTTAAGGATGTTGTGCAGTGAATTTTCTTCCAGCGGTTTCATGATCAATACGCGGCAGCGTGAAAGTAGGGGGCTGATTACCTCGAAGGATGGATTTTCAGTTGTGGCACCAACTAGCACAATAACACCCTCTTCAACAGCATGCAGTAATGCATCCTGTTGGGATTTACTGAAACGGTGAATTTCATCAATGAACAAAAGGGTAGATCTGCCAATCTCAAGATTGGATTCACCTATTTTAATCACGTTCCGTAAGTCTTTCACACCACTGGATACTGCCGACAATTCTTGAAAATCCGCATCTGATGATCGGGCCATAATCCGCGCCAGGGTAGTTTTACCTGAGCCGGGTGGTCCCCAGAAAATAGTGGAGAACAGCTTCCTCTGCTTCAGCATCAGCGTAATGATCTTACCATCATCAACCAGGTGGTGCTGACCCATAAAATCATGCAGCGCGCGCGGTCGCACGCGATCCGCCAGGGGTGGTAAATGCTTATTAAACATTGACTGAGTCTTCACCATCAACCTTCAATTTAATTTTATATAATGAGTAAAACAAAGCGGTAGATAGGCGTATCTGAGCAGTGCTAATTTATCCTGAATATAGGAGTGTATAATGAAATTTAAACCAATGAAAATTGTGTGGCTGACATCATTGCTGCTGCTGAGTGTGTTATTACTCTTCACACATTGTGCAAAGAAAGCTGCCGTTGAACTGGAAGGAGGATTGGTGATAGTAGATAAAGTTGTTGGCATGGGTGAAAAAGTTAAAGCACTTGATGTGTTAACCATGCATTATACTGGTAAACTGGAAGATGGGACCGTTTTTGATTCATCCCAGAATCCAGGTCGCGAACCATTTCGTTTTACGATTGGAGCCGGCCAAGTAATCGAAGGTTGGGAAAAAGGCATTATTGGAATGCAAATAGGTGGGAAGCGAGTATTGACCATTCCACCGGAGATGGCTTATGGTGAGCGTGGCGCGGCGGGCGTGATACCACCGAATGCTACATTGATCTTTGAGGTGGAATTGCTGAATATTGATAGCAACTAAAATTCATTTCAGACGAGTAGAAAAGCCGTTTGAGAAAGCGGCTTTACTATAAATTCAATTTATGACAGATCTCATCAGTACAGCTGGTGGGATCTGTCTTTCTATTAATCAATTTGAAGGGAAATGTCAAATTCAACGGCGAGCCACTTCGTTGATTCGAACGCCGAACCTACGCATTACGAACTCTCCCAGTTTACCCATCACATATCCCAATACAAGCTGTAGAATTTCATTTTAAGATTTAGTAGGTTTTAGGAGTTTAAATTGTAAGGGGGGTAGATTCTTGGATGAAGAAATATTATGTATACATCATTGAGCTAGATTCTAGAGTTGCTGATTTTCAGAGGTTCAGAGAAAAAAACCCCCAATACATAAAGGGTAATGGCTGTGTATACGTTGGACAATCAAGCAAGGAACCATCGTTAAGGTTTGAACAACACAAAGAGGGGTACAAGTCGAATAAATATGCCAAGATATATGGTATTCGATTAAGACCTGATTTGTATGAAAAATATAATCCAATACCAACAAGAAAAGATGCCGAAGAAATTGAAGAGATATTAGGTAAAGAATTACGTAAAAAAGGAATTGGTGTTTGGTTCAACTGAGCCTTGCAATTTGGGTGGCCTTTGCATCCCAACCCCCACGCCCCCTTCCGATTGATTGAATTTGGAGATTTGGTTGAGAAAATGTATAATAATCAGTTTATGATAATTGTATAGCTACACTTTTTTTGTGGAAAACTGGTAACCGAACCCTATTGTGAAGAAGAGGTACACTATAACAATCGTCCAGCCAAGAGCATTAAATAAACCAGATAATTGTGCTGACAACGCTACTATAAAACCTATCGCATCATAAACGAATAAATCCTTAATGATTGCTTTTTTAGCAACTGATTCTTCAATGGTTTTCGCTTGCCAAGTAAGAAACATATTCCCAAACAGAGTGGCGCCATATACCCTTGCCATAAAGATTCCAGCTTCTCCTAGTGATGTGCCAAGTAAACTCATAAGAGTATTAGGTACAAACAATAAAACAAGTCCAAAACCAAGACATACAATAGCTTTGATTTCCATTACTATTTTAAACTTCATTTGAGTCCCTCCAGTGATAAATGAACCATTAGAATATAGAAAAATCATCAATTAATACATTCATAATTATCTATAAAAAGGTAGAATCTTTCCAACCCCCACTCCCCCCTCTAATTGATTGAAATAGGGAATTTGGTTGAAAAATGGGAGTTGTTGAAACATTGAGATTACTTTTTTACAACTTATTATGGTAGCACATTGGTAGTATATTAGGTCCTTAAAGCCGCTATTTAACAAACTGGACAGGAAGATGCAATAGGGTGGTTTATCGAGTAGAAACAGCTACAAACCTCGGGGCTTCGAGCCCCGGACCTACGTATTACGAATGCGTTGCTCTACCAGCTGAGCTAAGGTGGCATTCAATTCTCTATTAAGCAACGAAAAATACACAAATCATATCAGTAAGCTCAATTAGAATCAATCCATGGTAATATCAATTTGACTTAAATAATGTAAAAGAAATTGATAGTAAAGAAATAATAGTGGCAAATTATCGAAACTAATTCCTTGTTTGATTAAAATAAAATGGGCAAAAAATTATTACTAGAAAAATCAATCTTTCAGACAGTTGAAAGAATTCTGGTAAAAAGTAAAATTCCATTTTGGTTAGAATCCGGAACTTTACTTGGTCTAATCCGTGATCGAGGTAATCTAAAGGATCATCCGAATATTGATATAGGAATTGATATTATGTATCTGGCTAAGATCGATAAGATTAAACAAGAACTTCCATTCAATTTCAGGTTAGTAATAGGCCCTGATAAATCTGGACGGTAGTGGAAAAGCGGCGATATTGCGAGGCTAAAAATAAAAAGTAATTATAGTTATTTTACAGGCGATACCAATGTTTATATTACTCTCAAAGAAAAAGTAGCGGATCAATATCACTGGGTTGATCTTAAAATATGAAAATCTGTGTCCCATCATTTTTTTGATAATCTTGACACATTCGAATTAAGGGGCAAAAACTATCCCATTCCCTCCAATGCTGAAAAATATCTTAGAGCAAGATATGGAGACTGGCAAACCCCAAATAGAAACTGGGATTCCTGCCGACACAATGGAACAATAATGGGAAAAGGGTTTTAATTTTGTTTGACGTTTAATAATACCTTACTTATATTGACTAGTCATTAGCGTTTCTTCGTAAAAATGGGAGGAGCAGATGAAATTTAATATAAAAGCTTTCTCCATCACATGCGGTCTTATTTGGGGATTTGGATTACTATTCGTAACGTGGTGGATAATTTTATTCGATGGGGCGTCAGAATCAATTACTTTCATTGGGAAAATATATCGTGGATACAACATTAGTATTGGTGGGAGTTTGATTGGATTTATCTGGGCATTTATTGATGGCATTATAATTGGAATGGTGTTTGCCTGGTTATATAATGTGCTTTCAGAGCGGTTTAAAACTGCTTAATAATTCATAAATTTATCTTTTATGGGGGTGAAGAGTGACTCATTATTTCTATGCAGCAAACTCAAATAACTTTAAGGCTGATCAATTATTTCCCTGATGGAAAAATTCTTGAGGGGGGCGCGTAGTGTCAAGGGGCGTGAGGTTCCCCCATCTGCGCTTCGTTACGTGTCTCCCTCTGCTTTACAAGGAAGGGGAAGAGTATTAGTGTATTTGTTTAAGCTGAAATTGATCTTCAATCCGAGAATTTGATTCCTTAAGGCTAGAATGAGAAAAGCAGTCCTCTACCAGGTTATCTTTAGCAAGAAAGGATACAGTTAAAATTTATTCTGTTAACCGCTCCTCTTATACTATTTGAAATGATAGGTAAAGTTGAGAATCGGAAGCGGTAAACTTTCTTCTAAAAGGTCCAGGGTAAAAATCATACCAACATCCACTGCAAAACCATTACCAAAAAAGCGTAATGATAATGAGAGTGGAAAAAGTCCAGGCTCTACTTCCGGTAGAAGCCAGTTCTCGGTTACTAACGCAAATTTATTGGACATCCGCTTATTGCCAGCTAAAACAATAATGGGACGATCCATGAATTCCCAATCTGCTTTATGTTGGACGAAACCCCATCCTAGCGACAGAGTACCATGACTATACCTGTCACCGAATGTCCCGGTCACAAATGTAAATCCAGCTCCAAAATTTTCGTCCAAAGGTATCCGCATATACATAATTCCGGCAGCGTAAGCTGATTTCTTATTTTGCGAAAATGTATATTTCGCGCTGGCGACTAAGGGTAAATCATCAAGACCTGTACCGCCAATCCAAATTGCCCCAAGTTGAACCGAAACAATATCGCCAATTCCAAAATTATAGGAAGGAAAGATTACGCAGAAGTCCCTACAATAGCGGCCTTTATCACCGATTGGAAAAGCAGATGGAGAAAATAAATACATACTTTTATTAGGATCTGGCCGATATAATTTGTCCTTAACGACTTTACCCTCGAATTCTGTCATTTTAACTACGGCTGATTTTGGAATATTCATTTGAATGCCAGCGGGAGTCTCAATCGAATATTGTTCATCTGATTCTGTCTTTAGATAACCAACAATTTCCGAACCATCGGTGGTAATAATTGAAACCAATGAGTCGGGTTGTTCAACCCGTTGCTCAGATTGTGCCGAAGAAATTGACGTTATTAGAATGAAAAATATAATGGTGGAAAGATTTTTCTTATACATGGTATCCTCCAGATTATTAAAAACTATGTCCAGAGTCAAATTAATGGAAGTTTACTCTGAAATGAGTCTTGGGAGCAATCCTTCGTTTTATATGCTCACTACGGTTGTAGCGCTGGTTGATAATATTTAGCAGTGCGGTAGGCGCCATATATTTCACCGCCATAGATTAGGGTAGTAAGTCCAATGAAAATCGGAGCAGCAACCGGGCGATCCTCGCGATAAGTTTGCATAGCGAATGTTGCTGAAAACACGAATAGCATAAATCCTGTAAAAGCATCATGTGTCCGACCAGCATAAGCCCTTCCTGTTCCTGGCACTACCGCTGATAATAGCGCGGCTAGACCAGGAGATTTCGTCGTTTCCACAAGCGGTTCAAGATCAATATGATCGATGAGATATTTATTGTCAGCTGTAAGTCCTCTACCAACTTTAAGATGATTTTCTAAAGCGGATGGATTGCATCGCATAATTCGATCAGTTGCCATAAAACTACCAAGAATTAAACCCTTTTCTGCAATGGCATGGGCGGCATAGTTACTGCAACTGGGATAGTATTGACAATTCAATGCATCCGAACGATATGAAAGACGCTGCCAGCCGGCTATTGGTAAAATACCAATTTTTCTTAATATGAAAACCTTTGATGAAGACAACAATGAATCAGCCGGGTATATATCCTGACCAGTAATATGCGGGACAGTAATAAGTGATAATAAAATAATACCTAATCCCGTACGCATTGCTGATCCTTTATGGGTTGCCTGATTGATTTTATAAAATGCCAAGTAAATCAGTCCTGATTTTCAAGAATGAATGATAATGATTAAATTAGACTAAGTAAAGCAGATTATTGTTCCATAACAAATCGGAGAATTGTTTATCATGGGTGATTGGTTTGACACAATTATAAATATTTTACAAAATCCGTTTTTTCTGGTACTGGCAATAGTATTTGCCATTATCATTTTATTTGCTGTGCTAAAGCGGCTGGTGAAAGTGGTAATGGTAATTGTTGCAGTTTTCATTTTATACCTGGCATATCTGATTTGGACTGGTCAAGATGTCACTGAATCTGTAGAAGATATCCAGGATACGATACAAGAAACCTTTAGCAAGAGTAAAGACAACCTGGATGAAACCGCTGATGAATTGAAGACCCGAGCTAAAAGCCGAGTTGATAGTGAAATCGATGAAAGGGTTGATGAATTTCTCGATTCAGATGAAAACCAGGACAATAAGTAATATATTATTTTAAATTCATTTATCAGGGGTGAATCAAGAAATGTTCCAGACCGATTTATTAAAAGATAAAACCATTATAGTTACCGGTGGGGGCACTGGATTGGGAAAATCAATGGCATTAAGATTTGCTGAACTAGGGGCTAATTTAGTAGTCGCCAGCCGTAAAGAGGAGATTCTCAATCAGTCGCTAAAGGAAATCCAATCAAAAGGGGCTAGTGGCCTGGCAGTGTCCTGCGACATTCGGCGACCAGTTGAAGTCAAAGCAATGGTATCACAGGCTTTGGAAAAATTTAATAGTATTGACGTTTTAATCAATAATGCTGCGGGTAATTTTATTTCACCTACCGAAAATCTATCGGAAGGTGGCTTCAAAGTCATTGTTGATATTGTATTGAATGGAACTTTCAACTGTACCCAGGCGGTTGGTCGGGAAATGATGAAAAATAAAAAGGGTTGTATTCTCAACATTGTCACAACCTATGCCTGGACTGGTTCCGGATATGTTGTACCGTCAGCAGCTGCTAAGGCTGGTGTGCTGGCGCTTACCAGATCATTGGCAGTGGAATGGGCGAAATATGGTATCCGTACTAATGCCATTGCTCCAGGCCCCTTCCCAACTAAGGGAGCATGGAACCGACTTGTTCCAGCTGGTTTTGGAATTGAACGTGCTATGAAAAAACGCATCCCGTTGAAGCGTTTTGGCAAGCATCAAGAATTAGCTGATCTGGCAGCCTTCCTGATCAGCGATGGGGCGGGATTTATCAATGGAGAAGTTGTGACAATTGATGGCGGCGAGTGGTTGAAAGGTGCAGGTGAATTCAATGCACTAGATAAATTGCCTAAGGCGGCTTGGAAAACCATTGGTGCGCTCTTGAGAAAATCAAAAGGGAATAAATAGAAGATCAATATAGAGTAAGGTGATATGAACAGTATCAACGGGACAAAAAACAGGCAATTTTCCCAGAAATTTTATATTGGTGTAGTCTTCATCATTGCCAGTTTGATTGTAGGTAAAATTACTCAAGGATTATTCATCTGGTTTTTTGATGATGTGTTGATTCGACAATTAGCGATAATTGCATATATTGTTTCATGGCCGTTTTTCATTGCTGGAATTTGGATAGTTGGGTCTGAGTATGCTGATAGATATAAACAATGGGGCAGTTTCAAGTTTTATTATCAAAAACTAGTCGGATTTTTTAGGCGCGATAATAAAAAGTAAATAATATATGATAGTTAATTGTGGTAATCGCTGATGGAAATACTTGAAGACCGGAAGGAATGGTTACAGGATTATACCTCAAATTGTTTATCACATTATCATGCTACTGGCGAAATTGATTGGAAGCGCTATCATTATTCCAAGAATTCTGATTTCCCCTCAGCACTGCCTGTAAAATTGTCTCAAGCTCAGATTATGCTAGTCACATCTTCAGGGGCATATTTGCCAGATTCACAAGAACCATTTGATGCAGCAAATAAATTGGGTGATTATCAGGTAAGAGTTTTCGATCCAATGACTCCTTTTGAAAAAATTGATTATGCCCATGAGCACTACGATCAGTCTTATGTTCGGAAAGATCCGCAAGTATTACTGCCTCTGCGACATCTGGAAATCTTGGTTACGACCAATTATATTGCCAGCCTTACGCCGAAAGTCGTCAGTTTTATGGGATATCAGCCAGACGTCACAAAAATAATTGATATTACCATTCCAGAAGTTATTTCTGTAGCGCAGGAAAATGAGGTTGATGCTGTATTTTTAGTTCCTTCGTGACCACTATGTATTCAATCCGTTGGATTGATAGCTCGCGCATTGGAAATTGAAGGTTTTCCAACAGTAATACCAGCCTGGCGGGGAGGAATCTTGAAACGTTTAAATGCACCGCGGTATACTACGAATAATTTGCAACGGGGTATGACGCTAGGTAAACCATTTGATTCGGCTCAACAATTGCGCATTATTTCAGAAACCTTGGCAATGCTGAATTACCCAGCCACTGGTATACCGAAGAAACTACAAGAGTCAGTTTAGAATATTTTATTCCTAAGGGTTGAACCAGTAGGTTACCTTAATTGCGAAGATATTGTCACTTTTAGCTGAGAACATTTCGCGCATATCTCTACCAAAATTAAAATCACCAGGATGATCTTCGTTTGATCCATTGCGTGTCCATACAAAATACAAAGTTGAACCCGGTCTGAATTCCCAGCGCAGAACGGCATTACCGATTAGGGCCTTATAATTAAATTCGGGATTTTCCATGATGATTTCATCGGAATCATCGCCGCCAGTCGGATCTAATATATATTCGTCACCCTCAATAACGACTGTTGAACCATTATCGCCATATTCAAAAAAATCAAATGAACGCGGTTTGATAAATTCCTTAAAGTGTGAATAAGATCCCACTGACATATAGGGCTGGATGTAGGCCTGAAGTGAAAGGGTCGGAGAAAAAGTATAGTTAATACGCAACTCCGCTGCAATTGTTTGACGATCAAGTTCAGCAAGGATATACCGTTTGCCGTACATCACAACTGCATTTGAATCGTCAAATACGTCAATGTAGTGATCAATTGTATTTTCACGATGAAAACTTGGTTCGAATTCAAGTTGCAGTTTTGTCCCTAGATTAACTTCAATTTCAGGACTTAAATTAAAAGCAGTGCCACCGTCACCCATTTTTGCAGAAAATGTTGAAATGGAGTATATATAATTTTTACGACTATCAGTACGGAGATTGAAATTGAATCCAACACCCTTTGGCGAACCCACCAATGGGCCCCCTCTGAGTTTTGAATCACTTACAGTATTTGGTCCAATGCCGCCAAAAAAATCTATACTCCAAAAGTTGGAAAACTGCATATTCCCGAAAATGAATACGGATTGATTAATTTTATCCCAGGCAAAATTATGATTGGTATAGGTTGCCAGATTAAACATGGCTTCATTGTAGATCTTGGTCGGTTTCAGCCATTTATAACCGACTACAATATGTTTATAGATTTGGTCGGTCCGAAAACTAAGCCCCATATCATTGTTTTCAAATTCTGGTGATACTGCGCTTAAAGTTGTATTGATAGTCCAATTACCGGACTCGCGGTTTAATCTAAATCTAGTAGCCCACCCCTGCATGGAAGTCATACTGGAGTCGATTTCTACATGATCCATATCCGGTTTCTGAAAATAGTGTGTGGAGGATTCCTGAACGGCAAGCATTTTACTAGTACTACCCGAAATTCGGCTTAAACCGACCCAACCCGACAACGCCCATTTTCGATCTTCATTAAAAAAGGTCCATCCGTCGATACCAATAGTCAGAGCATTATCAAGTAAATCAGTTCTTAGATCTTGATCCTTGAAATTACGTGAGACGTAAGTGCCGATAGTTCCGAGGCCGTGAACACCGCCGTGTATTTCTTTTTGCATGCGAATAAGATTATAGGAGGTCAGCGGTTCTACCTCTAATTCAAACTGCTTATCGTCATCATCTACCATTGCGAATTCACGCGTAGTAAGTACTGACAATCCGCCAAAAGATAAACTGGGACTGAATTTCCCACTCACTTTTGCAGCACCTAAAATTGATGTATTTGTTGGTGAGTCAACCCAGTTATAATCATCAGTATCTAATTGAGGGGAACGACCAATGCGCCGGCTGTAGAAAAAACGTGGTGGCATTGCACCAAAGTTAAAATGGGTTGTTGGGCCACCTCTTCCGAAACTAAAAATGTTAGCGCCTTCAATAAAGAAAGGTCTTTTCTCATGATAAAAGATTTCAAAATCTGATAAATTTAGTTGTGAGGGATCCACTTCGACCTGACCAAAATCCGGATAGATCGTAGCATCCAACGTTAGATTATTACCCAATCCTATTTTTAAATCAGCGCCAACATTAAATGTAGTATTTTTACCCTTGATAAACGGATTTTCCTTCTCGGAAAGTAAAGAACTGTAATTGGAAGTAATATATGGTGTTATTTCAATTCGTTTGGGTGGCTGAATATTTTTTATTCCGTACAACACTGGAAAATGTGATAAAAATCCTGACTCATCCCTGGGTAAATAATTAAATAATGCTTGTTCATGATACCTGTGAATACGGCGCCCTAGGCCAAGACCCATTACATTTTCATCCTGCTTGTTGAAACGTAGTTGCGAAAATGGGATGCGCATTTCGACTGACCAGCCTGTGGAATCTATGCTGGCTTTCCCATCCCAGATTCCATCCCATGAAGGATCAAAATGGCTATCATTTGCTACAGTTCCATCGGTAATTGTTCCTACTGGATTAACAACAAAGAAAAATCCAGACCGACGATCGTGGTAAGAATCAATCATCACCTGGAAAGCGTCAGAATTATCACCTGAATCTCGTCGTCCGAGGTGTGCAACTATTGAGTCCGGTTGACTTTCCCATAACCGCGCCGCTACATAAATTGCGTTATCATCATAAGCCACCCAAGCCTCAGTTTCTTCAGAACACAATTCTCCATTATCCGGAACAAATTGGAAAAATGTCTTATTCGAGGGTGATAAATACAGCCTTTCATTAAGAAAACCATCGATGGCTAGTGGGGATTCAAGGCGGACTGCGTGGATTTGACGATCTCTATATTCGTTAGGATTCAGTATTACTGATTGAGCATAAACTACCGTTATAAATATCAATATGTATGCAAAATGACGCATTATTTGCTTCCTAAGAGTGCCAAAAATAGCAGAGGCGCTATCTGTCAATCCACAAAAATTTTAGAATGACAAACAGCGCCCGCAAGAAACAAATGGCCTAGCTAATTAAATGTTGAAGAGATAACTAAACTTTAACATAACAATATTTTGGAAATCAGAGTTTCTATACATATTCCCTAAATCTGAACCAAAATTAAAATCACCTTCATAGTCGATGGACTCAGATGCATTTTGTGACCACACCAGATACAGCGATGAACCAGTTTTGTATTCCCATCGAATTACCAGGTTAGAATTGAATTGCGTGTAGTTAAAATCTGTATCATCAACAATGAAATTTGTAATGCCGTCGTTATCATTGTCAATTTCCCAAGTATTGTCTTCATCATTGTATGCAATTTCGTTATTGCTAAAAGTATCAAAACGATCTTCAAATTTTCCGGATTGAGGTTCAACAACCAGCATATGATTGCGATATTTACCAGCACTAACATAGGGTGAACCGTAATATTGAATTGATAGAGTTGGCGTAATAGTGTAATCCAATCTAATAGTTGCTCCCAGCGTTTCCTGATTTAATTCCGCCATTATATACTCCATATCGCCCGTTTGTTCATTTTCGATCGGCTCGAAATCTGACCAGTTGGCCCAGGTATCAAAAGTGCGATGATAATTTATATCAGTTGTAACTGTCAGATTATCCAGGGGTCTCCAAGTGATAGAAGGCTCACCACCATACCAGTAGGTTCCTTCCTTGCTCCCACCATTATATACGAAGCCACCAATAGAAATTTGTTTCCGTTGATCGCTATTAATCCAAACCCACAAATTTCTTCTGGGATCGGCTTTAATGGATGGCCCCCCCCCACAAAGCACTTATATGATTTGCTGAGGCTTGCATGTTAAACCCGCCACCGACTGACCAGTAATTAAGAAATGTGGCATTACCATTAATATTGCCTCCCAGCGATAGGCGTTCCCCGCCGAAATTCATGCCATGCCAGATAGTAGAGTTAATATTGTAACGCCGTAATATCTTTCCAGGATCATCTTCGCGATATTGTGCCCAAATAAATTGGGTTTGCCGATCAACGCTGCGATGAAAACCAAGATCGTTTGCTTCGAAATTAGGTGAAAAAGTCAATTGCATAATAGCGCCACGCCAGTGCTCATTGTGATTCCTGAAAATTGCTAATTTATGGGCATATCCAGTTAATTGTGTAGCTGAAGAGTCTATTTTTAAATGGGTTGCATCAGGGCGCTGAAAATAATGCCGGGAACCAGTTTGTGTTTCCAGCAAAGCTTCTGTAGAACCAGAAACATTCGTCGCTGCTAAAGAACTCTCAAGACTCCAACGGTTATTATCCCAGCGATGTGTAAAATCAATACCGCCAGAGAATGCATTTTTATGGAGGTATTCTAAATGCTCGTCGTTTATATTACGATAGGTTGAAGTAAAAATGCCACCAACCGTGGTTTGACCTTCATTAAAATCCTTTTGAATCCGTGAAACAAAATAATTAGTAAGTGGTTCAATTGTCAGCTTTTCAATTGGTGTGCCATCGTCATATTCAATAATCCCAACTTCTTTGGCGGTTACTGCATTTAAAACACCGATTGACCAGCCGGAATTTGTTTTACCGCTAATTTTTCCAGCGGATAGAATTCTGGTTGAAGTGGGATTAGTCTCGTAACCATCATCGTTTTCAGCATAATCGTGTGGTGAGCGACCAATCCTGCGAGTATAAAATAAACTGTTGCTGCTGCTTTCATTACCATCGCCCAAACCCATACTAAAATTAAAAATATTACCACCTTCCATGAAGAATGGACGTTTCTCAGTGTAATATGATTCAAAAGCAGATAAGTTTAATTCGGCAGGATCAGCTTCAACCTGTCCGAAATCAGGATTTATTGTGAGATCTAAGGTCAAATTATTACTGATACCATATTTAATATCGGCACCTAAATTATTAGCAAAGTTAAAAGTCTCTGGATGCACTGGATTGGAATAACTTGCTGCTTTATCGTAACTTCCTGTCATATAAGGTGCCACATATAATCTGCGTTGTTTTGGTATGCTGTTGACACCTGTTAAATCACCATAGTGCCGCACCCATCCCGATTCTTCCTTCGGCCAGTATGTCCAATAAGAATCTTCATTTTTTTCCGCTATATGACGATGGACCTGAATTCCCCAGTTATGGTTATCACCGTTACTGAAACGTAATTCCCTCAAGGGAATTTTAAATTCTGCTGACCAGCCACCATCGTAACGAGACGCTTTACCTTCCCAAAGCGCATCCCAGTTTGGATCCTCCATTTCATCATCATACCGCCGAATATCCCGTTTAACACTAAGCGGATTCAGACCAAACTCAAAAGCAGTTCGATTATCATTATAACTATCAACTGAAACATACAACCAGTCACTTGGTGATTCCTCATCCCTACGACTTAATAAACCAGTAATCTGGTCATCACTGGAAACAGAAGCGTTAATTCCGACATACAGGTATTCCGCATCGTAAAGAACAGAAAACATTGTTTCTTCTGAAACGGGTTCCCCTTCAACCGGATCACGCTGAATAAATTCTTTTGATATATCAGTAAAGGTCCAGACAGATTCATCTAGACGACCATCAAGTTTTATATCACCGGGTTTTATTTGTACTACGTGTATTGTCTTATAGGTTGATTTTGATTGTCCGCCCAATGAAATGGATACGATAAGAAATAATCCAATAATTATATCATTGCGAATTCGTTTCATTGATGACTCCATGCATTTTTAAATAGAATAGTGATTAGATGCATTAGAGGGAAAAAGGTTGTCAACTGAATGACAGCCGAAACTTGTAGTAAACAAAAGTTGGTATTAAAAAATCTTGTCTAACCAGGATCGAAGAGTTGTGCTGAAAATTTTATATAAAATTAATATGTATGGCACCGTTACAATAAAAAATGAAAATGTGGTAATGCGAAATTCCGCAGCATAAGGATTATCTTTTTGACGTTTTTGATACCAGTTTCTGGCAAATATTAACGTGCGATGTGTTAAAAATGATGCAATTGCAAAAATAATTATGAGAACAAGAAAATCATTAAAGTTCAGAGAGTTTAACCAACGCCCAAGTTTCATTAATAATCCTTATAAATAGGCAGCTCCGATAACTCCTGCTGAGTCACCTAATTTATTTTCTACGATCAATGTTTCAAGCTGACCGCTGAAAACATATTTACTAACATGCTCAATCCCATCGTCGTAAAGGAATGGAATATTTGATACACCACCACCCAAGACGATTATATCGGGATCAAGTATATTAATTACATTTGATAAAGCCAAACCGAAATTATCCAGAAACTCCTCTTTCCACTGTAACTCTTTTATATCATCACTTCTATTAACGGTGTTAACGATATCCCTTAATTGCAAGTTGCTCCCAGTCAGTTCAGCCCACCGACGTTCGAGTGCCGGACCACTGATATAAGTTTCAACGCATCCATTTTTTCCACAATAACAAAGATTTCCATCGGGATGCAATGTGTGATGGCCCCATTCTCCGGCTATATGCATATTTCCTTGGATAATTTTTTGATTTATTACAATGCCACCTCCAACTCCAGTACCCATAATGACACCAAATACAATACCATGACCTTTCCCTGCCCCGGAAAAAGCCTCAGCTTTGGCGAAGCAATTTGCATCATTCTCAATCTTGATTCTGTGTCCAACCTTTTGCTCTAAATCTGCTTGGAATGGCTTATTTATGAGACAAATTGTGTTGCTATTCTTTATAGCTCCTGTTGCGGGCTCTATTGCTCCAGGAGTGCAGACACCAACCCGATATGATTCATCTTTATCAGTTTTCAATGAATTAACCAAATCAGTTATATTAGTTAAAATAAATTCATAACCTCTGGATTGATCAGTTGATTTACGAATTCGTTGGAGCATCTGGTCGTTTTCATCAATCAGGACACCTTCAATTTTTGTGCCACCCAAATCAATCCCAATCCGTTTCATAGCACATCCATTAAACAAGTTTTAAATTCTGATAAGATCATTGCGGTTGCACCCCAAACTTTTTGATTATTTAATTCAAAATACGGGACATCCACTAAAATGCCCCGGATTGTACGTATTTCCTGCTTCATATTCTTTGGATTGATTAAATCTTGAATTGGAACAGAAAATATTTTTTGAACCTCAGTCTTGTCAGCATATGTTTTAGTTGGAACTGGAAGGTATGCTAAATAAGAATGTATCATATAGCCCGTTACTTTTACAAATAGGGGTGTCAACTTTCCTATTAATTTTATTTTATCTGCAGGGATACCGATTTCCTCAAAAGTTTCCCTGATTGCAGTCTCAGATAGTTTTTCGCCTTCTTCCCAAGTTCCACCCGGTAAAGCGATCTGCCCTTTATGATGCAGCATGTCATGCGTTCGTTCGGTTAGATAGAATAGTATTTTATTATCCTTTTCATACAATAAAACGAGTACGGCGGAAGGGATTGCATGTTCAATTGAATTAGGAAACATGACAGGTGTGCGCGCTTTAGCCAGTAATATATTTTGTGCCTGTTTCCCTGGTAGTTTTCCTTGGAGACGTTGCTCTAAAGCTTTCGATTTATTAATAAAATCCATTTTTCGATTTATTATATGTTAAGATGAAATTATCGTTTTTTAAATTAGCTCCCTATTATTAACTGAAAATTATGGCATACAAGCATATTATATGGGATTGGAATGGAACACTGCTTGATGATAATCAATTGGCAATCAATTCGATTAACACAGTATTACAAAGATACAGACTACCGACAATCGAATTGGAGAATTATCTTAAAATCTTCACATTCCCAGTGGTCGAATATTATGCAAAACTAGGATTTGATTTTAAAAAAAATCCGTTTGAGAAAGTTGGGACTGAGTTTATCGAAGAATACACTGCCGGTATGTTTGATCCTCATTTACATTCTGCCGCTTCTATAACATTGTCACAAATTGACAAGTCAAAAACCTCGCAATCATTGCTCTCAGCAGCTAAGCAACAGATGCTTGATACTTTAATGCGATATCATAAATTAGAAACGCATTTTATTAACGTGATTGGTTTGGATAATCATTATGCTTACAGCAAGTTAGACGCTGGAAGAAACTGGATGAATGTACTGGAACACGGTCCCCACGAGGTGTTATTTATTGGAGATACAATACATGATTTCGATGTCGCACAGCAGATAGGAGCCGATTGCATTTTGGTTTCGCACGGGCACACAAATCATGCACGTTTGCTGACAACTGGAGTGCCAGTATTTCATTCATTCACTGAAATGCAACCGTGGCTCAGGGCAAAATTGATTTACAATTAGTATAAGAAAATATTTTTCCTGGTAAAAACCATAATACTAACATCAATATAATCATATGATCCTAATCATCGACAACTACGATTCATTTACCTACAATATATATCAGTATGTAAGTGAAATTAATACGGATATTAAAGTTGTTCGGAATGATGAAATAACAATACCAGGTATAGAGCAATTAAGTCCCAGCCATATTATCATTTCGCCTGGTCCAGGAACCCCGGAAAAAGCGGGTAATTCAATTGATATTATCAAGTCTTATTCAACTTCCCATCCGATTTTAGGTATATGTCTTGGGCATCAAGCAATTGCAGTCGCCTATGGTGCGTTATTGGTAACAGCTCCAGAAATAGTGCATGGAAAACCGGTAAAGATTATAAGGAATGAATCAAAAATATTTCACTCTCTACCGAATAAATTTATGGCTGCACGCTATCATTCATTGCTTGTCGCAAAGAAAGGATTCCCAAAAGAGCTGACGATTACAGCGAAGACAGAAGATGGATTGATAATGGCACTTGAACATAATAAACATCCTTTGTACGGTGTACAATTTCATCCTGAATCAATTGCAACCGAATATGGTAAAACCATGATACGGAATTTCATCGAAAAATAAGATTGACTGTGTGACGTCACACAATCGTCGAATTCATAAACCATAATAGTATAATTATTAATAAAAATCCATCGGTCTATTGTTCATATTTAATGTAAAATTGGATAGGAGAATACTATGTTAGTGATTATGAATCCTGATGCCCAGGAAACGCAGATTAAGCGAGTTGAAACCCGGATTCAGGAGTTGGGATACAATGCACAACGAATACCTGGTAAGATACGATTAATTATTGGTATAACGGGTAATCAGGGCGTAGAAGACCGAATTTATCTTGAAAGTTTACCCGGCGTTGACCGCGTCATTGCAGTTACTCAACCTTATCGCCTCGCTGGCCGCGATAGTCATCCAGAAAATACCATAATTGATTTAGGACAGGTTAAAATTGGCGACGGAAATGTGGCCATGATTGCCGGACCATGTGCCGTTGAAGGTGAAGATCAAACATTAAGAATTGCAGATCAGGTAATGAAACGCGGCGCGCAGATATTGCGTGGAGGAGCATATAAACCGCGGACTTCACCCTATTCATTTCAAGGGCTTGGAGAGAAAGGATTGGAAATTCTAGCAAAGGCACGGGAGCGTACCGGTCTTCCATTTGTGACAGAAGTTTTAGATCATCGATCTGCCAACTTGATAAGTCAGTATGCCGACATGTTGCAGGTCGGCACAAGAAACATGCAAAATTTTATTTTACTTAAAGAAGTAGGAAAGTTGGGTAAACCTGTTTTATTGAAACGTGGAATGAGCGCGACCCTTGAGGAAACGCTGATGTCTGCTGAATATTTAATGTCGCATGGTAGTCAGGAAGTTGTTATCTGTGAACGGGGTGTGAGAACCTTTTCTAGTCATGCCCGTAATACCTTGGACATAAGTGTAATTCCTGCCTTGAAAAAAGTTAGTCATTTACCAATAATTGTCGATCCCAGCCACTCGAGTGGGCATCGTTATAGTGTAATTCCGCACTCTTTAGCTGGTATAGGTGCGGGCGCTGATGGATTAATTGTAGATGTCCATGATAAGCCGGAAGAAGCCCTTTGTGACGGCCCCCAGGCATTATTACCCAACCAATTTGCTGAATTAATGCACATTGGACGGGAAGTATGTAAAGCATTGGGGAAGACCTTCGGCACTGAGCAAACCGTCTAGATGTCGTTGCACGGATCGCTATTATTACCTGGAGATAAATCTATATCCCACAGGGCTTTAATGCTTGCAGCGATAGCTGCTGATAAATCCACTATAAAAAATATTGGTACTGGCGCGGATGTTGAAGCAACTCGCAATTGCTTGGAGCAATGCGGAATAAAATTCAACTGGGAGAATAAAAAGCTTTTAATCTCCGGTTCATTGGGAATTCCTGATAAACCGCTTAATTGCCAAAATTCAGGCACAACTGCAAGGCTACTTATTGGATTTCTTGCGGGACAGAAAATACAAGGAAAATTAATTGGGGATGCATCACTTTCTAAGCGACCCATGAAACGTGTTATTGATCCATTAGAAAAAATGGGTGCTTTAATTAGGAGAGAATCTGAATCTTTACCATTGGAGATTGTATCCAGTGAATTAAGAGGAATTAATTATGTACCGCCCATAGCCAGCGCCCAGGTGAAATCTTGCGTTTTACTGGCTGGACTGGGGGCGAAAGGAAAAACGGTTGTATCGGAAATACATCCAACGCGGGATCATACAGAAATTATACTGAAGGAATTAGGTGCTAATATCAATGTTGTAGATGGAAAAATCACGCTGGATTCATCAAAAAGTGTTATATCTGGTTTTGATATTGTAGTTCCGGCTGATCCCTCAACTGCTGCTTTTTATGCAGCGGCAGCAATAGCAATACCGGGTTCTAAAATTATTATTAAGAATTGTTTGTTGAATCCAAGACGAATCGCATTTTTCAAATTCCTAAAAAAAAGCGGCGCAAATATTTCTATCCAAAATCAATCAAGTCATTTCGGAGAAGTAATCGGAGATATATCTGTGAAATCCGGGGAATTTAAAGCGCTGACAATAAGCCCGGATGATGTCCCCAGTTGTATCGATGAATTGCCCATTCTGGCAATTCTTGCGACTAAGGCCTATGGTGTTACAACAGTAACAGGTGCCGAGGAACTGAGAGTTAAAGAATCAGATCGCATCAAAGCAATTTGTTTTAATTTGAAAAGGATGGGTGCTGATATTGAAGAATTACCCGGTGGATTTCAAATACAAGGACCTAAAAAGTTATCCAATGCCTTGATTCACACCTTTAATGATCATCGGATTGCGATGGCTTTTATGATCGCTGGGTTAATTAGTAATGTGCCCATCGAACTGGACGACAGTGACTGTATTAATGTTTCGTTTCCAGGGTTTTTTAAGGTTTTAAAACAAATAAGTAAATAAAAACAGAATCAGTGAAATACAATTTTGCAGTAATTGGTGATCCCGTTGAACACAGTTTGGGACCTGTTTTGCATTCAGAACTTGCCAGACAAATTGATATGGAATTGTCATACAGTAAAATCCACGTTACGTCGGAATCACTGGAAGAAATCGTATCTGAGTTGAAGTCTGGGAAATATGATGGAATTAATATTACCTTACCATTAAAACGGAGAATGATGGAGTTTCTTGATGAAACTGATTTAGCAGCGGATCAAATTCAAGCTGCAAATTGTGTCCAGAGTACGGCTGGCATTTTAAAAGGTATAAATACGGATTATATAGGTTTTGATCGGTTACTTGAATTAAATAATATTGATATGACTGATAAAAAATGCGTTGTTATCGGGGCTGGAGGAGTAGCGCGAGCAATATTGTTTTCGCTTAAAAACTATAAATTGAAAGAATTGATCATAATTAATCGCACACGGCAACACGCTCAAGAGATTCTGGGTGCAATGGAAACCTGGGCGAACAATTTTCCAGTGTCAGTCCAACAAATAGAAAATGCTCGTAACGTTTGCGAAACATCGGATGTTATAATTAATTGTACTTCGGTGGGTTTGTTTCCTGAGATATTAATAAGCCCCATCCCTTTACAATATATTAATTCAAGTCATGTATTGATTGATACAATCTATACACCTCTGAAAACACAATTTCTTAAATTTGGTGATATGAATAGCGCCCGAGTAATTAATGGTCTTGATATGTTTATCGCACAGGGAATTGCATCCTTAGAATTTTGGACGAATCAATCCATATTCGATAAGATAAATTTTCAAAACATTAGAGATATCTTGAGTAAATCAATATGATGGAAAAATTAAAATTTTTAACAGCAGGTGAATCGCACGGTAAACAATTAACTGGCATTATTGATGGAATTCCAGCGGGCCTCAAGTTGTCAGAAGATTATATTGCTGATCAATTGATTCGAAGACAGCTTGGACACGGTCGTGGGAAACGAATGTTAATTGAACAGGATCGGGCTGAAATTTGTTCAGGAGTAAGATTTGGTAAAACGATCGGATCTCCAATCACGCTGGTAATACCTAATAAGGATTGGGATAATTGGAAAAACAAAATGTCAGTGGGTCCTTCTGCAGTTAAAACGAAGGCTGTTACTGTTCCACGCCCAGGTCACGCCGATTTGGTAGGCGTAGAAAAATATGGTTTTCACGACATTCGCAATATTCTTGAACGATCCTCTGCCCGTGAAACTGCAATGCGCGTTGGTCTTGGCTCAATTGCACGGAGATTGCTGGAAGAAATTGGTATCACTGTTGGTAGTCATGTAGTTCAGATTCATAAAATTAAAATTTTAAAATCAGTCACAGATAATATTAAACCGCCAGAAATTAATCGTAAAGCCGATAAATCTCATGTTCGCTGTCTTGATCAATCTGTTGAAGAAATGATGATTGAAACAATTGATCACGCCAAAAAAAATGGAGATTCGGTTGGCGGCGTGTTTGATGTAATTGCCGATGGTTTACCATATGGATTGGGATCATATGTTCATTGGAATAAAAAATTACATGCACGTATTTCTGCAGCAATATTATCCATTAACGCCATTAAAGGAATAGAATTTGGAGAGGGTTTTGCCTCTGCCAGTTCTTTTGGTAGCGAGCTTCATGATGAAATAGAATACCGTGATAATAAATTCACACGGCTATCAAATAATGCCGGAGGCATTGAGGGCGGCATGAGCAATGCCCAGCGCATTGTATTCTCTGCGGTGATGAAACCAATCCCGACGCTTACTAGACCCTTGAGATCAGTAGATCTCAAGACACATAAAGTTGTAGATGCTCATAAAGAGCGAACGGATACTTGTGCTGTTCCAGCGGCCTCGATCATTGCAGAAAGCATGCTGTGCATGGTTTTAGCAGATGCAGTGCTCGAGAAGTTTGGTGGGGATTCAATGAACCAATTGAAAGCTCACATGAATGCCACTGCAAAATATTAAAACTCCAGTGCAAATTCCTGAAAATATATATCTGATTGGGATGATGGGTAGCTGGAAATCCACCGTTGGTAAAAGGTTGGCTGACAATTTGAATGTATCATTTACTGACACTGACAATAGTGTTGAGGAAAAAGCTGAACTTTCGGTGGGTGCAATATTTTCAGAAAAAGGATCTGAATATTTTCGTATGCTAGAATCTGAAATTATCAAGGAAACAGCTAATCAACCACCACATGTGATTGCAACTGGCGGCGGTGCAGTTTTGTACGAATGCAATCGTACAGTCTTTCAGAAGTACGGACTAACGATATATTTAAAAGCTACACCTGCGGTTTTGGCGAAACGCATAAGAAATGTAGGTCGACGCCCAATATTACAAAAAGAGAAGGACCCATTAAGAAAAATTGAAACAATTTTGCAGGAACGAAAACACCTGTATGATACTGTATCAGATATTATAATTGATACTGATGGCAGTGATCCGTTTGCAGTAAGAAAGATGATTATACAGTGTTTAAAGGAGAAATATGGAGACAATATCGGTTAACCTGGAATCCAGATCTTACGATATATTTGTTGAGCGAGGATTAATGTCTAAACTCCCAGGATTATTAAAAAAATGGAATGTTGGTCAAAAATGGGCAATTATTTCCCAGACTACATTAATGAATAAATTTGGTAATGAGTTGCTAGAATCTTTGCAAGATGCTGGATTTGATGTGAATTTGATTCCGGTTCCGGTCGGTGAAAAAGCAAAAACACTCCACCAGATTGAATTAATTTTCGAAACCTTGTTAGAAATGAAATATGACCGTAGTAGCATTCTCATAGGTTTGGGTGGTGGTGTAGTGGGTGATATTACTGGCTTTGTGGCAGCAACTTACATGCGTGGGATTTCTTACATTCAAATACCAACCACATTATTAGCTATGGTCGATTCATCCATAGGGGGTAAAACTGGAGTGAATCTTCAGTCAGTAAAAAATAGTGTTGGTGCAATCTATCAACCACTATCGGTATTTTCTGATCCGAATCTATTAGTATTGCTTCCACGCCGCGAAATTGTATCGGGTTTAGCTGAAATCATAAAATATGGTGCAATTAAAGATAAAAAATTCTTTCAAAAATTGAGCAATCAACTGAATAATATTATCGCATTTGAAGATTTAGAATTATTGGAAAAAGTAATATCTCGAGCCTGCGAAATTAAAGTTGAGATTGTTGAACAGGATGAACATGATCATGAAATTCGGAGGATTTTAAATTTTGGTCATACAGTTGGCCATGCGCTGGAAGCCTTCTTTGGATATGAAGAACTTCGTCATGGTGAAGCAGTAGCATATGGAATATTGAGCGCTGGGCATATATCTAATGCTAAGGGTTTACTTAGTGATAATGACTGGTCATTATTAAAATCAACCATAAATAATCTACCATTGCCAATACTGCCGACACTTAATCCTGACGGAATTCTTAATATTATCAGGAATGATAAGAAAATTCGTGCTGGATCATTACATTTCATTTTACTTAAAAAATTGGGAGAGGCAGTGATAAGTGACACAATTAGTGAACAAGATATTCGAAGTGCCTTGGAGGTATTGTGAACGTTTTAATTATAAACGGACCCAATTTAAACTTATTAGGAGAACGTCAACCAACCATATACGGTACGGAAACATTAGATGAAATTACGGCGTGGATTAGGGATCATCCCAAAGCTGCGGGTCATTCCCTGAAGTTTGAACAGTCTAACCACGAAGGTGTAATTATTGACATAATCCAAACTAATAGAATATGGGCTGATGGCATAATAATCAATCCGGCAGCCTTCACACATTATTCTTATGCCATTCGGGATGTCTTGGAAGCCGTTGATAAACCAGTTGTTGAAGTTCATCTAAGTGATATAAAGCATAGAGAAAACTTTCGAAAAACCTCAGTTATTGAACCAGTGTGCTTAAAACAGATTGCTGGCAAAGGAAAGCAAGGTTATCTTGATGGACTAATGATACTTATTAGCAACTCCAATTAATAAGTAAAATTAGTTTAACATTCCACGATTTTGGCGTAACGCCTGCCGAATACTGTGTTTCAGGGCTTCCTTACTTTGATATATTAAATCTAGGTCATGGGGAAAGGGCATTGGATCAACTTTAATCATTTTTTTAGATGCTGCTGCTAATGCTTCGATATCACCAATTGCTCTTGCTGAAATGTGTTCAAAAATGCTCTCCGCACTTATTGGAATTGTCTTAATTACCTGATCGGATTCGTTATGCATAAATTCTATCAGCCCGGTAATTGACGCATCTTTATACTGTATAGTTTCTATCACAGAACAAGCAACAGTACGGTATTTCTTTTGTTTAATATCATTACCAAGTGAGTCCTTCATAACATTACCGCGATGATCCAATATGTAATCCCAGCCATCTTCAATTTCTTTGGTCTCCATACGGTCTTTTTCGGTAATTGATTCAGTTGAAACATTAATTTGGTTTAATTTGATGATTACTAAATAATCTAAATAGATTTCTTCATCAATATGTTTAGTATAAAATTCTACCCAGTTACTGTTTAAATCAGCAGCACCGAATTCCATTAGATCGTTATTGAACTTATTTGAGAGTTTAAAGTGCGTGCGATTCTCTAATTGTAGATAAACACGGGAAATACCCAGCCATTTGGTCTCAGTAAGAAGTTGGTTCACATTTTTATAATCACCAATGTAATGCTTCACCTTGGTTAACTCTCCATAAGCTTGACGATAACCTGTTTTTGTATCTTCTTGAATTAGTTGATTTGCATGCTTCCAGTAGTAACCAGCCGCTTCACGCTTTGCCTCAATAATGGCTTCATCATAATCATACATTTCATAATCAATAATTCTTCCAGAGAGTTCTAGCGGCAATATTGTATTAACTAAAGTCTGCCGATTTTTAAGTGCCGTGTAGCGAATGAATATCTCGTCCCAGGAATTTGGATTTTCTTCTAGGTTGAGATATCTTATTCTATCTAAATCCTCTTGATTTGCCAGCTGATATGCTTTGCCTAGCACTTCAATTTCTTCTTGATCGGTTGGATCAATTCGCAGATTCTTCACTGCATATTTTACTGCAGAATCATAATCACCGCGCTGCAATTGTTTTAGTGAAGATGTACAATTTGTGATTACTAATAAAATGATGACAGCTAGAATTAATTTCAATCTCATTTGACAAACCTTGATAGTTATTATCCGTGTAATATAAATAGAACTTAATAATTATTTTATTTATGTCTCGATATTGATAAATCTTTCATCAAACTTAATAAATATATATATAATAAGGAAAAGAGCCGGTTTTTACCGGCTCTTTGGTGAGATTTTGGGGGATAGGTTTATTTTTAATAATCAGGTTGCTAATATAGATACAATCTGCGTGCCAAAAATTCAGAATTCTTTAAAAAACTAAATTTATTGACGGTGGTTATAAATATTTCACAGTGATATGATATGCACCAAGTCTGGACTTGATGGTTGATATGCAACATAATGCAACACATAATGAATCATATGAATAAAAAATATACAAGATATATTAGTCTTCTTATCTTGTATTGGGTATTTTATATATTTAAATTCTGCATCAGTAACAGCGCAAATACTGCAATGATGAATACAGAAATATCATTAAAAGATCCAACCACACCGCTTTTTCCGTTGCGAGTAGCTGCTGAACTGACCAACACGTCAGTGTATTCTTTAAGGCAGTATGTCGATCTAGGGCTCATAATTCCATACAAAACACCATCCAATCGTAGATTGTACTCACAAGTAGACATACAACGGATTTTATGTATCAGAAGATACTTAGATGAATACGGACTAAATATTGCTGGTATCAAGGCGATGTTTGCTCAAGTACCATGCTGGATGCTGAAACCATGTTCGGAAGAAGATTGTGAAAGCTGTGATGCCTATGTTTCATTAACTGAACCTTGCTGGCAAGTTACTGTTAAAGGACCTAAATGTATCAATGAGGATTGCCGCACGTGTACTATTTATCGGCTTCCTGAAAAATGCAGCGATCTAAAAACAATTTTTAAAACATTTAATAATTTAAAAATCTAAAAACAATTAATTGTGGGGACATTTTAGTTATGAAAAAATTAGTCATCCTTGGAGCGGGAACAGCGGGTACTATAATTTTAAATAAGCTAGAGCCAGTTTTAAATAAAGATGAATGGCAGATTACTATTGTGGACCAGTATGAAACTCATTATTACCAACCGGGATTCCTATTTATTCCATTTGGTATGTACTCAAAGAAAGATGTGATTAAACCTAAAAAGGATTTCTTTCCATCTGGAGTTGAAGTCATTTTTAGCGGAATAGAGATGATAAATGGTAAAAATAACCAAGTGAGATTAAAAGATGGGAAAGTGTTGCAATATGACTATTTAGTGATAGCAACAGGTTCGAAAATCAATCCAGAAGAAACTGAGGGTTTAAAAGGTGATGGATGGTATAAAAACATTTTTGATTTCTACACGGTTGAAGGAGCTACTGGACTAGCGCATTTTCTAAAGTATTGGGAAGGTGGGAAAATGGTATTAAACATCGCGGAAATGCCTATTAAGTGTCCCGTTGCACCATTGGAATTTGTATTTCTTGCTGATTGGTGGTTCACTGAACAGGGAATCCGTGATAAAGTTGAGATCGAATTTGTAACACCGTTAGATGGGGCTTTTACCAAGCCCAGGGCATCACAAGTATTTGGTGATTTTCTTGATAAGAAAAACATCAAACTGGTTTCAGATTTCAATATTGGATCAGTGGATGCCAAAGCTAATAAAATTATTTCATGGGATGAAAAAGAAGTTGAATATGATTTGTTAGTGACCATTCCAACAAATATGGGAGATGATGTCATTGAAAAGTCTGGTTTGGGAGATGAACTTAACTTTATACCAACAGATCAATTCACACTCCAATCAAAAGCCCATGAAAATATATTTGTTATTGGGGATGCAACAGATCTTCCGAGCTCAAAAGCCGGTTCTGTAGCACATTTCCAGGCAGATATATTATTTGAAAATTTGCTTAGCGCATTTGAAGGTCGTCCGCTTCGGGCAAAATACGACGGTCATGCCAATTGTTACATTGAATCCGGGTTTGGTAAAGGAATTCTGATTGACTTCAATTATGATACTGAACCCCTACCAGGCAAATTCCCCTTACCAGGTATCGGTCCATTTTCTCTGCTGGAAGAAACAAAAATGAATCATTATGGAAAAGTCATGTTTCGCTGGATGTATTGGAATTTATTATTGCGAGGGGCTGAGTTACCAATTGAATCACAAATGTTAATGGCTGGAAAGAGAATATAAAATGAACAATCAAGAAATCACCCAGCAATTATCAGATATTAATCAGAAACTCGATTTGATTTCCAACGAACTTGAAATAGTACGGCAAAAGCGAATTGAAAAGTCTGAATTGCAGAAAGACCTGACAATAGTGGCAAAGGAACTATTTGATACAACCGTTGTGGAAATGGAAGAAATCGCACCTTTCGTAAATACAGGCGATTTTTTACATCTTGTGAAAAAGATTTTACGAAATACCCAGAATATCAGCCTTGTAATCACCAAATTTGAGAGTCTTTTAGATTTTGTTGAGGATAGCAGACCGGTAACAAAAGAGTTATTCAACGATGTATTGATTAATTTAAATGAATTAGATCAAAAGGGGTATTTTGTATTTCTCAAGGAATTAATAGGCGCCCTGGATCGAATAGTAGACCACTTCTCCGTCGATGATGTAAGACAACTCAGTGATAATGTGACAACGATTCTTGAGACAGTTAAAAGTATGACTCAACCAGAAATTCTCAATGCTTTGGACAATGCTGTGACAATATATAAAAATCTTGATCCGAAGGATATCCAAGAAGTATCAGTTTGGAAACTAATTAGAGAATTAAATAAACCAGAAATGAAACGAGGAATAGGGTTTGTGATGTCTTTTTTTAAAAGTATCACTGCTGAACAATCCTCCAAACAATTAGATTAATAGGAGATTAAAATGTCAAGTAAAGAAATAGCCGGCATCACAGTAGAACTGGACAGTGATGGTTATATGGCAGATTATAAAGACTGGAATGTAGAAATCGCTAAAGCTATAGCAATAGAAGAAGGGATCACTGAATTAAATGACCGACATTTTATTGTTATCGATTTTATGCGCAAAGAGTTTGAAGAGAAGGGTACTGGACCTTCTATAAGAAAACTAAATAAAGAGAGCGGGGTTCCAACTAAGGAATTATACCAATTATTCCCGGGCGGACCGGCAAAAAAAGCGGCACGAATTGCTGGTATCCCAAAACCTCACGGCTGTATTTAATACTTAGGGGAGAATCAAATGAGTAATGATAATTCAATAAAAAAAGTATCAATTATTTGTTCCAAAGGCGGTTTGGATGAAGTTTATCCAGCATTAATATTAGCCAACGGTGCCCGTATGGAAGGAATAGAAGCTTCAATTTTCTTTACATTCTTTGGACTAAATGCAATCATAAAAAAGACTCACAATAATCTTAAAGTAGCGACAGTTGGTAATGCAGCTTTGAATCTGGCGATGCCAATGCTCAAGATGCCAAATACAATGCCCTTTCCAACTTTAGTTGGAGCAATACCAGGCATTTCAAATTTTGCAACCTGGTTAATGAAGCGAGAAATGGAGAAGCTGGACGTGCCGCCAGTAGGCGAATTTTTAGAAATGATCTCAGATGCAGGAGGTGAATTATATGCCTGTCAGATGACGGTTGATATGTATAAGCTAACCATGGATGATTTCATTCCACAGGTGTCACAAATACTTACCGTAGGTGAGTTCTACGAGAAATCTGCCGGAGCCACAGTAATATTTACTTAATTATGACCGAATAATTAGTGAAAATGATTAATCTGTTATAAAGGATTAATCATTTTCACCTGTAAAAGGTGAAGGATAATATTTAATACATATTATTATGCTTTTTATATAATTTTTAAGGATAATAACTAGCCCATAAGCCTATCCAGAGAGGTATGTATGAAATATTTCCGATTTATTTTACTAATATTGTTTCCGGTATTGATTGCTAGTCAGGGTATAGATAATCATTCAAGTAATAATGTTGCAAAGAGATTCTATGCAAAAGTCAATATACTAATGGGAGTTGGGTTTGATAAGGTACATAGTAGTTATAAACTCGTAGAAGGTGAAGGTAGTGAAAAAATTTATATATATCCCGGTGGCGGGATAGGAGCAGAAGTTGTGCTTGGTTACGATATTTCGCCAAATATAGCTACGGAGATTGGAATAGGTACACAATCCTCAGGAGAATCGCTGAATAATGGTCATGTTTATTTTAGGAAAGTACCGTTTCGAATATCAGGTATATATAGACTAAAAGCTAATAAATTGTATACGATGTTTTTTGGTGGCGGTGCTTCTTTTGATCTTTCTCCCAAATGGGATGTTGAAATAGATGAAAATGACGCTAAAGTAACCTATTCATCTAATGCAGGATTTCATGGGCTTTTCGGTTTAGATTTTTTCTCACCCAAATCCCCTTTATATTTTGTAGGAGAAATACGATATGTAGGAATGCCTGATTACGAGAAAAATCAAGCTCCGCGGAATTTTATTTCTCCTTCTGATATTTCTACATTATCAGCTAGTGGTGTTCATTTTGTGTTTACAGTGGGGTACTATTTGAAGTAAGATTTGAATGACAGGTAGTCGTCTACGTTGATCAAAATTCCGATTAATTCTAGAATGGTACATTTGATCGTTTAATAAAATTATAGTTGTAAGCACTATTGAGCTGAATTCATATTCCCGATCAATAAACGGGATACGTCTACTATAAAATCTTAAATGGCCAGAAGACCGGTATTAAGATTGTTGCTATAATCCATAAGATTAAAGCCAGCGGTAAACCGACCCTAATATAATCTGTAAACTTATATCCGCCAGGCCCATACACCATTAAGTTTGTCTGGTATCCGATTGGAGTCACAAAGGATGCCGAAGCGGCAAAACAAATTGAAAAAATAAATGGCTTCGGATCCAAGCCAAGGTTGGCAGACACTACTAATGCAATTGGAGTCATAAGTATTGCCGTCGCTGCATTTGATGATACTTCAGTTAAAACAGTTGTTATCAAATATATCAAACTAACCATAACATATGGTTGCAACTCTGAAGGAAATATTTTCATAAAATTAAATAAGGATTCACCTAACCAATGAGCTGTACCACTTGAATGAATAACATGACCTAAGGGAATAAGAGCTGCGAGTAAAATAATCACCTGCCAGGATATTGCCCTGTATGCATCAGTTGGTTTTATGACGCCAAATGCCAATAAAATGATAACACCGATTAGAACACCCTTTACAATCGGTATTATTCCCAATGCTGCAAACAATACAGCGCCAAAAAGAACTGAAATACTCATCCACCAGAATCTGTGTTTGGTTAAAGAAACTTCGACTTCTCCGATTAGAATAAAATCGTTTGATTTGGCCAGGCTCTGTATCCTATCCATTGGACCGTATATCAATAAAGTATCATAGGCATTCAATGCTAAATGGGAGATTTTTTTACGCAGTGTCTTTCCTTCCCGACGTATTGCTAATATAAATGCGCCAAATCTTCGTCGGAAATTGATGGATTTTAGATTTTTACCAATTAACCGCGATTGATCAGTCAGAACGCCCTCTACTAATATATTATCTTCTTGTTCAAGTTCTCTTTCAGTCAATTCTTCGTCGGTCAGCAGAGCAACTTTTTCCAATTCCTTCATTCTTAAGAAACCATCCAGAGATCCACGGACAAATAGTATATCATCCTGCTGGATTTTTCTTGTCCTAATGTTGGAGGTAATCAATTTGCCTTTTCGAAGAATATCCAATACAGTTACGTCGTAATTTTTGTTGATCTTGCGACTAAAACAAGTATTCCCGATTAGAGGCGAATCTTCGCTTACTTTAATTTCCGTCAAATAATCATTTAAACGATAATTTTTCGTTAGGTTGGAACCTTCCTTGCGAGATGGAATAAGCCGTGGGACGACTGTAAATATGTACACCAATCCAATACAAAGATATATTAGGCCGAATTTTGTAAACTCAAACATTCCCAGTGAAGGTTGACCGCCTTCTGTAACTAATATTGAATTCACTAATAAATTTGTGGAAGTACCAATTAACGTTAACGTTCCACCTAGAATTGCGGCATAACTAAGCGGTATTAATACTTTTGAGGGACTAATATTAAATCTTTTTGATAATCGTATAGTTACCGGTATAAAAATGGCGACTATAGCGGTATTATTCATAATTGCGGATGCAATACTGATTGAAAAAAGATAGATTATAAAACCGATCACTTTTTGTTTTTCAATCAACTTTGTTACTAATAAAATTACATACTCCAAAACACCTTCTTTTTGTATAGTAAAACTTATTATGAAAAGACAGGCAATTGTAATTACTGCAGGGTTAGAGAATCCTGAAATACCGTCTTCAATGGAGAGCATTCCGGTTACCAATAATATCCCGAGGACAATTAATGCGGTAACATCTACTGGTACGAATTCTGTTGAGAATAGTATAAAAGCTATTCCAATAATTATTATTACAAATAATATTTCAATAGTCATTGTATCTTTTCACTATTCAAGGTATTCGGAAAGGGTAGATCTCTGCCTGCTCCAGACTAAGAAAATTATTCCTATATAAATTAGCAATAGCCCTTATTAATACAACTATAAACATTGCTATGAAACCAGTACGGTAGTCAATTACTTTGGTAAATGGAAGGATCATCGGTAGCCAATAAATAACATTATAAGCTACAAAAGTCAGATTGAGTGGATGAGTAAACCTCAGTTTTACGGGATTGGTATCTGCTGAATTTTCTCTAAGCCAAGCGAACCGCTTGGCCGAATGCAATTCGACTACAGTTCAGTAAGCAGCCCCAATAAGAACCATCCCGAGAAAACCAGCAAAATCTGAAAGTACCGAAGTTGTTAATACGAAAACCGCATAAATTAGTGCAGGAAATCCCAAACCTAAGGTAAGCCAATTATTCCAACTTGTAGTCAAGAATACCGCCTTTTTCATTGCGTCTCTCCTATATGTTTATTGGTAATGCAGTTCATCAGAAGAGGGAATAGAGCTAGTATAAGAATAGATGTATTAATGCGAAATTTTATTTTAATAAAATCATCTTTCTTGTTTGTGTAAACTTACTTGTCTTTATGTTATATAAGTAGACCCCGCCACTCACTAACTGACCTATATTATTTCGCCCATCCCAACCAACTGTATAATGTCCAGCTTGTTTATTGCCGGTAAAAATAGTTTTCACTTCTTTGCCCATTAAATCATATACGGTAATGCTGACCTGTGAATCGCTGGGTATCTGATAATTAATTGTTGTAGTTGGATTAAATGGATTTGGAAAATTTTGTTGTAATCGAAATTCCGATGGAATACTTGACCATTCATCAAGTGTCGATAATTGCGTGAATGGAATAAAATCAACTGTGTTGGAATTGAAATTTGGTACAGCAAGAACATTATTGACTTGGTCAAAAAATATATCCGCTGGACCATTATGAAGAACAATATTCGATCCTGTTGAAGGATGGCCAACTGAAGCCACCCCAGAGTACTTAACATTTGAATTGTATCTATGAACTTGATGTGGAGACCACGAAGACACATAGTAATTACCAAGATGGTCTACCGTCAAACCATCAAGTGAAGAAACGACAGTTGGAGGGCCAGGATTTATTTCTAAAACTGTCATAGCGTCGGTATTCAAATTAATTGCTGATATTTGTGAACCTACAAGCGGTGAGTCATCAGTATACAAAAGTCTATTTTTATCGGCTTCGTATAATAGTCCATTTGCCCCAGCATCTGATAATAACGTACTGTATGAACCATCATTGGTATTTACAGTATAAATATTATTATTACCTGTATCTGACAAATATATAATTTCATCTGCACCAGCCGAAACATCATTAACAAAGATACCACTAGCGATTTGTATGGATTTTACATAGGCGCCTGTATTTAAATCATAAGCATATAGGAATTGGCGAACACCATCATTGTCAGTACCTGCACACCACACAGTGCTATTTACTATTGTAATACCGCGCAGTGAGGCACATACAGCAGCCTTGAAAAAACTGAGGTTATCTGGATCTGTTCTTGGTGCCGAAATAATATCGCCACTACCTTTATTTGTAACAAGGTACCTATCTTTAGTTGCATCGTAAACAACACTTTCAGGCTTATTATAATTTACCTGAGCCTGCAAGATGAAGGGAAAAATCAACACTACTAGGAAAATTATAAAACAAGATAGCTTTTGCTTCATAAGAACCCCCTAATTGCTATTAAATAAAGTAAAAATGAACTGTTAATAATGCAAAAGAATAATCTCTCTCAATTCTATACTTTCAACAGTTTTTTAAATTCGATTAATTAGAATTCCATACGTTATAATTCAAATGCAGTATAAATGGCGCCATTGATAAGTCCACCATTACAGTCTAGGGGGTCATCAGCATGCCGGATATTAAGTGCGCGGTCATCTCCCTCTGTGGGAAGGCTAATAGTCGAAAACAGAGGGAGACACATAATTAACACAAAGGGGGTAGATATGGGGGCTTCATGTTATGTGCCTCCCTCTTGGAAAATTTTATAGTAAGGGAGGTTCATAACGATACAATTGCTGATGTGGGTAATGCAGTTAAGTAAGGAGTACATTATGACACCCCCCTATAAACATTATGTTTTAAAAATAATGAAGGTACATTATAATGCACGATTTTCTATACGATGACTAGCTAAAGAGGTGGAAAATAATGTACCCCCCTTAAATGTCTCTAATTTGAACAAATGTATAAATAAATATGATTAAAACAAATGAAAAGCGGAGATTAATCGCAGGTAAAAAGGAAAGTGGAAATACACATCCAATCCCATTTTTTCCACCACTTTTCGGCTGGAAGTGTACGGAAATAATAGTATTTATTAGTTATCCCAAAAACGGTGGTTTTAGAGACATCTATTAGTATTATTTTTATACCTAATCAGAGCCAAAAATTCGAACTTAGAAAGTGGTCTAATCTATGGGGGGGGTAATCACACCCTAAATAGGATTGTTGATATGTAAAAGCGTTTTATAATTACTAATAGGAGTAAATGATATATGAAATTTGAAATAAATCAAATTGGGATAATATTTTCACCTTACAAAACGAAGGAAGAGTGCCCTATTCAAGGGAATGTTTTGCCTGAGGGGACAGGTCGGATTGAAATATTCCCAGAATATGAAGAGGCATTGGAAACAATTGAAACATTTTCACACATCATTCTTTTCTATATATTTGATCGAGCAGGAAATGTAAAATTATCTAGACCAACATTCCTGGATGACGCATATCATGGTGTCTTTGCCTCACGTCATCCTTGTCGACCAAATGGAATTGGGATATCTATTGTAAAATTAGAGAAAATAATGAAAAATATCTTGAAGGTAAGCGAGATAGATGTTTTGGCTAATACACCTCTTATTGATATAAAACCATATGTTCCTAGATTCGATTATCGGGAAAATGCTAATAATGGATGGATGGAAACAAAAGAACTACGAGAAAAACCGATAGATAGAGAATAAATAGGGATGTTTAACAATATAAGAGGGGTAAAAAAGTGCCATTAATACCAGCTTTTCAAATAGGTATATGGAACGCCTGGATATTTATGAGTGTTTTTCTACTGCAGATGCTGGTAATAGCGTTTGTAGACAAACGTGTATGGGAAAGAAGTCACATACCCATTGAGGCAAGACGAAACAAGCTTGAGAGATATGCAGGTATCATTGGTAATTTTATCTGGTTAATAGCCTTGGGCCACTCTGTTTTTTTACCTCTTCAACTTGGCACCATATGGTTTTATAGTGGCTTTTCTGTTTTTATTATTGGTTTGACATTAATGGTAATAGCCACTTTTAACTTCATTATCACACCTGTAGATCAGGTGATTACAAAAGGTGCATATAGCATTTCACGACATCCGATGTATCTGGCTACTTTTTTCATCTGTCTTGGTTCTGGTATCGCTACTGTGTCATGGCTATTTATATTTTTTAGTATAATTATGGCTATTTGTTTTTATCAAGAGGCACTTATCGAAGAAAGATACTGTCTTGACAGATACAAAAGTGTCTACCAAGAATATAAAAATAGGACCCCTAGATGGATTGGAATCCTTAAGAAGTATAATAAATGAAAAACGACTATCATCTATACTGGCTCCAAGAAGTTGAACCATTGCAGCCAACTTGTATCAAATACGTGTCTCAAAACTAGGAGCTAATTAAAGTATAGCAAAAACGGTGGGTTTTGGAAGTCAAAATGTGTTACGTTGAAAGAATTATGTAATTAAGAAGAGAACAATTTAAAACCATAAAATTTATTGTAATCGTTTTCTTCTCCTTAAATCTAAGATCAATTTAATTGACCAACCGAATATAGCTAGAACCCAAATCAAACAAACTATCTTATCCTTTAATAAAGCATTGTCAATTCTTGTTAAAGGATAATACTGAAAAGCCATGATGATTGACACAGGAACCATTATAAGATCAAGAATAATCTGGGATTTGATATTTTTTCTTTTCATTTTTATTTAATAACAGTTTTATAAGTAGTTAAATAATAATTTAATCAATTAATAGATAAAAGTGATTTCACGTGAATGGTTAATAATTTCGGTAGTCGGTACGCAAAAGCTATTGTATCAATTAGTTCATATAAAAAACGCTTCCCAAAACAAATCGTCTAATTTGAGAACACCTAAAACGAAGGTTTTAGATACACCCTTAACGTTGTTCTAATACCAGGAAATACTAACTTTCAAAGTGGTTCAATCTATGGGGGCTGGTCATAATTAGCTGCAATTCCCACCACCACTACATGCTTCATCTAACGATATTTTTTCGAGTTTATCATTTATAAGTTGATCTACTACAGTATTAATCTTTGAATCTTTAGTATCTATATAAACATCAATTCCTACATTATTGAATCCGGTTAATGGCCTTCTTCCAATTCCTGCAACAATAATTGCATTTACATCATTATTTGCCAATAGATTGACAAGTACCATACAACCCCCATGACCATGATCTTCATTATTTAAAATAATTTCTTTTTTTACCGTACCGTTTTCAACATCAACTAATGTGAAGACAGCACAATGACCAAAGTGCTCCGATCTTGTACCATTTAATCCGCCTTCTCCATTAGAGGGTATGGCTATTCTTCCATTTATCATTCTTTTTCCTTATTATGTATTTTTTGTTTTCCACTGCTGGTAATGTTCAGAATTTTTTCTCAGCATTTTTGATCCACAATTTGGACAATATAATTGTTGGCAAGGTATACCTCTTTTGTGCTTAACTGATGTATCACATTTGGGACAGATACATGCACCTCCCTTGCCCATCCTATTTTTAATTTTGGTATTCATACAATTATCTAATATTTATTTTAATCGAATTAACTGCTACTATTTAAAAATTTTTAGTATTGTAATTACCTCCTTTAATTTCTATAGCCCTACCATTAATTAGACCATCGCCTATCTTTTTGTGTGCAGAAGCTAAAATTCTACCAAATGTTTGACGGGATACTCCCATTTTCTCTGCTGCTTTTTCATGATATAAACTATTATAATCGGACAACCTTATGGCTTCAATCTCATCTACAGTGACGCTTACTACCCCTAGATTGGACATAGGAATTCCGCGAGGTTTAAAATAAGTATGCAGCGGTGAACTTTTTACAAATCGACATTTTTGAGGTCGCCCAACGTGCTTATAATGAGGATTTTTCATGCTTAATTATAAGCATATGCCCATAATTACACAACAGAAATTATTAAAAACTATCGTTCGTTGGATTAAAATCAGAAGCTAAGATGTGACTTCCCGCAAAGAAAAGATCCTGCATGAATTTTATTTGGATGAAAAAGTCCAGACATAGACCTCCAGATGTTACTTAGGAAGTGGTTCACTCAATTGGGGCTGTTATTAAAAAATGCTGTTGTGGACATGGTTTCTGTGGATACGCCGATAGAATTGAAGCGATTTGTCGAATTAAGAATGGCTGGTTAGCATTGTTACACTTAGACAGCGCCAGGTAGCTGTCTCAAAAAAGTAATAATCGATTAATTATGAGACTTTGATTATGAGATGGCATTTGAAACAGGTTTTTAGGCTAAATCGGGGTGTTTTAGAGCGTGCTGATTTTGTTGCAAAAACGGTCGTTTTTGGTACACTCAAATCAGCCCGGTTGTTTTGGGAAACGTTTTTGAGAAAAAACCCCTACAATTAAGCAGGATTTTTTATTATCGTTATTTATCTGCGACTATGTCAACAATATAAACTTATTAGTTTTACTCTACAACCGGCGGTTTATTAAAATTGACCATATCGATATAAATCTTCCAGGAACCATCTGCCTGTCTTTTCTCTACATCTAACCATTTACCATCGAGAGTAGTGGTTGGACCACCCTGTTTTGGCGTTATCGATAATATGTAAGTACCACGGGAATATGACAAATCACCAAACACTTGCACTTCCGTATCGCCATATATTGCAACATTAATATTGAATAGCTCAAATTGAGGTGTAAAAAATGTCTGGATGTTCTCTTTTCCCACAATGGATGTCCTGTCCGGTTCCATCCGTGTTGCGTCATCAGTCCATAAGGACATAAAACCTTCAATATCACCGGCATTAGCCATTATGCAATATTGGTCGTATAGTTCAATGATTGCTGCGATGTCAGCTTCCGTATCTTGCTTTTGGTATTGACAGCTAATAGCAAAGAAAAGTGTTGCTAAAATGATTGTTGAAAGTAACCAATTTGATTTTCGCATCTTGTCCTCCTTGTTATTTATGAAATATAGAATAGAAATTTGTTGCAAAAAAATGCAAGAATTAGAATGTAAAGAGGTACCCTTCTATAATGCTAAAGTTTCCGCCATTGCCATTAGTCTCCTACTGCAGATAGTTGCGGATTTCGTTGGATTACCGTAATTAAATACTACTTCTAATTGGTGTTATGCTACAAGATTATTTGACTAAGTAATCCTATCCCAAAACCCAAGGTTATAGAGACGCCTGTTTACTGTATTCTTATACCGAATAAGAATCAGAAAATAATGACATAGAAAGATTCGGTCAATGAAGGCTAGTCAACCACAGCAAAGAGCAGCAATTTTTGTCTCTGTTAATTCCTTAACCAGGAATCTCTCAACAAAGACTGTTTCTCTGAGATATCTTGCGATTCTTGAAGTGCGTGATATTCTTTTCGCTTCTGTAATTTTCCACTGAAATTTAGTTTTTGCCCATTTCTTTCTATTGTTATATCAAAAGGATCATCATAATTCATGGAATCTCGAATTTCGAGAATTTTGTCAAGATTGATGATTTCTTTCCCTAGTAGCTTCAGAATCTTATCCCCACTATGAAGACCAAGTTCAACCGCATTGTCAGACACACTTGATACAAAATATTCCTTTTTATCCCTAGTCCTAATTCCAAAACTAAACGCAGGTCGTTGATCATCGGATAATTTTTCAGCAAAATAATCTATTCCTAACTTCTTGAAACATTCATCTATCGGTAGAGGATTTACACTTTTGACATACTTATTTATAAAATCTTCAATTTCCGGATATGTTCTACTTACGATTATTTGGAAAAATTCCTTTTCAGGGAAAGGTTTGTTTTTTCCATATTCCATCAGTAAATCAAGGTACAAATCACGCAACCCAATTTTTCCGTTTGATAATTCTAATAACCTAATATCAAGTATTGCCGCAGTTAAAGCTCCTCTACTATAAAAATTACTGAAATATCTGTTCGTGTCTGGATTAAATACTCCCAAACTCATATCGCTCAGACTGATTTCTCCTTTGGCATCTATTAATTTATCTTGTTTAATCTGTTGTGTGATGGTACTAAGATAGTCATCAAGTGATTTCACACCACTTCTAAGTTGCATTACATTGGCAGCCCATTCAGTCACTCCTTCGTAAAGCCAAATGTGTTCCGATGGGGTCGGTTTTATGAAGTTATAGTAATGAATTATTTCACTATGCAAGTTGAGAGGTGTCAAGATATGTAAAAATTCATGAGCCATAATATCTTTGAGAACCGGTATGTCATCAACTGTACCTGAAAGGAAATAAAACGAACTCAGAGAGTGCTCTAATGCGCCACCGCTTCCCCTTGGTGATAATTCTAAATACGTATCTTGGTCGAGAAGAACAAATAGAAAATCGTAGTTTGGAACTGGCGAATACCCGATAAATTCACCCGCTGATTTCAGTATTTCATCAGCAGCTGTTATAATTTTTTCAGAATTAATATTTGGGTCATTTGAATAGGTATATATACGCACTTCAATATCATTAACCATTGTTGAAGCAACTGTTAAATCACCTATTAAAATTGGTGAATCGGCTAACCGGTCAAATGATTCAGCTATGAAATAACCATCATCATTTTTTTTCATTGCTGTTCCTATTTCCCAGGAACTGTCAAAGGTCAATTTTAATTGAATTGAATTTGATTGCATTCCATCAAAAAAACCAAGAATACCAAATGTATTTATCACAATAAAATCATCTTGTATACCTGTACCAAGCACTGGGTGAAGCTGAAGGGAGTCAATCATTACATCGTAAGTATCTTCGATGGTATATACTATTTTAGATACGTCTTCTGAATTTCGAATCCTCCAGCGATTAGTAGATAATCTTGTCGTGCCGAGCGCTTGATCATTTTCATCATATGCTTGAAACGATTTTACAAATCTTCCAAAGTCTGAAACACGATAGGTTCCAGGTACATTTGATACAAAATTAAATACATTATTATCATTCGGAATTCCGTCTACGTGAATACTGACGTGAAATAAATCATCAGCAGTATCGGTTAGGTCAACTTCATACTTTATAGTTACTTCGTCATTATCTGGGATTTCAGTTGCATTGAGTGAAAACAAATATATCAAGGATAATACAACCACTATTCGCTTCATTTTGTTACCCCAAAATTTTCCAGTGATATAAATTCAATCAGGATTGTAAAAATTCCTGGTCTCGGAATGAATTTATTAAAGGTATTGTAGTTTATTAGAAACTTTATAACAAGAAAAGTTGTCAATAAAGGTGACCTGCCCCCCAAAACGTGTCCCAAAACAACCGGCCTAAATAGAGTGCACCAAAAACAACGGGTTTTGAAACAGTTACAAACCGCACTAAATAATTGATAAATAGCAGAATACCCTGTATTCTTATTGACCAATATTAAGGAATCACAGCATGCCCATTACACCTCAACAATTATATTCAAATGGCAATCGAGATACATTATTTAATAAAATAGTACAGTTCCCATTAATTAGAATATTGATAGCATTGGGATTCATTATTCCGGTCATTATTTGTTTTAATTTGCTATTTAGGAACCTCGACCCGAGATGGACAACCTATATAGGTGATATAGGTGCAGTAGTGATTATAGTACTCTACTGTTTGAGTTATGCTTATTATGTAAAACTTATTGAAAAAAGAACTGTACTTGAACTGTCTAGAGAAGGTATTGTTAAAGAAACGGGTATTGGATTCCTAATTAGTGCTGTTTTAGTCATTTTAACTACAATACTAATAATGTTGAAAGGCTCAATAAGCATTGTTAGTACTAATACATTAGAATACCTAATTCATGCTTTTTTAATATTTGGATTGCTTGCCTTTGTTGAAGAATTGATATTTCGAGGTATTGTACTTAGACTGCTAGAAGAGTTGGTTGGAACTTGGCTGAGTATTGTCATTGTTGCTTCCATATTTGGTTCTGTTCATCTTATCCATGAAGAAGCTACTCTAAGTTCGACAGTAGCTATAGCCCTTCAAGACTTGATATTATCTGGAGCCTTTATCCTTACTAGGCGAATTTGGTTATGCTGGGGAATACATTGGGGGTGGAATTTTACCCAGGATGGAGTACTTGGCATGCCTAACGCAGGAGTAGAATTACTACCAAGTTGGCTTAACACTGAAATATTTGGTCCAACGTGGTTAACCGGAGGAACAATAGGAATTGAGTTATCTGTTTTAGGCACATTGTTAAATGTTCTAGTCGGGATATTTCTAATAAAAATTGCAATTAAAAAGGGGCAAATAGTACGACCTAGTTGGCAAAAGCCAATTACATAATAATCCCAAGAACGTGTCTCAAAACTAAAATCTAATTAAAGTGTCTCTAAAACGTTGGTTTTTTGGAATTTTAACTTGCTTGAATGGGAGTAGCTAATTTGGGTGGAAATAAGTACTCGTTATTAGAGGTAGGTGGCTTTTTCTTTTCTGAGTAAAGAAAACAAATTATGGTCATAGTATTTTCCTCTAAACAAATGTTTGTCTCGAATTATTCCTTCTAACCTAAAACCAAGTTTTTCCAAAAGTTTATTAGAACGAATGTTCAATATAAAAACACTGGCAAAAATTCTATTTAATTTCAAAACATCATATCCATAATTTAACATTTCTCTAAGTGCTTCGGACATATATCCCTGATTCCAATATTCAGCTGATATATCATAACCTATTTCAGCAGCGTTGTTTATTTTGTCATAATTATGAAATCCACAAGTACCAATCTGTTTGAGATTGTCTCCGTGGATAATGCACCATCTAATATGATTTGGAGATTTTACATTAAGGCACCAATCTAATAGTTCTTTTGCTTCATCAATATTTGTAGGAGATTCATGGTCATAAAGAAATTCTGAAATATTCTTATCTGAAAAATGGCTATAAACAAAATTCAGGTCATTCGGTTCAAATTTCCGCAATTTTAATCTGGCCGTATTTAATTCTTCACATTTCATTATTTTAATTTCTCACTTTATAATATTTGAACATAGCAAAAACTCACATCGTGGATACACTTTCTGCGGATTTTATTGCTAAATAAGGCCCAAAAACGCGTCCCAAAACAAACAGGCTAATTTGAGTGTACCAAAAACTCATATTAATAATTTTTAATAGACACAGGTGGACAGTAATGGACAATAGTGTAGCACGGTAGTAGCATACTTGTAAAAACAATCCTCGGTAAACACTGTCTTCACACAACAGCGCTTGCAAATAGTTGTTAAATAAAGAAAAAAATTCATGGGTTATGAAAATTTCCACCAGCTTGAGCCTGAAGGTGGTGGAAAAAACGCATTTTTCCACCATTTTCCACTATTCTCCTCTAATGCAAAAATCCCTCTTTTAAAGGGATTTTTAGACGAAAACTTAGTGTGGCTCGGGACAGAATCGAACTGCCGACACAAGGCTTTTCAGGCCTCTGCTCTACCGACTGAGCTACCGAGCCGGAAAGTGGTAAGCGTCAATCAAAAAACGCCGTCGAAATTAGTGTTTCCCTGTTCCCAAATCAAATCAAAACTCTTATAAAAATCACCATAAAAAGTCTTGTTGCTTGTCTTCCATTTGAATATGTTTTGAACCATTATTTAACAGCGGATATTAATGAATAAGCTTGTAATTGCAACCCATAACAAAGATAAACTGATAGAATTTCACAGCATTTTATCTGGATTAGAATTAGAGATTATGACTCTGAATGAATTCCCTGAGATTGGAGCGATAGAAGAAACGGGAACAACTTTCCTAGAGAACTCATTCCTAAAAGCAAGAACAGTTTTCAGACAAACGCAGATTCCAACAATAGCAGATGATTCAGGCTTGGAAGTGGATTATCTAAACGGGGCACCGGGTATACATTCAGCTCGATTTGCCGGAGACACAGCCACATATTCGGAAAATGTTGAAAAACTGTTACGTGAACTTGAGGGCGTACCACTACCGAGTCGTAAGGCACGCTTCCGGTCCATTGTAACTTTTGTGAATGAAGATATTGAATTCTGGACAGAGGGACATATTGATGGGACAATTGCTGACCATCCCAGCGGTGTTGGCGGGTTCGGATATGATCCAGTGTTTTATATTCCTAATCTTAAGAAAACTTTTGCAGAGATTTCGCAGCACGAGAAAAATTTAATCAGTCATCGTGGACTTGCACTAAAAAAAATCCGTAAACTTCTGGTCAAAACAATTTTGGACACTGATAAATGAGGAGAATATTATAGAATTCCATTCGCTAATAGTATTAATAACCAGTTAAATAACCGGTTGATAAGTCTCCAAAATAATGACAGGAGAACCCTTTGAATAAGGGCTGGACAATAATAGGAATTCTAATTATTCTGAGCAGTCAGAGTCACCTTGCCGGCCAACCGGCAGATTCCACCTATTCTTCCCGGGATTTATCGTATTCGGGTTTTCCTTCCGTCGTGAATCCTTTTAAAACAATTAATCCGACCATGTCATTAATGGATGATACATTGAAGGCTCCGCGCGGATTTCTACGTTCAGGAATTCGTCCAGTTAAACAAGTTAGAATCGATAAGAATTGGAATCTAATTCAGGTCATTGAGACCATCCAATCAACTGCTTATAAAATACCGTTTCTTGCCCCAGTCAACTGGTATGTTGTTCAAAGTATTCAGCATAATCGTAAAGTTTTCTTTTATGAAAAAATTAAGAAAACCGTTGGTCAGCAAACCGACGATCAAAAACGACAGCAAAGAAGTCGTGCCATTGAAGTAGTTGGTGTTGAACTTGGTCAGCTTGGTAGAGCATCCCTGCGTGTCAACGGCAATGTAAATATTTCCGGAAAAATGATCTTTCAGGATCAGGAATTGATCAGATCGAGTATAACCGAAACTCAAAGTACGCAAATAAAGATTGATCAAACACAGCATTTGAATATTCAAGGATCAATTGGAGATCGGGTTACAGTTTCGATGGATCAGGATTCAGAACGGGATTTCGATTGGGAAAATACAATCCGTGTGGCCTATCAGGGGAAAGAAGACGAAATCATTCAAAAAGTTGAAGCCGGAAACATTTCATTGTCTTTACCATCTACACAGTATGTGACTTTTTCAGGTCAGAGCAAAGGTCTGTTTGGACTTAAAGCGCTGGCTAAACTCGGACCAATTGATATTACCACCATTGCATCAGTTGAACGGACAAAAAAGGAAAAACAATCATATCGTGGATCAATGCAGCCGCAAACTCAAATCGTGAAAGATTTCGATTATGTTAGAAATAAATATTTCTTTATTCACAACTGGTTTCGTGATGGCATTGAAACCACTTTAGAGGGGATAACAACCATAATTTACCCGTTTTATCCACTACAGGAAGGATTGCACCGTTTAGGAAACGTTAAAGTCACAAATTTTGAAATGTATAAACTTGATATTTCAAATAATCCTGGAGCTGATGTCGGAATAGCCTATATCGATCCATTAAATCCATCTCAGAGCGAAGATGATAATAAATCTGGGAATTTCTTACGGATGGAACGCGACCTGGATTATTTGATAAATGAGGATCTTGGATTTGTACGTCTAAAATCACTAAATCAGGATCAAATTTTGGCCTGTCATTATTCGCTGGTGAATCGTATAACTGGTGATACACTAATTACAATTGGCAGCGGAATTACTCAATCTGATTCTACGTTGTCCTTGATGATGATTAAACCACAGGCACCGCATCCTAATCATCCTACCTGGGATTTAATGTTCAAGAATGTATATAATTTGGGCTCAAATAATATTAATGCTGAGAGCTTCTCGCTGAAAATCGTTAATAATCGCGTCACACCTTTAAGTGAACGCGATTCGCAGGGTGTACCATATATAACTCAATTTGGATTAGACAGTTTAAATGAGAGCGGTATACGCTCTTATGATGAAAAAATAGATTTGGGTAATCCGAATGTTCTCAATTTGATTCTAGGTGAATTGCATTTTCCAGCTTTGTTACCTTTTGTCGCAGCGGATTCACTAGATGGTGGGAATGCAAATCCTGGCGTACAAGATGATCTTGGTTCCGGTAAAATGTACACCACCACAATTTATTCACAGTATTCTGGCGATAGCCGCTTCACGATTGAAGCAGATTATAGTAATCCCAGTTCAACAATAAGTCTAGGTTTTATGGTGGTGGAAGGAAGTGAAGAGGTATTTCGTGGTGGCGGGAAATTAACGCGCAGTGTCGATTATCAAATAGATTATTTGTCCGGGACCATCATTATGTTGGATGACGCAACAGATCCTAATGCAGAAATTGAGGTTAACTTTGACAAACATGAACTTGTTTCATTTGATAAAAAGGTGATCCTTGGGACGCGTGCACAAATGGATTTAGGACCAAAATCCTTTATTGGAGCCACCGCGCTTTACTACAATCAATCAGTAATCAATGAAAAAATAGAGGTCGGCTATGAACCAACACGAAATTTCATCTGGGATTTAAATGGTCGCTTTGAAACCAATTTGGATGGTTTTACGCGTTTGTTAGATCGTCTGCCAATTATTGACACTGAAGAAGCATCTATTCTTTCAATTGAAGGTGAAATTGCTCAAGTCATTCCGAATCCGAATCCAATTTCCAACAAGAAAACCGGCGATCCCAACGGAGTTGCGTTCATTGATGATTTTGAAGGTTCAAAACGGAGTACCGTACCATCAAATTTGCGTCAACATTGGAAAGCTGCTTCTGCTCCCTTTGATCGGTCCACAGGTCAGCTATTCAAGCAGCGAAATCGCGCAAGGATGTTCTGGTACAATCCATATGGAAAAGTATTAACGAAAAGTATCTGGCCCAATACATCAACATCGGTAACCGCCCAGAATGAAACAGTTGATATCATGGTGCTGGATTATAATCCTCTAGAGCATCAGAGTGGCGTTTCGCCTGATTCGGTCTGGGCTGGAATTACTACGGCTTTGAACTCAGGAGAATTTGATCAGACTCAGAGTAAGTTTTTTGAGATCTGGCTGAATGGTGATCAAGGGCAATTAACAATCGATCTTGGAAAAATCAGCGAGGATATGGATGGAAATGGCGTTCTTAATACAGAAGATATTCCTGAAGCGGGATTAACACTTGGTAATGGATTTCTTGAAGATAACGAGGATGTAGGTTTAGATGGATGCCCCGATGAATATGAAGATGGATGGGGTGGCTGTTTGGATCCTAATGGTTTAACTTACATTGAATATCGTAATAACGGTGAAAATGAATTAATCAATAATGGTGCTGATGTTGATCAGGATGATCCTAATGGGGATAACTGGTTCTATGCCGAAAACAGCAATGAATATGATAAAGTAAATGGAACTGAAGGCAATGGTACGGGAGTTCAAATACAACAGGGTGGAAAATATCCTGACACGGAAGACCTTGATCAATCTGGGTTTTTGGACAAGACTAATGACTATTTCACAAAAACTTTTGAGCTCGTTGATTCAACCTACCTAGCTGGGGAAACTGAGGATAATGGTATCCCAACCGGATGGCGCTTATTTCGAGTTCCCCTAAGTCACTTTGAAAGGACAAGGGATATTGAATGGAATGAGATTCGATATATGCGATTGGCATGGAGTGGAATTGAAGAAAGTTCAAGATTATACATTGCCAAAATCGAACTGGTCGGAAATGATTGGCAGGAACTTGGTGTAGCCGTTGATACCTCTGAGACATATACCAGGCAAGACAGTCTCTTCGCCATATCAATTGTAAACACTGAAGATAATTCTGATTATCAGCCACCCAAAGGCGTCAGGGGTGAATACGATCAGATTAATGATATCCGGTCTAAGGAACAATCCCTGGTATTGAATTTTACTGATCTGCCACCTAACTATAAGGCTGCTGCGAACAAAACATTATTGACGCTTTCAGGTGCCAGAGCGCAAAGTTATTTGATGTATAATGATTTAAAAATGTATGTGTATGGAATGAGTCCCTGGATAGGATTTGAAGATACCGATGTGGAATTATTTTTAAAATTTGGAATTGGTGATAATTATTATGAGATAAGTCAGCCTGTTTACTCAGGCTGGGATGAAGAACATAACAGAAATTCAGTGAACCTTGATTTAAACTGGCTTACCCGCCTGAAGCTGCAGGATGATTCAACAGTCGATAAAATTCGTCCAACTGATATTTTTATCGATTCGGCAAATGTAAAAAAATATTATTTTACTGATGAAAATGGATTGGCCGACAGACGTAGGATTAAAATTAAGGGGGAACCGGCTTTGTCACGATTACAATACTTTATCGTGGGTATACGTAATACTGCTGAAGTGCCAATTACTGGTGAAGTATGGATTGATGAATTACGTTTAAGTGATGTTAAAAAAGATCGCGGTATGGCGATGCGGATGCAATCTAATTTAAAAATTGCTGATCTCGGGAAAACGTCGGTCATGTATAGTCGAAAAGACGCTGACTTCCATGTGTTGCAGGAACGCCTCAGCAGTAACAGCACCAGGCAAGATATTCGGATTAATTCAACTTTCCAATTACAAAAGTTTTTACCAAAATCATGGGGCGTGGTCATGCCTCTGAATACATCATTTTCTAATACTTTAGATACACCGAAATATCTACCTGGTAGTGATATTCTTACTGGTGATAATGCACCCGATTCAATTTTGACCAAATCCAATAGAATCAGCTTGAGCTCTTCATTGTCCAAACCAAGTAAATCAGAGAATAAATGGATTCGCTATACACTTGATAATTTATCGAGTAGTTTTAGTTTAACGCGTGTCGTTAACTCTAACGTAACCATGGCAGAAGTCCGCAATGAGTCGTATTCTGGGAAAGTTTCTTATATGCATGCATTCGGAAGAGACAATTATTTTCAACCATTGAAATGGTTAAGCTTCATTCCATTGATGGGAAAGAAATTCAGCGAACTAAATTTTTATTACACACCATCCAATATTAATACAAGTGTTGATTTTTCACAAAAATTGGTACAAAAAAATTCACGCACAGGTGGTAAAACGCCTGATGAATATAATTTGGGATTGAATCGAACTCTTAATATGAACTATAAATTGACAGACAATATCGAAACCAGATACAGCAGTGGATTAAAAAGCGACCTGGATGTTTTTCGCGGACATCCCTGGAAGGCGCTGCAAGAATTAGATCCAGGGATTCTTACAAACACAAATCAAAGTTTGCAAACACAATATAATCCTGAGATCTTCAGCTGGTTAAAACCAAGTATCTCCTACTCGACCGCCTATAGATGGGATAAACCAATCGGGAGTGCGATTGAAGGTGCTAACCTGAATTCACAAGTTAGGTTTACATCCAATGTATCAATTAATCCAACAACCATTGTTAATTCATATTATAAATCAAAAGAACCAGAGATACCTACAAGTAATGGACGCCGCAGGATAATAACCGAGGAAGAGGAGGATCGAATTGATGAAGAAATTGACCAACCTCCAGGAAAATCAAATAATTCAAGTAGCAAACGTGGTGTGAAGGAAAAAATCCTGAGATATGTGAAAAAAATTAATAGTATTAATATTGTTTATTCGGAGAATTTAAATCGTGGTAGTCGAGGTGTAATAGGTTCGGTGCCGGTGGGATATAAGTTCGGTTGGCTTCCTTCGCATGGATTAAAGCACTCAGATGAAGTGGGTACCAGTACAGGCACATGGCAATATCAGCGGTCGCTAGCCATAAGGTCAGGAATTGCTTTGACACCGAAGACCAAACTAAACATGAATTTTACTCAAGATTTTAATAATGTTAAATCCGGGTCAGGTATTGCGCAGAAAACCATTGTCCGTGATTTTGTATCGTATGGCAAACAGCTAGATAAAGGACTCCCATTTGTCGGCTGGAGTTTGCAGATGACAGGACTTGAAAAATGGCCAATTTTTAAATTATTTGCGAGAACAGTTGCACTTGAACATGCCTACAGCGGTAAGGAAACCAGAACTTATAAATTAGATGGTACTGATGTACCAAATGTGGGATTTTTAAATGCCAGTACATTCATAGACGATTATGAGAATTTTTTATCAAATGCAAATGTCGTAAGCAGTTTTTCACCCCTGTTGGGTTTGTCAATATCTATGGCGAAAGGCATATCATTAAATATCCGACATACAACGGTAAGAACTACCAATGAGATGCCAACGGGATTAACATTAAAATCAGATAAATCATGGAGTATCAGTTCAAATTATAATCACCGTGGTGGATTATCCATTCCATTGCCATTTCTTAATGATCTGAATATTCAGAATAATATGAATTTTATGGTGAATGTTGATATAAATAGGAGCGAAACTTGGGGCACAAAAAATAAAACAGAACTTGCAAAGCAAACTTTTAACTCCAGTTGGAAAGCAGGCACCAGAATTTCATACTCATTTTCTAGCTGGGTCAGCGGTAGCGTGATTTTAGAGTACCGTGAAAGTGATTCAAAGACTACTGGTAAAAAAATTGATCGCGATATTGGATTTGATATTAACCTTTCGATAAGCGGATAGGTTTATTGTATGAAAATTCTTAAAATAATTTGTTTATTACTTATTGGATCAGTGTTTAGTGGATGTCAATCTCAGGTTCCGGACTTTAATGAATTAGCAGCATTCGAATTATTGGAGCACCAGTGTACTTTTGGGCCACGCAATCCCGGTTCTGACGGTTATACTAATTGCCGCCAATTTTTAATTGATGACCTCACTGCTTATGCCGATACGGTTTTTCTACAACCTTTTAGATATACCGAATTACGCGAGGGAAATTCATATGATCTAACGAATATTATTGCCCGATTCCAACCCGAATTTGAGAGACAAATATTATTAGGTGCCCACTGGGATACGCGCCCATGGGCGGAAATGGATACTTCACCAGGGCGGAGAAACCAACCGATCTTGGGAGCAAATGATGGCGCCAGTGGCGTTGCTATACTATTGGAATTGGCTAGAATTTTAACACTTAAGCAACCAACGGTCGGTATTACTATTGTTCTATTTGATGGAGAAGACCTGGGCGTGGCTGGTGTGAATAACAGTTATGCAAGGGGATCATTATATTTTGCGGAGAACCTGCCTATTGAAAAACCGGAATATGCTATAATTCTTGATATGATTGGTGATGCTGATTTAGAAATTCCAATTGAACGCAATTCATACAAATATAATCGCGAATTGGTAACCAGTTTATGGTCAACCGCCGAATCGCTGAAACTGGACGCTTTTAAAAATCGGTTAGGTTTTGAGATTTTTGATGATCATGTGCCACTGTGGGAAGCTGCTGGCATTCCGGCAATCGATATCATTGATCTGCAATATCCCAATCGGTATGCAAATTATTGGCATACACATCTGGATGTCCCTTCTAATTGTTCAGCTGAAAGTCTTGGACAAATAGGAACGCTTTTAGTTCATCATATATATTCACTTAAATGAGAGTCTGGGATTATACCACAATGGATGGGAAAATAACTGGTTTTATAATTGCACTATTGCTATTGAACTGTAGTAGTATTTTTTGTCAGTCTATTATCCCAGATCAATATATGTTAGAGGTTGAAGAATCTTTAAGCAAAGAATCGACCGGTTTGAAAACCAATATAGTCACTGAGATTGTATTGTCAGGTGAAAAATCAGTATGGTTAGGTACTAATGCAGGACTCGCAGTAATTCGAAATAATGAGCAAGTAATCTTTTTTGATACTTTATCAATTGGAGGATCAATCGATTCCATTTTTACGGATGGTATTTCTGCCATTGGAGCAACGGGTGTACAACTGGCCTTTGCTGGTTCTTATACTCGGAATGGATTTTCCGCTGGATCTGGATTATACTTATCTGATAATGCCTTGGATGACGTTCCTGTCTGGAGATTTTTAGACCAACCAACAGATGCAGTTGGTGATTCACTTGGATTTTTTAGCCAGGGCTATTTTAAGACAATTCCTGTCACTACCGACATTGCAAATGTCACCTATGATATCGCATACAGTAAACATTATGTTTGGATAGTAAGTTGGGCAGGCGGATTACGACGCCTACATTTGGAAAGTGACAATGCCGTTTGGGAAAGAATTCCGCTTCCCTTAGATAATGATACAAGTTTGAATACGTGTTCTGATGATATCTATGCAGAAGAAGATGGGATAAACATCATATCCGATTACATGCTTAATCCTCGCGATCCAAGTGATGGTGGGAACCATAATCATAAGGGATTTTCGGTCTTAGCTTATGGCGACACCATATGGGTAGGTACAGCCAATGGAATTAATCGCGGGATAATTGAAGAGAAAGGCTGCATTAATTGGCAGCATTATTATTTTCCCGTAGATGGAATAACAGGAAATTTCGTGGTAGGTCTAGCAAGGCAAATTTGGATGGGAGAGCAGATAATATGGGCGGTAACCGTAAACGCTGATACTGAAGAAGAACGCGGTCTTAGTTATACGACCAACGATGGAGATACTTGGCAGAGTGTACCCGATCTCACCAATGTTAGAGTATACAATGTCGAAGCGGAAGATTCCATAATATTAGTGTCATCAGAGGACGGTTTGTGGACATCTACCGATAGAATCAATTGGTCGTTAGCAGATCCGCCAGCAGAAAACGATGTAGTATCATCGCGGGAAATACTCAGTACAACAGTTTACAGTGCGGTAGTCGATACACGGATTGGAGAAAATGACCCTACCATATGGATTGGTACCCCGGACGGAGTAGCGCACCTATCCAATTTATTCAGTGACGATTGGAACGTAATACAAGCTGAGTACGATCCTAATGAGGTCTATGCTTATCCCAATCCATATTCACCCTACGTTCATAATCAATTGAATGACGATGGTTGGGTCCGCTTTCATATCAAAGGTGAACCACCACCAATATTAAAAATGCAAATATATGATTTCAGTCTTCGTGAAGTTTTTAGTAAGACGTTCAATTTTGCAGAAATATCTGGTGCAATAAAATGGAATGGACGAGACAGTAACGGCCGGATAGTAGCTAACGGTATATATTTTGTGCAACTTAAATGGTCGTCATATGAAGAATGGATTAAGCTTGCGGTGGTTAAATGACGCATAAATATTATGCACTCATATTTCTAATATTTACATTTGGAGTCAAGCCTGTCCAAGCAGAGGGGACAGGTGGATTATCCGGAAGTTTTTTACGGATGGGCTCATCTGCCCGTGCCATTGCAATGGGCTCCGCATTAACTGCTGACTCGAATAATGAAGCCGCAATTTATTATAATCCGGCTGGTTTAAGCTGGGTAGATCGTTTATCTTTTAACGCAACTAATCAATTTCTATCATTAAATCGCAAACTTAGTATAGTGGATCTTGCGATTAAAATTCCACCGGGTGCTGGGGTTGGCATTATGTGGGTTCATGCTGGTGTTGATGAAATTGACGGGCGCGACACTGATGGGCAACATACAGAAATGTATTCCGCGAATGAAGATGCACTATATATTGGTTTTGCTAAGAATTTAAATGCTAGGATTCATTTGGGAATTACATTAAAAATTTTACAGCACCAATTACCAACTGCAACCAATAGGCTGCAGGGAAGCGGTGTTGGTTTTGACCTGGGATTTCTGTATCAATTAAAACCGGATATATCTTTGGGTCTTGTAATTCAAAATATTAAGACAAGTTATCAATGGTCAAACCAAACATACGTTAACCAGGAACATGTATATAAGGATCAATTTCCAACAGATGTACGGCTAGGCGTAAACTATCTCTGGAGAACTTGGCAATTTATTGGTGATGCAGGTATTACGATTTTTAATAAAAAAACTATTGACCATGAATTTCGCTTTGGTATAGAGTATATTTATAACAATAACTTTTTTGCCAGAGTGGGCTTTCAGGGTAACAATCCAACCATGGGCTTGGGATATCAATATAGCCTAATTGGTGACAATGATTCTTCGATAAACTATGCTCTTGTTTTAGAATCAGTTACAAATCCAACGCATGTGATCTCGTATGTATTCAATTTATAAGTCAATATTAGTTGCCATTTGCATTAGCAGCGCATCCTCTTCAATAGGAACTCAATTCTTAGCTGTTCCTGTTTCAGCGATTGAATTGGGCTTGGGGAGACACCCAACAATGACCTGGGGGATAAACATTAATCCAGCATTGATCGGTCAATTTGATCACGGAACAGAAATGTCGTTCTCATTAGGCGAATGGTTGAAAGATGTGCAAACATCATCGGTTACATTTATTACACCTTTACTCGGAGGAGCCGGAGGTTTCCAAATTCGTTATGTGGGATTAAATGACCTGGAATTACGCCCTAATGTACCACTAGATGAACCAATCGGGACATTTGATGCATATGGTACAACCCTCGATTTGCTTTATGCGCATGAAAGACATGGACTGAATTTTGGCGTTGCATTGCACACACTGTATATGCAAATATTTACTGAATCAACATATGGATTAGCGTTTGACATTGGGATTTTACATACTACTAAGCACGGATTGAAAATCGGTGGATCAATTTTAAATATTGGAAGAACGGGAGAACTCTATAAAAATTCACCTGAAATGCCCATTAGAATTACGGGAGGTATCGCTCATCAACATCAAATTGGTTCATTAATGAATACCATTTACTTATCTGGAGAGCACTCCCGATTGAACAAACTGGTACTATTCAAAATTGGGAATGAAAGCCGATGGAATGAATTAGCAATACGGATTAATACACAAATTTCTAAGAATTCTATTTCATATGGGGGTGGGATTGGATTTTCAGCAGGAATCTACCAGCTTAATTATGGACTAAATTTCGATTCAAATAAGTTGGGAATATCCCAAACTATAACAGTATCTGCTCGATTTCCTTAGTAAAAATTGATTTATTTAGACTAAATCGAATTCAGTAAATTTGCCGCTACATTTAACCGAAAATATTTGAGAATAATATGCAATGCCGAGTTACGAGAGGTTCCACCCCCGAGAGTGTGCATGAAGTTTATGTTGTAGCTGTAGACGAAAAGGATAATATCCTGTATAACTCTGGCTCTCCAGATTATTTAACCTGTGCTCGATCTTCACTAAAGCCCTTCCAAGCCGCTGCCAGCGTTGAGATTGGAGCTGTTGATGCTGCGAAGTTTTCTGAAACTGAATTGGCACTAATGTGTGCTTCACATAGCGGTGAAGCTATACATGTTAAAACTGCACAGGGCATGTTAAATAAGTTAGGTACAACACCTGATGTATATGAGTGTGGTATTCATTTGCCGTATAATAAAGAGACAAGCAAATATTTGACGAAAAATGAGTCTGAATTATCTCCTTTGCATAACAACTGTAGTGGCAAGCATGCCGGAATGCTGTGTTTATCAAAATTTTTAAAAGTTGACCCAACCGGATATACGAAGCCGGATCATCCTGTTCAAAAGACAATATTAAAATATTTAAAACAACTAACAGGATTAAAAAATATGCCGATAGGAATAGATGGCTGTAGTGCAGCAACTCCTTTTTTATCATTATATGCAATATCGGTTTTATTTAAAAAATTAGGTCAAAAGGAAACGCCGGCTCTTAAAAGTGTTTATGAAGCGATGGTAAATAATCCATATTTGATAGGTGGAAAAAAACGTTTTGACACTGATTTTATTGCAGCATTGAAAGGACGTGCAGTTGCAAAAATTGGCGGAGAGGCAATTCAAGGTATAGCGTTCCAACAAGGTAACGGGAAATCCATTGGAATTGCATTGAAAGTGCTTGATGGTAATCCACGCTGTTTGCCAGTGGCGATTATGAGCCTACTGAAAAAGCTTGATTTATTATCAAAATCTGAATCAGATCAACTAAAATATTGGGCTACAAAAAAACTATTCAATCATCGCAAACTTCACATTGGCAACATTTTAGTTGATTTTAACTGATTGATCCTAAATCATATGCTGAAACTCCTAATTGTTGCAGCCATACTATTTTCAGGAGGCGATGTATTTCAGACCATAAACCTGTTCTCTGGTGATTTTCTACTCTACAGTAACATTGATTTACTACCCACTAAGGGCTAAATTGAAATGATGCAAAGCTATATAATGAAATTTATAATAGCGTTTTTGATGGGGGGGGATATTTATAAAACCCACTTTAGGACAAACCCCCGATTATCCACCACCCACACATTTAGTGTCAATGCCTACTGCTGGTACTCTTAATAAGGGCAGTTACCTGTTTAATTTACGTATTCAAAATCACGGCGGTTTATTGGCTGGTATGACAGTGGGTGTAACGGATCGATTTTCTTTTGGTATTTCCTATGGTGCAGATAGTTTAATTGGCGATAATGATGTTAAATGGCATCCGCGGCCAGAGGCTAATTTTAAATACCGCGCTGTTGATGAAACACTAGTAACGCCAGGCGTTGCACTAGGGTTTATATCACAGGGATATGGTGCATATAATGCGGATTCATTACAGAGATACGACGTAAAAGCATACGGATTATATGTAGTGGCGAGTAAAAATTGGAGATCTGTGCTGGGTAATGTTGGAGTGCATGGTGGTTTAAATTATAATTTCCTTGAAACTGACGATGGTGATAAAGACCCAAATTTATTTCTTGGATTTGACGTGGATTTAAATCCCGATCTATCATTAGCACTAGAATATAATGCTGCATTGAATGAGAATGATAAAAGGGCAAATTCTATTTCCATAAATCGCGGTGGCTACCTAAATACCGGTATAAGGTGGACATTTGCAAATCGGCTTCACATTGAATTAGATTTCAATAATTTATTGTTCAATAAAGAACAAGTAGATTATTTTAATAGAGAAATTCAAATCACTTATATTGAATACTTTAAATAAAAGAGGGACACATGAAAAAAATCATTGGATTAATCTTACTGCTGGCTACGTTTAATTATGGTCAGGGCTTTAATGATTTACTCACACAATCGGATGTTTTAGATGAAGAAGATAAATATAGTGAAACCTTAGCAGTTCTGAAACAAGCCGAAGAACTCGACGCAGAAAATTTCGAATTAGTTTGGAGGTTGGCGAGAGTTCATTTCAATCTTTCTGATAGTTCGGAGGATGAGGCTGTTATTTCTAAGAATATTTATGCTGGTTTTAAGTATGCTGACCAAGCATTGACAATGAATCCGGATCGTGCTGAGTCGCATAAATGGTATGGCATTTTAATTGGTCGTGTCGGTGAATTAGAAGGAACCAAGCAAAAGATTAAAAATTCTTACAAAGTTGCTGAACACACAATGGCAGCGATTGAATTAGATCCTGAAGATGATGGGAATTACCATGTTATGGGTCGCTGGCATTACACCTTGGCTGATTTGAGTTGGTTTGAACGAACTATTGCCAAAGTTGTTTATGCAACACCGCCAAAAGCCAGTTTCAAAGAAGCCCGGCAGTATTTTGAAAAAGCCATTGAAATCGCTCCCGATGAAATTCGTCATTATGTGTGGTTAGGGCAAACCTTCAAGAAGTTGAAGGATAAAGAAGCTGCGGCCAGCGCATATCAAACGGCCGTTGGTTTACCAGCAAATAACGACAGTGATCGAATTCAGCAGAAGGAAGCACAGGAATTATTATCAGATCTATAATATTGTAAAATATTTCGCTCTAATGAACAATGACCTGCTGTTATTGCAGCAGGTCATTGCTAAATAATCTTACGAAGATTGGAAGATATAGATTCATCTATTGTGAAAGACCCTACTCAGCTTTCGAAAATCATTAAATCGAAAGCATTAGAAATAGGATTCCAGAAAGTTGGAATTACGTCTGCTATTTCAACACGCATTGATAGCAACCGATTAAACGACTGGCTTAAGTCCGGTAAATCGGCCACTATGAACTGGATTTCAAAGCGTCAAAAGGAACGTGGCGATATTCATACCTATTTTCCTCAAGCAAAATCTATAATATCTTTAGGCCTAAATTATTTTACAGGATTGAGTAGCAATATAGTGCAAAAAGGAGAAGCCTCCTTCAATTTTAGTAATTATGCCTGGGGTCAGGATTATCATATAATTTTGAAAAATCGAATACAGCAATTATTGGATTCGATTAATGAAGTAACTGTTTGTGATCATTCTGTAATTTGTGTGGATACTTCGCCCGTTATGGAAAAGGTTTGGGCACAAAGGGCTGGTCTTGGATGGCAGGGAAAACACACCAATTTAATTACGCGCGATTTTGGGAGCTGGCTATTCCTTGGGGAATTAATTTTGAGTATTGAATTGGAGTATGATTCGGAATTTGAAGATGATCTTTGTGGTTCCTGTACAGCCTGCATAGATGCTTGCCCAACCGGCGCATTAACAGATTATATTTTAGATGCTAGGAGATGCATTTCTTACATGACTATTGAGCACCGAGGTGCATTTTCAGTTCAACAAGGCAATGCCTTATCTGGTTGGATATTTGGATGTGACATTTGCCAGGAAGTTTGTCCTTGGAATAAAAAGCACCAGAAATATTCTTCCGATTCGGAATTTCTGCCAAAACCGGCGATCAAAAACAATTCAATATCGAAGTGGATTGATTTATCAGAGGATGAGTTTCATTTACTGTTCAGAGATTCTCCAATTAAACGAACAAAATATGAAGGTTTTAAGCGAAACGTTTTATCTGTATATAATTCGGATAATCTTGACTGAAAGTAAAATTAATCTTATTATTTCAATAATTAACACCGAACAAATTATGGGGAGGATATCATGGTTAAAGTTGGAGTTATTTTATCAGGCTGCGGCGTATATGATGGTGCTGAAATTCAAGAAACTGTCATAACAATGCTTGCTTTAGATCGGGCAGGAGTTGAATCAGTTTATCTAGCTCCTGATATAGATCAGCTACACGTTATTAATCATCTTACAGGGCAGGAAATGGAAGGCGAAACACGAAATGTATCAATCGAAGCAGCACGAATCACGCGCGGTAACATTAGGGATTTAGCAGAAATTTCCGCACAAGAATTGGATGCTCTTATTTTTCCTGGGGGATTTGGTGTAGCGAAGAATTTAAGTGATTATGCTATGTCAGGAGCAAAATGCGATGTGAATCCTTATGTCAAGGAATTGACTACGAGGATGCATAACGTCGGTAAACCAATTGGCGCGATATGTATTGCCCCTGTGATGTTAGCAAAAATTCTTGGAGAAACAGTTGATTCATTAAAGCTTACAATTGGCACCGATCAAAAAACGGCTGCCGATATAGATATTATGGGTGCAAAACATGTTGCTTGTTCGGTTGAGGAAATAATAGTAGATAAGAATCAAAAAGTTGTATCGACGCCAGCTTATATGGATGGCAAATCTATTTCTGAAGTAGCAGCAGGTATTGAAAAACTAGTGGCAGAAGTATTAATTATGGTTAAATAATTATATGATCGAAAGTATGTGAATAGAATATGAAGCTAATCGTCTACTCGGATATCAACTGAACCCATACCTACGCTCACTTCAACCTCAATTGTTGGTCTTGATGACTTCCAATTGGGACTGATCCATTCCTTTTTCTTTTTCTTAACCAAACCTATAATGTCAACAGAGGAGAGAAATGAATCCTCGACGTAGATTTTAATATTTGCGTCTTCTGGTAAGACTAAATCCATTGATCCCAATCCCACTTCAATATCTACTTGCATATCGCTAATCTCATCACCGCGCAAGTCAATATCTGCAGATCCCAGCCCCACATTGAATGACAGGTGTTTTGCGCGAAGATTTCCAAGTCCATCAGCCGTTAAGTCACCAAGTCCATTACTAATGTTAACTGTTTTACATCTGATAGGATTGGTTTCAACAACCACTATATCTACTTCACTTAGTCCGCAATCGATTTCAAAATTTCTGATTTGCAGACCAGAGAGATCAAGATCAGCAGATCCCAGCCCAAAATCAAGGACAAGGTCAATTTCAGTCGATGTGGGGAGTGAAAACACCATATCATTTTCATATTTATTTTTTAATTTGCCAAATCTTAGATCCTCAAGATCAAAATCCCATTCATGGTGGTCATCATCATCATCGTCATCGTCGTCATCAAAATCATCATCATCGTAATCTTCATAGCGATGTTTTCGTTTGTGTTTATAATCCCGGTCTTTAACATCAATCTCAAAAATGCCAGTAGATTCAAAAATATCGTATTTAACTTTAGGAATTATTTCATGGCTGTTATAAGTGACGCTGCCTTCCAGCATATTTGAATCTGAATTAGGCTCAATAATCAATGATCCCAACCCATACGAAAAGTTCATTTCCAATGTATTTAATTTTTTGACAGGATATGAAAAGATATCAGTTTTTTTCCATTCATCGTAATCTTGAGCAGATATTATTGCTCCTGAGAGCATTAAAAGAATTATCAATACGTTAATTTGTTTTTTCATAATAAATACCTTAGAAATTTAGGTTTAGACGGAAGGTGGTCTCAATCACCTCGCGTCCGTCAGTAGGTTTAGCAATATTTATGCCCCAATCCCATTCATTGTGGTCTCCATTACCAATGCCAACGCCAATGGCGCTGATAAATTCATCACTTTTCTTAAAAATTGATCCAAATCCATGATTGGATTTAAACCAGGCGTAGCCAGCATCAGCAAACAATTTAATTATCCATTCACCATCCAAGAATATTGGTGTGAATATTAATTCCACGTTAGTCTGTAACATTTCCTCGCCTACTTGGTGCTTGTAGGGGTGTGCACTTACTGAACCTAGTCCACCTGCCCCAAATAAACGATGAGGTGTAAACAATAAATTATCAGATATTCCTCCAATAACACGAGTTCTTAACAGCAGACCACGAGAAAACTCCCAATTCAGAACTGCTAATGAGGTTGTCCTCGATACGGTTTTTTCAGGATTAGCAGTTTCATTATTTGTCAGATCACCTGATTGAAACCATTCGGTCTGGAGCATTATTGCAAATCCAGTTGAAAATGGATGATAAGTTCGAGTTCTATATGCAATAGTCACTTCGGTATATGCCAAGTCAGTTTGAAAGATAAATGAATTGGGCCGTAATTCTCGGGTCCGATTAAATACGCTCCATATATCCAGTACATCCATTGAATTTTGCGTCACATCTGCATACCGCAGTTTAAGCTTAACATAAGCCAGATCCAATCCAACACCTACTGCCCAACCTTCTTCATCCCAACGGTCATAAAAATCTTGACGACCGACAAGCGCGGCTAAACCATTTTCTTCCTTAGGAAGTCTAAAGTAATCATCAGTTCTCGATTCTCTAAAAACACTGCCAAATATGATTAATTGGTCACGTGGGAATAATAATTTTTCAAATGTCAGTCTACCATGAGGTTTCTTTTGACCAAATCGATATCCAAGGGTCACATTCAGTCGATAATTTGAATACTGGTAATCAGATCTATAAAAATTTATGGGCGTGAACACAAATCCCTCATTGCGATTATAATCGAACCAGCTAAAGTCGGGGTGAATCCAACTGCCATAGTACTTATAATGGTTATATTCAGAATCGAAATAAGTATCTCCTTGGATTTCAGAATCTTGATTTGTTTCACGGTAAACCAATCCCTCTTTTAGATTAGTTTCGTAAATTTTTCCATTAATTGTCACACCCTGCTCTTTATGTACGCTTCCCCCAATTGCAATAATTTCACCATTTATTACTGCTGTTTTATGTAAAATTACATCGCCACCGATGACAGATATGGTTCCCATTACAGTTCCATACACATCAAGATTTCCGCCTATGATACGTAACTTATCAATAGAAATACTTTTTACATCAATAGAATGATCACCGAAAAATTTGGTTTCTTTGATTGGAAAGATATTAGGATCATCAAATTTGGACTCTGATTCATCCTCAATTCCAGGATTACTAATGTTGGTAGTATCTAATACAGTAATATTATTCTGCGCATGGGCAAAAAGGGATAATATTAAACATATAAATATTGAGCGTTTCATTTCCTAATTAATCCTCATTTTCGCTAGTTTTTTCAATATAGATTTCACCGTATTGTGTACGCATTTTAATAACATGTGTACCAGCACCAATAATACCCTCGCCCCGAATATCATCCATGGTTTTGATTATTGTTATCGGGAATTCTGATTCGATTGCATCTGAAGAATAGGCATTCTCTACCATTACCTGAAAATCTCCTGAAAAATCTTCAGGAAGAATCAATTGTATGTCACCAACTTCAGCGCGCAACATAATGGAATGATCGATAAAAAGGGGATTCACGAATTTTTCAATATAAATATCCCCTGCTTTGGTAATGGCAGTGATCGGTCCGGCAATATCCTCACCATCAATAGAACCAGCATCAGTAAAAACATCGATAACACCAGAAATATTATATAAATCAATATCCCCACCAGAGGTTGTCGCCTTAATATCACCATTAACATTCTCAATGTCAACATCCCCCCCGTCAGTATGTAGCAGAATGGAGCTGGTTACATCTTCAACAGTAATATCTCCCGCAGATGTTTTTGCTATAATATTCTCACCTTCAATCTCCATCAGGTATAGATCACCTCCACTGGTATTTATCGATAAATCGCCTTCAGAGTAAGTAATGTCAATATCACCCCCAGAAGTATTCGCATTAATTTTACCTTCTATGTCAACGCCATCAATATCACCTCCCGAAGTCGAGACATAAATCGTACCCTGGCAATGGTTCAAATCAATATCTCCACCCGCTGTTACGCCTGTTAATTTTCCTTTGATAAATGAAAAGTCTAGGTCGCCACCACTGGTTTTCACGTCGATTTCACTGGACGCATGTTCAATCGTAATGTCACCACCGCTGGTATTTACTATTAAACCAGTTGATTGAGGAACTGTAATCTCATAATCAAATGATAAACGTGATGACCAGGGGCCTTTTCCTTTGACATTTATTACGTTTTTTTCCTCAGAATATGAGACAGCAGATTTAAATCTTTCATGCAAGGTTTTTGCACCTTTCTTGGTATTCGATCTGACTTTCACCACTTCTTTAATTTTTGTTCTGACTCCAGGTACACCTTTAATATAAATGTCACCCATAACATCTGAGACATTCAGGACTGGAGCTGTAGCTGGTACAGTATTAAATGAGTAAACTGTTTTACCAAGGTATTTTGATGAGCCTTCCAAATCGAAAGTTTCAAATATTTCTTGTGCAAAAGATATCTGGATGAGTATTGTCAGTGTTACAACGTATCGCATCAATATACCTCAATATTTTCAATCGAAACTGGGTTCTTTAAACTTGATAACAATTTGCGTGATTCATCTCTAATAAATTCGTTGTCGTCCATATTACTCACCAATTGCAATAATGGAATTAAATCCACTGTAGGTTCTTTAGATAATATCTTCAAGGCTTCCATGCGGATAGCCTCATTAGTGTCTTCTAACATCACTTTCTGGCAAGCGTTTAGGATAGGACCATCGGGTCTATATTTCTCTAATAATTTGACTGAATTCAATCGAACGCCTGAATTTGGTTCTGACAACAAAGAGGAAATCAAAACTAATTTAGTATCTTCGTCGGCTTGCACATTCTCTAATAATCGAACAGCTTTTAGTCGATTGCCAGGGTTTTCATCATTTAATAATAAGTAGTACAGCATTTGGCGAACTTTTTTATCTTGTAGACCGCCAGCAAAATTGAGATTATTATCTCCAAGTGAGACAAACTGGATAGGATTCTCGAAATTGTCTGATACATTAATGGCTACATTTGATAACCCTCCAGCTTCAATCAATTCGCTAATGTTGGGCTGATTATTCATAGCAACATTATTATCAGATGATGGTGCAAACACCATTCTACCGGCAAATATGGCTAATACAATATAAGTAGCAATTGCCCATCCGGGCTGTTTCCCAAAAACTAAAATGCTCAAAACATTTTCTGATTTTTCTTTTACCGTCGACCATATTGGAGTCGCCTTGCGCTCTCTATTTAATAGGTTAATTCTGCCTCGTAAAAGGTTGCGTTGCGCTTGTAGGTATTCGTCACTTACTTTATAATTAGCCGCTGGTTTAACTGAATCTAATGTTGACTTACATTTCTGTACGAATTCTCTTAGCTCAGCATCATTCTTTAATCTTTCTTCAAACTTATCCTTCTCTGAAGAATTCAAAGCATTGAGAACATATAAACTTGCCAAACGTTGACATTTTATATTGTTTTTATTGGGCATAATTGTACTCCTTAAGAGCTACCTGTAATTTTTCTACTGCTCGAAAAAGGTATTTCTTTACTGTTCCATCAGAGATATTCAAAATACTAGCAATATCTTTAATTTTTAAATTTTGTAAATGTTTTAGTATGAATACCGTACGTTGTTGTCGTGGTAACAAATGCAAAGACGCTCTTACAGCTTTTGTGAATTCTTGTGATGAATTATCAATTGAATTGGATTCGGTAATTTGATCGATGTGATCTCTATTATCAGATTGAGTTGGTTCGATCATCTGCATCTTAGATTGTTTCCTTTTAAAATTATAGGCTGTGTTTACTGCGATACGGTACATCCAAGTATAAATCTCACTTTCAAATCTGAATTTTTTAAGATTTTTATAAGTTTTGATAAACGTTTCTTGATAAACGTCCTCGGCGTCTTGTTCATT
>JBHPLN010000040.1:0-5254 GCA_042564205.1 Fidelibacterota bacterium
AAACAGAAATTATTCGATCACCGTGAATGGAACTAACATCACATTATCTCTAGCTATGTAATTATATCGAATCCTCCCTTTCCACTAACTCTCCTTTTCGTTGGATTGAAATTGTGATTTCAGGAAAAATGTATGTGGGGTATATATACATATAAAACCCATCCCCCTATAGGGCGACATACCCCCTCGATTGATTGATTAGAATTGGAGATTTATTATAAAAACGGATAGCAGTTTTAATTTAACTGGTACTAATATATTATTGGGAAGTAAATGGATTGAAATAATTGACAAAAGCGGTGGAATGAGTGTTATATAATTAATAACATTCTTGGGGTATAATTATGAAAATAATCCAAGTAGGTTTTTTTATACTAATAGTGCAATTGTTATTTAGCTGTAATTCTCCAAATCAACCAACTGTAAACGATATTAAACCTTGGACTTTTCTTTTTTACGCCGATGAAGATTATTTCCCTTCTTATAGGAGATTTCAAGACTTCAAAAACAGCATGTGTTCTAGTGACAATATCAATGTAATTGTTTTAGAAGATCAAGATTATGCTCCAGCTCATTATTGGTATATTGATGAAGGGCATAAAGCGATTTTATTGGAAGATTTAGATGAGATTAATATGGGATCTCAGAGCACACTTGAAGAGTTCATCAAATATGGAAAGAAGAATTACCCTGCGGATCGTTATATCTTAGGAATGTATAACCATGGATTTGGGTGGGTAGGTGGTTTCATGGATGAAACTAATGACAATGATTGGTTAACTCCCCAGGAAATATCTAAGGCGATTCAATCAAATGGTAAAATTGATATATTATTAATGATGGCTTGTAGTATGGGTTCACTGGAGGTTGTATACCAATTAGGTGATTTTACCGATGTTTTCATTGGAAGTGAAAATTCTACTACCTATGATTTCTTTGGATGTGCATGGGAAGACATATTATCATATATAAACAATAATACCTACGATGATACCTTTGCAGTAGGAAGTAAAATTATTGACTTTATTTGGGATCATAGTACTGATATATTGGATCATAATTATTATTTTGATTTAACAATGAGTGCAATTAGAACAGATAGAATAGAATTATTAGTACAACATCTGGATGAGTTAAGTTTACAATACTTGGACAATTTTCACGCCTTTGAAACGGGTTTAAATAACCTATTTATAAATATTAAAAATTATCGAAATAACAGAGTGGATTTTATTAATGTTATAGAATTATTAAGCGAAGTTGAACAAGATAACGATATTAAACTTATTCAAAATCAAATTATTAATGACTATCAAAATATTATAATTAATGAATGCCATGGAGAAGGAGTTTTGTTCTCAAATGGTATCTCGATTTACTTACCTATTCCAGGTATAGAAAATTATACTAATTATTATTCCAGCGATGTACTAAATAACAAATTTGTTATTGATACGCATTGGGATGAATTATTAGAAAGATATTACCAATCGACCAATCAGTTAATTGTTGATGAAATACCATTGCATATACATGGCAGTATAGTTACAAACTGAATTTACAACCCCCAATCCCCCTTCTGATTGATTGGAATTTGGTTGAAAATATGGGAATAGGTAAAAAACATTATTGGAGTTATCTTGTATTACTACTTTATTATATTTAATGATAAATGAGGGAGTTGATTATGTTTAATCGGTTTTATTTCCTTCCGTTGTTATTAATTATTTCAATTTTTTTCATTGATGGATGTAAAAAAAATTCCACTTCTAGTGGGAATGGTAATGCCTCTATAACTGTAGATTGGTCTAGTCAATATACCTGCACTTATAATTATTCTAGTGGTATTTTGCGAGGACAGACTTGTTTTATTGGATTTACAGTCACATCGGGTTCTGGAAGTTTAAAATTAGAAGCAGAAGTAACAAAAGGTAATGGTAATACAAAATCAATAATGGCAGATGTAGTTAATGGGGAGCATTATTCGCTAAGGGTACCAATTAGTTTTAGCGGCACTCAAAATTGCACACCTGGAACTGTTGCAGCAAGAATCGAAATAACAGCTGGAAATTCTGATCCCCAATCCATCACCATTAGTTGTGAATTTAGTGGACGAGCTCCAAACACATTGACGATAGGTGATTTAACAATCTAGTAAGTACTCATTACTTCCCCAACCCCCACTCCCCTTTCTAATTGATTGAAATTTGGGGATTTGGTTGAAAAAACGAATTTTATTGGAATTGAGGTGTGTCCGAAAAAAGTGTGTCCGGAATCTGGTAATATTTGAATATATCTGACTTTATTTGAATAAAAGAAAACCCCTCATTTCGAGGGGTTTTGCGGAGAGGGAGGGATTCGAACCCTCGGAAGAGTTTTAAGCCCTTCACTCACTTAGCAGGCGAGCGCCTTCAGCCAGCTCGGCCACCTCTCCATTTTAAGTAATTTATAACTTTGGGGTTCGGAAATTACTTATCCGCTATGTTAGTTCAAAACTTTCAAGTCATTTAAACCAAACCAATTTGTTTTCTACAATACTTCGGTCCTTTTGAGCTAGTATTAGGAAATATTTAATGGATTAAATATTTTATTAATTGGTCATTTTGTATATAATATTTTATTTAGAGACTTGTATAATTCATTTAAACCATGCCCGGATTTGGAAGAAATGTCAATTATTGGATCACTAAAATCTAACCAATTATCTAGCTTGTTATTTTCATTAATAAGATCCCATTTTGTTCTCAGAATCAAAAATGATTTCTCACTTAGTCCTGGATTATAATTAACAAGTTCGTTCCTTAAAGTTTCAAATGTACCAGCAGGATTATTATCATTTACATCTATTAAAAAGACCAAGACTTTTGTTCGTTCGATATGCTTTAGGAATCTATGACCTAGTCCTTTTCCTTGACTCGCACCTTTAATTAGCCCTGGTATATCGGCCATTACAAAAGATCTAAACTCTCCTGATTTTACTATTCCAAGATGCGGCTCCAAGGTAGTAAAAGGATAATCCGCGATTTTTGGAGTTGCCGATGAAATTCTTGATAATAATGTTGATTTACCGGCATTCGGTAATCCTACTAAACCTACATCCGCTAGTACTTTTAATTCAAATTCGAATTCTCCAGAAGCTCCTGCAATTCCTTGCTGAGAATAACGCGGTGATTGTACAACAGATGATTTGAAATGTACATTACCTCGACCTCCTAATCCTCCTTTACATAGTGCAATCCTGTCATTTTTATCTACCAAATCCGCAATAATTTCACCGTTCTCAGAATTTTTAATCAATGTACCACAAGGAACATAAATAGTTACATCTGCCCCACTCTTTCCTGATTTTCGAGAGGATCCACCTGACGCACCATTTTCAGCACGATAAATTTTGTTATAGCGAATATCATGTAAAGTATGTAGATCAGGTCTAACTTGAACAATGACGTTACCACCACTGCCACCATCTCCACCATCAGGGCCACCTTTCGGTATAAATTTTTCCCTACGAAAAGTTGCAGCACCTGGTCCACCCTTTCCAGCAAAGCATTTTATTTTTGTATAATCAATAAACATTAGAATAGAAATTACAACTGTACGCTGTTAAAGGTGAGTTCTGTGTACTCATCACCTTCAAAGGATTTTGTGAATTACATATTATTTACAATTGCTTCAGCAAATCCAAAGGTTCCTACTTTTTTTGCGCCTGTCATTTGTCTTTCTAGATCATATGTAACAACTTTTTCTGATATTGTTCTCTGAATTGCATTAACTATTAGATCCGCTACTTTCTGCCACCCGATATGTTCGAACATCATAACTCCAGAAAGTATCACTGATCCAGGATTGACTTTATCCTGCCCGGCATATTTAGGAGCCGTTCCATGCGTTGCTTCAAAAAGTGCAATATTATCAGACATATTTGCACCAGGTGCCAAACCCAATCCGCCTACTTGAGCCGCACATGCATCGGATAAATAATCACCATTTAAGTTTGTCGTCGCAATTACATCATATTCATCAGGTCGCAAAAGAACTTGTTGAAACATTGCATCAGCAATACGGTCTTTAATGATAATTTTATCATCGGATTTACCATCAAATTTCTCCCAGAGATCCTGTTCGTTGATAAGTTCATCGCCAAATTCATTTTTTGCTAATTCATAACCCCAATCCCTAAATGCTCCTTCAGTAAATTTTTGGATATTCCCTTTATGCACCAGTGTAACAGATTTCCTTTTTCGTGCAATTGCATAATTTATTGCTTTTCTTATTAGACGAATGCTACCAAAAGGACTTACAGGTTTTATCCCAATTCCCGATTCTGCTCTGATTTTCTTATTAAATCTTTCAGCTATGAATTCAATTAATTCATTGGATTCCTGTGATCCACTGGGCCATTCAATACCTGCATAAACATCTTCGGTATTTTCGCGGAAAATAACCACATTTAATTTTTGTGGATCTTTAACAGGACTCGGAACACCTTCGAAGTATGTTACCGGTCTAATACAAGCATATAAATCAAGTATCTGACGCAATGAAACATTTAAACTGCGTATTCCACCCCCAACTGGAGTCGTTAATGGTCCTTTAATTGCTACCGCAAAATCGCTAATAATTTTTGGTGTCTCATTTGGCAACCATTCACCTACCATTTCATGTGCCTTTCCTCCAGCATATATCTCCATCCACTCTATCCATTTTTTACTGGAATAAGTTTTAGAAACTGCTGAATTAAAAACGAATTCGGCTGCTTTCCAAATATCAGGACCAATTCCGTCCCCCTCTATAAATGGAATTATGGGATTATTCGGTACTTCAAGTATACCTTTAATAGATTTAATCATCTGCCCATTTTTTGGAACATTAGATAATTTATATTTTGTCATTTAATTCTCTGATTTATCTGATTGTTTGGTTTTTGGTTTTGTTGCTTTATTATCCTCTTTCCTAGATTCAGTTATTTTTGACTGAGGTTTTTTATTCTTGTAATCAGTTAAATAAAATCCACTTCCTTTGAAAATCAGACCTGAACCACTACCGATTAGTCTATCAACACGTCCACCGCAGTTAGGGCATATTCTTACCGGCTCCTCAGTCATTGATTGAAACCGTTCGAATTCCGTAGAGCATTCTGTGCATTTATAATCGTACGTTGGCATAATGGATCTATTTCCTTATTGATAAACTTATGATGCGGGAAATCAACAGCTACAGATTATATTTCTTTTTTAACGCTAGTTCTACCTCA
>JBHPLN010000041.1:0-4959 GCA_042564205.1 Fidelibacterota bacterium
GGTGGTGCATTTGTTAGAACAAAACTGAAGGATATACAATCGGGTAAGGTCATTGATGAAACATTTAATGCTGGCGCTAAAATTGAAATAATTCGGATTGAAGTAAAAGCCATGCAATATCTTTATGACGAAGGTGAATCAAGCGTTTTTATGGATAATGATACTTATGAACAATATAATGTCAGTCGAACTATATTAGATGAAAATCATAATTATTTAACGGCTGGAATTGGTGTAGACTTACTCTTTGATGGGGATGAAGTTTTAGGCGTTCGACTTCCTGCGCATGTTGTTTTGAAAGTTGCGCAAACCGAACCAGGGCTGAGAGGCAATACCGCAACGGGTGCAACTAAAATGGCGACTCTTGAAACAGGATATACAACTAATGTCCCTCTTTTTATTGAGCAAGACGACTCTATAAAGGTCGATACCCGGACCGGTGATTACATTGAAAGAGTAAAAAATTCTTTAATTAAATAATGTAGGATTTTTAAATGTGGCAGAATAAACTGAAAGAAATCATTTATATAGAACTGACTACCTGGGGCAGACGGTACCGTGTAATGAAAGAACCACCAATTGTTACTACCGATGCTGACCTTTCTGATGCAAATCGTGCTAAGCCATCTCAACCATCCGTTGGGTTGAAAAATCCACATGAAGTTGCGTCATAATTAACCCGTTTCTCGCTTATTCATTTACTTGTTTTAGTGTAATAATTTCATCAATGTTTTGGCCTAAATATCCCAACTCAAATTCTACTGATGAAGCCAAATCATGATCGCTATATTTCTCGAGAAAATGTTCGTATTCCTTTTTTGCATTCTCTAAATTTCCAATCATATTTGCATTAATATATCCTGCCATAAATTGGGCATGCGGTCCCTGTGGAGTATCCGAAAATTCAGCAGATATGTTTTTAAAAAGTTCTACTGCTTTTTCTTCTTCGCGATAATTAACTAAATAAATATCTGCAATTGCATAGTGCGCTTGAGCCAATTGATTTGCTTCTGGGAAATATGATACTAAAGTTTCCAATGCCTTTAATGCACCCACAGGATTGTTATTATTTCTTAAGAATTCACTTTTAATAAATAACCAGGATGGAAAATTATTTACATCTTCTTTCGCTACTTGTGCTCGAGGAGAATCTGGATATCTTATAATAATCTCATTTAGGACGTTATATCCCGCCATATAATCTTCCTGAAAATCAAGTAGAATGTTTACAATGTGAAAATGCGCCGTCTCAGCTATAGGATCATTGGGATATTTCAAAACTAATTCTTCAAATTGATTAATAGCCTTATTGTAATTACCCTTATCTAAATAATCAAATCCCCGCTCTATGAGTTGTTCTGGTGAACGATTACAACTAATCAAAATAATTAAGCTAACCGCTGCTAAAAAACTTTTTCTCATTATTATTCTAACCTTTATTTAGTTTGAAATTTAGTCGGAGGTTTATGGTCATTCAAGATTTACTAAGCTGTTTTACATAGTAGTTTTTGGCAAGTTCCTAATTAAAATAAATAATGTACACCCAATTGAATTTTCCATTTACGAAAATGAGTGAAATCATCAACTGGTGCTGCAAAATCAAGTCTTACAGGTCCAAGTGCAGTTATTAATGTAATACCACCTCCGGCGTCCCATTCTAATTGTGATAATGAAAATTTTGAAAATGAATCGGCTAAATATCCACCATCTGTAAATACTTCTCCGCCCAACACCCAGAATAACGGAAACCTAATTTCAGCATTCGCCATAATTCTGGATATATTGCCTTTTGGATTTTTATTTTCATCAACATTAAACCGCAACATGTCCCATCCCCGCAAGCTTGTACTACCGCCTAAATAAAATAGATCATATTGATAATCTCGATAATCTGAACTCCAACCATATATTTTCCCAATTTTTAATTGTCCCGCAAAGACTATTTCACGCATGGAACTGTAGCTGGTCAATCCTAGATCCATTTTGAAAAAATCACGATTCCCCCCAAGAATTCCGCCAGTTTTATTAAGAATCATAGAATATGTATTCCCTTTTCGAGGATATAGCGGATGGTCAGATTTATCAATTAATATATGCGCAAGCATTGAGCGCTTTTGAATATTCACCCTTTTTGAGTTTGTAAGCTCTATTGTAGATTGGCTCGGTCTAATAAATTTCTCCCACTCCAATCCTGTCTCAATAAATGATTTCTCATCAATCTGATAAATATTAAATAAATGGATACCATAACGACTAACATACGGTTTGTTATTAATTCCAAAGTCTTTAAAGTACTCATAGAATGTCTCTATTTGAGTCGGAATCCTAAAAGACAACAACCATTGATTAGACATGTTCATCTCAAATCTGATTTTAGGTATTAAGGAACCGTCAACTAGTAATGCATGACTACTTATTTTGTTTGAGAAACTAGTGCTTGTCCACCACAGTCGTCGAACGCGCCATTCTAAATTTAAACCGGCTCCAGGCACCGGTTCAGCACCTTCATAATATTCTATTGGATAATAACCTCCTTCAGAGATCCACTCTCGATGCTTAAATTGTTTAAGCTCTACTAATATATTAATGGAGGTGTCAGTTCCTGCAATTCCTAATGGAATAAAATTAGCAGAAGAAAATATTCCTGTTTTTAGCAATCTTTGTTGTGTAAGGTCAATTTTCGATTTTTTATAGATCTCGTTAACATTAAACGCCATCTCACGTTGTACAATATTTGAATCAAGATTTCCAATACCGTCCCATAACACTCGATTAATTCTTACCGATTTATGTTCTGTAATATTAATATTCACGTATACAGAATCTTTAATTTCATCTTTGACTGAGAAAGTCGCAAATAGGTGACCAATTTCATGATATATAGATTCCAGATTCGGCAAATTGGTATTTGCACGAACAGGATTATATGGTTTGTTAACTTTTAGGCCTAAAGTTTTTGCAATGGTATTATCATCAATTAGGTTATTACCTGAAACGTCAACAGATTTTAGAAAGTACTGTTTACCCTCAGAAATTATGAGAAATATATTCACTCTATCTTCGCTTATTTGGAATGAATCTTTAACACTTACAGATAAATATCCCTTTGAGACATAGAGCGTTTTTAAGCTAATTGCATCAAGTTTCAAAAGTCGCTGGTCAAACTGCATTTTAGATAGAAATCTTTGCTCCTTTAATCTGAGCAATGATCGCGCTTTAACCTCTAATTCAACATTCCCCCCCTAGAATTGCAATTTTATTAACAAAGAGTGGTTTATCAGTTTGGGAATACAAGGTATGGCAAAATCCAATTATAAATATAATCAAAATAGAAAAAAAATTTATTTTATCAGTAGGCATATCGCAACCGATATTTGACTTGCATATTCCCGGTACGGTCCACATTCCCAACTAAGGAAAGATATCGATTCACTTTTAACTCAACCCCCAAAGTATGCAACGGATTATTTAATGAAAACGATCGTCGATATGCATAATTCAGAGATAATGTCCTGGATAAATCTGCTTTTATTGAAAAATCATCAATATTATATGGGTCTAGTAGACCCGAAGCCCCTCTTATACTTACATCGTCAACAATCCCAAGATTGTTTAAGCCACTTAATTCCATAATGTTTTTGTCTAATTGATTGTCAAACCATGCACCAACAATCTGTTGAGCCTGAGTTCCCAATCCACTGGAAGAGATTTTTTGATCTTCAAAGCGTTTACGCCAAGTCAGAAGTTCCAAAATATCACTGTGAGAGAATCCACTTGATGAGGTAAAAGATAATTCCGGATTGTCAATCGGTCCGATAATCGACACACCTATTTCTTCACTATCAATTACCGTAAAGGCATTAATATCTAGATATGGATTAAATCCTTTTTTTTCAAAGCCCATATATCCATCAGCGATTGTAAAAATATCCCCGTAATAGTAGAATTTTCCTTCGCGAATATTTAATTCACCAGAGAAATCAGAAGGTCTATTACCAAATTTTGTAATGCTAACCTCTCCATCTAAAAGCACATCGAGCTGACTATTGGTTAATAATAAATCACCTTTAATGGGAAAATTCATTTTATAATTAATCAATGAGCCCAAAGATTCGCTTGGAACTGTTCCCAATTCATTCGCTATCAACGGTCTAAACATCGTCACATCAAGCACTGCAATTTCACCTTCAATACCAATTGTATCTTTTCCTGCTATTGCAACATCGACATCAACCAATCCTTGAATATCAATTCTTAGCGAACGAAAATACACGTCATTCCCTAACACTTGAATATTATAATACGGTTTAAAAAACTGGGTCATGTTTATATCACCGATAAAAGAAATATTGCGATTGTTTCTTGGTCTACCTCTTTTATTGGTTGAATGCATTTTGCCTTTAAGCAGCTCAATATTAAATTGATTTCTATCAAGTTTTGCTATCCCATTAAGATCTACGATTGGTTGTTCCAAAAGGGTTGTATAAATCCTACCATTTTTTACATTTAAGTAACCGTCACGGATAATTTCAGTCCACTTTCCTGACAGTATCAGCTCAAGATCAATATCTCCCCTTATTGAGTCAACTTCAGAAAGATATACAGATAGAAAATCCATATTGTCAATCTTACCTGCTACTTCTACATCTATTGAATCATTTCTAAATATTTTACCAAATGTAGTAGAAGTAAAATTCAAATCTATTGGTAAAAATGCATGACCGGTTAATTGATCAATCTTTCGTTCTGAACTAAATTCAGAAAAGGCAAGCACTCGTCCATCAAAGTATCCAACTCCGTGTGCGGACCCAATTTTTATTTTCTCAAATTCTGCATTTTCAAGATTCAGATTAAAATTAAACTTTGTGTTTAAACCAGTTCCAGATAGATTTAAATTACCGTTTACCCTTCCCCCCATATAATACCAGTTAGGTATAAATTGAGTGAGTATTTCAATAT
>JBHPLN010000043.1:0-4551 GCA_042564205.1 Fidelibacterota bacterium
GGCAGGTCAGGATTTCCTCATTTTTATTATTGAACTATAAATTTTAGCGCAAAATTTAAATCTTCTTATGTTTTTTTGCATCTTAATTATCTGAAGTTAAAAATCTTTTTCAAGGATTGATATTTATTCTTGTGGCTCAGGGCTTGAATTACCTATGTCAACGATTACTTTCCAGGTTTTGGCATCAGATTTTTTCCAGACATTAAGATATTTACCATAATTTTTATTATCCGAACCATCATCATCAGTCCAGGATAATGTGTAAAATCCCCAGGTGTATCCTAGTTCGCCGGAAGTGGCAACTTCACCGTTCTGGGGTTCCCAGGATAAAGTATATTTGTCCCCGGTTCTTTTCATTCGTTGGTATATCGTCTCCCTGCCGGTTACCGGATTCGCCTGGTCCCCAAGTTCCAATGCATCGTCAGCTAGGTAGCGGTTGAAAGCTTCAGCATATCCCAGCTTTAGAGAGATTCTGGCAAAATTCCGGTCTGTTTCTAGCAGCAGTTCTAACTCTTCTGATTGTTTCATTTCTTCACCACAAGCTGTAAAAATTAACAGACATATTAATATTAACCAGTGCTTTATTTTTGGCGGCATATTTCTTTGAGTTAAACTCCGTTTTATTGGTTGTCAAACAATTTATTGAACGCAGAATCATTTAATAAGATGACAATCTAATGAAAACAACATTGCTTCGACGGAAAACATCAAGGTATTTTACATGTTCATGAAAATTATATTCTTAATCATTTCTGCCCTATTTACTATCGTGGAACTTCCCGCCCAGGATGCCGCGCGCGATTACAATGCTGAAATTAGCAGTCAGGATCAAGCAATAGAATCACTAAAGAGAGAGATTGAGAATACTAGAGCACAAATAAAGGCAGCTGAACGGCAGGAAAAAACAACCGCCAATAGTATCTCTCAACTAGATAAAGAAATTTCGCTAACTGACCAATTAGTCAACAAATTGAAACAGGAAGAGCGCCGCACACGCAACCGAATTAACAATCTGGAGAAACAGATACCGGAAACCGAACGAGAACTTGCTCAATTACGCGGGCGATATACACGACGGGTTGTGAATACTTATAAAAAGGGCACACTTTCTCCACTGGTTAGTATTTTAAGTTCCGATTCCTGGCGCCAGGCCGTATATCGCATGCACTATTTACAGATCATTTCTGGAATAGAGATAAATCTGCAGAATGAAATTCGAACTTTACTAGGTACAATCAACAAACAGAGATCGGAGCAGGAAATTGCACTTGAAAGGACAGTAAATCTGAGCCGCGAACAGCAGATACAGAAAAATTCTTTAGGTCGCTCAAAGACTAAAAAACAACAGGAGCTAAATAAAATACTCCAGGATAAAACCGAATTAGCGAAATATATCGCAGAAAAGCAGGAAGGCCTGAAAGAATTAGAAGCGCTTCGTAATAGTATCCTGGCTGATAAGGATCGCTTTGATCGTGCTGATCGGATCAAGCGTCAGCAGGATGCGCTAAATGCCAAAGCATTCGCAGAGTTAAGGGGACAACTGCTGTGGCCAGCTCAAGGCCAGGTTGTGGAACGGTTTGGTCAACAGCGTAACGAAGAGTTGAAAACCACCACTGATAATCCAGGTATCGATATTCAGGGCAAATCCGGTTCACCGATTCGTGCTGTATTAAATGGAATCGTCACGACAATAACTTTTATTCGAGGCTATGGCACAACCATAATTATTGATCATGGCGGCGGGTATTATACCGTCTACAGCCATGTAACCGATCTGCAGATTCATGTAGATAGTGAGGTGCGGGGAGGAGATGTCATTGCATACATGGGTGCAGCTGGCTCTGCGAGTGGCGCCAAACTGCATTTTGAGATATGGGGGCAAAATCAGAAACTTAATCCTGAGCAATGGCTTAACTAATCATGGAATTTGATGTTAAAATAGCTCAGTCTGCAATCTGGCAGCGTCTGGTTAAAACCTATGAGAATGAAAAAGTGGGCACAGCTTATCTTTTTTCTGGTCCCCGGGGAAGCGGCAAAGAAGCACTGGCAATCGAATTTGGAGCGCTTCTTAACAGTACCAAAGAAACAAAGAATAATTATACGCAATCAAAAGGTTATTTGTTATTCAGGGGTCTGGTTCATGAACATTTAAAGCTGGTTGTGCCACTACCGTCCCCTAAAACCATCAAAACCAATCAAGACATACTGTATACGTTGAGTGATAAAGATTTGGCTTTTTTGAATAATGCCATTGAAACCAAAGCTAAGGAACCTTTTTATAAAATTCGCATGCCTAAGGCTACCAGGATCTTAATCCATTCTATCCGGGAATTACGACGGACACTTTATCTAAAATCAATTGCTTCCGGACGAAAAATAGTATTGATCTTTGATGCGCATACAATGTCAATGGGGCAGGGTGAAGCGGGTAATGCACTCCTAAAAATACTAGAAGAGCCGCCCGCCAATACAACTCTGATTTTAGTGTCCGATCATAAAATGAATCTGCTCCCAACCATAATTTCCCGCTGTCAAAATGTTGATTTTCCGCCTTTGAGCGACAAGATTATCCAAGACCAACTGACCGAAAAAGGTTTGGATCCTGAAACGGTAAATTTCTACGCAGGGCTTGCACAAGGTGATATGCAGCGGGCGCTGGCAATTGCCGAACTTCCCTTATCCGATCTTAAAGCATTGATAAATTCGCTGGTAAATACTGTTACGAGTAAGGATGCAAAAAGGTGGCGAGAATTCATCAATTCGTATGCACGCCTGACTAATTCTGATCCAGATGAGTTTAAATTCAATTTTTATTTACTGCAACTGTGGTTTCGAGCGGCATATCGACTTCGGTCGGGTATTCCTGATCAGTTGCACATACCTGGATTACTAGAGCGTATGGAAACAATTAATCAAAAGTATCCCCGGGCAAATTATGCCGAGATCAATCTCTTGCTTGAAAGATCCATGGCAGCCATAGCGCGTAATCTTTATATGTCTTTAAATTTGACGAATTTACTGACTGGGATTAACCAACAATTACAAGGCTGATATTCAAAATGAGTGACAAAACTAATTATTATGTAACAACGCCAATTTATTATGTTAATGATAAGCCACATATTGGGCATGCCTATACTACCATTCTGGCGGATGTTCTGGCACGTTTTCACCGTGCGGAAGGTCACTCAACTTTTTTCCTAACCGGATTGGATGAACATGGACAAAAAGTTCAACAGGCTGCTGAGGAAAGGAATGTTTCACCGCAGGAACATTGCGATGATATGGCACCCCGTTTTCTTGAATTATGGGAGAAACTACACATTAGATATGACGACTTTATTAGAACTACTGAACCGCGTCATGAAAATGTTGTACAGAATATCCTGCAGAAAGTATTTGATTCGGGGGATATTTATTTTGATGAATATGGTGGTTATTACTGCGTCGGTTGTGAACGTTTTTATACCAAGAAAGAACTGGAAGATGGGAAATGTCCTCAGCATCAGAAAGAGCTGCAATATATAACCGAAAAAAATTATTTCTTCAAAATGAGCAAGTATCAGCAGCAGCTGATTGACCACATTAAGAAAAATCCTGAGTTTTTACGACCACAGCACCGCAAAAATGAAATTTTAGGCTTCCTGCGCCAACCCTTGGAAGACCTGTGCATTTCACGGCCCAAATCCCGACTAAGCTGGGGGATCGAACTACCCTTTGATAAAGATTATGTGACCTACGTATGGTTCGACGCTCTGCTGAATTATATCACCGGACCAGGATTTGGAGTGGATAATAAAACATTCACAAAATGGTGGTCGGCCTGCGTACATCTAATCGGTAAAGATATTTTAATGACCCATGCTGTTTACTGGCCAACTATGCTAATGAGTGCCGGTATTGATCTTCCCCAAACCATCTTTGCCCACGGTTGGTGGCTTATGGGAGAGTCCAAGATGAGTAAATCGCTGGGGAATATTGTAAATCCGTTGGAACTCATTGACCGCTTTGGAGTTGATCCGGTACGCTATTATCTTATGCGCGAGATGGTACTCGGTCAGGATGCCAACTTCACTATGGAATCATTCACCCGCCGTTATAACAGTGATTTGGCTAATGATTTTGGGAATTTGTTGAGTCGTGTCAGTACTTTAATTGGAAAGAATTTTGAAAGTATAATCCCTGCACCAGGCGAACTTACCGATGTTGATGAAGCAATCAGGGCAGGGGCTGAAGCAACCATCACTTTAGTCAGACAATTGATCAACGATATGCATATCAATGAGGGAATTGAAGAAACGTTTCAGTTTATCCGCAGTGTTAACCGTTATATGGAGCAACAAGCGCCCTGGAAACTAGTTAAGACAGATTTACAGGCAGGGGGACGTGTGCTTTATACAGCCGGTGAAGGGCTACGCATTGCTGCTGTATTACTATCAGCCGTTATGCCCAGCCGCACAAAGTCGGTTCTCAAGACTCTGGGAAATGCTGGTTCTGCATTAAAATGGGGTGAGCTCAAATCAGGTGCTAAGATTAAAAGACATCCGCCGC
>JBHPLN010000042.1:0-4629 GCA_042564205.1 Fidelibacterota bacterium
GTTACAATAATGGGGCCCTCCGGTTCTGGTAAATCAACATTGCTCAATATTTTAGGCACACTCGACAAACCGGACTCTGGTCAGTTAATCGTAAATAATCAAAACATCGCAGAATTATCTGATAATAAGCTGGCAAAATTAAGAAATCGGCATTTAGGTTTTGTGTTTCAATTCCACCATCTGCTTCCAGAATTCACTGCATTTGAGAATGTATTAATACCAAGTATGCTTGCAAATCAAGAAAACTATTCTGAAAAACGCGCCATAGAATTATTTAGTTATCTTGGTCTTTCTGATCGTCGCGATCATTTTCCGTCTCAGCTATCAGGAGGTGAACGGGTTAGGGTCGCTGTATTAAGGGCATTAATTAATGAACCAGAGATCGTTTTGGCGGATGAACCAACAGGGAACCTTGATGTTGCCAATGCTAGTAAATTGATTGAATTATTCCATCGAATTTGCGAAGATTTTAAGCAGGCCATGGTAATAACCACTCACAATCCAGATGTCGCGAGAATTGGTGATTCACATTGGAATCTTGAAAAGGGACAACTAGTACCTTTAAGAAGCATTTAGAAATGCCTTATTTGTTGATTTTCTATAATACAATATAATTTCTCTGTCAAATAACTATATAATAAATATTACCTCTGCCATATTGATAGATAATCTCTTTTGGCATATTTGTTGTTCTATTTAGAGTAATATTATTGAATAACAGGAGAAATTTTATCATGGGAAAAATTATAGGAATTGATCTGGGTACAACAAATTCTTGTGTACAACGCCCCGAAGGCGGACGAACAATGCCATCCGTGGTTGCATTTACAAAAAAAGGCGAAAGAATTGTTGGACAACCTGCTAAGCGACAAGCCGTGACTAATCCAAATAATACGGTGTTTTCAATTAAACGCTTCATGGGTCGTATGTTTAAAGAAGTCGGAATTGAGATGGATGAAGTGCCATTTGATGTAATAAAAAATAAAAGTGGAGCAGTTGTTGTTAAAGCCGGTGACAAAGAATATTCACCACCTGAAATCAGCGCCATGATCCTTCAAAAATTAAAGCAAATGGCCGAAGAACATTTAGGCACATCCGTTACTGATGCTGTAATAACAGTTCCAGCTTATTTCAATGATTCACAACGACAAGCAACGAAGGATGCTGGTAAAATTGCAGGATTAAATGTCCGAAGAATTATTAACGAGCCAACTGCGGCCTCTTTAGCCTACGGTCTGGATAAGAAAAAAGATGAGAAAATTGCAGTTTTTGACTTAGGCGGCGGTACTTTTGATATTTCTGTGCTGGAACTAGGAGAAGGGGTTTTCGAGGTAAAATCCACTAATGGAGATACACATTTAGGTGGTGACGACTTTGATCAGAAAGTAATTGACTGGATTGCCAGCGAATTCGAGAAAAGTGATGGAATTGACTTGAAAAAGGATCCAATGGCTTTACAAAGACTCAGAGAAGCAGCCGAGAATGCCAAAAAAGAACTATCAAGTTCAAAACAAACAGAAATTAACCTCCCATTTATTACTGCAGATTCCTCAGGTCCCAAACATCTTAATTTAACCTTAACTAGGGCAAATTTTGAAGATCTGGCAAGTGATTTGTTTAAAAGGGTTGTTGCTCCTTGCAAAACTGCGATTAAAGATTCCGGTTTAAAATCATCCGAAATAGATGAAATTATCCTGGTTGGCGGTTCTACTAGGATGCCTAAAATTCAGGAAATTGTAAAGGAAATATTTGGCAAGGAACCTAATAGAAGCGTAAATCCCGATGAAGTCGTGTCAATCGGAGCGGCAATACAAGGTGGTGTATTGGCGGGTGATGTAGATGACATTTTGTTATTGGATGTAACTCCGTTGTCATTGGGAATTGAAACTTTAGGTAGTGTCACAACTAAATTGATTGATCGCAATTCCACGATACCTACCAAGAAATCACAAGTTTTCAGCACTGCAGCTGATAATCAGACCACAGTTGAAATTCATGTGCTGCAGGGTGAACGAGAAATTGCTATTGACAATAAAACCATCGGTCGCTTTCATCTTGATGGAATAATGCCAGCACCAAGAGGAGTTCCCCAAATTGAGGTTACTTTTGATATCGATGCCAATGGTATTCTGAACGTAAGTGCTAAAGATAAAGCTTCAGGTAAGGAACAGAGCATTAGGATTGAAGCTTCAAGTGGATTATCAGAGAATGAGATTGAAAAAATGGTTACAGATGCGAAAAAACATGAATCGGAAGATAAGAGTAAACGGGATGAAATTGATGTTCACAATCAAGCTGAACAATTAATTTACCAAACTGAAAAGAATCTTAAGGAATTTGAGGAAAAATTAGGTAAAGATGATAAAAAAGCATTGGAGAATTCTGTCGACGAATTGAAAAAAGCCAACACTGGATCCAATGTTGATGACATTAAAGCTAGTATGGATAAATTGAATTCTGTTTGGAATGATCAAGCATCCAAAATGTATGAGGCAACAAAATCGGAAGAAGCACCTGATCAGGAACAGCCGAAGAGTTCAAAAAAAACAAAACCAAAGAAAGATGATAAGGAAATTGAAGACGCCGATTTTGAAGTAGTTGATTAGTACTAATTTTGTATTAAAAAAGCGGAAGGAACCTTCCGCTTTTTTTGTATTTAGAATACATGACGTGTATATTTATAGGTTTGAGTGGTATAAAAATCTTATATGAAGCAATTTATCAAATTCTTAATACCAATTATTATTGTTTGCCTGGGGGTATATATATTATTAATCCCGGGTATTTGGCATAAGAATCTTGAATCATATGTCAATAATCGCTTGCTTGAAAACAGTGGGTGGCAGATGTCGATCGGAGAATTGAGTGGGCATATTATCAGAAGTCAAGGGTCGGCAAATTGAGTTTAAACACACTGATGGCACATTAGTTCTTATTCCAGAAATAAGAACTAATGTTAATTTACTAAAATCGCTTAACGGTATTGTCACAATAGAATCTGTCGATATAAATCAATTATGGTTTAATCCAATATTTAGCAACATAGAGAAGGAAGCTAAAACCAATTTTTACAAAAAAACCTTCCGAGGAATACCACTAGAAATTAAAGATTTGAATCTGGATGGATTATTAGTTGTTTCTGTGAGGGATTCAATTAATACAATTCAAATGAATGTATCGAGTTCGGTTTATCCTGATAAGGATAATTTTTATATTGACATCCAATATTTTGAATTATTACACACACAGACCAATAACGACTTTAAGATAGTTGACTCCAAAATTTCTATAAATAGCAGCGGATTACAGGTTCAACCATTCAATGCGCTATTGTCAATGATCCCAATAAGAGGACAAATAGATTACAATTGGGGATCCGAGGGTAATTTTATATGCGATTTAAGAGTTAATAATATTGAAATTCCTGAGAAATTATTCAATTCAACACCTCTACAGCCAAAGTTCTCCAAGCTAGGTGCTTCACTACTTTTTCAAACAGATTTTACTGATTATGAAGGTTCAGTATCTGTCTTTAATACACTTGGTTTAGATATGTCTGGAAATTTTTCCATAAGCAAGTTCGAAGATGTCATTAGCATCAGAAATATAAAATTGGAAAGTGATTCAACCGAACTGATTATCTCAGGCTCAATTGAGAAAAACGGTCGAATAAATGGCAATATGCAATTGAATGATTTTGACGTAAGTAAATGGATCACACAACAACGCAAAACTGATGTCACAGGATTGTTATTGTTTGATGCCCAAACAGAACTTGGTGAAATTGCTGACCTATCCTTAACTATGGAAATACAGGAAACAGAAATATATGATGAGGGAATCATATCGGCTTCAGGATCACTAGCTTATCATGATAATATCCTTGAATTGGTAGATCCAATTATGCTGAGTATTGGTCCCAGTTCGATAATTGCAAATGGTACAATGGATTTTAAAAGTAATGAAATCGATTTTGATGTAGAACTGCAAGAAGCTGAGGTTTTCCTAATAAACAATTTTTGGAAAGACTCATTAAAAAGTGGTACAGCGACTGGACATATGGAACTGTCAGGAAAATTAGCTGAACCAATCGTTGATGCAAATCTTGTTGGGAAAAATATATCATATAAGGATTTTTTATTGGATGAGGTTCAGGTATATGCGAGCGTAAACAATGATATCAATATTTCAGATGGTTTTGCGCAATTCAAATTAGGCAAAGGTACTTGGAAAAATCAGACATTTGATTATGGTACTATCGATCTAGTGTTTAATTCAAGGGAGGTGGTCATTGAAAATTTGCACGTGATTTCAGGGAAGGAATTCATACAGGGATCAGCGGTAATAAAAAATAGAGAAAATATCCTTATTGAGCGTTTACAACTTGCTTATGATGATCACTACGTTGTTAATGTACGTCCTTTTGAGATTGAGCATAAAAATGATATATGGACTTTAAATCCATTTGTATTGCATGTTGATGATGGTGTCGCAGAAGGACATTTAAAATTAAATGATCTTACTGATGGCCAAATTGACCTTAGAAATTTAGATGCTCAATTACTTTCATATTTTATTAAAAGCCCGCTATTAAAATTGAATGGTACACTTTTTGGGAATATCATTTTT
>JBHPLN010000044.1:0-4237 GCA_042564205.1 Fidelibacterota bacterium
ATAAAACAAGTAATGGCGAAATAGTTTGTAAAGATGGATTCAAAGCCACTACGGTGACATTCGAAGGATTCAAATCTTTAACAGAAAACCTTAAATTCCCGGTATATATCAAGGAAGTTGATGAATCGAGTATATTCTGTGAGATTGAACTTAAATAATTTCATTTATACCTATTAACATCTGCAAAAAACGGGATACCGGTGGGATACGGATTTTCTATTATTTGTCGTAAATAAACTAAGTTTAGTATTTCAACTAATCAGGGATACCAATTGGATACGCGAAATTATTATCGTCAGATAATCATATAACTGCAGGTCAAGAGGCAGAATAATTTGAAATTTCCAAACTGTTGATAATCATTATTCTTCCCACTACATTTAGTTATCCAATTGGGGGCTTATTATGAGATCTAAAAAGTGGTTTATATACATGGTCAAAATAATGGGTATGGTATTGAATTTGCAATCGTAATGGAGAAAATTGACGAGGTTAAGACAATTATAGAAGAACATGAGGATGTGTTAAACTATGAGATTGGTCCAAGCAAACTAAATATTTTAACTTTTGCAGTGTCCATGGGAAAACCAGAGGCTGCCAAATATCTTATTGAATATGGTATGGATGTGACTTGGAAAAGTCCAGAAAACGTAACATTGTTGCATGCATCAGCACGATTAGCAGGAGATCCAACCGTTACTCGAATGTTAATTGAAAAAGGAGTTGATGTTAATGGCAGGACAGAATCTGGATTGACACCTCTATTAATATCTGCTCAACAAGGTCATGTAGAAATGGCAGCAATTCTAATTGCTAATGGTGCGGATATTAACGCTATTGACCCTGAAAGTGGTAGTACTCCTCTTCACATCTCCTTAGATCGCTGTTATAATGAATATGCTAGTCAATTAATTGAACTAGGGGCTGATACTACTGCTATGAATGCAGCAGGTGTGCCTTTATTGCTTTATTATAAATTACCTGTTTGCCCAGGTGGATCCGTTTTGAGTCTAAAAAGTGTTGCCGTTGGTGGTGAGTTTATATTTAATAATCCTAATGAGTTCCCTGTACTGATTGGATTTCAATCAGGTGAAAAAGGATACAGAATTTCAATTCCAGCAAAGGGAGAGGATAAATTTATGTTACCTACTGATGAATATGTGATTTATGGCTTATATACCAACGATCCTGGCGTAGTGTACAAGATTAATGAATTATCAGTAAAGGATAATCCCAGGACTAAAATAAAACTCTCAAAAACTCCTTCAGAAAAATATGGAATTTTTCAACCTGATTAATTATCCTACTGGATACGGATTTAGTAATGTTACACACCCACATTTGGGTGGGTGTACTTCAATATAACAATATTGTACACAGTCACTTCTCTGGAATAAATATTGATTAAATTGTATCCAAATCATACCTTCGAGTGTCTTATTGTTCAATTTAAAGGGGGTGTCATGAATAAAATATTTAAGGTAGTCTCACTTGTTGTCATTTTATTTTTTAGTTGTGAGCCTTGGCTTAATTATCCCAAGACGATTCATTTCTATGATGGTCAACAGTTAAAAAGGAACGCATTAGGTGAAGTATATTTTGCTGTAAACCAATATTATCAACTTGATGCAGTTGACGGTAAGGATACAGATAAAACAATAAGATTATATTTACTGCCTGGTAAACACACCATATTAGTAAAATCTAGACGAAGACATTTAGAAGCTTCTCCTTATTTTGGAACTTACGATTGGTATATAAGAAATGATGTTTTAATGGATGTTACAATTGAAGCTGGACACAAATACATATTTCAATCAGAAAATCTGGAAAAAGCAATGCTATCGGCAAGAGGTCCATTCATCAAGGATACAACTCCAGAAAGAAATAAGACACTAGTAAGTCAAACTATAGAATCAAAATATGCTGTATATCAATATGATGATGACTACCAAATATACAATCCAATTTCAGGTATTATTAGAGCAGATGTTGCTGACTACAATATACATACTAATGTTATTGGATTACTTACAATTGATGTACCATATGAAGGATTACCAATAAGGTTTCAAGAGTATTTCAACAAGAAAAAATGGTATGTTAAAGGGGATATTGTTGAAATAGCTTTTAGTAATAGAAAAAGGTCAAAGGAAAAATGGCATCGTTGGCCAGGAACTTTATTGTTATCTGGACCTGTTGGATATGACATTTTCATCCGCACGCCGAACAATAGTTGGTACAGTTTGGATTTCGATAGATATGTCAATAAAATGAAATGATTTAAAATATTTTGAGGAAAGTGTGAGATTTCTTAGCCTCTTTCTTTTATCTCTAATAGTTCATATTTAACCGTTAAGATCCGTATTGCATCGCAAAAAACGGGATACCTGCGGGATACCGATTTAGTAGGGTAGCCCACCCACTAATTGGGAGGCGGGGGCTTTGATATATAATATTGCACACAGTCTAATTTTTTAGAATTTTCCGTATTCTTCAATTAGTTGATAATCAATACTCTTCCCACTACATTTAACTGATTTTAATGGGAGTTATAATGATCTTCAAATGTTGCTGTAATTGTTTTTTAATCCTATCCATATTCATGGGGTGTAATAAAAGTCCAGATAAATTGATCAAGGAGCTTGAACATAAGAATAGTGATGTACGAGCGGAGGCAGCAGAAATTTTAGGTGAGATAGGAGATGTACGTGCAGTAAATCCGCTAATCGCCGCTGTAGTAAATGATGATAACAACAAAAATGTAATAATAAATGCAGCGAATGCTATTATCAAGATAGATACTGTAGCAGTAGAACCATTAATTAAAGCTCTTGGGGATGACAATCACAAAATAAGATCGTTTGCAGCGGCTGCATTAGGTGAGATAGGAGATATAAGAGCGGTTGAGCCACTCATTGCAGCTCTTAAGAATGACTATCAAGTCGATGAGGTAGCTGCTATAGCCTTAGGCAAGATCGGAGATGTAAGGGCGGTAGAACCGCTTACCTTTGCTGCTCTTAAGGATGACAATGAATACAGACGAGCAGATGCAGCAGAAGCCTTAGGCAGATTCAGTAATGATGCACCAAAAGCGCTAATTGAAGCGCTTAATGATAACGATGCAATTATAAGAACGAATGCAGCACTAGCTATGGGGAAAATTGGAGATAAACAGGCAATCCCTCATCTAATTGATTTATTGAGTAATTGGTATGTGGGGAAAGATGCTGCACATGCATTAAATACACTCGGATGGATGCCTGAATCAACTAGTGATTATATACATTTGTTTGTTACTCAAAGAAATGGAATCAAATTAAAATCTATGTGGGAAGGCACTAAAAGAGTTTTACTTGAGGATATGTATTCTGATAAGGAAAATAGTATAAAAAACGCACTTTTTGCTTTTGTAGCAATTGGCAAGCAAGAAATAATTCCTGAACTGATAAATATTCTTAACAACAAAGGTACAAAAGCCACTGCCACAGCATACCTCAACTGTGGAAATGAGGAACTCTCCAAAGCAGCAAAATCCTGGGCTAAAAAACATGGTTATTTTATCATGCAAAGCCCAGGAGGTAGTTCTAATGTTTCATGGGGTAGTTGGTAGACTTATTTTCATTTAATAGATAGATACGCCACCCACCAATGGGGAGGCGAGGGCTATATTTTATAATATTGCACACGGTCTAATGTTTAATGATTTTCAGTTATCTCCAAACAGTTGATAATCAATACTCTTCCCACTACATTTAAATGATTTATAACGGGGATTATTATGATTTATAAAAGAGGTGTCTTAATAAGTTGCATTCATTCATCTTCTTTTACTAAACCGATTTAAATATACCTTTATGCACTAATATGTATTCTATAAATACAAAAGGGAGTAACAATGAAAACTCTAATCCTAACACTTGTTTTTTTATTAGTTTTTAGCTGCAATGATAATGGTAATCATTCAGATGTGGATTTTGAATGGCGAGGGAGTCCAAGTGTAAGTTATACTTATAGTGGGGGAGTTCGTTCGGGTTGTACATGGTATAACAAATTTGAGGTAATAAGTGGATCGGGTGACATTCATCTTAAATTCTCAGTCAATGGGAACAAGCAAAAAACCGAAACAGCATCTGTGCAAGAAGGAACACGATATACGGTAAGAACAAAGATTAGTTTTAGTGGTTGTACCAGTTCAGCTTCTTCTACAGTAAAACTAAGCTCGACATCTGTCTCA
>JBHPLN010000045.1:0-3786 GCA_042564205.1 Fidelibacterota bacterium
GGATGGCACGCTCCTGCAACCAATGTGGCGCACTCTCAGGAGCTATCATGGCTATCGGTCTTATTACAGGTCGAAATTCAAAAGATGATTCACAGGAAAAAACATACGAGCTAGTAAATATGTGCCAGAAGAAATTCAGTGGGAAATTCGGTTCCTCCAATTGCCAGGTACTACTGCAATGCGATATTGGTACCAATGAAGGGCAAGAATATTTTGTGAAACATGATTTATTTGACAAGTGCTACGGATTTACTGAAGAAGCTACCCGGATTACATTGACCCTATTAGACGAAAATTAATCCTTGATCACAAATTATTTGAAATTGTGAACAGTAAATCTGAAATAACTATTATGATGTTTTAATTATTGCGCTTCCGAAACATGATTGGAATATTTTTTTTCAACGGTGCCCCAATCTGGATCAATTCCCAATCTTTTTCATGATCTTTAATTACATGCTTGAGCACTGATACACGATCATCTTCGACTGATTCTACATTTTCATAGTCCACAATTTCAACGCGGTATTTAAGAGATTTCTTTCTGCCATTGATCTTTACATCAATATCAATGTTCTGTTCTGCCTCAATAGTTGGAATTTGAATTACTACTTCTCTCATGGTAGGTAACCCCTGTATCTAATTTGTTAAATAATTATGCATAAAGGACACTGTTTAAACAGCATCCTTTATGCTTTATGATTAATTCTCTCCTTTTACTCATATTTTAAAGCTTTAACTGGATCTGATGTAGCAGCTTTAATGGCCTGTGTTGTAACGGTTGCCAGAGCAATAATGAAGGCTATTAGACCAGCCAATAGGAAGGTTAAATGATTAAAGTCGATTCTGTAAGCGAAATTTTCCAACCAGCGGTTCATTGTCATGTAAGATATAATCCAGGAGATCAAGGTGGAAATAACAATTAATTTTAGAATATCAGACGCTAGCATGGTATAAATATTTGAGACTGAAGCGCCTAAAACTTTTCTAATACCAATTTCTTTTGTCCGCTGTTCAACGGTATAGGACGCTAATCCAAATAAACCAAGGCACGCAATAAACAGAGCCAGAATTGAAAATACAGTCGAGATATTTTTGGTTCGTTCTTCAGCTGCATATTGCTGATTGAAATCATCATCCATGAATACATATTCAAAGGCTTGATCAACAGCATATTTTTTCCAGACTTCTTCAATAAAAATCAGAGTACCTGGTATATCCTCCTCCGTAATTCTTACTGCTGTATACCTCCCATATCCATCTTCATCGTATAGTGATATTGCCATAGGCCGAATTTCTTCGTGCATGGATTGAAAATGAAAATCTTTCATTATACCAATGACTTCGCGCAGATCCGCCTCTCCGTCAGGTCCACCACCTGCTCGCATTAAAACACGTCCCATAGGATCGCCTATTCCCATTGCATTGACGGCGGATTCATTGATTATTACTCCGGTCGAATCAGAAGGTCGCATTGGATCAAAGTAATGGCCATCAACCATCTCAATTTCATAGGCATCGGCATAATAATGATCTGTAAAAAAGATTGAAAGTAATAAAGCATGTTCGGCTGGCTCGCCTTGAATCTGATGAACAGTACTACCAAATCCATGACCGAATAAACTAGTAGAATTAGAAACTGAAATAATACGAGGATCTTGTCTTAAATCATTCTTGAAGGCTTCTAATTGTTCACTAATATCATCGGTTTTTTCTACTATCACCAAGTTATCCTTATTATATCCCAGGTCTTTATTTTGGATGAAGCTCAACTGATTATAGACTACCATCGTACCAGTAAAAAGTGTTATAGATATGGTAAACTGGAAGATCACTAGGCCGCTACGTAACCAGGATTTACTGCTGCCAGACATGGCTGATCCCTTTAATACTTTCACAGGATTGAAAGACGCCAGATAAAAGGCAGGATAACTTCCCGAAATAAGACCTACCAGAAATACTAGACCAATAAGAGTTGGTAATACAACTGGATCTGTAAAAATGTTCAGTTGCAACTGAAGCCCCACGAGCGTGTTATAGATCGGTAAAAACAACTGTACTAAAACAATAGCAAGAACAAAGGCGATGAAACTTAAAACAATTGCCTCTGATAAAAATTGCTGAATTATTTGTGAGCGGTTGGAGCCTAATGTTTTGCGAATGCCAACTTCGCGCGCACGATTGGCGGAGCGAGCGGTAGCAAGATTCATAAAATTGATACAGGCAATGATCAGGATGAATAACGCAATAATCGAGAATATGCGGATATAAATTATGTTTCCATTTGGTTCAACTTCGTATTCTAATTGCGATCTCAGATGGATATCGGTTAAGGGCTGCAGCGAAAAACCATAAGCGGCACCTTGCTCCACCAATTGATCCCACGAAACACCCATGAACTGTTCAATCTGCGGGCCAGCATATTTTAGCACCATTCCTGGAAATTCTGCTTCAACCTGCTCTGGTGTAGTATTCTTGTCCAAGGCGATATAAGTATAAAAATTATTACTTACCCAGATCCCATCCTCAGCAGCCTGAGGATAACTAATTAACGAAGCAAGAAAATCATAGTGAAAATGTGTATTCTCTGGCGGATCTTCAATAACACCAGACACAGTCCAGTCATTGAATCCATTGGGACTATTATCGGTCATTATCTGACCAATCGCATCGACTGTTCCATAGTACCTTTCAGCCGTTGATTTAGTAATTACAACGGTAAATGGTTGATTCAGAGCAGTCTTTGGATCGCCATATAAAAAGTTTACATCAAATACATCAAAGAATGTTGAATCAACATTAAACCACAATTCTTCACTCAAAACTTTATCATTAGAACGCAATACCGGAAAACCGAAATTGCGTACGCGGGTACTGCTCACAACACCAGGGATCTCCTCTACAAAGGCCGCACCCACCGGAGCTGGTGAAACTGCCATATTGAATTCATTGTTATTTAGTACACCGCGCGTCACAACGCGATAGATTTGCTCAGCTTTGCTATTATTTTTGTCATAACTGAGCTCAAACCTGACATATAGCATAATCATGATGAAGGCCATAATGCCGATCGCCAAACCGCTAATATTTATAATCGAATAACCGCGATGCTTCAGGATGTTCCGAAATGCAATTTTGATATAATTCTTAATCATTTGAACCGCCCAAATTTTATTAATTCTAAAAAGTGAATAAACTCCTGTACCGAAAGGACATTTTAGGTATGAAACTTCTTACCATTCACGTTTTCAGCAACAATTTGCCCGTCAAATAGATGGACCGAGCGATTAGCATATTCCGCATATGCTGGAGAATGCGTGACCATCACAATTGTGGTACCCTTTTTATTGAGCTCCAGTAACAAGCGCATGACTTCATCGCCATGGGCCGAATCAAGATTACCAGTTGGCTCATCTGCCAGGATTATCTTGGGATCAGAAACTAGTGCCCTTGATACCGCAACCCGCTGCTGCTGTCCACCGGAAAGCTGCTGTGGAAAATGTGTACTGCGATGGGCAATGCCCATTTCTTCTAAAACGGTATTCACTTTCTTTTTTCGATCTGCAGTGGGAATATTCAGATACAATAAGGGTAGTTCAACATTTTCAAATACAGTCAATTCATCAATCAAATTAAAACTCTGGAAAACAAATCCAATATTGTGCTTGCGCAGGTCTGCTCGTTGCCGTTCATTATAATTCGATACTTCTTCGTCAATGAAATGGTACTCTCCCGAAGTTGTGCTGTCTAGCAGGCCCAGAATATTGAGCATAGTTGACTTACCAC
>JBHPLN010000046.1:0-3699 GCA_042564205.1 Fidelibacterota bacterium
AAACCTTGCTCTAGTCTCAGAAGTAATAACTGCCAGAGCTGCAGCTAAAGAGAATGTAATCCATAATCCCTGAAGCGTCCAGGTAAGAAGGAATCTTGGAAAAGATGTTTTAAGTTCTTTGAATCTACGATCTTCTCCTGCTGCCTGGATACGCATAAACAAGAAAAGCCCCAATCTTAATGCCCAGATAGTAACCAGTATAAGTAAGACAATAGACCTAAAATCTTTTACAGGGCTCATTAATACAGCAGTTAAGGTAACTGTTATATATGTTAGACTGCCGGTTAGGTCAAAGAATTTTTCAGTCCGATACAGGTATGAAGGAATGAATACAATCCACTGGATAAAAAATACTGATATTATAGCGAGAGCATACAACGGTAACCCCAACCATATTGTGCTTCCTTGGCTTCCCGCTAATGCAACAAGAGCGCCAATGGCTAACACTATAGCAATACTAACGTATGATTTTGAATTCTTATTTTTCAATTTTAAGTCTTTTTAAAAATTATCACAAATATATTAATATCTAATATAAATCGCCCATAACGCTTATGACAAGGATATTTTCGCTCATATCGCTCATCCTTGTCTAAATGAGCGTCTCTTAGGTTTTGTATTAGCCGATTCGATGAATAAATTACTTAGTTTGTTCCAAAACCCAACGTTTTTGGAACACCCGAATTAGACCATTTGTTTTGGGAGACGTTTTTGGGAAAGTACAAAACTAATAATAGAATTTCGGTTCGTTTAAAATATTTAAAAAACCTAAATTAGATTAATTATTATCGATTTTAAAGAAATAGGTCTAACCTTTTGAAAAAAATATTATCACAAACTAAAAATTTGGGAACGCCTGACGAGCAAGGCGCAGACTATGTTGAATTGTTTTTTGATTTGGTTTTTGTATATGCAATCACAAGAATAACATCATTAACCGCTCATCACCTAGATACATATCATGTATTTCAGTCTGTCATGATATTTTGGCTAATTTGGTGGGGATGGACTCAGTTTACGTGGTCCCTAAACGCTGCGAATACAAGAATTGCTGAAGTTAGAATGTTGGTTTTGACTGCGACCGGTGTAGCTTTTATTATGGCATCTGCTGTAGATGAAGCATTTGCAAGCGGAGTAATGTGGTTTGTATTGCCCTATGTAATAATTCGAATAATAGGAATAGGATTAGCTATTCGAGTTGCTATGAATGCGAATGATAATCTGTCTCGTATAATATCATTTACCGTGCCATCCATAATTGCATGGATAATTTTAATTGTAAGTGCATTTACTAATCCTTCTATTCGTATATGGTTATGGGTTTGTGCAACTGCTTTCGATATGCTTGCTGGTTATTTAGGAGGAAGGCAAGAGGGTTGGGATATGAAACCAAAACATTTTGCTGAAAGACATGGATTAATTGTAATTATTGCTCTAGGCGAATCTCTGATTGTTTCAGCCAGCGCAATAAGTTCACATGGAATTTCTCAAGATATACTAATTGTTGGCGGACTTGCTGTATTAGTGACTTGTCTATTATGGTGGAGCTATTTTTCATGGATAAATGAACACCTAGAAAAACATTTATCTAAAAAATCGGGTACTGAACAGGCTAGTCTTGCAAGAGATGCATACAGTTTTGTACACTTTTTACTTATTTGTGGTATTATCGGAGTTGCAATTGGATTTGAAAATATATTGGGTTCTCCAAATAATATCTTATCAGTTCAAACTGCCATCGCTTTAAGTGGTGGATTTTTGTTCTTTGTCGGTTTTACAGCGGTTTCAGTGTGGATATTGAGTAGATTTCTTTTAATACCAAGGATAACAATAAGTATTTTTTCTATGATTTTTGTGTTATTGTCAATTGGTCATCCAACCTATATCGCGCTTACTATAATTGCAATAAGTCTTGCAATTATAACTTTCATTGAATGGAAAAAGTGCAGGCATGCATAGACTAAAATTGATACAGCTATACTTTTATTGGAGCGCATTCTGAGCCGATTACTTTTCGGTTGGATCTTTGATTTAAAATAGAGCAGCAAGTGCTTTCTCTACCCCATCAGATGCCGAGGATGCATATATATTCGCATTAATGGAATTCGCAAACTCTTGAGTTAGTGGCGCTCCACCAACGATCACAGGGGTTAAAATTTCATTTTCTCTTAATCCATTAATCACCGCTTCCATATTGATCATAGTAGAGACCAGTAAAGAAGAAATACCAATAATATCGGGATTATGTTCCTTAGCTCCGGCAATAAATTTTTCTGCAGCAACATTCGATCCAAGATCAACAATTTTAAATCCGGCGCCCCTGAATAAGATTGCGGCGAGATTCTTACCAATATCATGTAAATCCCCCTGAATTGTACCAATTAATAGGGTTCCTCGATATTTCACCCCCTCTTTTGTTAAAAGTGGATCTAGTATATCTAGTCCTTTGGTCATCGCCCGCGCAGCCATCAATACTTCAGGAATAAAAAACAAACCTTCCTTAAATCGTTCACCAACTACTGTCATTCCATCAATCAACCCATCATTTAATATCTGCTGTACGTTCAATCCGGTATCCAAAGCCTTATTTGTCAGCTTTACCATTTCGTCTGCGTTTCCAGCAATTAAGTGTTCTTTAATACTGTTCAGTATTTCCATTAATTAACCCCTTTATTGATCTTACATTGTTGTTGTCATTTTTTCTACTTTTTCTAATATGCTGGGTATCGCTTCTTCCATTATTCCTTTCATATCCCTATAGTGATAGGTTCTCTCTTTAAAAGATCTTTCTTTATACATTCTTAAAAAGCGATTCTCAAGTTCTTCGATGTAAGAACCGTATATGTGATAACTATCGGCTTGATGAACATAACGACCTAAAATTATATTTTTACCAGAAATTTCTGCTATTCTCTCGGCAATCTTTTTTTGGAGCTGGATCAAAGCAAACATATTCATAAATGCCGCTTTATAGGCATCATTAGATCGAAATCTGATATTCGTATTTAATAGCCATTGATTATCTTCTCCTTGTAAGACTCTACACCAAATGCTTTGAAGACAGGCTGGATCATAACATATATTATCCTCCCACACTTTCCAGGTAATTGCCTGTGCTCTTCGCGTATGGGGAACTTCAGCTAATTTCTGCGCGACAATTTCAATCTGATCAAAAGTTTTTTCGATGTCTGGAAGAGTATAATTAAATAACCTTTGATGGTAAGTATATTCCCAACGAGTGTCATTGGGATCATCAGGGTCACGAACCCAATGATCTTTTATTCCATCCAGGACTTCCATAACATATTCTTGCAGATCCTCTAAGCCCCCCGGCATGTCGCGGTGAATCATTGGTTCCGCTAAAGGATTCTCCACTACGATCACCATTGTGCAATCTCTGCTAGGTGGATCGTTGGGTTTATCATACTCGGTTTTGATCAAGCAACCTTTCTCATACACTTCAAGTATTGACTTCTCCCAAGCAGCAGCTAAGTTCTTACCTTTTACATTCAATACTGGTATGTTGCCTTGCATATCTGCGTCTCCCATTAAGTTAGAATCCTACTAGTTACAATACGTTTAAAGTAATTCAATACTAAATTTAATAACACTGTCTATGTAAAGCGGCATTTCCCCTTTTCTTATCGACGAAAAAATAATATATCGTAAAATGTATTCATATTTTTTTAAGGTCATCCC
>JBHPLN010000047.1:0-3448 GCA_042564205.1 Fidelibacterota bacterium
CTATGAGAGATTTGCCATATCAATAATTTATCTAAATACGGTATTAAATACATTGGAATAAACTTATTACCTGGAAACTTTCTTAAAATTCTATCGAATAATAACTCCAAAAACGTGTCCCAAAACAAACGATCTAATTTGATAGTTTCAAAAACGCAGGTTTTAGAGACGCCTGTTTACTCTATTCTTATACCAAAAAATACCGTTGTGGATACGCACATATACTAGGGTTAAGCTATTTGTCGAGGGTAGCAGTACCCACTAGCGCCGTTACCTATCGACTTCACTTGGCTTAATAACAATCTTGGGACTGTTTTGATTCAACAGATCTCCTGAATTACATTTTAATATGGTTGCTGCAGCTAGCAAACCCGTACCTATTACACCGGCAACACCATGTGAAAAAGTACTCGCCCCACAAAGGTATAGATTGTCTATCTCAGTTTTGGCGGTGTAGCCCAATGGGCCAGTTTGCCGATTTATCTTTTCGGTACCATAAATATTACCTTTATAGGAATTGATGTAATGTTTAATGGTTAACGGTGTAGAGAGATTCTTAAAAACTATGGCATCTTTTAGTCCCGGCACACGACCATCCAAGACATTGATCATATTTTCCATTATTTTTGTCTTTAGCTGGTTGTACCCAGCGGACCGATCACCCTTTGGTTCGTTTTCCCATTTTTTAAAGGAATCATAGCTTGTAAAAGAGAACGCTTCAATAGTATGTAAACCATCTTTGACTTTGGTTGGATCTTTTAGCGAGGTTATTGTCATAAATATTCCCGGCGGCTTATTATTGGTTATATAATCAGTTTGTCCAAGGAAATATATTTTATCGATATCAGGATGTTCATAGAACCAATAATTTCCTGAGTCTAATCCCATTTCTTTTAAATCTTTGTTAACGGTCATAAATAGACTAACGCAGGATGTTGAGTACGCGGTTTTTTTGAGTTTCTTCTTAAGTTTTTTACTTAAATATTCATCGCCGATTAGATTTGTGAAAGTTGTCTCTGGATCGGCATTGCTTACAACATTCTTAGCATAGAAAGTTTCTCCATCGGTGGTTTGTACGCCGATTGCGCGCCCTCCTCTGATTAGTATTCTTTCTACCGGCTTTCTTAGTTTTACTTCATTTCCATTCTTTTTCAGAGCATTCACAAATGCTAAGGGAATGGATATGGCACCACCTTTTGGATAAAAACCGCCATTTAAATAATGCCGCATTATTCCAGTGTGCATAAAAGCCGAGACGATTGAGGGAGGTAAGCCATAATCACCTGCCTGACCTAAAAGTATAGCCCGGAGTGTTGGATCTTTTACATATTTATGTATCAATGAGCCGCCCGATTTCCATAGCCATTTTATTTTACCTAAGTTAAAAAGTAATATAATCTTCAAATGCACCATATAATTCTGAATTAGAATATTGACTTCCTAAATATGGTTCACAACTCCCATCAGGTTTTACAAATATCATTGGTTTGATAATGTTATTGGCTATAAGTGAGTCGAGTATTGGTATAATACCTGAATATGAATTATGGTCCCCTCCACCTCCATGTAAAAAATATACGACAGGGTATTCTATATTTGTATTGTTTGAATCATACATCGCGGGGAGATAAACATTAACATTTCTTTCGAATGCAAGAGAATTACTAATGAATTGATCCTCAATTAATCTTCCCTGACTATATATAGACCCAGTCAATGAAATAATTAGAAAAAAATATCTCATATTGCCCTCCTTGATGAATAATTCAACCAGTCAACATGTTTAAAACTGTCATCGGATATGTAATTTAATAATATTACTTAAGTCTATTAAACTGAATACCAAAACCCAACGTTTTCGGTACACTCAAATTAGCCCGTTTGTTTTGGGACACGTTTTTTAGACTAATTCGATGATTTTTCAAACTTTAGTTTACTTCGTTTCGTGTAGTTCAAAACCATATAGTTTGGCATCGCGCAGGAAAAACTCCAGTCGGACTGGTTTACCGGCAAGACTGGCTAGATTACCCTTGGTTTTGACTCTGTGATTAGTCGCATCGCCGCTTATCAGTTCGATTTCGTTTTTGCCAAATCCTTTTAATGGTTTGCCCGATGGTTCTAACACGCGCATTTGGAGAATGCCTGAAACATTAGCGTTTATCGTCAAATCTCCAGCGTCTAAACGAAGAATCTTTGTCAACAACCGACCCTCTTTTTTCCCGGCATCCCGTGAGACGAAGCCGTCCTTGCGAAGGTGGGCGAGATTTATAGTGCGATCATCATAACTCTTGTGGCCGTCAGAGTAGCCACCATAGTATATGAATTCCTCGTCTCCAACGGTAATCACATCAGCCACCCAGGCGACTGCATGGTCAGCTGCCTCTGGGTTTTCATTGGAGCGCGGCAGCCAAGGCTCTTTCATACGGTTCCAGTTGACGAGATCGTTCGAGACAGACAGCACCGTGTAGCCTATTCCACTACCACTTTTACCCTCAATTTCCTCATTCAGGATACAGGAAAAATTGACCATCTGGTTCCCGCGTGGTTTGGCCCGGCAGGCATAAAATTCAAGCGATGAAAAATCATCGGGCTGGGGAAGAAAAGATCGCACCGGTTTACTCCAATGTACAAAGTCCGAGCTACTCGTCATACTTACTAAACGTCGTCCCATCCCATCGCTTGTTGGAGAAATGTAACCAAATTCATCAGGCGGCCAAGTCCAGCTTTTGACATAAGCGACATATATATTACGAATTGGATCCCACGTCGCGTGGACTATGTCCGCAGCATACTCACGCCACTTGATGCTACCCTTGTGGTCGGGATCACCTTTAATACTATGAGACCAAAGATCCGGCAAGACAGGATGAGGATGTTGGCGAACCCAATTCAATCCATCTGCTGAAAATGATACTCCGATGCCTGCTGCGGCATTGTTGTAATAGCGTCGTTCTGGATTACCAAGTTCCCAATAGATCATTTTGTAACGCCTCTCAGGAATCGTTGCCTCTGGCCCATCATCGATTACACTGCAACCGAAACCGTAAATTTCGAATAGTTCCTGATATGGTTTTTCCCAATTAATACCATCTACAGACTCGGCATAAGAAAGCATAATGCCCTCGTCCCGATTAACCCTGCTACAATACCAAATGCGAAAACGCTGCCGCTGCATATCGTACAAAACCGTTGCATAAGGTTGAAAATTGTTATCGTCTGAACCCATTCCTTCCAGGACTGGAGATCCCATCTTAACCGGTTGGTGCAAAGTAGATTCGAGCCCTTTGGACTGCGCTACGATATAATCGTCTATGAACAGGTGCCGTCCCGGTTTCAGGTTGATAATCTGTTCTGTGGAAACATGTATTTCTTGAGCATTGATAGTAACTAATACAAAAATGAACAGAACGCTGACAAATAAGCCTTTTATCATTTTAGAACTCTCTTT
>JBHPLN010000048.1:0-2880 GCA_042564205.1 Fidelibacterota bacterium
ACTAGGTAATTCTTCCTGTGCAATATTTTTTAATTCTGGGTCATTGCCTGCTAACATCTCCTTATCGTCTTCAATTTGTTTTACGATACTAACGTATTCGCGACCTTTTTTAACAACTTCTTCAAGCTGGCTTCTTTCGCGTGCTAACTCGGTCACTTTTGACTGGTTTGTAACAATTTCAGGATCGGTCAACAAATGACTTATTTTATCGAACCTTTCTATAATTGATTGAATCTTATTTATCATCCCACGGCCTCAGCAATATATTCTTTCCCGGACATTTCATCGTATTTATCACCAAAGGCTGATTTTAATGCGGTAATCCCCACTTCAACCATATCATCAGTTGGTTGTTTCGTTGTTATCAACTGCAGCCATAATCCAGGAGCACGCATTAATTTAAAGAACCAATTATCACCGTGTCGCGCTGTAATTTTTATTACTTCATAGGAGATTCCCATAACTACTGGTATCAATGCCAGATGTACTATCAGTCGTATAATCAAATTAATATCGCCGATAGCAGCAATTAGCGCTGTATCGACAACAGTAAAAAAGATTATTGCTGAAATCAATACAATAAACATAAAACTGGTCCCACAACGAGGATGCTGAGTCGGGAACGATTGAGCTGTTTTAATTTTAACTCGTTTCCCAGATTCAAAATTATATACTACTCGATGCTCAGCCCCATGATATTGAAAAAGTCGTTTTACATCTTTTATTAACGAAATTGCCAAGAGGTAAAATATAAAAAATGTAATTCTAATTATCCCTGCAAATAAGTTAAATGCCAGCGCTTCCTTTTCAACCTGAAACAGATTAGTAGTTATCCAATATGGGCCAACCATGAATAATAATAGCGCAAACGTTATCGCTACAATAGTTGATAAAATGCTGGTTATTTTCCCGGGTTTCTCTTTTTCATCTTCATCTATAAGCGCGATATCAGCTGACCACTGTAAGGTTTTCATACCCATTTTTAAAGATTCATATAAAGCCATCATTCCCCTAAGAATGGGAAGTTTCCAGGTAGCTGATTTTTCAGTTTGGGATTGAAAATTATTACGCTCAATTTGAATGTTACCCTTCGGATCACGAACAGCAGTTGCATATGCCCCAGGCACTCGCATCATTATACCTTCTATAACAGCTTGCCCACCGACTAAAATCGATGGTTTCATAATCGCTAATGATATTAGGTTTTTCATAGATATAAAAAGGACTTCCAAGAAATACACGTATTCCGGAAGTCCATAATTTTAGTATCGTTATTGTGCTTTCTGTTTACCGTATCTTTTTTCAAATTTTTCAATTCTACCAGCCGTATCAACCAGCTTTTGCTTACCAGAAAAGAAGGGGTGGCAGACATTACAAATATCGATACGTTGATCTTTCATGGCGCTATAAACCTGAAAAGAGTTGCCACAGGCACAATGTACTGTTCCTAAATTATATTCCGGATGAATCTTCTTTCTCATCCTTGCCTCCTGTTAATCAAAAAAATTTTCTATCTTTTAGATTGTAATTTGATAATCTGACTACCAGATAATATATATCCATCTAACGAGTGCCGATTTTACTGAGATAAATTAAAATATCCCCACACTATTTTATTATAATTTTCTTATAAACTAACCGGAATTTGATGAAATGATATAGTGCATTATAATTCATTGTATGTAATATTAATGGCTAAATTTTCATTTACTGAGATTAACAATGTCATAGTTTTTATCACAATCTGATTTCCAGCACAAGGAATTTATCATGAGTATCAGCCAAATTGCCAGGACACTAAATGAATCGGCAACTCTGAAATTAAATGAAAAAGCTGCCATTCTCAGAGCTAAGGGCGATCCAGTAATTCACCTCGGCGGAGGAGAACCCAAAAGCCGTGCTCCTTTTGATGCGATATTATCAACAACCGGTATGTTGAGTTCAGCCGAAATCCGGTACACACCAGCAGATGGTACGCCCGAAATGAAAAAAGCGATAATTCGCTATACTGAGGAATTTTATAATCGCTTAGTTGCTCCAGAAAATGTCATTGCTACCAGCGGAGCAAAACAAGCCATTATGGTTGCCCTGCATGCGATTCTTAATCCACAAGAAGAAGTAATATTCCCGGCACCTTATTGGGTCAGTTACCCTGAAATGGTTAAATTATGTCAAGCCATTCCAGTGGCGGCACTTCCTGAAGATGGAACTTTTTATCCCAAATTGCAAGACATAGAAGAAAAGGTCGGTTCATATACAAAAGCTATTATTATCAATAGCCCAAATAATCCAAGCGGTGCAATGTATTCCAAAGAGTTTATCGCCGATATTGTGGAATTTTGTGAAAAACGCGATTTGTATTTAATCATGGATGACATTTACCATCGCCTGATTTTTGATGGTAGAACGCCTATCAATTGTTATGACTTCGCAAAGGATCTGTCTGAAAATTCCAAATTAATCGTTGTGAATGGAGTCTCAAAGCAATATGCCATGACTGGTTATCGTATCGGTTGGGCGGTCGCCAATAAACGCCTCACAGAGGTTATGGGAATTATTCAAGGACATCAAACGTCAGGTCCATCGGGATTGTTGCAAAAGGCAGCAGTCGGGGCAATTAATGGTGTACAATCTTCCGTTGGAAGCCTGCGGGCAACCCTCGAGAATAACCGTAACGTTATGATAGATCATCTTAAATCTTTTGATGGCGTTAAGGTTACAGTACCTGACGGCACATTCTATTGTTTTGCAGATTTCAGCGTTTACAATAATAATTCAAATAAATTAGCAGAATTTTTAATTGACAAGGTTCAGGTCGTTACGGTTCCCGGGGTAGAATTTGGTATGGAAGGCTATCTAAGATTAAGTTACTGTGGAACA
>JBHPLN010000049.1:0-2705 GCA_042564205.1 Fidelibacterota bacterium
AATTGAAAAGGCGATTGATAGAGTTTATGGTAGTTTTTTATTTAATCGTGTCCTATATAAAATTGTGCCTAACAATGATGCATACGATCTCATTTTAAGAACAGTAGAGAGTAATGTCGATTTCTTTAAGTACGGATTTCATTACGATACTGATCTAAAAACTACCCTATTATTAAATACAACATTATTTAACAAATTAGGAATGGGTTCAAGATTGCATGCCGATCTACTGTTGGGTGAAAATTATGGTGTTGAATTATCTTATTATAATCCTTTAACTCGGGTAATAGGTGTTGGAGCAAACATTGATTTTAAATTGACAAAATTTGATATACCGTTTTATGGTGAAAAATCCAGATCACTTATATCAGTTTTGGGATTTTCAAGATATTCAGGTGACTTTTCAATTTTGACTAATTTCTCAAGTATGTTTTCATTTGGAATAGGACTTACTACTGAGCATTTTAATTATAATCCGAAAATAGGAGGTGACAATATTCCTGAGATTCAAAATGATAATTATCTTTCACGCCATGGATTTCTAATAATAGATACTTTCGATAAAACTATTTTTCCTTCGAAAGGAGTACAATTCGAATTACGCTCTAAGATCATAACCGATCAATTTTTAAATGGGAATAAATCAAAACAACAAGTCATTAACAAATTGACAATGAAATTCCACTGGATTATCCCACTATCAGAAAAAACGATTCTTAGCAATCGGGTGTATGCTGGTCATATAAAAGGGGACAATGTTCCATTATTGCATAATCATTTTCTGGGCGGGACGATGAAACGTATTTTTAATACATTCCCATTTAATGGTTTAAAATTTATGGAAATATTCAATAAGAATATTTTTACATATCAACTAAAGGTACGGAATGAAATTTGGTCTAATCATTTTTTATCAGTTGAATTTGATGCCGGTTATACTGCACCAAATTTCGATGAACTAATTTCATTTAGCGGCCAAAAGTATGGATACGGGATGAGCTATTCACTGAATACTCCATTAGGACAAATGGAATTTCACTTATCTATGGACAATGAGAATAAAGAAGTAATTCCGTTTATAAGTGTTGGTTATCTTTTTTAACAGTGCCATCTAATCTCAAATAAAAGTAATTTAATCATTAAATTGAAGTCTTGCGAGATTGCAATTTTTATGATATTGGAAATACTAAACAAAAAAGATTAATTTTAGATTAAACTATGAATATTAAAGAGAAAGAATATCCAGGAAGGCCTACAATTTTGGTAGTTGAGGATAATGAAGCAAATCTTAATTATCTGGTTTTCTTATTAAAAAAATTAAGACTGAATGTAATTAGTACTGCGAATGGAGAAGATGCAATTGAAATGATGGAAAATAAAGAAGCTGACGGCATGTTGTTAGATATCAATTTAGGTTCGGGAATATCTGGGATAATGCTGATGGAGACATTTCGAAAAGATTCAAGATTTCAAGAACTTCCGATTAGTGCGGTTACTGCATACTATGGTGGTGGATTGTCAGAGGAATTGTTGAGCAAGGGATTTACTGATTATCTCTCAAAACCTTTTACATTTGATGAGCTAAAAAATCTACTTAGCAAATTTTTGGAGAATGATGATTAATAGATACTCTCCACTAATTTTAATTACTCCATTTACCTCAATTGCTCATCTCTGTACTAACTATCAACAATCAATTTGATTTAGAATCCTTTTTAGGATTTTCAATAATGAGAATCCTCAATAGTAATTAAAATAGTTCAATTAATATTACATGAATTATAAAAAATTTATTAAATCATGTTGTATTATAATTTTGGTTAATGTTTTTATAATGCATTATGGATATTGTCAGAGTTGGCATCCAGAAATTACCAAACGACCTAGATTATTATATACCGATCAAGATTATGAAAATATCCGCAACCGTTTAAATTTTTATCCCTATAATTATCTTTGGTTTAACACGGATATTAGCTATTACTCCATTTATAAGGGCGCTCAAGAAGACCAAATGAGTGTCCTCAACTCTATGTCAAATCCAAAATCTTATACCGATCAAAGAGCTAAAATTGCAAAAGATGCAGCATTTGTGTACGCAATGAATAAAAGAGCCGATGGCATTAATAATTTAGATACGTACTCGGATCAGGGAGATAATCCTTTTGTGCGGAACGAATATCACGATAAAGCTATTGAGTATTTACATTCAATTGATACAGAAGTTTTAGGTCCAGATGATATATCGAATTTTATTCAAAATGCTTCATTTATGAATAATTGGCAACATCGCGCCGAAGAATTGATTTATTATTGCCAGGCTTATGATTTGTTGCTTGGATCTGGGATAGCACAGGATACTATTATTGAAGACAAAATTGCTGTACTGGCTAATGACCTCCTGCAGCAATATTCCAAAATGGAAGAAATAGGAAAAATATTTATTGCTAGAAATAATCATAAACTTGTTATTGCAGGTGCATTGGGAATTGCAGCTTTAACATTAAATCAGAACCAATCGGCCACTAAATGGATATCTGCAGCAATGATATTGATTGAATGGGTATTATTTCATTCTGAAGATTATACTGATGATGGTTATCACCAAATTAATGCTGATGGCGGCTATGGTGAAGGACCCAATTATATGCGATATGCATTTAGAAAATTGATACCATTTTTTGTTGGAATGAAAAATTTTAATG
>JBHPLN010000005.1:0-60013 GCA_042564205.1 Fidelibacterota bacterium
TAATGGATAATGTGTGCAGCCCAATATCAAAGTGTCGATTTCTTCCTTGTTCAGTGGGGTTAGATATTGTTTTGAAACCATCCGTGTAATTTTATTATTTACCCATCCTTCTTCGACAAGCGGAACAAATAATGGGCAGGGTTGTGCTACTACTTTTGAAATATTTTTATGTTTTTCTAAACTCGATTGGTAAGCATTTGAATTTATTGTTGAAATTGTACCAATAACTCCGACATTTCCATTTGCTGTGGTATTAACAGCGGTCGATACACCAGGTTCAATAACGCCAATAACAGGAATTGAAAGCTTATCTCTGAGAATGTTGATCGCTAATGCTGAAGCAGTATTGCATGCAATAACCAATATTTTTGCATTTTTTGATAATAAGAAATCAGCAATCTCAAGACTATATTCCCGGACTGTGTCGGTACTTTTATTTCCATAAGGAACACGCGCAGTATCTCCAAAATATACTATTGTCTCACTTGGGAGTGCTTTACGAATCGCACGCACAACCGTCAAACCACCAAGTCCAGAATCAAATACACTTATAGGCATAGTCTTTTTCATTTACTCTTCCGCTAAAACATATTCCCTAGATTCTTTAAACTTGGTAACTGTGTTAAATATTGCTTCGGCGATTTTTTGGCGATAATCCGCCTTTCTTAGATTTTTCTCTTCAGTTGAATTTGTTAAAAAACCTACCTCAATCAAAATATTAGGCATACTTGCTCCAATCAATACAACAAATCCAGCTTGTTTAACACCGCGATTTTTTGAATTTAATCTTTTTTGCATTTCTGTCTGAACGAGTGCAGCCAAATCTTCGCTTTCTTTCATAAACATACTTTGAGCCATAGTGGCCATAATCAAATTCTCATCGGTTAATTCAGGGTATTTACCATTCTGAGAATCCTCTAACTCAATAACACCATTCTCACGTGCTGCGACTTCCATCGCATCTTTTGTTCGGCCAGGACGTAATAAATATGTCTCGAATCCACGAGCAGAGCGATTTCGGTTTCCATTAGCGTGCACACTTACAAATAATTTCCCATTATTTTCATTGGCGATTTTTGTTCTTTTCCAGAGCGGTACAAAAACATCTTCATCCCTGGTATAAATCACTTTTATATGGGTATTCTTCTCTAAAAGACGTCCAACCCTTTTAATTATATCAAGAGTTATATTCTTTTCCTTGGTCCCATAACGCCCCACAGCACCACTGTCTTTACCCCCATGACCAGCATCAAGCACAATTGTATCCAACTGCCATTTTGAGCGAACTTCTTTTATTCTTTCGGCGCTTTTTGATAACGGAGTTCTTAAGGTTATAACGATTTCTCTTGGATCGTGGCTCTGATAAAATTCGTGTCTGTCAACTTCTGATCGTAACTGAAAAGCCAATTGTACCGATTCATCTAACTGGTCTGTTACCACTTGTCTAATTATGCCACGCGTATTGGTTTTTTTTAATTCAGTGGTATCTACAATTCCTCCTTGTATAGTAATATAAAACCAACCGTTACGGTGGACAAACATGCTAATATTATTATTATCAAACTGTCTTCTTGTTTCTAGTCGTAAAATTGTACCGTTTGCTTTTTCGTCGATTTCCAGTCCTGTGATATTAAATTCCACCAGATCTAAATCAAGAAGTTTTCTTTCAGAATCATACGATATTCCAGGAAGAATTGTTGTTTTAAGGATCGAGAAAAGTGATTCCGCGGGTATATAAATATCATTATTAAGACTAATCGCGTGAAATGGCATCTGATAAACTATTTCATCTACAATAACATAGCTTGTGCCCGCTGATAGTTTGACGCGATGTTCACCAACATAGATCACTAATTTTTGTCGTTCTTCATTTTCGAATATTTGATATGACAACACACGCGCTAAATCTTTCGTGGAGCAATAGGGACTGCTATCGTGAAAAAGTGTAGTTATTTCATCCTGGCTTTGGTTCGAGCGGTTAATTACACGGATGGTATCTGCCCATGAAAGTGAGAATAAGATTAAATAGGACAGAATGATAATTCTTACAATTCGCATGACTTGGAATTTATCCTGTACATCAAGTTTAGTGCAAGCCGCGCTTATATTGAAATTGTAATAAGTAACGCCATTACTAATTATGGAGTTCCTTGTAAATACCGAATTCTGGTTTTTTCAAGAGTATTCTTACACACTACCAAACAATTTATAAGTTATGTATATGTACAACGCCCCGGCATTTACCGGGGCGTCGCATATTTAGAACAGACTATTTACTTTTTCTGATACCACATTGCAATGATTATCAGAGCTAGTAAACCTGCTAATCCGCCATCACCAAATTGGGCTATTACTCGACCAATTCCTTCGATAACTCCAAAATAATCATCAAAGAGAATTCCGACTATGGCGCCGACGACGATAAGCAGTTTCAGCAACTCAATTAGTTCGCCAAGCCATTTCTTGACGAATTCAAGAGCATCTTTCATTTTTGCCTCCTATTAGGCAGGATACAGGTGTCCATAACAATCTGGACCAAAAAAGCATCCTGTAGGTTATCCTAGGAATGAAACGAACACCAGCAGTGCTAGTAATCCGGCCAATCCGCCATCAAGAAAAGCGTTGACTAAATCGATGATTCCGCCAATCGGATCAAATCCAGTTGTAAAAAGAATATTGGCAAAAACAAAGAACACGATTAATCCCTTGATTACTGCTATGACACCGCCTACCCATTTCTCAACGGTTGCGCTAACATCAGCCATGTTATTACCTCCTTGGTTAGTTAAAAATAAAGCAAAGGTGCTAATGACCTCTGCTTTATATTAATTAGAGAAATTTCTGGATATGTAGTTTCAGAGTTTATCTCCCTCAAGTAGACAAATTTAATTATAAATAGACTATATTCAATAAATTTATTCTCAGTAAACAGGTTAAGCCCGTCTTGATTAATTAATGGTTATTTTAATCGATTTGCATTCCGCGCACCAGTCAAAATATTGTCAATTATGATAAATCGTATTATCATAAGACTCGGTATTAAACGATAAACCATTGAGATAAGCCATCTTGTTATGGGATTAAATATTAAATATCCCATCGACGAGTCTAACCAATTACCATGCAATTCAGACTTATACTGAGGATACCGTTTAATTATAGTTCTGTAGTTTGAAGCACCATATCTAATTAATACAAATTTTAATTGCTTCAAGTTTCGTTGATGGTAATGATAGCCTAATGCCCTTGGATTGAATCTTAAACCACCCTTGTATTTCATCCATAACCTGATAGCCAAATCAGTATCCTCACCACCATATCCTTGAAAGGATTCATCGAAATAGCCCACCTCATCAAGTGCATTACGCTTTACAACCGTATTATTAAATAGGAACCATTGGAATTTAATTGAAGTGTTTTCACCAAAATTCCGAGCCCCTCGCCTTGGATGATACATTAATTTATCCAATCGATTAGGCTCCAAATCAGGAGGCAGGCATGTGTCGCCCATACTACCAATTACTTTCTTTTCATTAAAACTCGATAATTGCACCCGAAGCCAATCGCGTTGCACGACTATATCACTATCAATAAATCCTATTAATTCCGAATTGCAGGAATGCAAACCAGAATTTCGAGTCGCTGCTAGACCGCTATTCTTATCATGTTTAATTACTGATATCCGTGCGTCTTTTTTGAATTCATTCAATAATTCATGCGTATTATCAGTCGAACCATCATCCACTGCAACAATTCTTAGTTTTTCTTCTGGATAATCCAGCAATAATAAACTTTGGATGCATCTATCAGCGATGTGCTCAACATTATAGCAGGGGACCACAATGCAGACTGTGGGTTCCCAATTCATACCCACCCAGCATCTTTGTAATATTGGTACAAAGTCTTAACAGTCATATGGTAATCATGATATTTTTCTACCCAGTTGCGGCTATTTCGTTTTTTTAAGATTAACATATCTCTATCGGAAATTAGTTGCTTTAAGCTATTATAAAGTGTGTTTCCATTAACATCGATAAATGGATGGTCTGGAATAAAATTAGTGTATTCAGGTACTAATTCGGTAACACAGCACAAACCCATGGTCAAAGCTTCGACGGAATTCATCCCATATCCCCATCCACCCCGATTGTGCACCTGATCAATTAATATGTCACACTGAGATTTAATTTCCAGTGTCTCTGCATACGATTTGTTTTCGATTAAAATAAATTCAATTACACCCTCTGCGGCCAGTTCTTCGCAAATAGGAATAATTGTTTCGCTACCTTTGAACCAACGATTTGACGGTGAGTGGCAAATTTTAATTAGATCATTTAATTCATAATTTGGCGTGAACTGGTTCGTATCGAAGGGCAAAAAGAGATACTTCAGATTGGGATGTTTTGGTAATAAGTCCAATTCACTGGTTAAATTTAATAGACTGCATCTATCTATTTCTGGGATAACGCCCCGGGTTCTCAAATCCTGACCATGGTAACTGCATATTATTGGTTTACCAATTTTTGATAGGTGCTGAACAAATCGTCCATCTCGATAAAATTCTAAACCCCATTCAAAATGAAAAATATCATAATTGAGGAGGTCTAATTCTTGAATTGTTTGCTCTACCTTAAAATGCCAAAGCCAATCCCGAAATTGAAAATAATATTGTTCAACTTTTGAATTTGGCTTCCAAATCGGAGGATATCCTTCCTTTTCTGAGTAACTACCAAGTGCTCCGTGATGCAGCTTATAATACTTATGTCTTTTATTGATATAGAATGCATTGGATGACACCAGCGGCAAATTAAGACATATTCCAGGATCGTAATTATTCCGTGTAGGGTAAAGCGTTATAAATAAACATTCATTGCCAAGCTCTTCATGGGCTTTTTTCCATAGGCTTAATGTACCAACTGTGTTTTCCGGGGAGATATACAGTATTTTCATTATTTTAATCTAATACTGTGCTTAAAAATGTTTTTTCCACTTGTGACCAAATATAATTATCCTTGGATTTTTCTAAACCTGCATTTGCATATTTATTTCTTAAATCCGAATTAAGTATTAATTCATGCAGTTTATTTCGTAAATCAATACTATCTCCAGGAGAATAATATGCTGCGGTATTTTCAGCAAATTCGTAGATCGGGGGTAAATTACTTGATAATACCGCACATCCGTGCAGCATGTATTCAAACAATTTTATCGGTACTGCAATATGAAACATCGAATGATCCTGAAATGGGATTATTCCAATATGTGTTTCCACTAAAATTTTAAAGATTGCTTCCTGTGAAATAGGTGAATGGATCTTAATGCTAGGTGTATCAATTATTTGTTCCAGTTGTCGAATAGTACCAGGAATTCGTTCCTTGCCATATATATCCAATTTTATTCCTGATGTGTGTTTAGAAATATCTTGAAAAGCCGTAATTAAATCTGAGATTCCTCTTTCATAAGATATCTGACCGTGGTAGATCACCGAAATCGGTCCTTCTGGTTTTTTAGGATCGCTTTTAATTGATCGTGGAAAATTTGGAACGAAAGCTGTATGTACGTTGCGCTTCTGGTACCGTTCTACTATTTCAGGTAGTGGTGTCATTGCCCGATCTACATACTTAAGGAAGTATACTTCATAAGCATTCAAGCCAGCATTAATCAAATATTTTAACGGTTTTGGTTTTGAAGAAAATGTGTTCCACATTTCAATGTGTGGTTCATGAATATCATAGATCAATTTCGCATTCCACCGTTTCTTAATTTTATATCCCAGTGGCAATAATTCGAATTCATGAATGACAACCCTATTCGGCTGATAATCCATCGCCAGCTGGAAGGCGCTTCGATTAAATGCTTTCATGTTAGGCGCTGATATATCCACATGATTATAATTATCACGCTTAGCATGAGTATGATTTTGATTCCTGGTAATTAGAAACACGTCTTCATAATGATCGAGCAAAGACCTGATTTCTTTCTTATAAATTCGATCATCATTAGGATGATGGCCACAGGTAAGTACTAATACTTTCAATATCGTCTTATTCTTAGGTTAATCATTGTGTAATGAGATTTCAATTCAATATTCTCATGAAAACATATGAAATAGCTTATCCCGATCTTCTTTGTGCAAAATAAATATGAGCCATATTAATGGATAGCCGAGTGATAAGAATGCCTTAACCAATAAAGATGCTGGAATATTAATGGCAATTATTAAATAGAATACTGGGAATAATATCCCAAGCCAGTAAAAGGGGATGCGATATTTACTTTTAGTTTTCAGCCAAACAGAAAGAGACATAACTCCAAATGCTGCCGCCTTAGCCCATGCTACTCCAATCATATTAAATCGTTGAATTACTAACAAGCTTAGGATTATGAGAGTTAAAGCCCCAAAGCCGCGGAATATCGGCACCCAATCGGTTTGTTTCGAAAGATAGACACTGGGAAGTTGGAGGACATACGTACCAAAAAAATAATATCCTATCAAAATTATTGGAACAATAGTAGTCGATTCCCAGAATTCTTTTCCAAAAAAGGTATAATTCCCAATTTGCAATTGAACCAATGCATCTGCCCACAAAGAAACTAAAATCATCAGGAATCCAACTCCACCTAAAAAAATAGTTGTGATTCTTGCAAATTCTTTTTTTGCACCTGGTTCTTTGCCACGTTTTAGAAAATACGGCATCCAGCCCATATTAAAAGCCATTACTAATAGAAGTCCTATCATTCCTAATTTGTAACCTGCCGAGTATAATCCAACCGTTGCTGTGTCGGTAAACCATTCCAACATATAACGATCTGCTAATTCCATTATCATTGTAAATATTCCAGCGGGAAAAAAAGGCAATCCAAAACGTAACACTTCTTTAAGAAAATGACGTTTAAGGTATAATAATTTAAAACGTTGGAAAATAATCGGAATTGTCATTAGAAATAGTCCACAAGAAGCCACCAGATTTCCGACTAGTACACCCTTCACACCTTGTTTCAAGAATATGACCAATACAATATTTAAAACCATTAGTAAAACAACATTAAATATACTTAGCAATATATAACTGAACGGTCTTTCTTCGGCCCTAAGAACTATCATCGGCAACATCCAAAGTGCATCAAAAAACACAATTGCCGATATGAGAACCATAAAGATTCGATTTTCTGTCCCTAGTAAAAATGGTGATACAGGCTCAGCAAATAAGTATAAAAGTCCCGAAAAAAGTATGGAGGTTAGAACCTGAATACTAAAAATTGTGGTAAAATAATGATGCCTGTCTTCACCTTCAGAATCCACATAAAATTTCATCAAAGCAGTATCCATTCCGTAACGATAAACGATCATTATAAAACCCATAAATGCATAAGCTAATGCAACAATGCCGTATTCCTCTTGCGTAAATACATTAGTATACAATGGTAGCAGGAGAAATGTAACCAGTCTGGCAATTATGGTCCCAAAACCATAAACGAGCGATTGTTTTCCAAGGGTCCTTATTGACACAAATTTTAATCCGCTGACTGCATATTATAATATTATTTGGAATGTGTCCCGAAACATTCCACTGGCACCAAAATTTTCTTTAAAGCGGCCTAATCCAAAATTTGGTTCTTCATTGACTGTGAAAATGCCAAAATCGAATACTTTCTTATTCTGCGCAATGGCAATTTTAAATATTTCATAAAATAACAAATTAAGTGGTCGCATTTCCTGAAATGACTCGTCATGAGAAATATAAAAGGCCAAAACCGCATTTTCGGTACAATCAAAGGTTACCACACCGGCAATCATTTTACCTTTATAGTAAGCACCGTGTAAATAAATTTTGTCCGGAAACATAGATTTCAATAAATACAGTTCCTTCTCGGTGTGGGTGGGGGATACGTTATGGCGAATTTTCAGATTTTTACTAAGTATCCTAAAAAATTCATTAAACGCTTCAGATTGCTTAATTACTATCCCTGATCTTTCAGCCTTCCTTACCGCCTGTCTGTGAGATGGACGAAATTTGCGAAGGTTTTGTTCTGCTGTTTGTTCCAAAAATAGTATGCTGGATATTTCGCGATTTAAATATGAAAAACCATGTTTTAACAGAGCAAAATCAATATAATTGGATAGTCTACTATTATATATTGTTGGTGGTAAGGTTAAACGAATTCCCTGAAAACTTTTGTCTTTTGCATGGCTTAACAAGCTTTCAACTAATTCATAGGCTTTTGAGAATGATAAATCTCGTGGAGTAACAAACGAGCCATAGGATGCGCCCGGATGAGAGACCAATAATCGACCATTATCTATATTCACTTCGGCTGCCGGAAATAAAACAAATGGTTTATTTTTTTTATTAAAAATGAGGCTGTGATCTTTAAATCTATTGTTTGGATGATAGCTAAGAAACTTCCTAGTATGAAACAGTGTGCCATTATTCGCTTGCCATACCAATGAATCCCATCGATCTGCTAGTTTGTCATTGTATTGTTCAATTTCCAGCATCAAATCAATACTAATATTTAAATTAATTATTAAACTGAAATTATCGTCAATGTTTAGGACTAATCCAGGTTGAATCTAGCTGTTTCTATATCTAATTTGAAGCCTCAATTTTGGAAAAATATTATGCCCAATACAACTATAAAAAATATTACCGCAAGACAAATCTTTGATTCCAGAGGTAATCCAACGATTGAAGTTGATATGCTGCTTAAGGATGGAAGCTTTGGACGCACGGCTGTTCCATCAGGCGCATCAACTGGAGAACATGAGGCAATCGAACTTCGCGACGGCGATAAAAAGCACTACAATGGTAAAGCAGTATCTAAAGCAATCCATAATATATTAGACATTCTTACTCCAGAACTTATCGGCCGTGATGCACAAAATCAATCCAGCCTGGATCAATTTATGATTGAATTAGACGGAACTGAAAATAAGGGCCAATTAGGCGCTAATGCGATCTTAGGGATTTCCATGGCGGCCGCTCATGCCTGTGCCAACAGTCAAAACGTACCACTTTTTCAATATTTTGCTGGTAAGAATGCCAATTTACTTCCAATTCCTATGATGAATATTCTTAACGGTGGCAGTCATGCTGACAATAATGTGGATATCCAAGAATTCATGGTTTTCCCAACTGGTGCTAATTCTTTCTCTCAGGCCCTCAAGGCCGGTGTTGAGATCTTTCACGAGCTAAGTAAGGTGCTGAAAACCAGAGGATTAAGCACATCGGTTGGCGATGAGGGTGGCTTTGCCCCCGATCTAAAATCAAATGAAGAGGCGCTGGAGATCATACTCGAAGCAATTGATGGCGCTGGCTATGTTGTTGGTACAGACGTTCAATTAGCTCTTGATGTAGCCGCCAGCGAGATATATAAAAATGGTAAGTACCTTCTAGCCTCTGAGAATCGATCTCTTTCGTCTGAAGAGATGGTGCGTTACCTAGACAATTTGGTCAATAAATATCCCATAGTATCAGTTGAGGATGGATTAGCTGAAGACGATTGGGCTGGCTGGCAATTATTGAATCAAACATTGGGAAATCGAATTCAGATTGTCGGTGATGACCTTACCGTTACAAATCTTGAGCGGTTGGAAAGAGCGATCAATGAAAAATCAATGAACGCCATTTTAATCAAATTAAACCAAATCGGGACAGTAACAGAAACAATCGCAGCTATTGATTTAGCGCGCAAGAATAATTTTGGGGCAGTCATTTCACATCGTTCTGGAGAAACTGAAGATACAACTATCGCCGATTTTGCTGTTGCTATGGATGTAGGACAAATTAAAACGGGTTCTGCGTCACGTACTGATCGGGTATGTAAGTATAATCAATTATTGCGGATTGAAGAATATCTTGGAAGCAATGCCCGTTTTCCAAATATAGATGTTTTAGGTAAATCCTAAGTAAAAATGGCTCGTTCAAAACGTCGTAGAAAAAAAACAAAAACGCACCTTTCTCGGCAGTCATCAAATAAAATTGTTCGCGGTTTATTCTTACTGGTCGTTACAATCCTTCTAATAATTTTTGTTTTCGGGGATCATGGTGTTTATCAACTGTATCGCTTAAAATCAGAATTAGCTGATACACAAAGATTGATTGTGGAACTGCAAGCTAAGAAGGAAGAAATAAAAGAAGAAAATATCCGACTAAATTCTGATATGGAATACATTGAAAGGTTGGCGCGTGAACGATACCGTATGGCAAAAAAAGGAGAGAAGGTTTATAAGGTCTTACCAAAACAGGGGATAGATTCTGAGTAAATTCATTATTTCTTCAGTTGTATTGGTTTTCGTTTTATTTACCAACCAACTATTATTGTTGATCTGAAATAGATTCAACTTCTGATTTTTAATTTATATATAATAAAGATTTCCAATGAAACTTGTTTCTGACAACCAGAAAAGAAAGTTTATATAATTGTTAATCTTTTTCTTTTCGATGTGATAATTGGCGGCTGGAGCGTTCTAATGTCTCTCTTTCATTTTTTGTTAAATTATCAAAGCCAACTTCATTAATTTTTTCTAATATTTTATTAATTTCTCTTTCAATACCCTGTTTTTTCTCGCGTGTTTTTACTTTTTGTTCAGTCTTGAACTCAATAATCAGCTTACGAAAATTAAATTTAAGTTTTTTCCAATTGCTATTAGTGTTCAAATATAGATATCCAATTATCATCCCCGATAGATGTGTTATGTGGCTGATGTTTGATGCATCGTTCATAGATGAAAAGAAGGCAACCGCACCAATAAAGATGACAAACCATTTAACCTTAATCGGGAATAGAAAATATAGATACACTGTGCGGTTTGGAAACATCAATCCATAAGCCATTAATATACCATATATAGCACCACTCGCTCCGATTAAAACAGACTGCGGATTACCAATATTTAGGATGAGCCATATCATGCCTGAACCAATTCCAGTAATAAAATAATATTTCAAGAAATTCTTTCGACCCCACGTGAATTCAAGTTCAGAGCCAAACATCCATAATACAAACATATTAATAGCCACATGCCAGAATCCACCATGCATGAACATATAGGTAATTGGCTGCCAAATCATTGGCCAAATAGATCCGGATGATAAACCAAAAACATTAACTATATCAAATTGATTAATTGCTGTCAGTCGAAGTAAAAACAAACCAATGTTTGTCCAAATTAAAATCTTTATTGCTTCGGTGAAAACACTTGGTTTCCAGGACAGTTGTGTTTGATGGGATTGGAATTGATACCGCATATCTAACTTGTGTATTTCAGTCTCATTACTTTATGCCAATTTTTAATATTTAACAGGGGTGTCATTCCGCTTGGTTCGGCTTCACTGACGAGCAGTTGTGGCATTTTAAAGATATTAACATCAAGACCTGATTTAAACTGAAAAAAATGTGCTGCATTGATAAATAAATCGCGTGGAAATATACCTTTGATTTTATCATAGCCAAATCGATTTAAACTATCTCTAATAATAGTGGCGCAATTTCTGGAAAAAAAATTAAAATCACTATACTTAGCAGGATTATCGGGATCTATTGATGTGCGATGAATTATGTTTAATTGTTCCATTAATATGTCAAGGAGTACCGTTGGATCTATTCCCTTAATCCTGACAACATGAATTGTTCGCATGAAATTTCTGCCGAACTTATCAAAATATGAGCGTCCATCAGTTTTAATTTCAATCTGTCCTGTTCTGGGTGAGGGAGCAAATTCCCCTAGGGCTGGCCGATAAAAGTATTCTGCTTTACTCATAATTTCATTTTCATTAATCAAGTGTGAGAAATTAAAAATCTTTCCATTAACATTAATTGCAGTGTGCCCAAATAATGAGGCACGATATTTTACTAAGCGTTCATTATAATAAAGTTCCACAAATGGCTCTGTCGGGTTAGTTTCAACTGGCCATATAATAATTATCGGTTTCTCATGATCATAATCGTGCTGTGAAAGATACTGTGCATGTACTTGCTTATCTTTCCAGTGCGAAATATATCCATTCCAAATTAATTCATTTCCGAAGATTCGTTGACCATTATCATCCAGAATGAATGATGTGTCATTCTCAAGTTTAAGTATGCCTTTAAATTGTGAAGATTCCCTGGTCATGAAAGCATTTGTTTTAAAATTTTTAAAGATTTCAATTCTGAAATACTGTCAAAATGATAACGGAGAAAGTCAGTCAGATACTCACTGATTACTTTTCGGTCTTTTATAGTAACCTGAATATCAGATAAACTATCCATGTCTCCGTCACGAAGCGCCATAAGTATACGACCGCTGTTTGGGCCGGAAAACGGATCCTGTAATACCATACCCCTAAATTCTTGTTGGTCCAAATTTGGTTTAAAACCAAGAATGGAAAGAAGTTGAATCTGAAAATACCAAAACAGAAGGTTTAATCTTTCGTTTTTTAAATTGATCTTCCGTAACACATCTAACAATAAATCAAAAAGATCCGAATGGGGATCGTGGTTCGTATTAGTTTTATCAGTTAATTCAATTATTGAGAGCGCCACGGCGATTCTTTTCAAATCATCGCCTATCCCTGTCCAAATATCATTAAATGCAACTTTTGAAACTGTCTGTATTTCGCGCGTGTCTTTATGATAATAGATTATATCAATGTGATTTATAGGTTGAAAATACGCCGCCATCGATGATTTTTTTCGTCGGGCACCTTTGATAATTAAGTTTACTTTACCCTGATCGCGTGTATAACACCTAACAATTAGACTGGAATCTCCATATGGAAAGCTTTTTAATACGATGGCTGGTGTTTGTACAATCACAAATAAGATTATTGCCTAATACGACTTAGCAAAAATCACTTCATATTTAGCTGGTTTCCCAGAATAAACACATTTGATCCCTTTATGATTCTCATTAAACGGGATGCATCTTATGGTTGCTTTGGTTTCTTCTTTAATCGCTTTTTCAGATTCAGCTGTTCCATCCCAACCACATTGAATAAAGCCGCCATCATTGATCAATGTCTTTTTAAACTGATCATAAGTGTCCACCTTCGTAGTGTTTTTTTCTAAAAATGTTTTAGCCTTTTGAAACATGCTTGCCTGGATTGTTTCTAAAAGTGGTGGTATCTGTGATACTGTATCTTTGATTTTCATGGATACTTTTTCACCGGTATCTCTACGTACCAACATAACTTCGCCCTTATCAATATCACGTAATCCCACTTCCATCCGAAGTGGTACACCTTTCATTTCCCAATCATGGAATTTGAATCCTGGCGACTCGTCTCGCCAATCTTCTTTTATACGAACACCGGAATTTCTTAGTTCTTCTACAATATTAGTTATATAGTTTCTAATAGTTGTCTTGTGATCGTCATTTCTTGCAATTGGGGTAAGTATAACCTGTACCGGTGCAATTCTTGGCGGGAGTTTCAAACCCTGATCATCGCCATGAACCATAATTACAGCACCGACTAACCTGGTACTAACTCCCCAACTGGTGGCATAAACAAATTGTTCACGATTATCTTTTGTTTGGAATGTAACGCCAAATGCTTTGGCAAAATTTGTTCCTAGATTATGAGTCGTTCCAGATTGAAGTGCTCGTTTGTCACCCATCATCGCTTCAATGCAATAGGTGTGATCTGCACCAGCAAACTTCTCCGACTCCGATTTCACTCCAGTTATTACCGGAATGGCCAAAAAATCCTCTGCTAACTGACGATATATATCCAGTATTAATAGTGCTTCATTTTCAGCTTCATCGGCAGTTGCGTGCGCTGTATGTCCTTCTTGCCATAAAAATTCAGTTGTCCGCAGAAATAGGCGTGTTCGCATTTCCCAGCGGACAATGTTTGCCCATTGGTTTATTAGCAGCGGCAGATCACGATATGATTGAATCCATTTCTTATACATGGACCAGATAACGGTCTCTGAAGTTGGTCTCAATATTACTTCTTCTTCTAATTTAGAATCAGAATCAACAATAATAGACCCATCATCTGAAGCTTTCAATCTAGTGTGCGTAACTACGGCACATTCCTTCGCAAATCCTTCAATGTGGGCAGCTTCCTGCGCCAAGAAAGATTTTGGAATTAACATTGGAAAATAGGCATTCTCATGATTAGTTGCCTTCAACATATCATCTAAGGCCTTTTGAATATTGTCCCATAAAGCAAATCCATATGGTTTAATAATCATCGTTCCCCTAACTGGACCATTATCTGCTAGGTCTGATTTGGCAACTACATCAGTATACCAGGAGGCATAGTTTTTGTTTTGTGGTGTAACTCCTTTTGACATCGTGCATAAATCCTTATTTCAGTAATATAAAAATTACCGGGGTGTACTTTTGGTATCAAAGCAATTGTTTTCTAAGGTTTCAATTTAATCCATAAAAAATAATTTGTTGTACTGGTTCTTGGTATTCATATTTTTCATATATTTAGACCATAAAATACCAAGGGTATAAACTAAACGCATGGTATCAGCCCAAGAAATAAAACACATTCGATCACTCAAGTATAAAAAATACCGCATATATTATAATCAATTTATAATTGAGGGTACCCGATCGCTATTGGCGGCCACTGAATCAAAAGAGCGATTGATCAAGGTTTACATCAGTGAATCTTACAAAAAAAATAATAATTGGGGGCACATTGAGAAGAAACTGAACGACGCTTCAACTTATATAATTCCTGATAATATCATGGTAAAATTGACTGATATCAAATCACCGCCAGGAATAATCGGGATTTGCAGCATTCCTGAAAGACAAGTTCCCGACATCAATTCATTGGAAAATTGGTTATACCTGGATAAACTTCGTGATCCCGGTAATGTTGGAACTATACTTCGAACGGCCGCCTGGTTTGGTGTGAAAAACGTTGCTCTGTCGCCCGAATCAATTGATATATACAATCCCAAAGTTGTGCGTGGCGCAATGGGCGCTCATTTTCACCTATCAATTTATGGTAATGTTGGCCTATCGGCCTTTTTAAATCATCCCTTCACAATTATTGGAGCATTTATGAAGGGTGAATTATTAAATGATCTCGATCTTGACGCACTGGTTCCTTGGATTCTAATTCTAGGAAATGAGGCACGTGGCATCAGTCCAGATATCAATGGTCTAATCCATAAAAAAGTTGCTATCCCTCGCCTAGGATTTGGTGAATCACTCAATGTAGCTGTTGCTGGTGGTATTTTAATGCAAAAATTAACCCTATCCTAAGCGCTTTTCTTTTCTTACCTTTCACCGTAATTTTTCGAAATGAACGCACCGGAGTCAGAACCCTATGAATCAAACACTTACAACGCGCTCTGCATTTGCATTGATTCTCATATCAATTTTACTTGCGTTCCTTTCTGGTTCTATCATTCTCGGCCTTGGTAGCTCTTTTCTTCAAGATAGTTCTGAACGTCCTCTAGTGTACATGTCGCTTCTATTAGGGCAAGCTGTAATGCTGGTGCCGCTTCTATTTTACTTATGGGCTAATCGCCTGCCTATCAAAGAGCGAATTCGTTTTTACACCGTTAGTAAACAAACTGTTATGGCTACTCTCGTTTTATCGTCAGGTATTATTATCTTAGGTGATGAGCTAGATCGACTATTAAGCATAATTTTTCCTCAACCCGAATTCATCCGGTCATTATCACAACAACTAAAAATTGAGTCAGTAGAAGCTGCTATCTTGATTCCCTTATTAGTAGTTTTTTTTGCTCCAATAATTGAAGAGATTTTATTCCGCGGATTTTTACAGAAATTTCTTGAAGAATCTTGGAAAGATATAACCAGGGCGATTTTAATTACCAGCTTATTTTTTGCGCTAATTCATTTCAATCCGTATTGGATAATCCAAATTTACTTTTTAGGGCTGGTTTTGGGTTATCTGGCTTGGTATACCGGCTCTATAATTCCACCGATTATCCTACATACTTTTAATAATGCATATGCTTTAACACTTGAGAATTCAAATACACCTATGCTACAATTATTTGACTGGAATGGTCATATTTCACCAATTGTGCTGGTATTTGCAGTTGCACTCGCACTGGCGGGATTCAAATTATTAAATAATTCCAAGGTGGATGTATCATGAAAAAAGAAATGTTCGGTCATGAAATTCGCATCCTGCGCGATACATTTCGTCGTTTGTTAAGGCGAAAGGCGCGGTCAAACCTTATAAAATTAATTGAAAAGACCCATCCGGCTGATCTTGCTATTGTGTTTCGACATCTTAACGGTTTTGAACAGTCGTTCCTATTCAGCTTAATGGACGAGAATGAACAAACCGCAGAATTCCTCGGAGAGTTAGATGAGGCCATTTTGGCTGAGATTTTAGAAGATATTCCGCCAAGCAGGATTGCACATATCGTTCGCATTGCCAGCTCTAACGATCAAGCTTTTATATTAAACATTTTACCCGACGAGCAATCCAATGCTGTTATTGAATTACTGCATACTGAAGAACGAGAAGAAATAGCGGAAATATTGGCTTATCCCGAAGACAGCGCTGGAAGCTTGATGTCAACCAATGTCTTCACTCTGCATGAAGACATTGATGCTGGTGAGGCTCTAAGCGATTTGCAAAATCAATCCGATGCAGAAATGGTATTTTATCTATACATCGCCGACAATGATGACCGTCTGGTTGGTGTGATTTCTTTACGTGATTTGGCTACTACACCTCCCCGCACCAAGCTTAAAGACTTCATGATAAAAAATGTACAATATGTCCGCCCAGAAACAGATCAGGAAGAAGTCGCTAAAATTGTATCCCAATACAATTTACTTGCTGTACCGGTTGTTGATAATGATAACCATATATTAGGGATTGTTACAGTCGACGACGTTGTTGATGTTATTCGTGAAGAAGCAACCGAAGACTTTTTACAAATGGCCGGTGTTGGAAAAGATCGCGAAATTTTAATGAAATCTTCATGGGGCAATGCAAAATCAAGAATCCCATGGTTATTTGCCAGTTTTATTGGTGGCGTTTGTGCAATCTCTGTGATTGGCTATTTTAGTGACATGCTTGAAACAATTATCGCTTTAACTGCCTTCATTCCAATTATTATTGGGATGGGAGGTAATATTGGAACACAATCCTCCACGATTATTGTTCGTGGATTAGCAACTGGCCGGGTAGACATTGGCAGCGACTTAAAACTCATTTTAAAAGAGGTAAGTGTTGGAGTAATCTTGGGCATACTATATGGTATTTTGTTAGGATTTCTAACATTATTTGTATTTAAAGATGCGCCCAGCAATCTTGGATTGGTCGTTGGTATCAGTATTTGTGCTTCTATGATAATTGCAACCTCTATTGGAACGATAGTCCCGCTTTTATTAAGAAGACTTGATATTGACCCCGCCATAGCTACGGGACCATTTGTAACTACAACAATTGATATTCTAGGTGTCACGCTATATTTTGTAATTGCAGCATTATTGTTACCAATATAAATATGATTTTACTCTGGCTACTTTTTGGTAGCATCACAATTTATTCTGCTTTTGGAATATTTTTTCTATTGGGCCTGCTTAGATTAAAATCTAAGAACCGAGGCCAATATAATACTACGGATGTTGTATCGGTGATTGTCGCTGCGCGTAATGAAAGTGAGAATTTGCCTCTTCTAATAAATGACCTTATCAAACAGGATTACCCCGCCGAGCAATTAGAGATTATTATTACCGATGACCGCTCATCTGACAACACCTGGGAAATATTGACCAATACAGCAGCTAAATATCCCCACATTAAAGCTGTTCGCATTACTGATAAAGCACTCAACATGACACCTAAAAAACATGCCCTAACAGCGGCAATTAATATATCCTCAGGCACAATTATAGCAAGTACAGATGCCGATTGCCGAGTTCCGAAAAACTGGGTGACTAGCATGGCTAACTCTTTGCGTAATAATTCAGCTGGGATTGTGATTGGATATTCCGCTATCAACGCCCAAAGGCATTCTGTTTTAGAGCAATACCAAAAATTAGATTTTCTCGCCTTAATGGCTGCCAACGCTGGTAGCACGGGATGGGGGTTTGCATGGTCTGGATCTGGACAGAATTTAGCGTACTATCGACAACATTTTGATTCGATTGGCGGATTTCAACCTGTCGCAAAGCGATTGTCTGGAGATGATGTCTATTTGGTGCAATCTATTGGCAAGAAATTTGGTGCTGTCTTTAATCATAATTCGGACGGATATGTTCATACTCTGCCGGTACCAACAGCATCCCAATTTATACACCAACGAATTCGTTGGGCATCAAATTCAAAGTATTTACCTGGTTCCAACTGGTTTTTCCTCTTATTTTTATTATCGGCGTTTATCTCTAATACCTCCCTTGTAGTAGCTTTATTTAACTCGACCATGATTGTTCATTTACCAGTTGTTATTATTATAAAATTACTAGTTGACGGACTGGTTGTTTTTCTAGGCGCTAATCAATTTAAAACACATATACATCCCATAATCTTTGTATTATGGTCATTTTTACAACCAGTATATATCCCAATTATTGGGATTACTGGTCTAATTAGTCAATTTAAATGGAAGAATTAATTGCATTAAATTATTATTGATCGCATAAATATGTTTTTTTATATATACTCCAAGAAATATTTACTAGTTGCCATTATGGCGATCCAATTGGCTGTTATATACCCACAGACATATTCGCTAAAGATTTTGGGCTTCACTATCGGTGAAGTGAAAATGGATCTTTCTAAATCAGGATTGATAGAACTAAAAACAAAATCCTCCGGCGTAGTCGACTATATTTGGCCCTTTGAGAACACTTATACAACACATTTTGATACCGTTAATTACAGTCTTCGTAATTATAAAAAAAACATTAAACAGGGTGACTTTAAGCAAAAGCTGGAAGGTCACTGGGAAAAATCCGATAGCACTTTTCAATATAATGATTCAGTTCTAAAACGATCACCAAATATCCAGAACATTTTTTCTATTTTAGCTCGTATACTAAGTCAAGACGCTGACCAATTTGATACAAAATGGTTTACGATTGAGCATGAGGGCTCTTTATACGAGGCACGTTTACTATGGAATGAAATAATGGATTTAAAGATTAATTCAAAATCAATTCCTTGTGACCATTATCGCCTAGACCTTAGACTGCTGAAGGAGGAAACAGTCTTGGCAGATAAAACTGATTTTTTCAGTCAGTACGTAGTGCATCCCGATGCTGTTAGACAAATTTGGGTAGGTGTGGATAATAATAAAAGAATTGTCAGAACTTCCGTAAAATTAAAAGGAATTAAAATTGAGGCAAATCTGAAAATATGAAAACTTTTTTAAAACAATATAAAACACATATCATTATCTGGTGTCTGATATTAATTCTAATTGTTGGAGCTTTATATTTAGGGGTCGAGAAAAAATTCGTCCTGTTTTTTACAATTGTGCTGGGAATATTTACTCAGGCCTTTGTTGGGTTGGGTGCGTTTATAGCAACTATTCCATTTATTGGACCTTTTATTGTTAAAATTTTTACCATTCCGCTCTTCTGGCTCTTGAATGCAATGGGCTACTATGTTTCCATCATAGCAATTAAGAAGGGTTATTCAAAGGAAGTGATCAGAAGCCGGGTATTAACGACCGCTTTACTGGTAGGTATCGTTGTCGGATATATTTTAGGAAACATTGTTCCATTAAAATAATGTTGATATAATATTGCCACACTATATTTAAGAAATTATATAATGAACGTCATCATTCTCCAGGGACCAAATCTAAATCTGATCGGCTTAGTCTCTGCCAAATCAGATAAAAATCGGATAACTATTCAAAAAATTAACAAAGGTATTCGTTCGTTTGCCCAACACAAAAAGCTCAAGATAAAAACCTTACAGACGCACAGCATTAATAGAGCCATTACATTTATACAGGGTAACCGTCAATGGGCGGATGCATATATAATTGCTCCCAGTTCTTGGTGTAGCTATGAAATCAGTCTAAAAAACGTGCTTGAGATTATTGACAAGCCTGTTATTGAAGTGTTCTTTGCACCACCCTTTGAGGTATTTGGTACTCCGAAACAATCTGTATTTTCTAATATTTGTAGCACCACAATCACAAATTCCCCAGAAACTGTATTTTCTGATGCCCTGGATTATATTTCAAAAAATTATCTATAAAATATTTTAAGACAAAAAAAAGGGCGACGGAATCCGTCGCCCTTTTTTGATATCAATTAGGTTAGAAACCCAACCGTAACTGAATAACGTGATTGTTATCAAAATACGATGTCATGAACATGGCATAATCAATACTTAGATTAAGCCCTGTAAACCGTTCTAAGCCCAATGTAGCACCAAATGAAACATCAGCAAAGATATTCTCTAGCGATGCTTCATCAATATCAGTGTCTTCATTGTCTTCAATGGTTTCTGCATCCATCAGATAACCGAACCTAACTGCAGCTATATCTTCAAAGGCGTATGAACCTAGGATTTTTACATGATCTTGCGAGAAGTGATTCACTTCATAGGTTACACCAAGATCAAATCCTAAGAAATTATAGCTTGCAGCAATATCCATTACAAACGGCATATCAAAGGACATTGCTTCCACCTTATACCAATCTAGCTGACGGTCTCCATTGGGATCTTCTGCATTCACCCAAAGAGCTGATCCGCCATACGTCATTGGATTGCCAAAGTTTCTCAATGCCACACCAACGTCAAATCCTTCTAATTCAAGAAGGTTCTGATATTGGACCCCAACATCAACAGTGAAACCCGTTGCTCCAACACGGCTGATATCTTCACTTATGTAGTTAAAAGATATACCCATACCGGTTCGCTCGGATAACTGTTTAGAGTATGTGGCTCCCATGACAAAAAATGACGGTGTGATAACTTCACCGGTACCATCAGGACTAAAGACATCTGTGACATTGATATCACCAACGTCTAAGGTCCGTCCAGTAAGGGCGACTGTTCCAAATTTACCAGCCTGTATTGCGGCACCGAAGTAATTTACATCAATACCAGCAATATAGGATCGATTTGAAAATATCACAGTAGCGTTTTCGCTCATTCTGGATAACCCAGCAGGATTCCAGTAACTAGCTTCAATCCCCACTGCAGTAGCCGCTGCACCACCTCCAGAGAGATAGCGCGCACCCTGCGGGATCAATAGCTGCGAGGCACCTTCGGTACCATTCCTCGCACCCTGTGCCATGACGAGGGAAGCCAGTACTAAAACAACTGTCAGTACTTTAAAGATATTTGATTTTCTCATTTTCATTTCTTCCCTCCCTCACTAATAGCTAATCAGGATTTGCTCTTCTTGAACCAGAGCAAACTTGAGTATTTTTTCTTTATCAAGATCCGGCAAGGTGATGTGCATTACATACACGCCACTAGCCACCGGATATCCAAATTGATTCTTGAGATCCCATGTAGCGTACTGTGTTTCGTCATCTTTTTCAATCTGTGCTACCATATTTCCGCCTAAGTTGAATATGCGAATCTCAGCTACTTGTGGTAGGTGGTTAAAGGTTACGTATTTATTTGAACGAATGACTTCCAGTTCGTGGGTTCCATAATATGGATTCGGGAATACGTTGATCATATCAACATCGTCGTCCGTAATACCAACGGATGATGGAGCCGAAGTACTAAAGGCCCATTCATCAGATCCATGCGCAATTGGATTGTCGTATGCCAAGTGCACAACATCACCGGTAGTCCATGCACAGTTCCAGAAAATTAAATTCCAGGTCATTAAATCGGAATTTGAGTTTTCTACAGCTGTCTTTGCAAGTGTTGCATCATAATCATCACCATTTATCCAGACATACATTCTGTCACTAGGATTAATGGCCTGCATGTCAGTAGAGGGATCGTTTAAACGATCATAAATGACTATGCTGACTTGCTTGTCGGCTTCGATATCCCAAACCTCAAATGGAATACGGATAAAGAATGGATCACCTGTTCCAGGATTATCTGGATCGGGATGATCAGCAAGGTCATATCCGCGCGCACCAACAATAACTGCCAGTGAGCCAGTACCATCTTGAATTGGGGTATAGCTGCCAACTGGATCACCCAGGACACCTGTGAATCGGAATTCATAATCATTCTGTAGAATGAGTGTCTCCTGTGTTCCATGTTGCGCTCCGTCATCACCATATTCATAGGAATCCCATGCCGTAGCCGATGGTCCAAAAGCACCCCAGCCGTGATCAGCATAGCTGTCCCAGATGTATGGTTTACCGTGCTGGTCGTAATCCAACCAGGCGGATGCGCGTGCGTGCGAGAAGAAATCGGTTGATCCGTCAGCCAAGGTTACATTGTAAGATGCAAAATCGAACGGTGCAGCAAAGCCGACATTAACGTCTAATTGGACACCATCAACGATGGGAACATTGGCAGTACCAACATTCACTCCACCTTGATTATATGGTGTAAATTCAATTCCGCCATAAGTGGTTTGAGCCTCTAAGACGTCTTTCCCAGAATTCGTATCCTGTAGATTCCATTGATTTGCCACATAACTAGCAAAACTTAGCTCAGTAATAGACCCTGAGCCTTCAGCATTGATAGTTTCAGTGAATCCCTCTCCTATTTCATAATCTAGGCAAGCATCAACATTATCAGGACACCAGAGTGTAGCCCAACCATCATCATAAACAACAAAGTCAAATGGTATTGGCACTGGCATTGAATTGATATTGATGGAAAAGACTTCTCCACCGGCAAAATCACCGCCACCATCAACATCGGTATCACCAAACATCACTGTATTAGAACCATCACTTGCTACCATAGCAGCAAGGCCATTACCATTTACGCTATTAATGTGCGCTCCTGCTGGTAGCATTATCTTAACACCAGCCGCATAGTTATAATCTGGAGAAACTATGTCAGCTGTGAAGATTAAGTCCATTGTTCCACCAGGTGCGGTTTCGGCTACACCAGTAATCACTGATGGTGATACATCAAGTAATTTACCGGCTGCTGGTGCGTCAGTTTTTTGCCATACACCGGCAGCATCTAAGTAATAATGCTGCTGATCAAACCATACCTTGTAGCTATGGCCTGTTAAGGCTGACTGATCAATTACATTACCAGCAACTGCTCCACCGGCAGATCCAGCTGAATGAGTGGCATCAAATCCATCCATAAATCCAGCATTATATTCAACGCCAAGCGGGCCTGTATTTGGTGTGACTGTAATACGCGCCAAACCTGATTCTAACGATTTGAATGGCGAGTTTGCATTGTCTGCCAGATACGAATATGCGCTAACACCATAATAATATGGTCTGTCATTGGTTATGGGACGATTTCTGATGTAGTCCCGATCAACGTTAAAATAGCGCTGTATACCGCCGTCACTCCCTGCGTGAGCAGGAAGCTCCAGAATCAGTCCGGTAGATTCGTCAAGGCTTTGCTCGGTAATGGTTATGACACCATTGATCACGTCAAAGCTCGCAACCAACACACCTTCATCTGAGCTCGCAGTATAACTCGGCAGCTGATAGACTTTATAGCCTTCAAATGCGAATCCACTGTTCACCGGTACTTCTGTAGCGGCGACAGCTTCAGCATCGGCACCCCAGTTCAAAGTTAATTCGGCATCACCGGGGAATGCTGTTACTAGCGGAGATGATGGAGGACTGGGCAGATTAAAATCATTATCATATGCAAACTGTGCAAAAATATCGAAATATTTAGCTACAGTCACAGATGATAAATTATCACCACCCAAACCACCGACCAGTGCAAGTACGACGTCCTGAGTATCTCCAACGACCATTTCAAATGGTCCGGCTGTCATCAATAGACGACGATCACCGGGTGGTAGTACGACACCATCTATGTCACCAGAACCATCAACAGGATTACCTGCTAATGGGAATTTAGTAATATCACCATTTTGATCTGTCCACGCAATCTGTTCTGGATATTCCGGTCGAGGAAGGAAACCTTCCATCAGGTTAAACCACTGGTTAGTACCAGAATAACTACCTTGGGTTGGATCGCTGATTTCTGAACCGGCACCAAAGTACCCGCACGAGGTCATCGGTAATGGTACACCATCTACCTTGGGACCCTGTAAAAAGTCATATCCACCCGCAGGTACGGCTAAGCCATAAGTACCATTATAGGTTGCATCCAGCGTGTTGCCATTATAAACGTATCCAAACGATAATGTTGTATCAAAACCAACATAATCATCAGTATAGGTACCAAGATCTGGATCCGACCATTGTGTAAAGTAAGCCGTGTCGATCTTGGCTGTAGCATCACCGTCCGGTTTACCGGTATAGATTATCCGAGCACGTTTGAACTGGATATTTCCCAGTGGGTTGTTGGCTGCAAAGGCATATGCCCACACTGTGAGCTGCTCTTCAAAACCAATACCAGGAGACCCGTAGATGTTAGGTGCTACTTCAACACCGTCTTGGCCAGGTAAATCATTACACACTGTCCAAAGTGTTTGTCCTGCACCTGGGAATCCAGGGATATCGCCAACCCATGCATTATTTTGCCATGCGGGTGCGGTATAAACGCCATCTCCATCACTGTCTATAAATGGAGCACCATCTTCCCCTGGCCAGTTATTCCAATCATAATGATACTGATCGTAAACATTCTGGACCTGGTCTGCAGAGACATCGGCTGTAGCAACCTGATAAAAACCAGCAGCATCCTCAGTCAAATCTGCTACATTATAATCTGGACGAACACGCCACATATGACGATCAGCTGGGTCTTCAACAAGGCCTGCGCCTGATGCTCCAGATACGCTTCCCGGAGTTCCATCCCAGGCTACAACCTTACCGGCAACTGTACCGGCATCATAGGTTGATCCCCCAACGCGGAGGCGCGGTTCCTCGCCGTCATTTACCTTTACACCCCAGACCATTCCCTCGGCATAGATAAAATTCGTTGTACCTTTGGGATAGTCCGCGGAGGAACCATTGGCTCCCTGCGGCGGCATCTGTCCGTTCTTTTGAACCCAGACCTGAATATTGTTAATATTCAGTGTCGAAAGATCAGGAAAATTCACATCGGCAACACCGAAGGTTTTATCCAGCCTTTTGGTTGCGACGTCTAGTTCTTTTGCAAATACTAGTGACCCCAGCATCCCAAGAACCAGCAGCGTCGTAAAAACTATTTTCGAACTTCTCATTACTTTTCTCCCTTTGAATTTCTTTGCATAGACTTTTTCCATATTTTATATAGTCTAATAAAAAATTCCTAGAATGATGCGGTCAAACCGACACTTACTGTACGCGGCATTCCAAATGTATCAAATCCATAGTCGACGATGTAGTGCTGACGGTTGACCAAGTTAACAACTTCGTAAAGCTGTGTATAGTTCTCACCTTGGTTCTCAACAATCGGCCCACTCAATTCTGGATTTGTAAGGAATCCATCATCATAAGCATTGCCAGTTCGGTTGTACACATTTAATACTTGTCGGGTATTGAATAGATTACTTACCCGGGCAAATAGTGTCATCATAACGGGACCGGCACGGAACGATTTGTCGGCCTTCAAGTCAACATTAAATACCCAGGGTGTTGAAGATTCACCCAACGGTTCTACTGGTGTACGATTCCTAGGGTCATTATCCGATAAAACTGCACCTTCATCGGCAGCTCTCTGTCCCATGCCACCCGTTGATAGGGTGAAGGGGTGACCGCTGTCGAATGTGGTTAGCAGGTTGATACCGGAGTTCTGTAGTATCCCATTTTGACCTTCGCCAAACCTAAGGTCTAAATTAACATTCCCCTTATGTTTGCTTTCATATACCAGGGGCGAAACTGCAGTTGGGGCACCACTATCATCTCCAGTAATTTCAACATGGCCATTTCCACTATTAGGATAAGAATTGGTCCCGCGAGCATCTGTAAATGTATAGTTAGCGTCGATCATGAAATTATTGATGCGACGTGTTCTAACCGTCAATTCAATTCCGCTTACGTTGGTAAAATCGCCGTTGCGATAGTAACTGTAATCACCAGCGCCGAATTCATTATCAGCAGATACAGCATTCCGTGCAAGTTCGACTTGCCCAGTAGTATTCTTGGCAAAAACAGTTACATCAAAGGCTGCCAAATTAGCGAATTGATAGCCAAAGCCCACTTCAAACTGCTCCGACACAACCGGTTCTAATCCGAAGCCAACTGGGTCGGGAATGTAGTTTTGACCACCCATATATAAGGCCATCTGTGAGCGCGATTTAAAGACTTGTGCCAAGTCCGGCATTTGCGAGAACACTCCATATTGCAAATGAAATACAGCTTTATCTGAGATTGGAAAACCTAAGCCCAGACGCGGCTGGAATTCAAACTGTGTTTCTGCATCTTCAAAACCGTCCACATTCACTGATGATTCTTGTTCATCATAAGGTGGATTATCATAATCCTTCATTACCCAATCATCCAGATTAAAAGCATCCAGACGGAAACCTGCATTGACAACTAGATCGTCTTTTTCAATCTTATCATTAATGTATACCGCATAACTTAACGGTTTACGAGCACGATCTGCATGATTGTCATCCGTGATTTCTTTACCAAATTCATCGTAACCAACATTGACAACGCGTTCTAAGCGAAGAACTCTGGCCGCTTCTGCTGAATGGTCAGCAAACCACTGTTCTGCATCTGAGCTGATCGATATCCGCTGATTAACACTAACAATATCGCTGTCGTCTAATCCATAGTTGCGGTAAGTCCATTGGGTATATTCAAAACCCGTTTTGAGTTCATGCGTTCCAATCTGTGATGCAAAACCAGCTTTCACATTCCAGTTTTGGCGCTTGTTTTCTCCATATCCCCAAGTAGTTATATCTCCGGGTGTTTGGAGCTGGAATCCATAGATTGAGTAGTTCTGTGGTGGGACCCAACGGCTATTCCAGGTCGCGTCTAGCAGGTCGCCTTGATTATTATATTGATCTAAGCCCTTTTCATGGATAAGATCGCCGTCTCCCCAAGCCAGCCAATCTTCAAAATCATCATGCTTCATCGTAGGATCGTAGCCCATCCACTCTCTTTGCAAGGCACCAACTGTCAAATGAAAATACGTCTGGGAATTCAAGAAATAGGTCGTTTTGATAGCTCCCAGCATTGTAGTCCATTCATTCTTTCGCTGACGATCCATATTAAACATGTTAAAGAAGGGCCAAGTATTATTACGCGATGTGCGATAATTGTAAGCACCTGATACACGAATTACCAATGGGTTCAAATCGAATAAAAGAGTACCATTGATGTTCCGCTCCTCCAAGTCGCGACCTTTAACCTCATTCGGAATAGTTAGGCGCAGGGAATCGCCGGTTGGAACACCACCGGTCGTAATTGGCATGTATGCACCATCAGCAATTTCAGCACCAGTCCACCACATAGGTGTGTGATTATCGGTGTTAGTTGTCTGATAGGCGCCAAACAGTCGAATGTTTGACGTAATTGGTCCGCCTAAAGTGAAGGTTAGATCGCTACTGCCATAGCTATCAGTGTCGAATGCCTCGGCAGCGCCATCGGTCTCATAAGAAATCGATCCCGATAACGAGCGACCACCAGTTTTCATTGTTTGTTGTACAATACCTGCATTAGCACCGCCAAATTCTGCGCTGTAACCACCCGACTGGATGGATACTTCCTGCAATGCTTCAGGGATTGCATTAATCATATTAAACGAGCTACCGAGGGCGCTGGTGCTGGATAGTGAGCCGGTAACCCCTATACCTACGGCTGCCTTAGTACTAACACCATCAAGCGTGAATCCAACCTCATCCTGACGTCCGCCACGCAAGTATATTTCATCATTGTTCATCCTTACGCCAGCCTGAGATGCGATCATATCGGTAACATTGCCGGAGGCAAAGTTTTCAATTTGCTCGGAATTAATACTCCGTACCGCATTAGTAGCACTTATTTCTAGCAATGGGGCCTCACCTACCACCTCAACGGCTTCGCCTTCTACCGCTGCAACGGCTAGGGCAAAGTCCACAAAGGAGGTTAAGTTAGAATTAATCCTTACATTGCTAACTGTATGACTTTTATAGCCTATATAGTCTACTCTTACTGAATAGACTCCCGACGGTACTTCCAAAATGTAGTAAACACCGTCATCACCGGCAGCGGCACCGAATGAGGTCCCTTCAACGACCACATTGGCACCAGCAAGCGGTTGTCCATCTTCGGAACTCACTGTACCAGAAACTTTTCCTGCAGTTTGCGCAAACAGTAGTCCTGTGCAAACCAACAGGAAGGCTATCATGGTTAACTTTCTCATTGTTCACCCTCCATAGAATGATTGATCAAAGTTGTGAAGTATTGTTTTTTATTCACAGAAATAAACCTCGAAATTAATGAGCAGAGACTCCTCTCCGTATCAAGACCTAAAATAGCCTGCGCTTTTTGTAGTTGTCAACAATATTTTTTACAATTGATATATTCGCAAAATATGCAAATATGCGCAAACCTAGTCTGGTTAATAATTAAAAAACTTGAGATAAGCCGCTCCTCAAAACATTCGACGATCGAAGCTAAACTACAATTACAATGATGTCAATGATTATTTAAGGATAAGAAGCTAGTATTATCAATCAATTAACTGATGTGTTATTAAAATCGGGGCTATTGAAAAACTCGGTTAACCCAATGAAATTTTATGCAGCCGGTTGGCATTCCAAACAACATTCACAGATGAGAAGGCCATTGCAATCTCAGCAATAACCGGATGTAATACACCTGCGAAAGCCAGTGGTATTGCAATCAAATTATAGATTATTGCCCAGAATAAATTCTGTTTGATTTTATTAAGGATTTTACCTGCCAGCAAAACAGCCTGTCCCACTTTATTGATATTACCTTTAGCTAGAATGATTGATCCTGCTTCGATCGCAATTTCCGTCCCAGAGCCAAGTGCAATTCCGACGTCTGCCTGTGCAAGGGCTGGCGCATCATTGATGCCATCGCCAACCATCGCCACAATTTTTCCAGCTTGTTGATAAGCTTTAACTATATTGGCTTTTTGTGCTGGAAGTACGCCAGCATGTACTTCTTTAATATTCAAAGATTTCGCCAATATCTCGGCCGGTTGCGTCCGATCTCCGGTAATCAACACGCAGGTAATGCCCTGATTCTGTAGCTTTGTAATAGTCTCTACACTTTCACTTTTGGGTGTGTCTTCGACTGTGAATACAGCAGTTAATTCATGTTCTACAGATAAATAGATTTTTGTTCCCTGGCCAATATTTTTTCCTTCTATGCCCAGAAACCGACGGTTGCCAACCTTTATTTGCGCGCTGCCGTACCTAGCTTGAATACCCTGTCCGGGAAACACTTTTACATCACTGACAGTTTCAAGAGTAATTGATCGTTCTTTTGCCAATTCCACCAATGCAATGCCCAGGGGATGAGTGGAGTGTTTTTCAACTGCTGCGGCTATCCTTATACAGTCATCCTCTAATAAACTGCCAGTTAATTCTATATTGGTAATTGCTGGAATTCCTTCAGTTAGAGTTCCGGTTTTATCAAATAGGATTGTGTCTACTTCATTTAAATGCTGGATTGCTGCTCCATCTCGAATTAAGATCCCGTTTTCAGCTCCCTTTCCTGAGCCTGCCATCAATGCTGTAGGTGTAGCTAATCCCAAGGCGCACGGGCAAGCAATTACCAGTACAGCAATCATTGCGTAAATTGCCATTCCCAGGGGCTGTATATCTGTATTGATCCATGGAAAAATATTACTAAATAATAGGGCGATATTTTGCATACCGCTTGGAAAAGCCATCCAAGTAATAAATGTTATAATGGCCAACAATAATATTATTGGAACGAAGACTGCTACGATTCGATCAGCAAAAATTTGAATGGGTACTTTAGTGGTCTGCGCTTCTGTTACCATTTTTATCACTTGTGCTAAAAATGTATCTTTACCAATTTTACTAGCACGGACTTGAAGCGTCCCATCCAGGCATATGGTTCCCCCTATTACTTCACCGCCAATGCGCTTGGTAACGGGCAGCGGTTCACCCGTGACCATTGATTCATTAACGGCTGCTGTACCTTCAACAATTACACCATCGGTTGGTATTTTTTGACCGGCTTTAATAATCATGACATGACCAACTTGTACACTATCAATATCTATTTCTTTTTCCTGGCCAGCTTCAATTATCACTGCTTTTTTTGCGCTTATTTTTACCAGCTTCTGAATTGCAGTAGATGACCGGCCACGAGCTTTTGCTTCAATAAAACGGCCTGTTAAATGGAATGCCATTATCATTCCTGCTATTCCTGCAAAAGAGTGAATAGGGAAAAAATATCCAGTTAGTGCTGCAACCTTTAATACGCCAGTTAACAATGCCGATAATGATCCCAGCGATATTAAAACATCCATATTGGGCTTGCGGAACCGAGCGGACATCCACCCACTTTTAAGTGTTGAAAATCCAGGAATAAATAATACTAAGGCTGCCATGATCACCATCCCAGAATGGTAGATCAATTCGGACGGCCAGGCAATTTGAAACAACATTTCTATAAGCATCCATGCCATCACAGGAATTGTAATAAACCAGGATAACCGCATTTTCTGCTGTGCCTGTTTAAGATTGGATTCAACTCTTAATGATAAGTCATCTTCCTGCTTATCATTTTCCCGTTGTTCGGATGCCGTATAACCGACATCCTGAACAGCTTTAAGCAAAACAGCTGGATTAGCTTTACCGGTAACAATTGCATTCTCAAGGGTTAGGTTTACGATCGCCTGATCAACCCCGGCCACATTCTGCAGGGCTTTTTCAACATTAGCCACACAGCCGGCACAGTGCATGCCCTTAATATTTAATTTGATTTTATTTTGTTGATCCATATGCCCTGCTAAAAGAATCCTGAATTTATTATAAAATAGGCGTAAAAATACATGTTACTAATTAGTAACGAAGGTAGAGACCATTCATATTTAAGAAAAGTTGCTAACTACTTTTTCTTTCTGCTAGTAAACATTGCAACAAAAACCGGTATTACGATCAGGGAGGCGAGGAAGCAGGTTCCAACACCTATGAACAAGGCAATGCCCATTGATCCCAAGCCCCGATATGTTGCAAACCAAAGCGATCCAAAACCAACCATGGTAGTTATAGAGGTCAGGAAAATAGCCCTACCGGTACTGGCAAACACGGGACGATGGGCTCCCCAGCCTTCTAAATTGTAGCGATGTACTATGTGTACCCCGTCATCAATTCCGATACCAATAATCATCGGAATCGCCATAATGTTTAGAAGTGTAAGCTGAAGTCCTGAAAATTCCATAACGCCTACCATCCAGACTACTCCAAAAACTAGTGGTATAATTGCCAGAAGCGCTTTGCCCAATCTACGAAAGTCCAGCAGCAGGATTAAAAATATTACAGCTAAAGCAATTTTGGTGGCCTGGGCACCATCACGACCAATCTCATCCATAAGTCGATTAAATATTGGCGGTAAACCGGTTGCGCGTTCATTTACTGCGTATAAATCTGCACTAAATTGTTTGAGATAATTAATTTCCCAGACATTCCGTTTCGGGAAGACAATGACCAGAAAATTTTTCCCTGATTTCGCTACATACTGACGGCGTATTCCATCCGGGAGATCATCCACGGTAATTTCTTCAGAATTAGACATATTGAGTACTGCAGTCTTATAGCTCTGGGCAAAGGTGTTGTGAAATGACTCTATTTGATCTATAACATTGTTATTTTGATTTTCAAACTTTTGTAAAAATGATGAAAGCAAGCCAACGCTGATATCCGGCATAACTCGCTTAAGGTCATCATTTAACGGAGTTAGAGAAGGGTCATCGGTATTTGGGAAGGCGCCTACCAACAGTGCGCTTTTTAAATAAACCTTATCCTGTCCCCCTATATAAGCCATATCCTGCATTTCAATTACATTTGCCTCTAGTCGAAAAAGTTCATCCAGGATTTGGTCATGATCCAATTCAGATCCTAATTTTATTCTGCTGGCGTACATAGCCCTGTGGATTGTTTCCACTAAATCAGCGCGGTGTCGTTGCTCATCGGGTGGAGGCAAGAAATCTACAATTGATTGTACCGAACCAGCCGAAGGCATATCATTGGCCCTGTCTGTAATCACAGACGCTTCATCCAACGACTCGGCTGTGATAAGTGCATAGTCCGAACTGATATCAAAAACCTCAATTAGGCGATCTTGAAGTGCTATTGACTCCAATCCTTTTGGTTCCATATTGAGGTAATTGTAATCCATGGTGATTTTGGATCCACGAAATCCCAGGAATATCACTAAGATAATTATTACAAAGAATCCGGCTTTCCAATAACTCGCAAAATTAGAGGATAAGTTTCCCAGAAATTGATAGCGAATATCGCGTATCTTTTTGGGACCAGATTGCTTACGAATTCTTAACCCGATACGCTCACGCAAAACTAAAAGTGTTGGCAGCACAAGCATAGCTGCAAACATTGTCATCAAGATTCCAACGCCCAGAACTATTCCGAATTCTCGCATTCCATCTGTTTTTGAAACAAGCAATGTAAAAAATGCTGAAGCTGTAGTCAGTCCGCCGGTTATTATGCCTGGGCCTGATTTAAGAAATGTTTCCTGAAGCGCTTCCTGTACATCTTTTCCGCCATGGCGCATTTCAGTGAAAGTAGAAATGATGTGTACCGAGAAATCGATTCCTAAGCCAATCAATACAACGGCCATCATGGATGTCATCAAATTTAAGGTACCAACCAATGGCCAGGCTAATCCAAGCGCCCATAGAACCCCAATAATGAGCGTTATTATTGCTAAAAACGGAGAGATAATCATGCGAAACGCCAAGATGAAGAGTATCAATATTCCAATCAGGGCCAGCATTGTAATGGTCATAGAATCATTCTGAACTGCAACCATTTCATCCCGCGCTAATGGAATAGTCCCCGTTAAGCCAGCCTGCACTGAAAACATTTCACCATAATTATGGACGATTTTTTCTATTGCATCTGTACTGGCAACGGACTCTTCAATATCAAACATTGTAAAAGTCGGCAGGATTTGTAAAATCATCATCTGGCGATCCCAACTGCGGTAATACTCATCCCCAAACAAGATACCATCTGCTGCGAGGGCTCCCCCATTATCAATTGTACCTTCAATAGTGCCATCTAACATATCAATCCAGGTTTGCACGCCATCCAAAAATCGTACTGCTCCCTGTTCTTGTTCGCGACCAGAAATTTGCTCATCGCTGGCAATATATTCTTTTTCCAGGCTATTATTGAGGTTATACAGGAATTCATCGAGGTTTGGACTTAAAAACAATTCATTGTTATTTTCAAGGTCTTTGGATTTCATCAGCATTAATCCATGCTGTTCAAAAAATTCTTTTGGGAGCTTATAGTCTACTTTTGAAACCCATTCTTTATAGCTCTCAATTTCCGGAACAAGCATTTCAGCAAATAGCGCTAAACTGTCTGGGTGGCCTTCCGCAACAATTAGCATTGATGAGGCTCCGTCGTACTCTTCAATAATCATATCGAATTCATCCACCATCGGTTCATTTTTTGGAAGGAGGTTGGTAAATGAAGTTGTCAGTTCAAGTTGTTCAGCAAATCCTCCCATTATAATGGTAAAAACCAAAAGGATTAATGCTGACCACCAAGGTTTTCGTCCAATAAAAAGTGCTAAATTTTTCAATAGTTTATTTCTCATGTTTTGCCATCCATGTATTGCAGATTATTTAAATAATCTTAACCTTGATCATGTTTTTACTAAAAATAAGCACGCATGCGGATACGGCCATTCCATTCCTGCAAGCCGAACTCCGTATTTTCATCACCCATATAATAGCCAAATAGAAAGCTTATGCTTACATCCTCAAAGGCATTCCATTCAAGCTGTGGATTAAGCGCGGCGCTTTTATCGGATAGATTTGCGAAATTAATCATCCCTATTGATACAAAATCAGATAAAGGATATTGCCATATAATAAAAGTATAATTTTGCAGTAGGCTATGTGTTTCGCCATTTAAGTATTGTAAATAATTATTAAGATCTAAGGCATTGAATTTTTCAGGAGAATTACCATTATGATAAAATTCCGCTAGACAATAAAGTCCATTTTCAAAAGTATAATCGAATCCAACCAACAATTCCGTATAATTCTCAGCATCCTTTAAGGTGTTGTATGCTCCTTCACCCCAAATCCCAATACCGCCAATTTCTCCGACGATAGCACCGCCGGCCATTATTCTTTCAAGGTTCAGATATTGGCTTTGGAATGTGCGTAAATCAAGCTGTGTTCGTTTCCAGTTGTACGATCCAATAGTCCCAATAAGGTCAAATCTTCCAAGGCCTAATTTTCCTGTTATCATCTTTGTCGAATTTTTCCAGTCAGAACCGGGCGATATAATGAAATCTACATTAGCGCGATCTTTAACAGGAATTTCAATCCTGAAACCATTAACGCCTGTTTGCTCATAGGTGGGATCTAACAATAGCTTTGTATTGAATATGTCTAACGGATTCCAGGCATAACCGACGCCGAGTGATATTTGTTGTTTACCGATTGTCAGATCGCCCTTATTAAAATGTAAACGGACATAGGCGTTATCCAGATATAAAGTGTCCGCGACAGCAAATGGAAATTCTTCTATTCCAAGCGGCTGGAAAATTGGCTCCCAGATTTCATTTGGAAAGAAATCAAGCATATTCCATTTTACATTACCATAGTATTTTTGAATATTGACATTGGCGCCAAAAGTCGCTCCATCAATTCCTGAATGATCCAAGTCAAGGCGAAGTTTATTATACCCATAATTATAGCCTCGGTCAGATACCGTAATATGGTCAAATTCCGATTCGAAATAGCCAAATATATCTACCTGACCAACTACTAATGCAGGAATCAACAAAGCAGAAAGTAAGCAGCCTAACTTCATTTTTTTAAATTCCTTTCGGAGAAATAATCGCGCGGAGGATCCCATTTATATGTGATGGTTTTTATCTCCATGCTGGTCTCTGTTAGATTTACGTGATTGGTCATGATCATTTGCATAGCCGTGGGATAGCCATCTATTATTTCAATATTTTCAAAATTTAGGGTTTTGAGCATTCTGCTTTCGGTTTCAAAATAATCCATTTGCAAGGGATAATAATCTGATTGCCGCACCCATATAATAACTTTTACATAGGCTGGATCTTCCTCTGGAATGGCGATGCTTTCTAATTTCCAACAGGCCTCATTATTTAATTCTGTTTCACCAAGATTGGAACTCTGATATTCCCGACTCCAGCTATCGCCTGATCCCATATCTTCATATGTGAAGTCGCTGCCCTGCACCTTTTGCTTTTTTGCATGTGAAGCAAGTTTTCTCACGCGGTTTGTTCTTGGGAAATAGGTCCAAATATCATCGGCATGATTCAACATTAAAAATGATTGTCCGCGTACCGCAGAAGGATGATTATAAATCATTAAATTCTTTTCTCCACGCACTGCTGAATATGACTCGAATTCAAATGTACGTGTTTTCCCCGACGAAGTGATGATCGTTTGCGACATTGTTGCTTTGCTATTTTCCGGAGTCATCACTTCCATCATTCGGTCCACAATTTCCGCACCGGTTGGAAGTGTATCTTGGCAAATAGCAATACCCCAAAATGCAATTAAAACAGTAGCGCTTAGCCGTAAAGCATATTTCATTTTTCTAATCCTTTTAATAATGATTGAATTGCTTCCTTCTTGACTCTCTGGAACAATTCAGGATTTCTCAACAAAATATATTGCCATGCCAATCCATCCATAAATGCCAGGATCATAGTGACCACGCCCGTTTTATTCATTTTACGGAATACCCCAGATTTAACTCCATCATCTAAAATAGATTTTACTTTTTTACCATAATCCTGATAAACACTAGCCAGATGACTTTTGTGATCCCCATGCCAATGTCCGCGACTGGCTTGAGCCCAAAGTTCAGTAATAATAAGCAGGGCATCGCCCATTTCGATAAGCGAATCAAAACCCTGACTTATAAATACTTCCAGTTTCTTTGAGGGTGGATAGTCAGTCATCAATATTTTATCTACCGCCGTATTCATTTCCTCAAAAATATATAGTTCAATTGCTTCAAATAATTCGTGTTTGCTTCTAAAATATTCATAGATAGTTCCCTTGCCAATGCCAGCAACTTTGGCAATATCGGCTATCTTTCCTTTTTCTAAACCTTCTCGTGCAAACACTGAAATTGCAGATTCAATTATAATTTGTCTCTTATTTTTCACTTCAATTCTCTCAATATTGACCGACTGGTCGGTCATAATATACTAATTGTTCGCATCCTGAGCAATCTTTTATAAAATTCAAACACCCCTCGAGAATTCCGAGGGGTGTTTGAATTTAGAGGGTTTGAGGAGTTCGTTATCTGCATACTATATGCTTGTCTCAATAGAAAGTTCCAAAAGTCTTATAATAATTTCTTTTTCATTGTGCCATTATTTGTAACAGCATTTGTTCGTCGTCAGGCAATAGACCCGATTGAATCAGTCGTGGTGTTAAATCCCTTAAGTCCGGCGCTCTTTCAAATACTTTCCTGAAAATTGGCAAAGCTTCATTCAGGCGACCAACATCCGCCAGGCTAACTGCGGTCCAATATGGTAACTCAAGATTTTCAGGATAATAATTTGCAGCTTTTTCATATTCAACCAAGGCCGCTTCAATATTGCCTTGCTCAACATATAAATCGCCTAGGTTGGCATGTTCATAAGCACGATGAATGCGGATCAGACGTCTCAATTGCTTTAATGGTGTGGGGTGATCTTCTACGCGCAAATTAAGTTTAATATCCTTCCATTTTACCCCTGTTGGTTCACCGGTTGCAATCAGCATTGCTGCTGACTGTTTCCCGCGGATATCACCACCTTCATTTTGGGCTGCTTCAAGCGCAATCATCATTCGTTCTGCTAAATCACCCGTGGCGTTTTCAAAGGCATCTGCCATAGCCTTTGGAACAGTGGGTTTAGCCATCAAATTGGCCTGCACAGTATAGCCTTTACCCGTTAAATGCCCGGCGAACTGGATACAATCAGCGCCTGTATGTGCGGCAACATTTCCAGCTGCATCAACCATTCCCACTTGACGTACGGTTTGCCCTTCATCCTCCGATACTAACTTTAATAGAGCTTCCTGAGCTGTCAGGCCTTCTGACATTAATTTTAATCCGTCTGGACCATAATCAACTTTGACGAATGATTGTGTAGCAACAGCACCAACGCCTGGCATTACCCACGGAACAAGTTCGCCTACGGAAAACCAATGACTCTGAACGGCTACCCCTAATTGGCCCGTTTCTTCATCAAGGGCGACAATTGAGTAGGTAGAAATGGGAATAGAAGTACTATGCTGACTGAAACTAAAACTGACCAAAATAATGAATACAAGAAAACATGATAAATATCGACTCATAATGGCTCCCAGTGATATGAATAATTCATTTTCAAATTAAGTATTGTATTATAATACAGACAACCCGCTAGTTCGAAGTTTGGTTCCCAGTTTACTTGGTTGTTTATATTTTGCTAATTTCTATTTGGTGAAAACTAAATGATGGAGTGCCTATGAAATTTAAATTCAGTCGCTGTGTGGCAATTCAAGCAAAAGAGAAAGAATCAGCTTTGATATTTTATCGCGATGTAATGGGCTTTGAGACTATCGATGTTAATGAAAATATTACAGAATTGAAAAGTGATGGTCCTGGCCAGCTGTTTCTTGATGAAAGCAATTTGGATGTTCCTGTACTAGAATTCATTGTTGATAACATCGAAGCCGCCCGTGAACATCTATTGAAAAATGGATGTGAGGTTATTCGCTGGAATGGCGTTGGAAAAGATTGTTTTATGCGGGACCCCTTTGATGTCATTTTTAACCTATGGCAGGAATAAGTTTATCACTAAAATCGCATGATAGTAATTCACTAAATTATGAAACTTAGCAAATCACGTCTAATTTTTCTTGCCCCTACTTTTTTAATATTTTTCAGTTTTCTGTTTTTTATTCAGTTTAAACCGCTGAGTAAAAATAGCGCCTCCCAAAACAGCATAAAAAATACTATTATATTGGTGTCGCTTGATGGTTTCCGCTGGGATTACATTGAACGTACCGAAACCCCAAATTTGGATTTCTTAATAGCAAATGGTGTTCGTGCAAAATCTTTAATTCCTGTTTTTCCTTCCAAGACTTTTCCCAATCATTACACTATAGTCACGGGCCTTTACGCGGAGAACCATGGGATTATAGCCAACACAATGTATGACTCAATTTTTGAGGCTTCATTTTCGCTTGGCGACCGTAACGCTGTAGCGGCTGGTCGTTGGTGGGGTGGCGAACCGATTTGGGTTACCGCCGAAAAAAACAATATTGTCACATCGTGCAATTTCTGGCCTGGTTCAGAAGCAGAAATTCAGGGCTACAGACCCACGTACTGGGAACCTTATGATGGTGACGTCCCCAACGCAGCGCGTATAAATAAAACATTGGATTACCTTGATATTGATAATATGAATCGACCTTCATTTTATACACTGTACTTTAGTGATCTTGATGATGCTGGCCATCAGTACGGGCCAGATTCATCAGGTGTATATCCTGCCATTCAAAAAGTCGATTCTGAAATAGGTCAACTACTTGATGGTTTGCGCGAAAGGGGGATTCTTGACTCTGTAAATTTAATGATTGTCTCAGATCATGGAATGTCTCAGTTAAGTTCTAATCGAATAATTTATCTTGACGATTATCTTATTGCCGATTCACTAAATATTATTAATTTGTCGCCGTATCTTGATATTTTAGTCGAGAACGAGTCAGTTGATTCGATCTTCAACATATTAAATGGCGCTCACCCCAAAATGTCCATTTATAAAAAACCTGACGTACCAGAATATTTGCATTTTTCTACTCACAATCGCATCCCACCCATTATTGGAATAGCAGATGATGGGTGGAGTATTACAACTCGTTCACATGCTGCAGAAAATACAGAAAATCATGCCGGAGGTACACATGGCTATGATCCTTTTCTCTCATCTATGCAGGGAATATTTATAGCCCGTGGGCCAGCCTTTAAGTCTGGTTTAACAGTTGATTCCTTTCAAAATATACACTTATATAATCTAATGTCTTGGATCTTAGAAATAGAATCAGCGCCGAATGATGGTTCTCTGGATAGTTTAATACATATCTTAATTAAATAAATTGTAATTGTTCTGCTTGCCATAAAGGCATTTTTCAAATTAACTTACCGACCGGTAAGTAAAATTTACAATGTCCAAACCAATAAAAACCAAAGATAGGATATATAAAGAGGCTGCTATTCTTTTTTCTGAAAAAGGTTATGCTGGGACATCAATGCAGGAAATTGCTCGTCGTGTCAACATTTCTAAACCAGCGATTTATCATCATTTTCCAAACAAATTAGAGCTGTTTGAAGGTTTAGTCAATTCAGTCATAGAAGAAGATAAACGGGCTATTCGGGGGATTGCTTTATCAAATAAAAGCCCCATAGAAAAACTGATTGATATAGTCATTAAAAGTTTTGCCAGTTGCAAAAAACACCCAGAGTTATCACGGTTTATGTATGATGTGGCCACAGGCAGTCTTCGCACGGAAATTTCATGTGATCATTTAGAAATGGTGCAAGAACAATCACAGCATCTACAAAATATTTTTACGGAAGGAATTCAAAGACAGATGTTCCGTCCGGACATTAAAATTGAAGATTTTACACTGGTATTTATCGGCACATTAAATATGTATTTGATGGGCTTTATTAAGGGTTATCTGCATGAACTTGATAATAAGCGTGCGCTTACCCTTGTTAATCTAATTATTAATGGAATGGGTACTAATACTACAAAAATCATTCAGAAGTAATAAGGTATAATCAATGAGTAGAAAAATACACTCCATTTTGTTCATAGTAATTGTCGCGTTATCGGTTATCCCGGTACAATCCCAAGAATTGGTGCTTGACTTTACTGCGGCGAAGGAATTGGCACTAAAAAACAATCCCAAAATGCATTTATCTCAGGCTGCGCTTGCTATATCCAAAACTCGGATCAGCGAAGCGCGTTCAGCATTACTGCCAACAATAGACGCATTTTCACAATACCAAAGAGCTTGGGAACTGCCAACGGTTATCTTCGAAGATCCATTTAGTGATGGGGTAATAGAATTTAAAATGGGTACGGAGCATACTCTGGTTTATGGTGTAAATCTGCAACAACCATTATTCGCAGGGGGCGCGATCTGGTCCAGCTATCAAATCGCGCGGCATGGCTATAATATCGCTCAAGCACAACTAACTGCAACACATCAGAATCTCATTCTAAACGTAGCTACTTCTTATTACGCAACGCTGTTTTCCAGATCTGTAGTCCGAGTAATGGAAGAAGCACTTGAAACGGCTCAGGAAAATCTCGAACAAGTACAAAAAATTCGTGCTGTTGGACAATCATCAGACTTTGATGTTCTAAGGGCTGAAGTAGGCGTTGCAAACTTTAGACCGCTCTTAATCTCTGCGCGTAATAATTATCGTTTGGCACGATCGCAGTTAAAACAGGTTCTTGGAATTGATGGTAACCCAGATATAAAGATCAATGAAAAATTGATTTATACAAAAAATGAATTTTCAAATATTAATATTGAAGATCTTATGATTATTGCATTGAACAGCCGCCCAGAAATGAAGATTCTTGATGAACAAAAACTTATTTCGAAACGCCAATTAGTTCTAGCGCGTTCTGCGCTTATGCCCAATCTCATTTTTGGTACAGCTTACCAATATCAGGGTCAAAAGGAAAAATTTGAATTTGGAAACGATGATTTTTACAAATCATTTAACTCCTCAATTAGTTTCAATTTTCCCCTATTCCATGGTTTACAAACGCGCGCAAGGGTGCAAAAAGCAAAAATAAATATTCGTGAAACTGATTTACAGGAAAAAACATTAACAGATGGTCTGCGTCTGGAGGTAGAAAGCGCTTATTATACAATTCAGGAGACAGAACAGAACGTGCAGACACAAATGAAAATAATCGACCAAGCGACAGAAGCATTACGGCTTGCAAGACTACTATATGCTGAAGGGGCCGGAACGCAACTGGATGTAATGAACGCAGAGTCTGCATTAAATCAGACAAAAATGAATTATCAGCAATCTCTGTTTGAGTACAATATTGCTTTAGCAAAGTTAAAAAAAGCGCTCAATCAGCTTTAGGAGAAACTTATGAAAACTATTATTATACATTTATTTTTATTTGTAACCGTCTTGCTACTGATCAATTGTGGCGGCTCCCAGTCCGATATAACTAATGATGTCGTTAAGGGGATTCCTGTTAATATCATTACAGCAAATACTGGATCCATAGAAAATATTGTTAAATTTTTTGGTAACGTTAAAGCTGAACAAGCTGTTACTATTCATTCTACAATTCCAAACCGCATTGTAAAGCAAAATGCTGATATCGGCGATTTTGTTGCTGCCGGGGATATTCTGGCTGTAATTGATAGTGAAAAAATTTTTCAAGCGGTTACACAGGCTGAGGCTAGCCTAGAGGTTTCCAAGGCCCAATATCGAACTGCTAAGGCGGAATGGGACCGTGCCCAGCGGCTCTACGTAGAAAATGTTGTAAGTCAGTCGCATTATGAAAGCATTCAGGCACAGCACGATGCCGCAGCATCGAATGTAAAACAATTAGAAGCGGTGCTATCTACAGCACAAAGCCAGCTTAACGACGCAGAAATATCCTCACCAATCACTGGTGTTATTTCATATCGAGCATTGGATGTCGGAGATGTGGCAGTACCACAAATCCCATTATTTAAAGTTGTGAAGATGGATCCTGTCCGTGTCCATATCAACGTGATCGAGCGTAACGTGGGCAAAATTCAGATAGGTCAGAAAGCCCGTATAATTGTTGACAGTTATCCTGATATTGTTTTCTGGGGTAAGGTTGCTCTGGTTAATCCCACACTAGATCCAATGTCGCGAACTAGCAGCGCTGAGATTAAGGTGGAAAATACCGATTTAAAATTGAAGCCAGGGATGTTTGCTCGGGTAGAAGTAATCACCGACATTCATGAAAACATTATTGTTATTCCCAAGCACATTATAGTAGAAAAGACGGCCTTGCAATATGAGGAGGGTCGCTTGAGTGCTGGACAAGTAAAGGTAAATAAATTTGTTTTCGTGGTAAAAGATAGTCTGGCGTTAAAACACACTATTGAAACTGGCTATGAGCGGGGTAATGATATTGAAATCCTTAGTGGAATTGATCCGGGGGTTTTCATTGTTTCGCGAGGACAACATCAGCTGATTGATTCATCTAAAGTAGAAATTATTAACACCAATTAATTGGAAGCATTCATTTTGATTTAGCAAAAAGGGATCAATAATGATTTTATCTAAACTTGCCATTAAGCGCGGTATAACATTTACAATGATATTTCTTATTGCGATCGGTTTTGGATTATTTGGTCTATCAAGCCTGAAACTTGACCTTTATCCAAATATCACTTTCCCCTTCATCGCTGTAATGAGCCAGTATGAAGGTGTTGGTCCGGAGGATATTGAGAACGTTTTAACGCGTCCTCTGGAGCAGGCCGTCACGGCAGTCGAAAATGTTGAACGTATCACCTCCAGGTCAGGGGCTGGTACTTCAGTTATTCTGATGGAATTTGAATGGGGAACAGATATGGACCAAGCTGAAATCGAGGTGCGTAAAATGATTGATTTCGTTCGTGATTTTCTACCCGCGGACGCAACCAATCCTGTTACCTTTGCCTTTAATCCTGCTATGCAGCCCATTGTATATATAGCGGTTAGTTCTGATGAGATCGGTATGGCAGAATTACGACGCTTAATGGATGAGCAGGTTTCACCGCTGTTAGAACGAATAGAGGGCGTTGCTAGTGCTGATATTCAGGGGGGACTTGAACGTCAGATAAAAGTATTAATTAATCCCCATGAACTTGCTGCTCAAGGAATATCAATTCAGCAGATTGTACAGATGCTAAGAATGGAAAACCTACAGATTCCAGGCGGGATTATTGATGAGACAATTCGAGAGTTTTCAGTAAAAACTTTTGGTGAGTTTAACAGTATTGAGCAGATTGAAAATACCGTTGTCGGCTACACTGAAGAAGCTCCAATCTATTTAAAAAATATCGCAAGCGTTATTGATGGGTACAAAGAACAGCGTATGGTACTCCGTAATAATGGCCAAGCAGCGCTGATGGTATATATCATGAAACAGGCTGATGGAAACACCGTTCAGGTGGCACGACGAGTGGCTCAAGAGTTGCCAATAATTGCAGCTCGCGTTGGAAATGGTATCCAGTTTGAAACTGTTGTTGATTTTGCAGATTTCATAAATCGATCAATTAGCAATCTGAGCAGAACTGCCATGGGGGCTTTTCTACTGGCATCGCTGGTATTATTCGTTTTCCTGAGAAATTTTCGCAGCGCGCTGATCGTTGCTTCGTCAATACCCATTTCAATTGTTGTTACATTTTTTGTTATGGATCGGGCCGGATTAACTTTAAATGTGATTTCTATGGCAGGCTTAGCATTGGCAATTGGCATTCTCGTTGATAACTCAATTGTTGTATTGGAAAATATCTTTCGGCACAAAGAAGGTGGTGCCCCCATTCGTTCTGCTGCTGAAGAAGGGACGAGTCAGGTGTCCAATGCTATTATCGCATCAACCCTGACCACGCTAGCAGTTTTTATCCCAATATTGTTTGTGCCTGGCATTGCGGGTATTATGTTTAATGATATGGCAATTACGATTGTATTCTCGCTCTCGGTATCATTATTTATTGCTCTGACTCTTATTCCTCTATTGGCCTCGCGTTTTTTACGCAGCGGAAAGCATAAACCGCGCTGGAAAATTTCTCAAAAATTTAGTGCTGGGGTGCAGGCTGTATTAGACTACCTTGAAAAAGGCTACTTAAAAACCTTGGCCTTTTTCCTCGGTCATAGAAAAACACTGTTCTTTGGCATCACGGCGCTTTTCATAATTACTATGATGTTGACACCTTTCATAGGTGGGGATTTCATGGGCTCCACAGATCAATCATTTATTGGAATAAATGTTGAACGAGAATCGGGAGCAGCCATAACATCTACAAATGAGACCTTTCAGAATCTAGAAGATATTATTAATGAGGAGGTCCCTGAAGTATTGAATATATTCTCCAATTTTGGTTCCGGGGATGTATGGAATTCCTTATTTGGCAATGCTGGATCTAATAGAGGTCAAATACTAATTTCACTGCCTGATGTGCAGGATCGTGATCGCAGCCAATTTGAAATAGAAGACAGTCTGCGTGTTTTCTTCTCAAAAATTCCCGGAGCGCGGGTCACATTCCAGGGCAATGATATGAGCTTTAGCCAAGAAGGTGATATAGCAATTAAAATATTTGGATTCGATCGTCTGGTAGCGGCTGCTATTGGTGAACAAATCGCTGAAATTATGGGTAAAGTAGATGGTATTGTAGATATTAACAAATCTTTCGCCTCTCCTAATCCTGAATACCAAATATTCCTGGATCGAGATCGGATCTCTGCCATGGGTTTGAGTGTTTCATCGGTTGCAATGACAATTGAAACCAGTATTAAGGGATCCATTGCCACAATATACCGTGAAGGTAGCCGGGAGATTGATGTATTGGTACAATTGGATGAACCATTCCGCCGAACCATGGCGGACCTTGGTAATATTTATATCACATCTCCAACTGGCGTTCAGATTCCATTGAATAATCTCGCCAATATTGAGCCCGGGGAAAGCGCTACGACAGTGGTGCGCGAGGATCAGGAACGTATTGTCACTGTATCAGCTTCAGTAACAGGTCGTGATTTGCGTTCAACCACAGCTGAAGTTCAAGAAAAATTAGCGGGAATTAATATGCCCAATGATTTCCGCTGGGAGATTGGTGGAACGGCGGAAGAACAAGCCAAATCATTCATGTATCTATTCATTGCCTTAATCTCAGCCGTGTTCTTAGTGTATATGGTCATGGCTTCACAGTTTGAATCGCTGTTAAATCCATTCATCATAATATTTACAATACCACTGGCATTTATCGGGGTGGTTTGGGGATTGCTGCTGTCCGGTACGACACTTTCCATCACAGCCTTAATTGGAGGAATGCTACTAATAGGTATTGTTGTTAATAATGGTATTGTCCTAGTGGATTATATCAATCAATTACGGCAAAAACATGACTATGAATTGTGGAAAGCTGTTATAGTTGGTGGTCGACGACGTATGCGGCCTGTTATGATGACAGCCTTAACTACTATCTTTTCCATGTTGCCATTGGCTTTGGAGTTGGGTTCTGGATCGGAAATCTGGTCACCAATGGCACGGGCAGTTATCGGCGGGTTGGCAGCTTCAGCTTTCTTCACTTTAACTTTAATTCCGGTTATATACTTTATGCTGGAACGGCGTTTGCTTAAACGCGCCATGAAAAAAGGTAAGATCGAAACTGTGTCAATACGAATCCCAGATGATGTGGATATTCTTTCTATGCATTAAAAGCATTCTTTATGGAAACGAGTATTTTTTTCAATGGCAAGCAAATCCCATTATGAATCCAGGGCGGGTATATCTATCAAGATGATTTTTTTATTCTTCGTTATATCATTGATCATGTTTGGCGCTTTATTTGGATACATCGGTATTCGGTTGTGGCCAACGTTAATAACGCTAAATATTGGAAAACACGTGTTCATTTCAAGTCTGATATTTTGCTCATTGCTACCGCTTATTCCAATTATTTTACAGGTTATTGGATTTGAAAATCGATGGATTGATATCCTTGCGTGGATTGGTTTCAGTGTGCTTGGCCTGGCGTCGCTTATCTTGGTATTGATGCTGGTACGGGATTTACTTGGTTTTGTATTATGGCTCGGTATAAAAATTACTGGTTTAATAGGTACAGAAAAATCTGTTGACACTGGTCGACGTGCATTTATGCTCAATATAACTAATATTGGGATTATTGGCTTAGCCGGATTAGGCACTATTGGTGGTTTGATAAATGTAATACGTAAACCAAAAGTAGTCTCAGTCAGGATACCTTTTATAAATCTGCAAGAAGAATTAGGAAGCTTAAAAATTGTTCAGATCAGCGATCTACATATTGGTTCCACTATAAAACGCGCTTTTATAGTAAAGGTGGTAGCACAGGTGAACGCCCTAAAACCTGATTTAGTATTTTTCACTGGCGATGTGGCTGATGGTTCAGTTGAGTATTTACAGCATGATGCCGAACCATTAAAGAACATCATAGCCCCATTTGGTAAGTATTTTGTTACTGGCAACCATGAATATTATTCCGGTGTAAAACCATGGACGGCCGAAATGGGGCGGCTGGGGTATGAAGTTCTGACCAACTGCAATAAATTGATTTCTTATAAAAATATACGGCTCTTATTAATAGGAATCCCCGATCCTGAAGCAGTACGCTTTGATCCACAAAATTCACCTAACATCGCAACTGCGCTTACCAATGCCCCTGAGCATGACTTTAGTATTCTATTGGCTCATCAACCAACGGCAATAAAAGCCGCTGCTCAACATAACATTGATCTACAGCTATCTGGCCACACCCATGGTGGTCAATATGTACCTTGGAATTATGTAGTTGATTTGGTTCAGCCATACACCGCTGGACTGCATAAACATGGGCCAACCTGGATCTATGTCAACCGGGGTACTGGTTTCTGGGGGCCACCTATAAGAATCGGCGTACCTTCTGAGATCACCACTATCAAGTTGGTTTCATCAAGTAACTGATTCTGGTTTCTGACAATCCGGTTTTCCCCCAATACTACTTCTGATTCCCCTGAATCTATAAATGATAAATTTTATTTGTTTCAATAAATGAATCTAAATCGGCTAATTTATATTTTTTGTAATTTCGGACAATTTCTATTCGGAGGGCTTTTATGTTCAATCGATTATTTTTTATTCTATTACCTTTAATCTTTATTATATCCTGTGAATCCAATTCGGATACCGAGACCATAACAAAAAACGATATTATTTTTGCCCAACGTTTGATTGGATTGGAATTCAACGATGCTAAACGCGATTCAATGGTAGAGGGAATTAATGTTAATCTTGAGAATTATCTGAGTTTACGTGAGTATGCATTACAAAATTCTGTGGTACCTGCATTGCTGTTCAATCCAATACCGGTTGGTGTTGAATTTGAGCAAACCCAATATCCCCTTAAATTCACTTCAGTTTCCAATATTAAGAAGCCGGATAATTTGGAGGAAGTGGCGCTCTGGACCATACGTGAACTGGCTGAACTGATCCGTAGTCGCCAAGTGACAGCGGTCGAATTAACTGAAATGTATTTGAGCCGGTTAAAGAAATACGGCCCAAGCCTGGAGTGTGTAATCACCCTAACCGAAGAGTTGGCGCTGCAGCAAGCCGAGCGTGCTGATCGGGAAATTGCTGCCGGGCATTATAAAGGTTACCTACATGGAATCCCGTATGGCGCCAAAGACCTGCTAGCAGTTAAGAATTATAAGACCACTTGGGGAGCGGTTCCTTACCAAGATCAAATGATTAATGAAGATGCCGTTGTAATTCAAAAGCTTGAAGAAGCGGGAGCAATACTAGTTGCTAAATTAACGCTAGGCGCCCTGGCTTGGGGCGATGTCTGGTTCGGCGGTAAAACACGCAATCCCTGGAATCTTGAGCAGGGTTCCAGCGGTTCTTCAGCTGGGCCAGGATCGGCCACAGCAGCTGGATTGGTGGGCTTTTCCATTGGCACCGAAACCTGGGGATCAATTGTTTCACCATCAACGCGAAATGGGGTATCGGGCCTGCGACCAACCTATGGCAGGGTCAGTCGGATTGGTGCTATGGCTCTAAGTTGGTCTATGGATAAGATCGGTCCTATGTGCCGTTCAGTTGAAGACTGTGCTATTGTATTTAATGCGATTTATGGTCCTGATGGAATTGATCAGACACTAGTCAGTTTACCATTCAATTACAATCATGATGTTGATGTTTCTGAATTAAAAATCGGCTTTCTTAAGACAGCTTTTGAAGATACAGCTATTGCTACGGAAAATGATATTAATGTGCTGGATGTTCTCCGAACGCTTGGATCCGATCTGATTCCTATTGAACTACCGGAATATCCAGTAAATGAACTTTCTTTTATTCTAAGCGCTGAGGCAGCCGCTGCCTTTGATGAATTAACTCTTAATGGCGAGGACGATAATATGGTACGTCAGATCAAGAACGCCTGGCCTAATGAATTCCGAACAGCGCGCTTCATCCCCGCCGTGGAATATATCCGGGCTAATCGTATCCGCACGCAACTCATCCAAGACATGGGAAAACTCATGCGAACCATTGATGTTTATGTCGCACCTTCTTTCGGTGGGGACAATCTATTGCGTACAAACCTGACTGGTCACCCTTGTGTTGTTTTGCCAAACGGCTTTAACTCAGAAGGCAGTCCTTCCAGCATTAGTTTTATTGGTAACCTTTTTGATGAGGGCAAATTACTGGCCGTGGCGCAGGCCTACCAGCAGGCTACAGATTGGCATAGGCAATATCCAGATTTGGATGCAAACGTTGAAAAATATAAAATACAATTAGAAGCGGAAAACTAATCATGAAAATCGCCTTAATTCAACAGCATGCATCCAAGAGTATTAACAAAAATTTAGAACGAGCTGTGCGTGCATTCGAAACAGCCGCAAAACAAGGAGCCAAAGTGATTGCTTTTGCTGAATTGGCTTTTACTCCATTTTATCCCCAGAACGAAGCTACTGGTGATGTATCTGAACTGGCTGAAACTGTACCGGGTCCAATCACCGAATTATTCTGTCAATTATCAAAAAAATATTCGGTTACCTCCGTTCTGAATCTACTTGAGAAAAGTGGTGATAAAACATATGACTCATCGCCGGTAATCGATGCCGATGGAACAATTCTGGGAGCAACTCACATGGTACACATCGCTGAACTACCTAGTTTTCACGAAAAAGGCTATTACGCCGACGGAAAGGGTGATTCCATGGTTTACGATACCGCTGTTGGGCGCGTTGGTGTGGCGATTTGTTACGATCGTCATTTCCCAGAATATATGCGCGAACTTGGACGACAGGGAGCCGAACTGGTGGTTGTACCACAAGCTGGTGCGGTTGGTGAATGGCCAGAAGGTTTATATGAGGCTGAACTGCGCGTAGCCAGTTTTCATAACGGCTATTTTACCGCTTTGTGCAATCGTGTTGGGCGTGAGGATTGTCTAACGTTCGAAGGTAAGTCTTTTATTTCAGCGCCTGATGGACGTATCATCGCCCAATCCCCAGCGCTTGAAGATGACATTTTAATTGGATCAATTGATCTTGCGGAATGCAGGACTAGCTTCGCCCGGAAAAACTTTTTCCCAGATCGACGCCACGACCTTTATCGCACATGGTCATCAAAACCGCAAAAGTATTAACCAGTGTCAGAAGTTTCAACCAATTGTAAATTTTATAATCCTGATTAGTTAAATCATGAAACCGCAAACCAAATTAGTCAGCACAATCGATTTTCATGTCACTTCAGAATGCAATCAGGAATGCCCTTACTGCTGGGGACCGCAGGATTTTGAGCATCCTGTAAAAACGGCCAAAGCATTAAAAATCATTACACACATTAAAACGCTTGGAGCGCGACGGATAGTTTTTACCGGGGGCGACCCCCTTAAACGTGAGGATAGCCCCCAATTAATCCACCATGCCAAAACTATCGGATTGGAAGTTGCCCTCTCAACTACTGGTGATGAATTAAAGCTAGGCTTTCTGTCCTTGGTAGGTACGGACATTGATTTGATCTCTCTACCGCTGGATGGATCTTCGGAATCGGTGAATGCCCAAACCAAAGAGGAGGGTCATTTCGCTGCCATTATCCAAGCCCTAGAATGGTTGCGCGGTTATCCGGACATCGATGTTAAGCTGGCGACACCCGTCACCCGGTTCAATCTTTCGGATGTGCCCAACATCGCCGGACTGGCGAACAATTATTCCCAAACTACTTCAGCGCGTGTATTCTATAACATATTCCAAGCCTTTCCACGCTCCATGGATAAGGAGGTCGTGTGGGACGATTATATCGTTTCCGATCGGGAATTCAATGAACTCAAACAATTGCTTTCAGAAGTTAAGGGAATTGCAATTAATTTTCTTAGCCATGAAACTTTAGATAAACTATATGCCATGATATTTCCCGACGGCTGTTTGGTTGTTCCATCTGGTGGCGATTTTCTTAAATATGGCCAATTCTTAAAGGTCAAAGATCTTGATAAGGTTCTACAGCACACCGGGTTTGACTCCAACAAACATCTAAGACATTCCAAGGGTTGGGAAAAACGACAAATGCATAAATAGCCATCATTAGATTTTTTATTTTTGTTAATTTCTTTCCATTAATTTTTATCAAGACAAATCTAAATGACCATTGAAAGGCAACCTATAAGGCGTATCGCCCATTTAAGTACCCACGGCCACGTGGATGCCGTACCGAAATTGGGTCAGACTGACACTGGTGGACAGGTTGTTTATGTTTTAAGGTTGGCCAAAGCGCTAGTTGAGCAGGGCATACGCGTAGATTTGTTCACGCCCGGGTACAACTTATCAAGTTGATGACTAACATCAATATGAAAAGGCGTCGGAATGATTTCATGGCTACTCCCCAGTTAGCTGTTTGAGATGAAAAAAATAGCGTGCGGACTAATTAAGCCGCAATTATAATTATATCGTCTATAGCAGATTTTTCCTATTTGTTGTTAAAATACTGTGAATCACTCGATTAAAGTAAAACGCTCAAAAGCATTATCAATTGGTTCAAGCGATGATAGATATTTATAAATCGCTTTTAAGTCGCGTGTTTCCATACCGCCGTACATGATCCAAGGCATTATTGTATTAAACTCATCTGGTTCAACAGCAATCGGTTTCATGTTGGGATTATCGTACATTTTAAATCTTAACACAAACTGTTCTTCCGTCCATTGGCCAATACCGGTTTCATCCGGTGTAATATTGGTAGCGCGTAATATACCAAACGGAAGTTGATATTCTTGCCCTCCAGCAAAATCCATTCCAGCAATAGGTTTTCCTTTTTTAGTTGGTGTGTGGCAATCACCACAACCTGAAATCATGGTCATATATCTACCATAATTCAGCGTGTCATCAGGCGTTGGGCGCACTTCCGGTTTGGCCGGTTTTGGAATTGTACGCATAATAAGACTGAATGGAAAATCTGGTTTGGATTCTGGAACATCGTTCTTAACAGAATCCAAAGTACGTAAAAATGCAATTATCGACATGACATCAGAAGGGTCCATCTTACTGTAAGTCGGAAATGGCATAAATGGGAAAACCGGCTTATCATCCCGCGTGACGCCCGTAGTAATGATTCTGTATAGCTCACCATCCGACCAGTGACCAATGCCATAAGGGGTTATGTTTTTTCCATAGAATGTGCCCGGGAAGCCCATTTCTGGTGTAAATGCATCGCCGCCAGCACCCTCCGTTACGGGTTTAATTGGGCCTGAGAAAGATTGCCAGTCGCGTTCGGAATGGCAATCAATGCAAACCGCAACGTGATTGGCCAGATAGCGGCCGCGTTCAATCATACCTGGTGTTGATTCTACTTGCAGGGATTGAACTTCATCCGTTTTTGGTAGCGCCAAGAATAGGTATAAAACCCCACTAACTATCACTACGATAAGAATTAGTGACAATCCTGTAAGAATCTTCATAATTGTTTTCATTGGTTTTCCTCCTGTTAAATATTGTTGCCTGCCTTCTTAAGTTGGTCTGCAGGCCAAATATATTAAACAATTATAGTGAAAAGATAGTAGTAGCCGGCTAGCGTTTAATACCCCGGTTTATTCTTCTAAAAAATATCGTCATCCAGGCTCGAATAACTCCGATTGATAGCTTTCGTTTTGGAATACGTAAAAAGCCTCCAAGGTATATATTAAATTTATCTAGTGGCGTTTTCCAGAAATCTGACGATGGATTTAACACTTTTTTGAACAATAAAGGTATACCAAATAATTTTTCTGAGGGAACATGCCAGATTGGAATTTCTAAATCCTCGGGGTCAAGATTCTCAAAAGCATAACCTGTCCAAATTCTCTTGATACTTTCACTAGCGTCCTTCCAGGGGACCAGATTCATATTGAATACCATGCTACCAAGATTCTCATTTCCGTCAAATATTTTTCGTCCATCAGCAAAATGCGGAGGATTATCCCCAAATTTCTGGAGAATGTGCTGATAGCTGTCTAATAGCTGTTCGGACAGAAGCTTAAAGTGTCGGGCTTGCCCACCGACTATCTCACCGCCAATATGGATTGGTGCAGATACAGAATAATCAGGATGGATAACTTTATAAAGAGCCGCTCTATCGTGGCGGCTCATGCCGTCTACTTTTTTATCCGGATCGATTTCGCCATGTACATCGTATAATAACGCTGTACCACCATCAATATCACTCTCCGCTATTTTTCCTGGACGAGACCATACGCAGTCAGCGTCTAATAATATTATTGCATCATTTGATTCGGAACCTAGTGCCTGCATCACATCGAATTTGTAAAAAGCATTTGTAAATAAACTTGAATACTTTACGGGTGGACGAAATTTTGTAAAAGGAAGCATTTTAACTTTTACACCAAACTTCTCTACTAATAATTTTAAATCTCGATTTTTATACTTGATTGGCTTTGAGTCGTTTGTGAATAAAATGTGTTCTGCATCAGGATTACACCGCATACTTGAGGCAAAAAATACTACTGCACATTGCCAATAATTTAGACGTTGATGTTTATAACTCAGGCGCTGAACCTGCGGATATAAACTTTCGTCCTGCTCGCTCACACAGATATATGTAACAATCTTCACTAATTTATTATATTAAATAATTCTACTACTTTAAAGTATAGCTAATAGCAATCGCTACTGTTTCGTAAAGCTGTCGTTTTGATGAAATATCAATATCATAATATACTAGTAGATTAGCGCCGAATTGAATAAGATCAGTAACTTTGGTTGTTAGTTTAGTTTCCCAGCGAGCGTCAATTTTTTCAAAGGATTCTAAATTCGAAAATAATTCAACCTTAGAAAACAGTGTGGTTTTCTCATCAAATGTCTGATTGTACTCAACTACGCTTTCTAGCCCAGCTTCAATCTTATCTTTCTCAATTTTATCCGTCTCTGGATCATCTGTATAAGGTTTTGAGAATTGATCGGTAAGGGTCTCCTTCAAAGCAGCACCCACACGGATACCAATATTAGCATGTGGTTTATATCCAAGTCCGACACTTTGCATAAAAAAGCCGGGATCCAAGAAAGCCGAAATTTTCTCTTTTGTATCATTCTCATATTTGTATCCATCCGCCAATTGTGTTTGACCTGTAACAGCAATATACGGATTTGCAAATTTTGACAAAGAGTACGTTAGCACACTAGAAATGCGTATTTCATCTACAGTTTTCCGCGTTGATTGATCGCCTGCCTTGGATGTACCAAATTTCAAACTAGCAAGATTGTCCCAATGATATGAGTCCTTCTGATAAAGTGCTTGTCCGCTAAGATCAATTTGTTGAGCGATCGAATTTTCTCCTCCCTGAGCCCAATTTTCAAATCCGACCTGATTAAAATTGAAAGCTGCTGTCAGGGAATTTTGCCAGGTTGTATCTACCGGTATTGCTTCTGTATCCTGTCCAAGGGCAATTGTAACCATGCCACAACAAAGAATAATCAGTCCAATCGTATTTAACAATATTCGCATATTTTTAATTCTCCAATGTTAATTTACGCAACTTTTGTGGGTACGATTTTAATTAATATTTACAATTTGGACAATCGCCCATAATTCATTTCAACTCAGCCGTGATTACTTTTAGAACATTTAGTTGTTTATATTTTCTTTTCTGATCGCTTTTATTGTCCTCTTGAACAGTGTGTATCAAATTACCTAATATCACTGACCTCATAAATTGCAGGAAATATTGTGAAAAATTTCACCATAATCTTTTTGTTTTGTTCATCGCTTTTGTTTGCCCAAAATATTATTCAGGGCTATGTAGTAGACGCCGAAACCAATACTGTCTTAGAAAATGCTAATACAATTATTCTTGAAACTTCTGAAGGAACGGCAACGGACGCCTATGGCTATTTTGAAATAACAACCGAACAGCAATTCCCGCTGACTCTTCTTGTTAGTTACATAGGATATACTCCCTATCAATTCACTGCTTCTAATGATAGTACATTGCTGATTGAGTTAGGCCCTGTACCAGTAATGGGGGAAGCAATTTCAGTGGTTGGAACTCGCTCACGGGCAGATCGCGATGTTGCGGTTGCCTTTGAGACTTTAGATATTGAAGAAATGGAACGTTCCGGAGCGCACGATCTAAGCGATGCGTTACGTACTGTCAGCAGTGTTGTGATTGACCAAGCAGAGGCTGGCATTCAGACCATCAGCATAAGAGGCAGCAACTCGAACGAGGTCGCTGTATTTCTAGACGGAATTCGATTAAATGACGCTAATACAGGAGTAGCTAACTTAGCAGCCATTGATCAGAATGATTTATCGCAGGTTGAAGTGGTAAAGGGCGGTGGTACCACATTATTTGGAAGCGGGGCTTTTGGAGGTGTTTTGAACTTGACCACTCAAGCGCCTGACAGCACTTCCTTTAAGTTTTCCCGTGGACTTGGATTGTTAGATGATGAAAATCAAGATTTAAGCACGAGTTTAACAGGCCGACTGGGAATTGTTGGATTTGGAGGTCGTTATTCTGGCAAAGCCCGGCGTTATTATGGTCGATCTCTTTATACTACGCTTTTTCAAAATGCCTATGCGGCTATTTATCCTCGATCAGGGACTTTGAACTTCAAAGCCTATGCAATGGAGGATTTCTTGAAATATCCAACCGGAGATGTATTACAAAGTGCAAAAACACGATTAACTATGGGACAGTATTCCGGTTCAATATTTTCACCTGGCGATTGGGAACTTTTTGTTGGACAAAGACTCTGGACCTGGCACGATGAATTTTATACTAATCTTAATCGCGATATTAAGGATGAAAACCTATCCTCAAGAATCGGGTATCATATTTCATCGAATAAATTTGATGCAACTTTTCAACTTGAATATGAAGATCAACACTACAAAGGTGATAATGTCTATAGTGATACATTTACAGTCATTAACGATTTTGGAGAATTAAAACGACGCACATTGGGCTTATCGTTGGTCGCGCGCGGTATCAGTCCAATTAAAAATTCATCATTACAGCAAATTCAATGGGAGCTTGGCTATCGCCGGGATGTCAACTCAACTGCCCATGATCAAATAATAACTGATGAAACCCCATTTTATAACTCAGAAGTCCTTTCGGTGATTGATACGGTTATAGATGAGTCTGTATATAGTTTTAAGGTTGGAGTTCAAATCGTTGGCGGGAAAAATGGTTCTCATTATAGTGCTTATCTAAATCAGGGCCGCAGTAAAAGACTGCCTACGCTCAATGATTATTATTTGTTAAATCAATTAAGCGGCCTAGGCAGTTCGACACCAGTCCTAACATCTGAAGCACTATCCACTACCGAAATAGGATTTGAATTTGGCATGAATTCTTTCCCAGGGAGTCCTCAAATTGATGAGGTGATCCTAACTGGTGCAGTATTCACGAATCAGTATTCGGATAAAATAGCATATGAATATCCTGAAAATAGTGCGCCAATTCCTTATAATACGGAATTAGCAAAAATATCCGGATATGAATTTGGATTAAAAACATCCTGGTGGAATAATGTTTTTAGACTTCAAGCAAGTTATCAGAAACTAAATATTGATAATCCAATTATATTCCCAAACAAACCCAAATCCCGTTTCACTCTACATGGTGAAATCGGATATAGGTGGGTTTTTCTTGGATACGATCAGTTTAATGAGGGCGTTCAATTTATTGTTCACAATGGATTCATCGGCCAATCCTATCAGGGACGCGAATCGGCTAATTTAACAATGATCCTGCGCTGGAAACTTTGGCGGCTTAAAACCTCACTCCATTATGTAATCTATAATATTTACTCTGATGAACCAGTGCTGGCCGATGCAGAAATTCATGCAATAACACCATTCGAATATTTTGGTGTGCACAGAGAGATTCTTTCTCTAAAATTTGAATTGTAAGTATCGTGCTTCATAGAGTTGCTATTATTGTTGCGGGGATTGCATGGTTCCTTGTGCAATGTTCCTTACCATTTGACACCTCGACTAGTAATCCAGACAGCTTATTAACCGTTTCAATTGAATTCAACAAAAACCATCGCTTGCTTAAATCAATGCCAGTTAAAATCAGCTGGAGCGATATCACAATCGACAACTTCAAAAGTATTAATATTTATAAAAAAAATCACAACCGATATCCTAATCAATATCCTGCGGTAGTAATCAAGGATGGTTGGATTATGGTGGCTCAAATGTTCAATGAATTTGCAACTGCATTTACCGATACTGTTTATGATGATGCCATTTACACCTATCGTGTGGAGTTCGCAGATCAATTTAATAATTATCGACGAGAAGAGACCGATATCACAATAAGACCCACCACCAGTTTGACAGTGCCAGATGATTTTGCAGATATAAAATCTGTCGTTGAATCATATTTAATGGATTCTGGTGATACCGTTTATATTAAGCCAGGCTTGTACGAAACTTTTGCTTTTTCATTTTTTAATAAATCGGTTTCAGTCATTGGAATCGAGGGTGCAAAAAACACCGGCATCAAATGGGTGCAACGAATGGGCGATGTTGAACCCTTGGCAGATAGTACGTTTGTTGATATGTCAGCTGGATATTTACAAGGAGTTACGATAGCTGGCAGTGCTGTAAATCGCGGCGGAGGTATCCGAGCTCGGGGCAAGGCAGTAATTGAACAGTGTATCATTCGTAATAATATTGCACAGCTGTGGGGTGGCGGTATCTTCGCATCTGATTCAGTCCAAATCCGTAACTGCATCATCTACAATAATTTTGCAACAAAGGCAGGTGATGGTATATTTATTGATGAGAATGCACAGGATGTTAGAATCTCGAACTGCACTTTGATATTGAACAATATCTATTCAAAAAGTTCAAACGTCTCTATCCGTAATTGTATTATTGATAATATAGACAATCAATCTTACCCTCTTTTAACACTTACAACTGGCAACCAGAATCCAAGTGTAACATATTCCCTGATTGGTTCTCTTCCGTTCAACCTTGATTCAACCAATATTTATGGTAATCCGCTTTTCGTAAATCCGCCTGAGAACGTTCACCTTTTACCAAATTCTCCCTGTATTGATACTGGACATCCCGATCAAATATATAGGGACCTTGATGGAACTCGCAATGATATCGGTGCCTACGGTGGTCCTCTTGGCGATTGGTAACGATCGAGATATTTTAATAAAAAAAGGGATAGCATTACGCTATCCCTTTTTCATTTATTTCAGATTTAGTATCTATTCTAGCACGATAATGTTCTTGTCTGCACAGATTTCCTTAAGCTGTTTTGGCCAAACGGTAACACTGACTTCACCGATATGTGCTTTTTTCAACAGGTACATGTATGTGCGCGACTGCCCGATTCCACCACCGATACTTAGCGGAATTTCATCATTCAAAATTGCTCTGTGGTAGGGCAATTCAAGAAAATCTAATTGCCCGCTTATTTCTAATTGTTGTTTCAAGGTTTCTTTATTTACCCTAATGCCCATAGATGTTAATTCATGCCGTCTTTTCGTAACGTGATTCCATACCAAAATATCACCGTTAAGCCCGTGCATTGGTTTTCCGCTGGCAGATACTGTTTCAGTTGCCCAATCGTCATAGTCGGCAGCCCGCATTTCATGGGGATAACCGTCTTCCAGTAGCCAGCCGATTCCATAAATAAATACAGCCGGGTATTTCTGCAAAATAGCTGTCTCCCGCTGTTTCCGTGGGAGATCTGGATACATTTCGAGGATTTCTTCCGCGTGCAAAAAGGTTAATTCGTCGGGCAAATTTGGATATTGTCCGGATTTTAACTGCGGAAATTTTTCCTGAACAATGTATTCGGCGCCCTTGAACACTTTCCATATACGTTTTACAATGTCAGTTAAAAATTCTAGATTGCGTTCATCTTTAGTGATTACTCTTTCCCAATCCCATTGATCAACATAGGCGCTATGGTCATGGTCAAGGAAATAATCTTTTCGAACGGCACGCATGTCTGTGTTAATACCTTCGCCAACTTTACAGTTAAATTGTTTCAAGGCCATTCGCTTCCACTTTGTAGCGGCCTGAACCACCTGTGCGTCAATTGGTTTTTCCAAGCCCAAGCCACATGGAAATTCAATCGGTGTTCGCGACCCGTCACGATCCAAATAATCATTCACTCCGCTATCTCGGTCAACGATCAATGGAACCTGAACCATTGATAGATTTAATTCTTTTGCTAGATTATCTTCAATATAGCGTTTTGCTGCATATAGCGCTTGCATGGTTTCTAATGGGGACAGAATGGAATGGTAATCCGAGGGTAAAATTTGTTTAACATCATCATAATTACCAATTCCGGGGCCTGCAAGATCAGCTTGTTTCAAATCAGAATTCATAGTACTTCCTTATTTTGTGAATTATCAGAAAAAAATAGTCATGAAAATTACTACTTTGAAATCGTATGAAAAACTGAATTCCAGAAGTTCATAAACCATTAATCGGGTTCTCTAGTTTAGGCTAAAATAAATCCAGTACCTGTTCGGGTGGCCTCCCAATTTTTGCTTTATCTTTATACATAACAATTGGACGTTCAATTAATTTAGGGTGAAGCGCCATCTGCTTAAAAAGTTCGTTGTCATTTTCCAAACTTTCTCTCAATTTATTTTCCTTGAATTCAGCCTCATTTTTCCTGATGAAATCTTTTGGACGCAGCCCTAGTTTTTTCGACACTTCCCTTAACTCTGATTCATTTAATGGGTTTTTTAAGTATTCAAATATTTCTGGTGTATAGCCCTTTGTTTCTAATAAATGCAAGGTCTCTCGGCTTTTTCTACATCTTGGGTTGTGCATAATTGTAATATTAGTCATTAATTAAAAATTCCTATATATTTATAGTAAATTACAATATTAACCACCTTCTTTGCTATTATCGATAAAGTTAATAGTAACTGGTTATGCTAAATAATATTGATTTACAAAATTTGTTATTGATCGCAGTTAAATTGATTAATTTTAACTGTATTTTAATTTATCCTATGATTATTTAAAAACAGTGAAAATATGCAAATAATAAATATAACAAATTCAATTTCATTATTAGCCGGTTCGTTGCTGATTATTGGTAATGTTGTCGTTTCGTCCTGTTCTGATATTTATTCCCAGGATAGTTTTTTGAAATACTCGGAGTCCATTGTTGGTGTTGACTCGGTGAGCGTTAATGCAATATCCGGAACAGATGTAAATTTCAGTGTTTATTGTACCGTTGGCGATCCTTGTTGGGAGTTTTCAAGCGCCAGTTCACATTTTGATCGCCACAATATATATACATCCATTAGCGCACGTCGAGATAAAGAAAGCATCTGCGCTCAAGTAATAAGTGTTCTGAAAACCGATGTAACTATCTCAGCCATAAATAGTGGTGAGAATTATTTTTCTTTCTGGCAAGCAAACGATCAATACTTAACCATTCAAGTAGAAATACCGTAAAGGACTACGGTATATGGGTCTTAATAGAATGTCTTTCAGTTATCCCTGTGGTAGAATCATTGTTACTGTGGCGCTTACACTTTCCTGCGCTTTTTCGCAATTGGCATTATCTCCAACTGCTAAAGATGTTGTAAAGCTCGCGCGTCCTGGTAATCTTGA
>JBHPLN010000050.1:0-2687 GCA_042564205.1 Fidelibacterota bacterium
CTTTTTAAACAATGATGATAAGTTATCGGTTTCTGACTTGTATATGTATACGTAAAATCAATCGAATTAATTATCAAATATGGAATCAATTAAAGATATGAGGATGAATCAACTACCAAGTGAAAATTTAATGTATACTGCATTATTAGATCGCGATACTACCTACGAAGGTCTCTTTTTTGCTGGCATAAAAACGACTGGTATTTTTTGCCGTCCAACTTGTTCCGCAAGAAAACCCAAAAAAGAAAATGTAGAGTATTTCCCAAATACCAAATTGGCTCTTAATGCCGGTTACCGTCCGTGTAAAAAGTGTAATCCAATCGGTTTTAAAGGAGAATTTCCAAAGTGGCTAAAACCGCTAATGGATGAAGTGAATGATAATCCCGAAGAACGCTTCAAAGATGACCATTTAAGAAACGTTGGATTAGATCCAAATCGCGTGCGACGTTGGTTTAAAAATAATCATGGAATGACCTTTCAGGCTTACCTTCGGTCATTAAGAATTGGCCAAGCCTTTGGTCGAATAAAATATGGTGAGAGTGTTACAACTACTGCCTTCCAATCAGGCTATGACTCTTTAAGTGGTTTTACTGATACATTTAAAAAGTCAACTGGATTTTCCCCCAGTAAAAGTGGGACTAAAAATATAATAAACGTAACAAGAATATTAACACCTTTAGGACCAATGTTAGCGGGTGCAACTGATAAGGGAATTTGCCTTTTGGAATTTATTGATCGACGAATGCTTGAACGACAGTTAACAATTTTAACGAAAAGATTGAAAGCCCGCATTCTTCCCGGTTCTAGTCCCTATTTCGATAATTTGAATACACAGGTCCAAGAGTATTTTAGCGGGCAACGTAACAAATTTTCTGTTCCTTTAGTTTTGATTGGAAGTGCTTTCCAATTAAGGATTTGGGATATTTTACAACAAATTCCGTATGCTTCCACCTTATCCTATCAACAGGTAGCTGAAAAGATGAACTTACCTCATGCTTCGCGACCAGTTGCTAATGCTAATGGTGCCAACCGCATTGCAATTATAATTCCGTGTCATCGAGTAATTGGATCAAATGGACAATTAACTGGTTACGGTGGTGGATTATGGCGTAAGAAATATTTATTAAATCTGGAGAAATCATAGCTAAATCAGCATTAGTCCTAGTGATAAAATAATTAAAGATTCACATCGAACTTTATAAATGTAATTTGTAAATTTTTTTCAATGTTTAAACTCTCATGGCAGATACAAGGATCTCTTGGTATCGTTTATTTCTTAGGTGCCATCGGAATTTTCATTTATGGTATCTTTCAGCGCCAAGCTGGTGATAGCTATAGCCATCTTTGGATTCTCGCGTTAATTCTAGTCTGGGCTAGTAGCGATATGATATTGAAAGCCATTAAGAAATTCAATGTATGTTTACAATCTGACTGATAATGGACGTTGTTTTACTATCACGGATACAATTTGCCTTAACTGCTGGTTTTCATTATATCTTTCCCACCTTGACCATTGGCCTAAGTATTCTACTAGTAATTATGGAAGGTGCCTACCTCCGCACTAAAAATCCTTTATACAAATTAATGACGGAATTCTGGGTTAGAGTATTTGCACTGATCTTTGCGATTGGCGTTGCCACTGGAATAGTACTGGAATTTGAATTTGGTACCAATTGGGCCACATACTCCCGCTATGTTGGCGATATTTTTGGTAGCGCCCTAGCGGCCGAGGGTATATTTGCATTTTTTCTTGAATCTGGGTTTTTGGCGATATTACTATTTGGATGGAACCGGGTAAGGCCAGGTGTACATTATTTTGCAACGATCATGGTCGCATTCGGTGCACATTTCAGCGCTGTTTGGATTATAGTTGCCAATTCTTGGATGCAAACTCCAGTCGGTTACCACATTGTTGGTGAGGGAACAAAAGCCAGAGCGGAGATAACTGATTTTTGGGCAATGGTTTTTAATCCATCCGCAATGGATCGGTTGACCCACAGTATCTTGGGCGCCTGGCAGGCAGGAGCTTTTCTGGTTATAAGTATTGGTGCCTATTATTTATTGAAAAACAGGCATCAGAAATTTGCTTTATCATCTATTAGATTTGCTTTAATCCTGGCAGTAATTGCTTCCCTAGGTCAATTAGTCACTGGTCATTCCAGTGCTGTAGGGGTTAGTAATAATCAACCAGAGAAACTGGCTACATTGGAAGGCCATTTTGAAGCGGACGCGCCAGCTGATATGTATTTAATTGGCTGGGTAAATGAGGATACAGAAGAAGTAACTGGGCTTAAAATTCCGGGATTATTAAGTTTAATGTTGTCAGGTAATAATGATACCAAGGTTCCTGGTTTGCGATCATTTTCTCGGATGGACTGGCCCCCAGTAAATATAGTTTTTCAAGCATATCATTTCATGGTTGGAATCGGTTTATTCCTCATTGCCCTGAGTATTATAACCAGTCACAAATACTGGCGCGGATCATTGTCTAAATCACGCAAGTGGTTGCTTCTCTTAGTATTTTCTGTCCTCGCCCCCCAATTTGCAAATCAGCTTGGCTGGATTACTGCTGAAGTAGGTCGCCAACCCTGGATTGTCTATAAATTATTGAGAACCAATCAAGGGGTATCAGTATCTGTTCAATCCGAATTAGTCCTAACATCATTAATTTTATTTACACTTATATA
>JBHPLN010000051.1:0-2678 GCA_042564205.1 Fidelibacterota bacterium
GCTCAGAAGTTTATTGAACGTGTATTTTTCAGTCCTAAGAAATATGATTTGGGGCAGGTTGGAAGATATCGATTGAATCAACAGTTTGGTCTTGATATTGATGTTGAAGATACTGTTCTCACAATGGATGATATTATTAAAGTTATTCACTTCTTAATTGAAATGCGGAAGGGTGAGCGAGGAACAGACGATATTGATCATCTTGGAAATCGAAGAGTAAAAACTGTTGGAGAACAGTTAAAAAATCAATTTAGCACAGCTTTGAGCCGCATGATCCGTACAATTCATGATCGTATGAATTTACGTGAAGCTGAATCAATTACACCGCAAGATTTAATTAATGCACGAGTCGTTACAACTGTTATCAATACATTCTTTGGTACTAGTCAACTATCGCAATTTGGGGACCAGACAAATCCATTAGCAGAGATAACACACAAACGCCGAATATCTGCACTTGGTCCTGGTGGATTGACTCGTGAACGAGCTGGTTTTGAGGTACGCGATGTTCACTATACGCATTATGGACGACTATGCCCAATTGAAACACCGGAAGGTCCTAACATTGGATTGATTTCATCTTTGGCACTTATGGCACGAATAAATAAGCATGGTTTTATTGAAGTTCCCTATCGAAAAATTATCAAAAAAAATAATAAAATTTTTGCTACGAATAACATTTCCTATCTATCCGCAGATGATGAAGATCGCTATAAAATAGCTCAATCAAATGCTAAGATGAGTGACAACAATGAACTTCTTGATTCAAATATTCGTGTTAGAATTCACGGTGATTTTCCCATAGTCGATTTGAATGAAGCAGAATTCATGGATGTAGCACCTAATCAAATATTAAGCGTCGCTGCTGCCTTAATTCCGTTCGTTGAACATGATGATGCAAACCGAGCTTTAATGGGATCAAACATGCAGCGTCAAGCGGTGCCACTAATGCATCCGGAGGCTCCAATTGTTGGCACTGGAATGGAATCTAAAGTTGCCAAAGACTCTGGGACGTGTGTTGTAAGTCCTTCAGATGGAACAATTATTTATTCTGATTCTGAAAGAATTATTGTCAAAGTGTCTGCAATACCCGAGGCTCTCAGCATAACTGCTGGCGATAATTTAATTGAAATACCATTGCAAAAATATAAACGGTCTAATCAGAATACATGCTATAATCAAAGATCGTTGGTACACGCTGGCCAGAAGGTCAAAAAAGGGCAGATTTTAGCTGATGGAGCCTCCAGTGATAGTGGGGAACTTGCTCTGGGCTGTAATGTAAGAGTCGCTTTTATGCCTTGGAGTGGTTATAATTATGAAGATGCTATTGTAATCAGTGATAGATTGGTTAAAGAAGATGTCTTTACTTCTTTACATATTAATGAAATTGATCTTGAAGTACGTGACACGAAACGTGGAGAAGAAGAACTAACTTCTGAGATTCCAAATGTAAGTGAAGAAGCTACAAAAGACATAGACGAAAATGGGATTATACGGGTAGGTGCGCATGTAAATGAAGGTGATATTTTAATAGGTAAAGTAACACCCAAAGGAGAATCGGATCCAACCCCAGAGGAAAAATTATTACGAGCCATTTTTGGTGAAAAAGCTGGTGATGTAAAGGATGCTTCAAAACGTGCAGCGCCTGGTATTAGGGGCGTCATAATTAAAACCAGCTTATTCGAGAAGAAAAGTAAAGAATCTAAACTCCAAAACCGTAAAAAAATAGAAGAGTTACAAAAACAGGTAAAGCACAATAAAAATAGTTTGAAAATATCTCGCGATTCACTAATTGTTAGTTTAATGAAAGATCAAATTTCTAACGGAATCCGAGATGCAGCTTCTGGAAGGACGCTGATTAAAAAGGGAACCAAACTGACTGAGAAGCGCCTCAAAGCATATGATATGGAACTGTTTGCCATGGATGTGCCTTGGGTAGAGAGTAAAATTGTATGGAAAAAGATTAAGACTGTTTGGGGAACATTCAAAAAAGAGTGGAAAATACTGGAAAATAAACTTGAGAGCGAAGTTTTTAAGTTGAGAGTTGGAGATGAATTACAACCAGGTATACTGAAGCTTACAAAAGTATTTGTAGCGAATAAACGTAAAATTTCAATCGGTGATAAAATGGCTGGTCGTCATGGTAATAAAGGTGTTGTTGCCACCATTGTTCCAGAAGAAAATATGCCTTTCATGGAAGATGGCACACCTGTTGATATAGTTCTTAATCCGTTGGGAGTTCCATCACGAATGAACTTGGGACAATTATATGAAACCATGCTTGGATGGGCTGGAGAAAAACTGGGATTGAGGTATACTACCCCTGTTTTTAACGGAGCGACACCAGGGGAAGTAAACAGCGAGTTAGAAAAAGCAGATTTACCCTTAACTGGAAAAACTAGCCTAATTGACGGTAGGACCGGAGAATATTTTGATAATCCTGTCACGGTTGGAAATATTTATATGATGAAATTGAGTCATATGGTTGATGATAAAATGCATGCCCGATCCACGGGACCATATTCTCTAGTTACACAGCAACCGTTGGGCGGAAAAGCTCAGTTTGGTGGTCAAAGATTTGGAGAAATGGAAGTATGGGCACTTGAGGCGTATGGTGCAGCACATACTTTACAAGAAATCCTAACCGTAAAATCTGATGATGTTGATGGTCGCTCAAA
>JBHPLN010000052.1:0-2346 GCA_042564205.1 Fidelibacterota bacterium
AACTGATCCGGATTTTGGCCTTCCTTTCTTACATCTAGGGAACCTGGCAGAAGCGGATCGAGATTTAGGAAAAGCTATTGATTATTGGGAAAAGTTTGTATATCGTGATCCAGATGAGAACACCCGAGTTTTTCATAAAGTTGAATCAGCTCTGTTTGATATGGGACGCTTCGGTGAGGTAGAAAAATTTTATCGCCGTATTCTTGAGCGTTTTCCTGATAATCTGGATGCACTAGCGAAGTTAGCTGGTGTTCTGGAAGAGAAAGGAGAGCACCAAGAAGCTCTCAATTTGGTCGAACGCGCTTTGAGCCGTCATGATGATTCAATTCAACTGAAATTAATGAAATTGAAATTTTCTGTTTCCAGTCAACAGCCACATGAACTTGCACGTCAAATTGATGGAATCATTTCCAATTTGCCCACCAAAGATTCTAACTGATCAATGAAAAATATCATTTTAATATTCACATTGCTGATTGGATTTGCAATGGCCCAGGATATTGATGTTTATTTATCAATGCTGAAAAATGGTCAAATAGAACAGGTCCAGCAAAGTCTGGCTGATCTGGAGACACAATATCCAAATAATGATGGTGTTCAATTTTTAAAAATTTTAACAGTGGTCAATGGAGATTTGGCTCAAGAACTGTTCGAAGATTTTATCCAACGTTACCCAAATTCAAATTATACCGATGATGCAGAAATCAAAATTGGTGAATATCTATATGCTCGTGGGCTTTATTCCCAAGCTGGAAATCGACTCAGATACATTCCCCTTAAATACCCTGACACCGAACATCTTGGTCGTGCCGTCAGTTTACTAACAAAGAGTTACCAAGCCACTGGAGAGCAGGATACACTCGAATATTATTTGAGTTTATATGATAAACAATTTGGTAATACGAATTTTGATGAAATTATCACCATGTCAGAAAAATTGGTAGAAAGTGAAACGGTTGAAATTGCGAATATTGAAGATAGTCCGGCTATTGTACCTAATGAAAATGCAACAATTGTTCAAGCGCAGAAATTTCGTCCATGGGTGATACAAGTGGGTGCCTTTCGTGCTGAGAGTAATGCCAATCGGGTCAAGGGTCGTATCGAACGCAGTGGGGATTTCGAGGTGGTTGTAGTAAAAACTTATGATGACGGTTTAACAATATATGCAGTACAAATTGTAAGATATGATTCCAAGATTGAAGCAGAACGGGTAGGACGCACTATTTCTGAAAGTCTAGGCGTGGATTATAGAGTTTATTACCGACCGTAGTGAGCTTATTTAAAACTAGTTGGTGTTATTCCCCATATATAGTCTTCGATTTCAGGGCGTTAAAGTAAAAATCTCAGTTTTTCTTCCTTCAGTAAAATATAAATATTATTTATATCATAGTTTTTAAAAATAATTAAGTGAGATTTTTTCAACAATAGCCCTAATCATACCAGTTTCCTGCCACTCATTATATAACCTTTAACCAATATCATAAATTTTCCGTGATTCAAGAATTAGGTGTTTGGTGAAAAACCAACGAAAAATCTGGTATATGTAATGTGAGTTGAAGAAATGATAACTGTTTCTTTTTCAACTTTGTATTAATTAAACAAGAAATTTGAAAAAGGAGGATTTGTCAAAATGAGTGAAAATGTTAATACTAATGAATTACTTCGAACTAAATGTTAGAATGTATATTGTTGGGATTCAGTATCAGTCAAGCAATGATTACAAAGGATACTTTGAAATTCGGAGGAAGACTACACTAAAAGAACTGGCTGAAGAAGTTCTGAACTATCTATTGCATGGAAAAACTTCCTATCCTGCTTTTCCTCCTGAGGCCAATCCTGAGGTGCTCTATGCATGGGATATGAGTGATTGGGATGATGGAGACTGTTATCCTGATCTAATGACTGAAATTGATACAATTTTATTGAAGGGAGGTGAATTCGAGTGAAAAAGGAAAAAATAATCAATATCATTAAATTTATTCTTAAACGATTATTACTTTTAAGGGATAGATGATTACGCTAGTGGTAATAAAAACAATCCTTATGGATTGTTTTTTAGCTTACAAGACCTTTTAGTTTTTTCCATAATCCAGAGCCAACCATTTGATCGGCAACCTCTAAAATATTTTGGATCACCTTTAAAACGTCAGTGTCTCCAGCCCAGTGTTTTTGAACCACTTCAGGATTAGTATCATTTATTATACTTCTTAAAACATAAGCTGCTAATGCAATATCATCAACATACCCTATTGGCCCTATTATGGCTTCAGGGATTAAATCTATTGGCGAAACAAAGTATGCGATTGCTGCAGCGAGTTTGGCCTTTTCTTTTACTGGGACTTCTGA
>JBHPLN010000053.1:0-2296 GCA_042564205.1 Fidelibacterota bacterium
TCCCAATCCTAATCGTTGTTTTTAGTTTCATCAGTTTTAATTCTGTTGTATTGGGTGGCGAAGCTGATAACCAAATAAGTATCGAAACCATTTTAAATCTGCATTATGTAGGTCAGCCGGTTTTTGATCCTTCGGGCGCCAATATTGCGTATGCTTTATCGGTTCCCCGGACAGCCGATGAGAAGCACGGCGGATATCATCGTGAAATCTGGGTCGCAAACACAATTACCGGCGAACTAACACAATTTACTAGAAAAACGTATTATTCATCTGCGCCAGCTTGGGATCCCGACGGCATGAGCATTACTTTTACCTCCAAGCGAAAGGATTTTGATGAACATACTCAGATATATACAATACCCCTGAATGGGGGAGAAGCCCATCCATTATTCATACATGCAGGTGGTGTTGGATCATATAAATGGTCACCGGATGGAAACTATGTGGCATTTTCTGCACGCGATCCGCAAACAAAAGAAGAAAAGGCAGATAAAAAAGCGGGCAAGGACTGGATCGATTTTAATGAAGATCGCAAGTATACTCGCATTTGGGTATATGATGTGGCTAACGGCTCTAAAAAACAAATATTTAAACAAGATTTAAACGTTTGGAGTTTTGTCTGGAGTTCTGACAGCAAAACGATTCTGTTCCAAGCCAGTGGTAAACCTGAGACAGATGAATCATATATGTTCAAACAAATATATAGTGTGTCAGTTTCTGGTGGGATTCCCAGACAAGTTTGTGAGACTAAGGGGAAACTAGGCGCAATGGCAGTGTCACCGGACGGAACAACCTTGGCTTTTCTAGGGGCTACGAGCATGAACGATCCCCTTGCCCAAAGTTTGTTTATAATCCCAGTTAAAGGCGGTGATCCGGTTAATCTAACTGAGAACGCTGAAGAATCTTATTACAGTTGTACCTGGCGGGATGATGAAAATATCATTGCTCAGGCTACCAACAGCACAAAGACACACTTGGTTTTACTGAATGTATTAGATGGGACGAAACAAACCTTTTTTGATACCGATATCATTATTAATTCATTTAAATATAATAATATAAACCAAAACCTCGCATTTACTGGTAATATTGCTAAACATCCCGACGAATTGTTTGTCCGTAAATCTGAAACTGAAGCGCCAGTTAGGCTTACACAGCATAATGCGTTTCTTGAAGATATCCAATTTGCTAAGCAGGAAACAATTCACTGGCTAGGAACTGACAGCCTTGAAATTGCTGGTGTGCTAACCTACCCGCTGAAATATCATGAAGGTCGGGCATATCCACTGGTATTACAAATTCATGGCGGTCCAGAAGGTGTTAGTCTTGATGGCTGGACGACCGGTAAATCGACACCAGTACAGTTATTAGCAGCAGAGGGATTCATGGTTCTGCAGCCTAATTACCGTGGTAGTGGCGGTCGCGGAGTTGCTTTCAGTAAGGCTGATCATGATGATCTTGGTGGTTTAGAATTTGATGATGTCCTGGCCGGCGTTGATCATCTTATTACAGAGGGTCTTGTCGACCGTGAGCATGTAGGAACTGGTGGTTGGTCATACGGCGGTTATTTCTCAGCTTGGGCAGCAACCAAACACAGTCAGCGTTTTAAAGCTGCAGTGGTTGGGGCTGGAATTTCTAATTGGTTCTCATTTACCGGGACTACTGACATTCCGTATGAAATGTCGCTGGTGCACTGGAATTCCTGGTGGTTTGATAAACCTGAGTTGCACTGGGATCGTTCACCACTGGCACACATTAATAATGCCCAAACACCCACCTTGGTAATTCACGGTGATTCTGACGTGCGAGTACATCCTGCACAAGGATTAGAGCTTTACCAGGCCTTGCGGATTAAAGATGTTCCAACTAGGTATGTCATTTATCCGCGACAACCGCATGGTCTTAGCGATCGCGCCCACCGCGAAGATTATTTAGGCCGAATTCTGGATTGGTATAATACTTATGTAAAATAAACGCTCAGTATAATATGGTACCGTCGCTCAGATTATTTTTACTTGCGTTACTAATGATGCTACTTTTTGGTTGCGTTGAGAACCTGATCAACATTCGAATTTTTCCCGATGGATCAGCCACATTGCAATATACTACCAAAGGTGATTCCACCGATGTCTTCGACATGGATTTTCCACATCCGACTGATGGACAAATCTGGGCAACAAAAACAAGCAAGCAATTTGTTGATGAAACTTGGATATGGACTCAATCTACAGTAGGGACGCTCATTGATTCATCAGCCTATAGCACCCTAAATATCCATCCGCAACAATTGGCTCAT
>JBHPLN010000054.1:0-2288 GCA_042564205.1 Fidelibacterota bacterium
TAGTATTTAAATGATGAGGGTTTATTTATAATGGTTTGGGGGATTTATGGAGGATAGGTCTAATCTTGACATGACCGTCTTGGTCGTTGAAGACCTCGACGCACATACCGAGTATCTCACCTATTTATTAAAAAAACGTGGGTTTAATGTTGTGAAAGCCAAAAATGGTGAGAAAGCACTAGAAATATTAGATTAAAAGTTACTTGTGCTTTAGTTGATATTAATCTTGGAAGTGGAATGAGCGGATTACAACTCATGCATGAAATAAGAAAGAAGGCACAATACAAAGATTTACCAATCATATCTATAACAGCATTTTATAGTAGAGAAATTAAAGGTGATTTTATTGAGCAGGGTTTTACTGATCTTATGGCAAAACCTTTTAGTTATGATCAATTAAATGTTGCTCTAAATAAACATCTTTATTTGGCTTAATGAATACTTCTTGAGAGAGGAGAAATGATGAGAAATAAACTAATAATTACAATAATCATACTTGTGATTGGATTGGTATGGTGGGGCTGTGAAAACACAATTAATCCCACGCAACCAACTATTAATCAACAAGTACAAATACCCTACTCAATTCCAGGTTTCGCTTTAGAAGATTGTTATGTCACACTTCCATCAGGTTTAGTATCATGGTGGAAAGCTGATAATAATGCAAATGATTCTGAGGGATCTAATAATGGAACCATGAGTGGCGGAAGCTATGCTGCAGGTTATCTTAACCAGGCATTTAGTTTTGATGGTTTAGGCGATTATGTAGATGTACCAAATAATCCTAGTCTCGACTTTGGTTCTAATCAAGATTTTACTCTTAGTGCATGGTTCAAAGCGGAACCAGATCAAGCAGATTGGCAAGGGACAATACTATCTAAACTGAGTGAAGGGGATGACAATACAAAAAGAAAATATGGATATTCACTGATGGTCAGAGGATTAAGTGATGCTACAAATGAAGGTAAGGTTGGATTTTGGATGGGAGATGGATTGAATAATGGTCAAACATTTAAGTTATACTCAATATGCACATATGATGATAACGAATGGCATCAAGTTGTCCTTACTGCTGATCGAGACGACATGGCAACGCTTTATGTTGATGGAAATTTGGTAAATCAGGCGGATATATCAGCATACGCTAGTGTTAATCAAGCATCTGGCACAAATTTCGAAATTGGTAGAGAAACACCCTTCGATATGTATTATTTCAAAGGACTTATTGATGAAACCGCTATCTATAGTCGTGCCTTAAGTCCTACTGAAGTAAAAAATATTTATGAAGGCTGTGAGGTTATTGGAGATCCCGGTGGTTGTGGAACACCAATCGGGTGTACGGATGAATTAACTACGATATTATATGCAGACGAAACAGATCCTATTGGAGAAGTAACAATTGTTAGTGACTGCACAGATCTTACTGTTACTTACACTATTAATGATGTCACAGAACCTATTGAACCATGGGTATTTACAGCACTTCATCTGTGGGTAAGCACAGAATTAGAAGATCTACCTAAAAATGCAGCACCAGGTAAATTCCCTTATAGTGAGAAATTTGAGATCGCTGAGGGAATCACAACTTATACATTCACAATTCCACTAGTGGATATTGGTGCTGGTTGTTTTGACCAACTATATATAGCAGCTCATTCAAAAGTTGAATATGAAGTGTCATATGACGTTGTTACTCCTGACTGTTTTGACACAGTGTGGCAAATAGGGGATGTAGAAGACGATATATGGGTTGTAGATCATTATGAAAAAACTTTTTATCCTGATGAGTTCAATTATTCAGCTAGTGATCCATATCCATCATTTACTACACCATTTATTGTAGGCACAACTCCAACAAATGAGTTTCCTTATCTATCAAGAGGCTCTGGACCATCCTATGCAACAAATTTTGATGTACATTGGGATGGTGAGTTACCTTACGGTGGGGTATTAACAATTTCATGGTCACCTGGTGGAAGTGGTATAGAAGAAAAAATTGTGACTGTTCCAGGCGGTTCTGGAATTTCAACTGGAGATATACCTGGATTATTTGTTTATGGAGCAGGTTGGTATCTAGACAAATACCCATTAGTAGAGCACAGTTTTGATGTTGGTTCTTTATCTTACGATACGCACATATTTAATTTCCTCCAGACTAAAGGGGATGGCACATTCTGGGATTGGGTACGTTTAGAAAAACCATGCGTAGAAACAGTATATGAACATTATGATGAATCAGCTTGGGGATATAATGATGATCCAGATCTATCTTTTAGAACAATGTTAGA
>JBHPLN010000055.1:0-2240 GCA_042564205.1 Fidelibacterota bacterium
CATCTCTTTTGAGACCTTACCTCCCAGTGCAACATTAAGAGCTTGGAGAATTATTGACTTTCCAGATCCAGTTTCACCAGTAATAATTGTTAGTCCAGATTTGAAATATCTTTAATAAATAGATTATTAATCATTTATTCTTTTTAAGTATACAATAGTAATTACTACACCAATCAAAATCCCAATAGTATCAGCTAGAACATCATAACGGCTAGCAAATCTACCGGGTGTAAAATATTGACATAATTCATCTACACCAGCAAACAATATTCCACCAAAAATTACTAATACCACACCAGTAAATGATATCTGGCGTAAACTTTTTATCCCCAGAATTCCCAGAATGGAGTACTCAATTATGTGTAATAATTTATCGAACGTAAAGAGCCTGTAATCAGGAAATGAATAACCGGATACACTCGAACCAATTAGAATGAGAATCATATAACTGAGTAAGATAAATCGAAATTTATTAGACTTCATATGTTCGAATAATTTCAGGGATAGCATCTAATAAATCCGTAGCACATAATCCTCGAAAACCCCTTTTCTTCCATACTAAATCTGCGGCAACTCCATGAATAAATACTCCAAGTTGTGCCGCTTCAAAACTGCTGATTCCCTGTGCAATTAAGCCTGCAATTAGACCTGATAAAACATCACCTGCCCCACCCGTTGCAAGCCCTTGATTACCAGTGGTATTTACTACGGCTCTATCACCAAAAAGCGATATTGTAGTAGCACATTTTAATACTAAAGTTCCGCTGTAACTACTCATAAATTTTGTGAGAAATTCTGTGAAATCTGATAGAATGTCATCTTGAGATATTCCGGTAATTGATTCGAACTCTCCTAAATGAGGAGTTAATACAATCTCTTGGTTAAGGCTTTCTATTGGGATTGAGTTCAACGCAAAAGGCCGCAATGCATCGGCATCAATTACAATCGATTTTTCTGAGTTTTGGATTATCTTCTCTATAAGTTTAACAGTGCTTTCTGTTCCTCCAAGTCCTGGCCCAATTAATATGCAATCACACCAGGTTAAGTGCGTCATGATTTGTTCAAAATTCTTATCCCTAAGATACCCAGTCCCACTATCTTCACAACTTATTGTCATACCTTCAATTATATTTGTTTCATATATTGAATTCAACGAGGATGGTGCACAAGTCTTGACTAAACCAGAACCAGATCTCAAAGCAGCCAAAGATGATAGTGTTGCTGCTCCGGTCATACCTCTTGAACCTGCAATAATTAATACTTTTCCCTGCTTGTGTTTGTAGGTGTCGATTGCTGGCGGTGTTAATAATTCTTTTGGTAGATTGGGATTGATTAAAGACCAATGCAATCCCTCTAACTCCGAATATTGATTAGGAAAACCAATGTCAGCTACATGAATATCACCACATTGCTGTCTTCCAGGTTCAAGCTGCATCCCAACTTTTTGAAATCCCATAGTCACCGTAATATCGGCCTTTACAGCATCGGTAGCGATCTTGCCATTCACAGCATTAACTCCGGTTGGAATATCAACTGCCAAAACCGGTATTACCTGCTTATTGATCCAATTAACAATCTCAGAGACCGGCGACTGAATCTCACCAGAAAATCCGGTACCAAATATTGAGTCTATAATCAAATCAAATTCTGTCTCGGTTGGCGCTTCCACGCTGTGGACAACATCAATTTTTTGCTCAATACACTGAATATAATAACTTCGGGCATCGCCAGTGATTTCAGTCGCTTTTGGTATTACGATAATTTGCGTTTTTATTCTATGCTTATGTAAATCAAGTGCTGCTTTATATCCATCACCACCGTTATTACCTTTACCGCAAAATATCACTACTCTAGGATCTGGAGCCTCTGAAAGCATTTCTCTTGCGCTGGTTGCGACTGCTTTTCCAGCGTTCCACATTAATGTTGCACCAGAAATACCCATTTCTGTTATGGCAATTCGATCAAGATCTTGAGATTGACTTTTAGTCAATAATTTCATTATGACATACTTAATATTGCAAAAGCAATAGCGTAATCTTCTATATGCGAAATACTAACTTTGCATTTCAGAAAATTAGTAATTGTCACATGAAAATTAACAATCGGTTCACCATAATCATTAGATTTTATTTCGATAGCGCTAAACGGTAACGATTTATTTTCAGAAGAAAGTATTGCCTTGACTATAGCTTCCTTGGCTGCAAAGCGCCCTGCATAATGCATAGCAGGATTTGGTTTAC
>JBHPLN010000056.1:0-2069 GCA_042564205.1 Fidelibacterota bacterium
TTGGTCAGGAGTTGTATTATTAATGAAAATCTTTAATTGATCCTCAATTGTGTGTTTTTCTATTGGACGACTACATCCAGTAAGAATATATAAGGACATCAAACATACCGAAATGATAAAAAATCCTTTCATAAAAATCTATGTCGATCCACTAGTTATCAACTTTTAATTTTTATGCGACCAACAGGAGCCATATAAATTGTAAACTCCTTTTCACCATCAACATCAATCAATTGATCCATTTTCTCTTGATCATAGGAACCAATGGCACATGTACCCAGTCTCAGCGCTTCACACGATAAATAAAGGTTTTGACAAAGATGGCCTGAATCCTGGGCAATCAGTTTTGGGGATAAGAAACTGTAGCGCCATTCAGTCCGGTATGGAATCACTGTCCAGATAAACACTAGCGCGCTTGTCATCACAAATTGCTTGTAGCTTGCATCGTGGATTTTTTTGCGCAATGACAGATCTGGATTTATAAGAATAAGTTTATGCTCTAGCGGGAGATATCGATACAATCCTTCTTCAAAACCCTTAACATTATTTATGAGTAAATAAGTTTCAAAAGGATGCCGACACCCACCTGATGGCACTGGTCTGTATGTACGTGTAACCTTGTTTAATTCTTCTATTTTGTCTATTCCCTGGGTAGACCATAATAAAAAAGATAATTCTTCCGCACCAATTGATTCCCCTGTGAACTTCCTCCGACTGCGGCGGTTTTGCATCGCTTCAATAATCGGCATTGTTCCACAAGTTAATTGATCTGGAGAAACGAGATCTATATGTTCGGCATTAGCTGGGATTGGTTTTTGAACTGGTGGTGCAGGAATGTTTTTTTTCTGGTCAGTTTTATCATTATTCCAATCTTTCCAACGATTTGATTTCAATATTTCATTCTGATCTTTCATGTATTATCCCGAGTTGGTTTATCTGTTCTAGTGTGCGTTAAATTGGTTTTGATTTATGCTATTCAATCAATCCCAGTCTTTTGTATTTTGTGGAATATTTCTGATATAACTGCGTATGACGGTTGCTTAAATCGATTTTTCGTCCTTGAATAAATTCTAGGTTTACCTTGGTATTAATTTCTAAAGGATCACCATCCGTAACAATCATACTAGCGTTCCAATCTGATCTATAACGCCGAGAATTTGAGCTGGATATTGCGTAATTGCTTTTAAAGCCTCGGCTTTTGGCAGACCATAAGCTGCAGCCATCGCAGCATGATATGGAAGATTGCGCACATGGGCGGCCTCAAAGGATCTACCAGTGCTAGCTATGCAAAAAGCAATACCGGCTTCATAAAGTTTAGTTGGAGTAATATAGGAGGTGTTAAAGGGTTCCCACCTCCTAGTTGGTGTAGTCAAAATTCCTTCCAGAATAACAGGTATATTATTTTCTTTTAATAAATCTAAAGCTAAGACAACATCCTGTCCGGTCATTAATACAATTTTAAGATTTTCTTTGGTCGCCCAATTAAGTGCGGCACGTATTTGTCTGATCTTTGGGGCATGGATTAACACTGGTAATTCACGGTTCAAAATTGGGAGCATTGCATCCCAACGCGTATCAGAGGCATGAAAGGGAGCATTCCCCTGTTTATAAGCCGATTTTGCCTTAAAATATGCTCTAGCATCTGCGAAAGCATTAGTAAGCGTACTTATCTTCTTTTCAATTGCCGCAAGTTGTTCTTCCTTGGATTTAGTTGCGTGTGGATCTTCAGAAACCTCCATACCAGGCCAATTAACCATTAAACCAATCGGCGCCTTCAACGTCATATCTTCTGAGGTCCAGCCATCCATCATAATCATGGCCGAGGTACCGCTTATTAATCCTCCCCGCGGAATCACATGTGCATAGGTTATTCCGTTTGTACGTGTAACAGGGAAAAGTTCACTATCAGGATTTATGGCAACTTCCGAGCGTATGTTTGGTTTTATTTCACTCACTTCAGCAAAATCTAGAGTGGCTCTTACTGCGGATATTTCGACTAATCCGATGACCGTATTAGCATCTATCAAACCGGGGTACACATGTTGGCCGCTAATGTCTATTTTTTCGGT
>JBHPLN010000057.1:0-2066 GCA_042564205.1 Fidelibacterota bacterium
CATTAGTGTTATTATTTTTATGGAACGTTCGTACCTTATTCAAATATAAAGAAACAATATTTATAGTAGTCCTAAGAGTTGTAATTATCGGCATTTGTATTATTTTACTTTTTCATCCAAAGTTACTTATTCAAAAGGGGCCCACAACCCCCCAAACTTGGCATATATATATTGATAATTCAGCAAGCATGCGGTATCATGCAAAAACATCTTTATCATCTCTCAAAATTTGGATACGTGAATTAATCGACGAATTTGAAAATAAAAACATTTCGTATAATACATTTCAGTTTAGTTCAGAGGTTGCAAAAGCGAATAACAATTTTACTATAACTGCTAATGGATCATTAACTGATTTAGGAAAAGTCAATGATCACATCATTGATCATGCTGAATCCTTGGCTGGGGCAATTATTATTTCTGACGGTCAAATTACTACCGGAAAAGTAGTGCAAAGGGAAAAGGGAAATATTGATATACCCATTTTTATTGTGGGATTCGGAGATACATCAAAGATGGTTGATGTGGCGATTAAAACAGTTGACATTCCCTCTTTTTCAATCAAAGGGGAAACAGTAAACATTAAAGCAATAATTAGCGCAAAGGGAATAAAAAGTAAACGGTTTAGTGTATCATTATTTGACGGGAATGATTTGATCGGTTCTCGTAATGTCAGGATAGAGTCCGGTGAACTTGAAACTTCTGTTAATTTCCAATTCGTTCCCAAATCAATTGGAAATAATACTTATCAGATTCAGGTTTCATCTCTAACAGACGAGTTGAATATATCAAATAACCACTATCTTTTTTCACATGCAGTATTAAAAGAAAGATATAAAGTTGCATTAGTCACAGGAGTGCCCAATTTTAATACGTCAATAATAAAAAAGGCAATTCAGGCAATTGATCGATTCCAATTAGATCATTTTGTTCAATATGAGTATACATTTAAACCTCCTCTTAAGCAATTTTGGACTACTCCTTATGATTTGGCAGTCTTTGATAATTTTCCCACCAATCCAATTGGGCCACAATGGAGTCGCTTACTTCGAGATAAATTTGCGCAGCATCACTCTGCGAAAGCCTGGTTTTATGGTCCTAACATTTCATATGATGCAGCTAATACATTTGCAAAATTTTTTGAGATAAAAAAAATATTCCATTTTTTAGAATCTGATCAAATACAGCAATGGTTTTTCACGGATGAAGTTGCGAAAAGATTTGATATTAATTTCAAACTAAATGATCTATCGAGTTTTCCGTCATTATTATTGGGTTTACAGCTAAGCTTAATGGGAAATGATTTTATCAAATTAGCGGCTGTTCCTCCGCCGATTGATATCCCTATATGGGTATTGACTGATAATGCTGTTCGTACGTCAATATGGACAACTCCAGATTTGTATAAAATTCAATATCATTTTGTGAGACACCAGGAAAGCGAGCTAATGAATTCATTATTAATCGCTACATTTGAATGGCTGGTGGGAATGTCCGGATACGATAATATGCATTTTAAGTTGGATAAAAATTCTTATCACCAGGGCGAAAAAATAAATATATTGGGGAACTATGCCGGTCAGAGTGACACCTCAGCGAATGTTCAAATTAAAATTCTCGAAGGAATTAAATTTATTAAAAATGCTGAGTTGATTTATAATCAGGTAAAAAAAAGATGGGAAGGCTCAATATGGGCTCCTGTTTCAGGACAATACAATTATGAGGTCATTTATCAAGACGATTTCAACACAAATATACAGATTGGTGATTTTCTAGTTCAGGAAAACCATATTGAATTAAACGATGTTCGATTAAACGATAAATTTTTATTGAATTTTGTTATGGGCTCTGAGGATCGTTTTTATAATTGGAGTTCGAGGTCAGAACTTTATGATAAAATAATACCTGTGAAAGATCAGGAATTTCAGGAAGTTGAAATAGATTTATCCAGAAAGTGGTTTATCATGGCACTTATAATTGGATTGCTTACAATAGAATGGTTTTATCGCCGAAAAACCGGATTGTCATAACTTGAAATACATTTTAATTACAGACGATAATTTGTA
>JBHPLN010000058.1:0-2034 GCA_042564205.1 Fidelibacterota bacterium
AGGAAGTTATATTGGTTACAATACGCGACATTACCAGTCGCAAACAAGTAGAACAAGCACTGAAAGATAGTGAAATTAAACACAAAGCGCTGATCAACAACATTCCTGGAATGATTTATAGGGGTTTTTCTGACTGGTCTTCAGAAATAATTAGTGGAGCAAAAGAGGTGTGTGGTTTTACGAATGAGGAAATTAATTTATTAGAAAATAAATGGTTATCAATTATTCATCCGGATGACATCGATGAAGTTAAAAAGATCGGTTTTGATATAACAAAACGTCAAAAAGCGATAGTCCAAATATATCGAATCATTAACAAAGCTGGTTTAACACAGTGGGTTGAAGATCACAAAACTTCACTATTTTCTGATGATGGAGAATTTTTTGGTATTGATGGCATTGTTTTTAACGTAACAGATCGAAAACTTATTGAACTCGCATTAATTGAAAATGAACGGCGTATGTCTGTTATGCTTGGTAATCTACCGGGTATGGTTTATCGTCGTCAGAATGACAAAAACTGGACAATTGATTTTATCAGTGAAGGGTGCGTTAATATTACGGGTTATACTCCAAATAATTTGATCAACAATAAAATTGAATCTTTAAAAAATTTAATACATCCAGATGATATTTCAAAAGTTCACAGTCGAATTCAAAAAGCAATAAAACAAGGTACGACATTTGAGAATGAATACCGTATCATCATGAAATCCGGTGAAGTAAAAATTGTGTGGGAACATGGTGTTCCAATAAAAGCTGAGAATCAAGACAAGATTTTTATAGAAGGCTATATCTGGGATGTAACAGCGCGGATCAAAGGAGAACGTGCGCTCAAAGAGAGCCATGATCGATATGAAGCAATTTTTGAAGGTGTTGCGGATGGCATTGTTTATGCAAATCGGAAAGGGAAAATCTTAGCAGTTAACACTGGATTTGAAAATATTACTGGATTGTCTAAAGAAAATTGGATTGGTAAAAATGGTTTAGATCTTGCAAGAAAATATATACCCATTAATAAACTTCCAAAACTCATGAGCCAAATAAAACCTGCCCTAAAGGGGGAGGCTCTTAAAAATATTATCTTCGAGTATAATGATCAATTGTTAGAAATCAACGCACCTATGGAAAAAGATACGCCTGGTGTTACTATTCATGTACGCGATATCACTGAACAGGTCGAGGCACAGAGCAAATTAGAGCAAGCGCGCGTTGATCTACAGGAATCGCATGAGCAATTACATGAGTTGTCAACACATATGGAAAATGTACGCGAAGAAGAAAGAACCAGCATTGCACGTGAAATCCATGATGAATTAGGTCAAGCTATGACTGCAATAAAAATGGATCTAGTATGGTTAGCAAAAACAATTTCGGATGTACACCCAAATGTAATTGAAAAAACTACTTCAACGCTTAAAATCGTGGACGATGCAATCAAGTCTATTAAAAGAATTTCCACTGAATTACGTCCGGGGTTGCTAGACGACTTAGGCTTATCAGCAGCGATTGAATGGCAGGTGGGAGAATTTCAATCCAGAACTGGAATAAAATGCGATTTAATGTTTCAACCAAAAGAGATCATTACGGACCAAGCTCGATCAACTGTTTTATTTAGAATTATGCAGGAAGCGTTGACCAATGTTGCTCGACATTCAAAAGCAACTAGAGTTAAAATCAGATTGAAGGATGATCACGGATTGTTACAACTCACGATAATCGATAATGGAATTGGTATTACCGACAAGAAAATTATTGACCCAAAATCATATGGTTTAAAAGGCATCCAAGAACGCGTCTATCCTTGGCGAGGTTCGGTAACCATAACGGGCACTAAAGGCAAAGGGACAATACTAATTGCAATAATACCCAAAAACGAATAGAATTAGGTTATGATAAAAGTAGTAATTGCTGATGACCACCCAATTTTCAGAAAGGGACTGAAGGATATTCTTGCTGAAGAAATTGATATTAAAGTCAGCGGTGAGGCAGCGAACAGTAATGAGGTTTATGCACTTATCCAGAATGTTGAAG
>JBHPLN010000006.1:0-46230 GCA_042564205.1 Fidelibacterota bacterium
GGATTAGGAGTTAAATTTAGATGGCTTGGCGTGAGTTTTGCAGTTTTTACAATAATCTGCTCTTTTGCGACAGGTAATTCTATACAATCATTTACTGTATCTGATCAAATATATTCAGAAGTTTCGCAGATTTTTGGTACATCGCATTGGCTTACCACAAAATTTGCATTGTGGCAAGGATTTGCAATATCATATCAACAAATATTCATTGGAATGATCCTAGCTATAATTGTAGCACTTGTAATAATCGGAGGGATTAAGCGGATTGGTAGTGTAACCGGATTCTTAGCACCGTTTATGGCAATAATTTATGTAACAGCTGCCGGATTAATATTGATAGCAAATGCAGGAGAAATTAGAGAAAGTTTCGGACTGATATTCAAGATGGCCTTCAATCCGCCGGCAGAAATCGCAGGTGTTGGAGGAGGTACTTTTTTAATTGTCATGAACACAATGATGTGGGGTGTTAAACGCGGTTTATTTTCAAATGAAGCCGGACAAGGCTCAGCTGCAATTGCTCACGCGACAGCGAAAACAAAATATCCTGTGCGCGAAGGTTCAGTTTCCATGCTTGGACCATTTATTGACACATTGTTAATTTGTACTTTAACGGGTTTGGTAATTCTTACAACCGGAGCATGGCACCATACAGCGTTTTATGTAACAAGGATTGATCCCTCATTTACTGGAGTATTACTTAATAGCAGTTTGTTAACTTCTTTTGCATTTAAAGAAGGATTGAGTTGGTTATTTGCTTATGGTGATAAGATAATAACACTGGCAATTATCCTATTTGCGATTTCAACTATTATTAGTTGGTCTTTTTACGGGGATCGGGCAACTGTGTACTTGTTTGGTGAAAAGGCAATATTACCATATAAATGGATATTTGTAACATTTGTTTTCATCGGTGGTATTGCCGAATTAGAAGTTATTTGGGCATTTGGCGACGCTGCGCTTGGTTTTATGACCATACCTAATCTTATATCAATTATACTTCTATCGGGTGTATTAAAACGCACTACTAAAAAGTATTTTAGTCAGAAGCACATTCCGTATAAGAAGAAATAATAATAATTTATTCAAAATGATAAAGAGTTATCTTAATACTGCAATAGAGGCGGCAAATTTAGCTGCTTCAGAAATCCTTAACAGCTTCAATAAGCCAAAAAATGTTGAGTATAAAAGCAGGACTGATCTTGTAACTGATACTGATCGTAATGCTGAACGTATCATCACGTCAGTAATTTGTTCTAAATTCCCGAATCACGGAATTTTAGCTGAAGAGTCCGGTTTAACAGAAAGAGATAAGGGACATTTATGGGTAATTGATCCATTAGATGGTACTACTAATTTTGTCCATGGATACCCTTCCTTCGGAATATCAATTGGTTTATTAGAAAATAATAAACCAATTATTGGAGTCGTTGTAGAACTTCCCGCTAATAACATTTATACTGCCATTAAGAATGAGGGCGCCTACTGCAATGACCAGAAGCTTGCAGTATCACAAATTTCAAATCTTGATAAATCCCTTTTGGTCACAGGATTTGGATATCAACACGGAGAAAAATGGCAAGCAAATATAGAATTATTCAAGCAGCTAACTGATAAAACACAGGGAGTTCGACGTCTAGGTGCAGCAGCCATTGACCTTTGCCATGTTGCTAAGGGTGTGGTGGATGGATATTGGGAATTTGACTTAAATCCTTGGGATTCTGCTGCGGGAGTATTAATTGTTGAAGAAGCAGGAGGAAAAATCTCTGGGATGAATGGTGATCCGCATTCAATTTATGATAAGCATATTCTTGCCAGTAATGGATTATTGCATGCTGATATTCTAAGATATACAAGTAAAGTAAGTGATAAACTGTTTTAGGATATTTTTTTCTTTATACTATATCACTCATCTTTATATATAAACACATTTGGCTTTCCATCAGATAGAACGTATCCACGGTACATACCTGCAGTGTTAAACTCCATTACTATATTACCACGAAAATCTAATCCAATAATACCACCTGTCCCACCTAAGTCTGTTAGTTTATCTTGGATAACAATTTCGGCTGCTTGCTGTATTGATTTACCAGAGTATTCCATTATTGCTGATATATCATAAGCAGTTAAAGATCGCATGAAATATTCACCATGACCAGTACTTGATATGGCGCATGTACGATTATTAGCATATGTACCAGCACCAATAATCGGTGAATCCCCTACTCTACCAAACTGTTTGTTTGTTAGACCACCAGTACTTGTTCCAGCTGCTAGATTTCCAAACTTATCTAAAGCAACCGCACCAACAGTAGAATAAATTTGGTCATGATTTGATGATTGATTCAATCCCGAAGATTCAGAAGGTTTTTGTTGCTCTCTTTGTAATGCATCCCAACGCCGTTTTGTATAAAAATAATCATCATCTACCTTGGCAATACCATGCTTTTCAGCAAAGGTTACAGCCCCTTCTTGAGCTAACATTACATGTGGTGATTTTTCCATAACCAAACGCGCCAATTGAATGGGGTTTTTAATATTCTTTATAGCTGCCACTGCACCAGCATTTAGGTTTGATCCATCCATAATAGATGCGTCCATTTCATTGGTTCCTTCGTTTGTGAAAACGGCTCCCTTTCCGGCATTGAATAGTGGGGAATCTTCCATTTTCATTATTACTGCTTGGATGGCATCTAAACTTGTCCCACCATTTTTTAATATTTCGTATCCAATATCAAGCGTTTTGGTTAAAAATTCACGATATTCTAATTCTCTCTCCGGTGTCATATTTTCTTTTAATATTGTCCCTGCTCCACCATGTATAAGTAATGCAATCGCACTTTCATTATCAGATGCACTCTGGATTCCAGAATTACAGGATATGCTAATTAAAACAGTGAATACAAATGATATTATTAATATTTTTTTCATTATTTCCCCTATACCGAATATATTTATGACATTACTACGATTGTTAAAAATCATTGCTTACTTCACTAATATTTTTCAAGAACCGCATGAATATTTTTTGATGCAACATTAATTAAATCGTTAAAAGTGAAATGCCCATCTGAAGTAACCCTGCCAATTGTGGTCGACGGAATGCCAGCCATCATGCAAATTCTTTCAAACTCCATTAAATCATTTTCGCCTATTGAGATTAAAACAAGTCCCTGGGTTTCACCAAATAATAATTCCTCATTTAAAAGTTTTCTGGAGATATATATTCGTAATCCAATCTCAGGATTATCTTTACTAAGCATCAGTGCCAATGTTACTGCCAGCCCTCCCCTGCTAACATTTATAGCAGATTTAATAAGATGGTATTGACTAGCTTGATTCAACACATCGATAATTCTATTTTCCATTGATAAATCAACTTTTGGAAGCACTCCATAATCCCTTTTTAAGATTTCGTCATTGTACAAACTTCCACCTAACTCTCCACGATGACTTCCTAATGCTGATATGAAATCACCAGCATGTTTCACCTTGATATTTACCCTTCTACTATTATCCGGAATCTTTCCCAATGCGAAGATATTCTGATCAAAGAGATCTTCAAAATAGGTCATTGTACGGTCAGCGACTGGAATGTTCAACGCACTAACTGCTTCTTCCTGTCCTTGAAGCAATTCCTGGCCAAGTTCGATCGTTTCGATGTCGACTTTTGATGGAAAAATATTATTGATGATAAGATTTACTGGCTTGGCTCCAGTACAAGCTAAATGTCGAACTGCGTTAGCTATTGCAACCTGACCACCGGTTCTCGGATCAAAATGATGGTAATGAAAATTATCAGAATGTGATAGAATCATTTTCTGGTTCAACTGTATTAAATCGATTGATATTGGTTCATTAATCGGTTTTTCCACAACATTTTTATTCGCATGAATAAATCGATTTTCAGAAGAAGATGCACATGCTGATAGTAACTTTTTAAAAATTGTATTGTAATTCTTAGGTGATTTAATTGGAATGTTTTTTACCTGAGTATAGTTGACTTTATTTGTTAAATGAATAGTATTCATTCTATTGAAAAATCGATTAAATATTTCTAATGGAAAAACTAGCGAATCACAGTCCGTAAAATGGATTTTAATCTCTTGATTGGCACTAATGATTCCAATTTCATTGAATTTCAGTTTTAGTGCACAACATTTCTCAGATATCGCTTCTGCTGTTTCTGGATTAACTAATAATATAAGTGAATCGGCTTTTGGTGCGACAAGCCGATTAAGAGTTCTTCTGGCTGTTTCTCCCAGTGAAATTTCTGCTCCTAATTTTGATAGATTTAGAATATTAACAAGTTTTGCAAACACACCTGCTTCATTCACAATCTCAATTCTTTCAACATCAATTTGGTTATTCAACCACTTTCCAAGCTGAAATATTTTACCCTCTTTCCCAGGGGAAACTTCCATAGATTTTGTAAATACTTGATATATCTTGGATTCCTCGTTTATCTTATTGTTTTTAGAATCTTTTACTGTCGTTCCCATCGTGAATGAATAATAAATATTATTGTTATAAAATTTATTCGCACTAGCCCTTGTATAGATGACTCCTGAAGATATCTTTTTGATAAGTTGATGCCGGTTGGAAAGAAAACTAGCTGTTTTTTTAAAACTTTTATTGGATACGAAGTGCGAACAAAATAGATTAATTATAATATCAGATCCCTGAATTGTCTGTTTACGAATTGATTGATCATCCTGAAGTATAATTTCATTTTGTTCTGAACAAATTATTACACCTGATGCAATATTAATATCAATAGAATCGTTTGCATAGATTCTGTTGTTTAATTTGCGATTGGCTTTTTCATCGAATTGATTGACTGTTGCCTGATATTCGATTTGATTAATTGCTTTTAATATAACTGCTTTAATAAATACAATTTCATTTTCGTTAGGTTCTCTATCGAATACAGACCGTATAAATTCAAGATCATTGGCGTCTAACAGAGTAGTGTCGATTTTCATATCGGGATAAATATTTGCTATTATTGCATTTATTCAATTAATGTTGTTATGTCGTCCCACGAAAATCCCTTTCTTTTTAGCATAGCTATTACTCTTTGCGTTTTTTGTGGGTCATTTTGCCATTTCTGGTCTCGCATTGATTTCTTAATGTTTCTTAATATTAATTCGCTGACCGGAAATTCTTCATATACTTTATTAATTGTTTCATTTATTAATTCTTTACTCAAATAATGCTGAATAAACTCTTGTCTTAATGCAATTGGACCAATTTGTTTACTATTAATCTTATCCCTGGCAAATGCTATTGCAAATTCTTCATCATTTAGATAGTTAATAGTTTTAAGATATTCAATTACCGCTGTAATAATATTTTTATCATAATCCTTTTGCTTTAGTCTATTTTTCATCTCAGATTCGCTACGCATACGATAACTGAGCAAACGGTAAGCAGCGTTCAAAGCCTTATTATTGGATTCGTCAAATTTAATCTTTTCAATTTCTGTTTCTGAAATTGTTTGACCTTCAACTAGATTATTAGATATCAGAACGTCTTCGGTAATCCCGAAGACGTCGCCGTTGTCAAGAAATATGGTTTTTCGATTTGGTCTACGTACTTGACCTTGTATTTTTATGATTTTAAGATTCTGCATCATCTGCAGATTCATCCAGACCCATAAATGATTTTACAGATTTTACAATATTTTCAAGTTCCTTGGGATTCTCCGATAAGAAAATTTTTGTATTCTCTCGACCCTGTCCTATCCTCATATCACCGTACGAAAACCAGGCACCGGTTTTCTGTATTATATCGGCTTTAAGTGCTAAATCAATAATATCACCGATATATGAAATGCCTTTGCCATACATAATATCACATTCTATTATTTTAAAAGGTGGGGCAACTTTATTTTTTACAACTTTAATTTTTGTCCTATTTCCTATGCTATCAGAACCATCCTTTATGGTGGTCATCCTTCGTATTTCAATCCGTAAGGAAGTATAAAATTTTAGAGCGCGACCGCCAGGTGTAGTTTCTGGATTACCAAACATGACGCCAATTTTTTCCCGAATTTGGTTAATAAATATTACGCTTGTATTTGATCTATGAACTGTACCGGTCAGTTTTCTTAATGCTTGTGACATTAATCGTGCTTGCAAACCCATATGCGAATCACCCATATCCCCTTCCAATTCAGCGCGTGGCACTAATGCAGCAACCGAATCAATTACAATAACATCCAAAGCACCACTACGTACTAATGTTTCTGTTATTTCAAGCGCTTGTTCACCCATATCAGGTTGAGAAATCAGAAGATCATCAATATCAACACCAAGATTCTTAGCATATTGTGGATCCAAAGCATGTTCAGCATCAATAAAGGCAGCATAGCCACCCGCTTTTTGAGCTTCAGCAATGACATGGAGTGCCAAGGTTGTTTTTCCACCAGATTCTGGACCGTATATTTCAACAATCCTACCTTTCGGAATTCCACCTACACCTAAAGCTACATCCAGAGATAAACAACCGGTTGATATTACATTGTCTCCCCATGAGGGGCGATCATCCCCCAGCCGCATTAATGAACCTTTTCCATACTGTTTATCAATTTGAGCTATTGCTAAATCGAGTGCTTTAGTTTTCTTCTCATCTACTGCTGGCATATTATTTCTCCTTTTCGCGTTCAGGCGATAAAAAATGTGTACCTAAAATACTATAAATTGGTCCATTGGGAAATAGTTCACTGCTCATAAAATGAACCTTTTCTATGAAAAATGGTATACTATCATAAGTAACGTTCAAGAATTCTTTAATTATGGGAGTATGTTTGGGAGGATATTTGACTCTGGCAAGCGTAACATGGGGAATAAATTTATATTCCTCTATCGGAAAGCCTTGACTCTCTAATTCACTATTGATTGTCTCCACGAACTGCTGCAATTGCTCCAAATCCCCTTCAATTCCCAACCATAGTGTCCGAGGTCTTGTCTCCGTTGGAAAACAACCTGTTCCTTTAAGACAAAAATCCATATTAGTAAACCTTTTTACCATCTCACTAATTATTGAATTAATTGAGTTAATTGACTCAGGTGGTGTATGACCTAAAAATTTTAATGTTAAATGAATATTACCGGATTTAATCCATTTGATATTTGCTTTCTTATTATTGACAGTCGATTTTAACATATCCCTTAGAGAAACAATTGATCTAGGTAGTGGTACCGATATAAATGTTCTTAAGAGATGATCACTCATTTAACAATTCCATCCTCAATAAATTTAGAGCCGCCTGGCTACTCAGTAGTTTATTTCCTCTGCGGTTTAGTCCAAATTGAAATTCTTTAATAGTTAGATTATCTTTAATGCACACCCCAACATATACCAATCCAACTGGTTTTTCATCAGATCCTCCACCTGGTCCCGCTACTCCGGTAACTGATATTCCAACATCAGTTTTAAATAAATCGCAAACGCCCAATACCATTTCCGTTGCCGTTTCAGGACTAACAGCACCATATTTGTCTAGTGTGCCGTTATCAACACCAATCAAATTTATTTTAGCTGCATTACTGTAAGACACTACACCACCTAGCAGATAATCTGAACTGCCAGGTACATCGGTGAGACGTGAACAGATCAATCCGCCTGTACAGGATTCAGCGAGACTAAGAGTGTATTTTTTTTCAGACAACAATTCACCCACTTTTTGCTCAATCTTATCCTTGTCTTTTCCAAATATGGCATTTCCCAATGCATTCTTCAACTTTGATTCATGTTGAATAATGGCACTTTTATTTCTTGAGATTAAGCGTAGATCTACACCTATCAACTGTGGTAAAAATGCCACCTCAACTTCTCGGGTAGTTATATCACTAATTTGTTCAGCTAGCGTCGACTCTGGTATTCCAGTAGTCCTTAAAGTTCTGATGAATAAATCACCTTTTATCTCTTCTTTTAAACTTCCAATAACAGAGTCTGTCATCATTGCTTTCATTTCAACCGGAACACCGGGTAAAGCAAAATACTGTTTGTTATCTTTTTTAAAATGTAAACCGCGCGCGGAACCGACAGGATTAATTATCATATCTCCATTACTTGGTTTTATCGCCTGATTGCGATTAATAGCCGCTATTTTTATTCCACGTTTTTTAAATCGTTTTTCTAGATATTGCCAGTATTTTTCATCAAACTCTTGGTTTGCTCCAAAATACTGATAATAAGCGGTGGGAGTTATGTCATCTGGCGTAGGGCCTAATCCACCAGTAGTAATTATTGCTTCAACATCAGTATTACTCAAATATTCAAGCATATCAATAATATCATGAATATTGTCTTTGATTGCTACCTGAATAGTAATGTGTGCCCCAATTTTCGTCAACTCCTTTCCAATCCATGCTGCGTTTGTATTGACTGTGAAGCCATACAGCAATTCATTACCTATTGTTATTAGCGCAACATTCATAAGAAAATCACAAGTGATAGCTGAAGCAATAAAAATGCAAAAATACCGGCTGCGATATCATCAAGCATAATCCCCCATCCTCCAGGCATTTGATCTAATAATTTTACTGGTCCAGGTTTCAGTATATCAAATACTCTGAAATAAACAAATCCTATGAATCCCCATAGTATTGATTTTGGTAATAGAAATAATGTAATCCATTGTCCAATCCATTCATCAATAACAATTTGAGGTGGATCGGATTTATTATTGTGTCTTACCACTATACTTGATGTATATACTCCAACGGCAAATATTATTAATGTTATAAGAATAAATGAGTACGGATTTAAATAGTCAATTATTATATACCACATGACCATTGCTACAAAGCTTCCAGCTGTTCCTGGAGCAAATGGTACTTGGCCAATTTTTACTACAGAGGCAATCCAATATGCCAACTTGTGCTTAGTCATATTGATTATGCAAAAAAGTTACGAATAGAATCTCTATTCTTATAGATATATGAAAAACCAGTCCACATTGTAAATATTGTTGCAAACATTGTAAAATAATATATCAAACGGAATTCTTTAATAAATTGAATAATGTATTGGATACTATCTACGGCAATTCCACGAAAACCAAGAAAAAGTAAAATGAAAATAATTACTGATATTTGTGTTGTTGTTTTGGCTTTTGCAATTCTACTTGTTAATAATGAAAAACCCTGATATTCCATTGCCATTCTTAATCCTGTAACAATTAGGTCTCTAAATATGATCAAGGCTACCATCCAGTATTCTACAACGCCTATGACTGCAAATGAAATAAATGCTGAGGATACTAAAATTTTGTCAGCCAGTGGATCAAGAAATTTTCCATGTCGGGTCACTTGATCATACTTTCTAGCATAGTATCCGTCGTAGGCATCAGTGACTGATGCAACTATAAATATTACTAAAGCCCACAACTGAGAAAATGGGTGATTATAAAATAAACAAATAATAAAAACAGGCGTTAACAGAATACGGAAAATTGTCAATATATTCGGTACGTTCATAATGCTGTTCTCCCCTCTAATGCACGGGCTATTGTGGCTTCATCAACATACTCTAATGCACTACCAACCGGTATTCCCCTTGCAAGACGCGAAATTGTAATATTTTTGTCCATGAGTAATTTGCTAATATATAAAGCCGTAGTATCTCCTTCAATACTAGGATTTGTAGCTAAAATAACTTCCATTCCGTCAGTTATTCTATTAACTAGCTGACTAAAATTTAAATCTTCAGGGCCAATCCCATCTAATGGTGATAATCTCCCACCCAATACATGATATACACCATTATAAAGACCGGTTTTTTCAAACATATAAATATCAACGGATTCCTCAACGACACATACTATTTTATCATTCCTATTGGTATCCTTACAAATCGAGCATGGATCATCTTCTGTTATACTACCGCAGATGGTGCAAAAGATTATTTTAGTTTTCGCATCAACAATTGATTTTGCCAATTGTGCAGCAAATTCATTATCTGAGTGCATTATGTAAAATGCTAACCTCTGAGCAGTTTTTCTTCCTATCCCTGGGAATCTGGCAAATTGCTCAATTAAGTCAGAAATACTATCAGGAAATAATCCCATTAATTCATTCCAGGGATTTTTAATCCGCCGAGCATATCCCCAGTTACAGCATTCATCCTGTTCTGAGATTCTTCATTTGATTTTAATTGTGCCTCATTAACCGCCGAAATTATTAAATCTTCTAAAAGTTCAATATCTTCTTCTATTGCTTCAGGGGATATTTTTAACTCTATTAATTGTTGTTTACCATTAACTATTACCTTGACCATTCCACCACCAGATTCAGCAGTGATTTCTAAATCTTCCAATTCATTTTGTACTTCTTCAATCTTTTTTTGAACATCCCTTGCTTGTTTAAGCATATGAGACATATTGCCCTTATTAAACATAATTTCTCCTATCTAAGAATTTCACCATCGAATATTTCAATTATTTTAGAAGCTGGGTCAATCTTTTCTTTTTTTATTGATTCAACTTTTTTTTCAACAATCTTTGGAGCTTGTTCTATTTCACCCAAGCTAAATTTTACAAATAAATGAACTTTGAAAATTGTCTCCAATTGATCTTCAATAATTGTGCGATTTCTATCTAATAATCCCAAATTAAATTTTGGTTGATTGTTAATGGTAATAGACACCTTGTTATCTTGAACATGATCAACTGAACCATGCTCGAGAATATTTCCTATCGATTTACGTACCTTCGATACTGCTTGTACTAATTCTAGCCATTTTGATTGTATATCCGTTTTTGTTGGATGAGCTCCTAATTTTACTTTTTTATCTTGTTTTGTTGAATCGGTTATTTCCTCTTTCTTATTTTCAACTATTGCTGATTTACTTTTAATTAATTCAGTTTCCTTTTTTACGTGTTCAGCAGAGGTCGAAGATTGAGGTGACCTGAAATTAGGTGGTATAGATTGGTTTTCCGGAAAGGATTTCAGCAGGTCTTCAATTGATACGATGGAATCCAGTTCTAAAAATTTTAGGAGTGTTAATTCAAACAAAATATTCGGTTGATTAGCACGTTTAATTAATAATTCAAGATCACTTAAATACTGGGTCATCCGAAGTAAATTCCTAATGTCCCACATTTTAGCTGACTCTTTATATTTATTAATCAAGTCATCGCTTAATTCAAGTGTTTCCATGCCAGTAGATAGGGATGCAACTAATAAGTTTCGTAGATGCTCGTTTAATCCTACGGTGATATCAGTAATCGACATTCCTGATGAACGAACTTCTGAAAGACTGTCCATCAGTTGCTGACCTGATTTATCCGCTATCGCATCTATAATTCTGAAATATAATTCTGTAGGAATAATTCCCAATACTTCAGCGGTTTTATCAAAAGAGATTGAATTACCAGAGAATGCGATGACTTGATCCAGTAAACTAAGTGCATCACGCATACTGCCATCAGCTTTTGATGAAATTATCTTTTTCGATTCTATATCGATGGTAATTTTCTCTTTCTTTAAAATTGATTCAATGCGTTTGGAAATTGTTTCCGAATTAATTCTGTTAAAATCAAATCTTTGGCATCTAGAAATAATTGTTGATGGTACCTTATGAATATCAGTGGTTGCTAAAATGAATTTACCGTGTTCCGGGGGTTCTTCAAGCGTCCTTAATAACGCGTTAAATGCTGGAGTGGTTAGCATATGAACTTCATCAATAATAAAAACTTTATAGGGTGCATTGATTGGTGAAAATTTTATCAATTCCCGTAAATTTCTAATTTCCTCAATACCACGATTTGAAGCACCATCAATTTCTAGAACATCCATATTTCTACCATCGGTTATTTCGATACAATTTGAACATGTATTACAAGGATTACCCGGGCTTTTCATGCAATTGAGTGCTTTTGCAACTATTCTAGCAGAGGTTGTCTTACCAACTCCACGTGGTCCAGTGAACATATATGCTTGAGCTACCCGATCCTTTTTAAAGGCATTTTTCAGAGTTACTGTTACATGATCTTGCCCGACAACGTCATCGAAATATTGAGGTCGGTATTTTAGTGATAAAACCTGGTATGACATATTAAGCTATCAGATAGCCAGTTTAGGTATTTGGAAAATGTTATGATTAAAATATTGGATTAATACCTCCTAAGCTTTAGTTAAATATGGCCGTGCAATTAGAATTGATATCCCTGGTTACGTGCTTCATAAAAATAGTTAACTCCATCCCAATGATCCAACGGCACATAAATCACTCATCGTACCGCTGCTCCCTTCCGGTCCTGACGGGGTTGGATAAAGATTTATTGCATTGGTTTGAAATTTCAACGCCACTTGTTTTCAAAAAGAACGCTCAGAAAATATCTCTTCTAAGTGATCAATCCTGCTATAGCGGGTTGCAGGTTACAGGGCACCGCTACCTCCCCATCTAGCACGGCCAATTTTCAAAAATCTGTGGAGCCGATGGGGATCGAACCCACGACCTCAGCATTGCGAACGCTGCGCTCTCCCAGCTGAGCTACGGCCCCTAATTAAGCCGTCGAATTTAGGTGGAATCTTGTTGGCAAATCAAGAAATGCATCTAGGTCACTTGGGTCATCTTTGGATGACTGTTATCTCTTACCGGGAAATCTATTCCATTATGTTTAACCGATTGCATCCTTTTCAAGTAAAATTCGAGTTAAGGAAGAGTTAACTAAGTAGTATAAAATTAATCTTGTGTAAATATCTTAGATGTTATTTACGCTTGAAAAATCCCTTCTTTTTATCAACAACTTGTTTTCCCTCTTCAGATTTACTTTCTGATTCAGTTTCCGCTAATCTTTTTTCCCACGCAGTTACTTCATCTGGTTTTTCATCTGAACCGTTAACTGAATTTGACTCATTTTCTAACATAGTTTGTAAACGGTCATAACGGGCTCTCGATTTCTCCTTGAGTACCTCGACTAACTCCGAAACTTCATTGTGAAATTCCGATATTGTCCATTCTAATCTTTTCATCAATTCATCTTGCAACGGTTTTCCATATCCCTCACCAAAAGACTCAATCAACGCTCCAAATTTTTGTGCTAAATATTCTTTATTTTCATCGAGTGGTCGAATTTTCTCTTCCTTCTTTTCAGCCATTTATTCTCCTCATACAATCATCGATACTTATTATTTTTCTATTAATTCAACAATTTCATCAAATTCTGGAAATCGGTTTAATTCCTTTTTCGAAAAAATGAGATTATTGTCCTTAATTACTTCGAATACTCCTCCACCAGAAGGAAGATATTTCAATTCTGTAATTTTCGTTCCATATTTCTCTAATAAACTAGTTGCCAAACTGGCAGCCGTCGGCAGATAATTTCAAACGTTGCAATATTCAATAGAAATTTTCATTTAGATACTTTCAATATATTAGATTAACCAAAATCATTTTAAGAATTTAATACAATAACTGATTACTTACATAACTAGATCAATATTATTACATGCTATTCTTGGCCAGATAATCCCTGACTAGAGATGCAATTGATAAGTATTGAATATCTGTAGCTGATGACATTCCAATTTCACACATTGTACTTGAAGAATAACCCAATTCAAAACAACCTGTTTGCTTAATCTCATCTGCCATATTTTTTACAGCCGATTTAGTTAATTTTGGTATTAGAAGTCCCCTATCTCCAGCAAATCCACAGCATTCAGAATTATTAGGAATAAAAACATCATCAGCACATTTTTTAGCAATTTTAATCAATAATTCTGAATCATTCATTTTTATGGAAGAACAAGTTGAATGAATTACCACACTTCGTCTAAGTGGCTCCAATTGCATATCCTGTAATAGTTTATAAAGATATTGGACAATATCAACGAATTTCAAAGATTCCCATTTTTTATAAGTTCTTTCTGACAGTCCATCTGGCCTATTTAAAAGATGAAAGGTACACGGTGAAGTATCAACAACAATTTTATATTTTCCACAATTTGAAGAATCATATAATGAATCGATAGTTTTTGTTAACATTTTCGCATTTTGTATGTAAAAACCTTTTGATTCAAACGGCATTCCACAGCATAAATCTGAAATATTTTTTGGTATTATGAGGGATTGATTTGTCATGTGGGATATTTCGTACATTATATCCACTAGAGATTCAGTTGATTTACCCTGTCCGAATACGCGATTTATGCAACTTGGATAGTATACCAAATTAAAATCTTGCTCAACAGATGGAATTTTTAATCGTGTAGCTACTTTAGGCATTGATCGATTCCAAGCCGGTAATCTGTTGCCACTGAGTTTATTAATAGAATTCAATAACGAATCAAATCGACTTCCAAACAAATGAGATTTAAAATATATAATTTTAATAAGAAATCGTAATAGATTAGTTGTAAGGCCAAAATACTTAACTGTCCAATCTGCTATAATATTTGAAATAGCACCGTGATTCATAAACCTGATTTTCTTAACATATGTACCAGTATTAATATTTACCGGACAGTTGATTTCACATAGCCCATCGGCGGCGCAAGTTTCATCACCAAAATATTTAAATTGTTCTATTAGTAATCGTCGCTCACGGGGATCAAGATTTTGTCCATTAATTTCTCTTGCTACAGCTATTCTTTTCCGAGGTGTCAATGTAATATTTTTCGAAGGACATATCGATTCACAGTAACCACATTCAACACACAGATTAATAGTATCATCAACTAATGGCATCGTTTTCAAATGACTTATATGGATACTCTTATCATTATTTAAAATCACCCCAGGATTAAATACCGAATCAGGATCCAGACATTTCTTAATTCGCCACATGAGTTGATACACTTGCTTACCCCATTCTTGTTCAAGGAATGGAGCCATATTGCGACCTGTACCATGTTCTGCTTTTAATGCTCCATTATTTTTTACAGTTAATTCTACAATACTATCCATCATTCTATTATAACGATCTATTCCATCTTGGGACCCTAAATCTGCAGATGTTACAAAATGCAAATTCCCATCCTTAGCATGACCAAAAATAACCGCATCGTTGAATCCAGTATTTTTGAAGATCTTATGCAGTCCTGTTATGCTGTCCGGTAGTTTTTCAATTTCAAAGCACAGATCTTCAGTTATTACACTTGTACCTGGTTCACGTAAAGATCCTATGGTGGGATACAAACTTTTTCGAATCCTCCACAAAGAGGAGCGAATTTTTTCATCAGATGTAAAACTTGTATATATTTCCCCCGCTGAATTATTTAGAATTTGCGATGCAGCCTGAGTGTGACTTAATAGTTTCTCATGTTCCAATTCCTGAAATTCAACTAATAATGCGATGGTATCTTTTGATACATCATCTAACACATATGGCTTGTCTTTAACATTCTTAACTGTTGTGAGTGATGCATAATCCATTAGTTCAACCGCTGCTGCACCGATATTTTTTAAATCGGGTATAATTTCACAGACATTTTGAATAGAAGGAAAAAATAATAATCCGGTAGATTTATATTGAGGATCATGCACCGTTTTTAATGTTATGTTTGAAATAAAACCAAGTGTTCCTTCTGATCCAATCATTAAATGAGCTATAATGTCCAGTGGATGTTCAAAATCAAGTAATGCGTTCAAAGAATACCCAGAAGTATTTTTCCTTCGAAACTTATCTCTGACCATATTCTTAATTGTGATATTATCATTAACTTGTTTTCTAACGGATATCAGCTCTCTGATTATGACAGCTTCTGTTTTTACAAATTTGTCATAATCAGACTTAATTGAGGTATCATAAACATTACCGTTCGATAAAATAAATCTAATCGATTTCATTGTGTGATAGGAATTATTGATTACACCACAACACATACCCGAAGCATTATTTGCGGCAATACCACCAATCATTGCTGATTCAAGAGAAGCCGGATCAGGTCCAATTTTTCGATTGTAAGGTGCCAACACTTTATTTGCATATGCACCGATTAAACCAGGACCCAATCTGATCGATTCGCCACCATTTTCAATGTGATAATTTTGCCAGCCTGAAGTTGTTTCGACAATAATACCCTCAGTTACTGCTTGCCCTGATAAAGAAGTTCCAGCCGATCGAAATGTTAATGATTGATCATTATCACGAGCATATTTTATAAGAGATAAAACCTCTTCTTCGGTGTTTGGTCGTACTACTGCTTTGGGGACTAAACGGTAAATGCTAGCATCGTGAGCATATGCAAGACGAAAAATCAGTTGATCGAAAACCCGATTTTCAGGAATTACCTCAGACAAATTCATAATATTATTTTTTAACTAACGGACTACAATTGTTGCGTATAAGACTCGGGACTGAAATTGTTTCATTTAATTTATAGTTATATGCAACTAAAGTGAATAATCCCTGTAACACAGGATAAAGTTCACCTTTTTTAAAAATTGCGGTGAGAATATCAAAACTTTTATGCCCTACCCTTGTAATGCGTTGCCCAATTTCTAACACTGATGGGTGTGTTACCTGATTTAAATAATCTATTTTCATTGATGCAAGGATAGAACTCTCTTCTAGTTCCCATCGAGCCGTTTCATATCCCAAGGAATAATAATATTGAATCCTTGAAGATTCCATATAAACTAAATAGGTAGCATGATTAATGTGCCGTAAACCATCCATATCACCCCACCTTGTTTTTAATGAAGTCCAATACTCATAATTCTCGCGCGGAAATATTTCATTTTTCATAGTTTAATTTACGCTTACCTTCTATGCACCTCAAACGGTTGCAATAATATTTATATATCACTGCGGATAGGTTTTCAGAGGGGCAGTGCGAATAATGAAAATAAAATTGACAAAGGAATGTAAATGGTAGATAAAGAATTTGTTTCTGAAATAAGTCAACCGATTTTTGATGCCAGAAATTGGATGAAATTCATTGGTGTATTAGCTATTATTTCAGGCATTACAGCTATATTTTCAATTGTTGGTTTACTTATTTGCTGGTTGCCGATATGGATGGGGATATTACTATATCAGGCAGGAAATAGAATTGAGGAGGCCTTCGAAAACGGAAGTAAAGAGCATTTAATGGATTCCATGTTGAGATTAAAAAAATATTTTACAATAACAGGAGTAATTTCACTAATTAGTATTGCTCTAGTTTTCCTGGCAATTCTATTTACTGGGGGATCGATTTTTTCCCAGTTTGTAGAATTTCCATATTAAACAATATTTATCATTCTTAATAACAATGAATAACATTGTTATGTAATGTATCTAATATTCAAATGAATAGTTCATTTATAGCTATTTATTTCAAATGAAAATTAATCCCAAATTATACTCATCTTTACTAAACAGTGGAGATTTGCTTTGAATGATATTGAAGCTCAAATAGCAAAATTACAGTTTCAGTTAAAAAAAATCGGCGAAACAATTGATTTTATAGAAAATTCAATTCCATCGATTATAATGGAGTTAGACTGGAATGAAGAAGATTATAAAGATGCTAACAAGATATTAAATGATTGTGAACAAGTAATTAAAAGTAGTATGGAAGTAAATTGGAATGAATTTGAAAACCAATTATGTGAACGATTTAATATTTCCCAGCAAAGGGTAAAATCAATAATCTTGGCATTCTTAAGGAATCGACAATATCTTAATGTATGTAAAAGTTATGCTATTGAGTATAACATAAAAGAATTTCAGGACATTCTTGAGCTTTGAAAATAAATAATTCCCGATTACACGTAAATTTGCTATCGCCCACAAAATAGATCAAACAATGAATATTCCGCAAGGATTAAGAAGATGGTTCATACTTCATTTTATTGTGGATTTGATTCTAGCAATTCCACTATTTATTGCACCGATTTGGTTCATTCAATTGTTTGGATTTGAAAATGCAAATCCGGTGATTGCCAGGTTAGTTGCATCTGCACTTTTTGGTATTGGCGGTACATCCTTTCTCACTCGAAATGCAACTGTAAACACCTATAAAACTTTATTGACTTTGAAAATTATTTGGTCAACTGCTGCAATAATCGGTTCATTGCTTGCTATTCTTGAGGGAGCACAAGCTTCCACTTGGATCATAATAGCATTGTTCCTGCCATTCTCAATTGTATGGATATATTATCAGAGTAAACTATCAGAATAAAAAAAGTCAGTGGGCGATACTGGACTTGAACCAGTGACCTCTTGCATGTCAAGCAAGCACTCTAACCACCTGAGCTAATCGCCCATATATCTACAAAAGTAGTACGAAATTTAAGCTTTGAAACCTTTCTTCAGAAGTACAAAGAAACTACTATTTCTCTGCCACCAACACCTGTTCATAACTGATATCATCATTAATAATCTTAATGGTCTTTATTACAGCTTCATCAGTTTTTAATCGTTCCCGAAATCTTCCTGTATCTCCATCAAATTGAAAAGCGAATTCTTCCAGTAAAATATTTTCTATATACTGCCTTTCCAGCTTAAAAAACTCCAATTCATTGGCATCAATAAATTTATTAATGTTATCAATAGCTAATTGCAAATCTGTTGAAGAGCTGTCAAGCTTAGCAAACTCCATTATCGCCTGATTAAAATTCTTTTCTCCCGGTATTGGAATTTCAAGGTTTATTTCCTTTAAATATTCCTTAAAATCAAAGAGAAGGTTCTCATCCTTTGCTATCTGTGAGAAATCGCTATAGTTGTGTTTTTGCTTCTGTATAAATGAGAAAAATATACCTTGGCGATAGCACTCTGTTGTAAGCGGTAGATTTGGTAACGGGGAAGATTCAAAATCTGGAAATATTCCCCCTCCACTTGACACAACTCGCCCATTAATCGTTGAGAAAAGAGAATCAACCTTTATATTTTCATGGATTAATGAATTATCTATATAGCCATCCTTCTGGATTAATCGACCACTAGGTGTATAATATTTTGCTGTTGTGATTTTGAGAATTTTATCTTTATCCAGATTGACAACAGATTGAACTAATCCCTTACCAAATGACTGCGAACCTACAACAATTCCGCGATCAAGATCCTGAATGACACCTGCTATAATTTCACTGGCAGAAGCACTCCCATTATTTATCAGGATCGCTATCTTAACTTCAGGATCAATTATTGGTTCATTTCTTGAATATAATTCTTTTGTTGATCCCTTAATGCGACCATGAGTCGTCAACAATAATTGTTTATCGGCAACTAACATATCTAAAATATTGATGGCTGAATTAAGTAATCCGCCAGGATTGTCGCGAAGATCAATTATTAACGCTTTTAATCCATCAGTATTTAGCTTATTCAAAGCCTGCTTGGTTTCTTTAACAGAATTCGAAGTAAAGCGTGTTAAGCGAATATATCCGATATCATCAGTTATAAATTCAGCATATGGAACATCCTTGATCCTGATATCCGCCCTAGTTAGTGTAAACTCCAAAGGTTCAGCAAGATCAAATCGTTTAATATATAAAACTACCTGCGTTCCCTTTTTACCGCGGATCATTTTTGAGGTTTCGTTGAGATTAAGATTATCAGTTTCTGTGTCATCAATTTTTACAATTATATCACCGCTAAGAATTCCTGATCTTTCAGCAGGCGAATCCTCAATAGGAGCAATGACGGTAATTTGATTATCACGGCGACTGATTTGCATCCCAACACCACTGTATTTCCCTGTCGTTAAAAGGTCTAATCCTTCGTGTTCATCTGCTTCCAGGTATACTGTGTATGGGTCCATGGCTGACACCATACCCTCTAAAGTCACTCTAGTAAATTCTTCAATATTGAGTTCATCAACATAATAAGTCACAATATTTTTATAAACATCATTTATCAATCTTTGAGACTGTGCTATTTGTCGATAAGTGTCAGATTTGGTAGTGGCAAGAAAAATGAAAGTAATCGCCATACCAATCAAGGTAATGAAAAATGTCTTATTGATTTTTTTGATCATTATAGAAATTTCCGATTTATTAGTTCCTGCCAAATTTTGTCATTAATGATTGTAATATCTTCATGACCATTTATTGTAATGATACGGTTGCTAAATTTTTTAGCTATTTTTTCATAAGCTAGTTTTACATTCTTTAAAAAGATACTGCCTTCCTTTTCAATTCTATCGAGATTCTTTTTTTGACGACGTAACCCTTCATCGACTGGGACATCCACGAATATTGTTAAATCGGGTGTAATTTTGTCAGTTGCAAAGCTGTTTAATTGAATTAGCCAATCCATATCCAACCCTCTCCCTCCACCCTGATAGGCTAATGTTGAATCCGCATATCTATCAGCTAATATCCACACACCCTTGTCGATTGCGGGTTGAATTACTTCTTCAGTAACCTGTGCTCGTGCTGCTGTCATTAATAGCGATTCAGTGCGAGGTGACAGCTCTGCAGTATCCCGATATAATAATATATCTCTAATCGACTCCGCAATACGCGTCCCACCCGGTTCGCGAATTGTTATAACTTTTATCTTTTCCTTTTTAAGTCGTTCTTCAAGTAAGGCAACCTGAGTGGACTTACCGCACCCATCAATCCCCTCAAACGAAATAAATTTTCCCTTATCAGAAGTATACATTTTGATCATCTTTACCAATCATTATAACAATTTCACCACGAGGTTTTGTTTTAGTAAAATACGAAATTAATTCCGATAACGTTCCCCGCTTTTTTTCTTCGTATAGTTTTGTCAATTCGCGACTTATGACAGCAGGCCGATCACCGAGTACTGAAATGATGTCTTTGAGAGTGCGAATTAGGCGATTTGGATTTTCATAGAATATTATCGTAGCAGATTCATTCTTCAAAATCTCAAGACGTTTTTTCCGTCCCTTTTTAGGTGGCAGGAACCCTTCAAAAAGGAATCTGTCAGTCGGTAGCCCTGATGATACTAAAGCAGTTAACACAGCCGATGCACCAGGAATCGCTTCAACTTTCGCATCTATATCTATCGCAGCTCTAACCAATTTATAAGCCGGATCGCTTATGGTGGGAGTACCTGCATCAGTCACCACGGCAATATTCTCATCATCCTGCAAATATTTTTTGATTTGTGGAATGCGCGTGTAGCTATTATGCTCATAATAGCTAATCATTGGTGTATTAATATTATAATGCTGCAATAATGTTTTGGTGCGTCGAGTATCTTCAGCTGTAATGATAGAAACTTTTTTAAGTGTTTCTACAGCACGATAGGTAATGTCTTTAAGATTACCTATGGGTGTTGATACAATAAACAATGTTCCAGCGATAATCGGCCTCTATAATCTGTCCAACGCTCTTCCAACGATATCGATTGCAATATCGATTTCTGGCTGCGTGATGTTCAGGTGTGGCCTAAAACGTAATGTCTTGATTCCACAACCTAACATTAAAGCACCTTCTTCCTGGATATATTTTATCAATGTGTCTCGATTCTCTGGTGAATTAAGATCAATCGCAGCAAATAGACCAGATCCCCTAGCATTGCTGACTTTATCACTAAATTTTGATTGCATTGAGATTAATTGATCCTGCAGGTATTTGCCAGTATTAGCAGCATTTTGGACCAGCTCATCATTTTCAATAACATTCAGATATAAATTAAAACGGACCATATCCGTCAAATTACCACCCCAGGTTGAATTTATTCGACTGGATTGATTAAATACATGCTCCCCAACTTCGTCAAATCTCTTTCCAGCGAATACACCACAGACCTGAGTTTTTTTACCAAACGAGATGATATCCGGTCTTGCATTTTCGCCAAAATGTTCATGTGCCCACATTTTGCCCGTAATACCGATACCTGTTTGAATTTCATCATAGATTAAAATTATCTCATTCTCATTGGCAATCTGCCTAAGTTGGACTAAGAATTCAGGTCTAAAATGATTATCTCCACCTTCTCCCTGAATTGGTTCAATAATAATGGCAGCGATCCCATGTTTGTGCTTATTGATTGTTGTTTTTATTTCATTGATTGCTTTATCCTCTGTGGTTTTTACATCTGTCAAAATGTCCTCAGTCAATGGAAATGATAATTTTGGATTTGTAATTCGCGGCCAATCAAATTTTGGAAAATGCATTGTCTTTCGTTTATCAGGTGAATCGGTTAAAGACATTGTATAGCCTGATCGACCGTGGAAACAATCTTTAAAATGAATGATTTTTAGATCTGTTTCTGCAAAACCAGCAGCCGAGTTTTTTCTAACTTTCCAATCGAATGCTGCTTTTAGTGTATTTTCAACAGCTAATGCTCCCCCTTCAATATAAAATGAGTAGGGTAAATAATCAGGTTGAGCAATTCTTCCCATTGTATCCACAAATTCAGCTAGTTGGACGGAGTAAACGTCTGAATTGGTAGGTTTATTGAGTGCAGCTTCTGTAAGTCTATTCTTATTTTCTAATATATAAGGATGATTGTATCCTATGGATAAAGAAGCGAACATAGAAAATAAATCAAGGTATTCCCGTGAATCGCGTGCATCAACAATCCAAGAGCCATGGCTCTTTTGTAAATCAATAATTGGTTCCATTCCATCTGCCAGCATGTGTTCTGAGATAGATTGGCGAACATCATTTGCATCAATTTTTGTCATAACATAACTCCTTAATTAATGTTAATTCTTTATTCCAAAATCTATTAATCATTCAGTTCAAATTTTATACCTTGAGCAAGGGGTAATTCTTTGCTCCAATTTATAGTATTAGTTTGACGGCGCATGTATTGCTTCCATGAATCTGAACCGGATTCACGTCCTCCCCCGGTTTCTTTTTCACCGCCAAATGCTCCGCCAATCTCAGCACCGGAAGTGCCAATATTAATATTTGCAATGCCACAGTCACTACCTGCTACAGATAGAAATTTCTCTGCATTCAATAAATTGGTAGTGAACATAGTTGATGATAAGCCTTGTGGTACATCATTATGCATCGTGATGGCCTCATCCAAATTTTTAAAAGTAATTAAATACAGAATGGGAGCAAAAGTCTCATTCTGCACAATGTCCCATTCGTTTTTTGCAACTACAATAGTTGGTTCCACAAAATGACCATCACGATCAATACGATTTCCGCCATAAACAATATCTCCGCCAGCCGCCTTAACCTCTTCTAATGCGCTCTCGTAGACATTAACTGCATCTTTATTGACTAATGGACCCATCAATGTTTCAAAGTTCAATGGATCGCCAATTTTTACCTGTTTATAAGCATTGACTAATTTTGTTCTGACCTTTTCAGCGATACCCTCATGTACCAGGATTCGCCTTGTGCTAGTGCAACGTTGTCCGGCGGTACCAACTGCTCCAAATAGAATTGCTGGTATAACCAGACTCAAATCTGCTGTTTCGTCAATGACAATACAGTTATTTCCACCTAATTCTAATATTGTGCGACCAAGTCGTATGGCAACTACTTCTGATACATGTTTACCCATCGCAGTCGAACCTGTGAATGATATGAGCGGGATTCTTTTATCATTGATCAATCGTTCACCAATCGTAGAACCTCTGCCAATCACTAAATTAAAAATTCCGGTGTATCCATTTTTCTCTAAAACAGAATTACACAAATGTTGAACAGCAATTGCTGTTAGAGGAACAGTGGAACTTGGCTTCCAGATAACAGTGTCACCAGCAATAGCAGCGATAAATGCATTCCATGCCCACACCGCTACTGGAAAATTAAATGCGGATATTACTCCAATTGGCCCAAGTGGATGCCATTGTTCATACATTCTGTGTTCATATCGCTCGGAATGCATGGTTTTTCCATATAGCATACGCGATTGACCAACTGCAAAATCAGCAATGTCAATCATTTCCTGAACTTCGCCATCGCCTTCCTGTTTAATTTTTCCCATTTCTAAGGAAACAAGCGTACCTAGAGCATCTTTCTTTTCTCGCAGTACATCAGCCATTTGTCTGACCAATTGTCCTCGAACTGGAGCTGGTACGGTTCGCCATTTCAGAAATCCAGCTTGTGCTTTTTGGACTACCTTTTCATAATCACTTTCAGAACATTGAAACACTGAGGCTAATTCCGTTTCGGTCGTCGGATTCACTGAACAGAGTGAACCTGCATTTGTGGTCTTATACCATTCACCAGGTCCACTACAAGCACCATAGTTAATTTTTTCTATTCTAAGATCAGAAAGTAGTTTCTCAATGTTCATTTCTTATTTCCAAGTTAATTATTATGAGAAAATATTGACGATTTCCAGACGCGAAAATTACTCAGTTCGGGACCAATAAAAAAGAGATTCAATCATCATATAAACACCACAATAATGCATTATTTTAACAAGTATTATTCACAATTATTCCATAAAAAATGAGGGGAAATATTTTGATATTTCCCCTCAGCAATAATGATTACTTGATTTTATCTAATCTAGCAAGTCAGCAAATTAGGATTCCTTAGCAACAACAACTTCTTCCTTGTTTTTGAATCCCCAGATAGCTAATGCTATCACAATTAAAACGAGCAACCATAAAGTAGCATTATGATATTCACTGCCGGAGTAATCGATTAGATCGACAAATCTGCCTATAAGTAGCGAAATTCGACCCATCACTGCGAATCCAAATGAGGCACCGAATGATACCATAAGGAAATAAACCCCTACTCTGCCCAAAGTACCGAACCAGCCTTTATGTTCCTTTGAGAAGTAGAAATACAATAATCCGGTAATTGTACCAACTACAACAACGATACCATTGAAAACTACCATTGGTGTTACATCACCGATTAAAGGAATTGTGGTCCCTTTAATCTGTTGAATCACATTAGAATTAAGAAATCCGTAAGATCTTAATCCAGCGGCCATACCTACTACATAGGCGATTCCCCAACGGGCAAACCAGTTAAACCTGGACACTACACTCATTAACATCATAATACCGAGTATCAGAGGAATAATATAAATCATGTATTGTTCGTGTCCTTTATCGATTCCGCCGGCTGGGAAGACTGCTGAGGATAAAAATCCCATTGCCTTGTATATACCATACCAGAATCTCTGTAAAAATGATAGTGTACTTGGATCCTCAACATATGGCCATAAGCGTCCAAATAAGTTCGGTTGAATTTGTGTCCAGAAGTATACTGATGCCCAGTATCCGGCTGAAACACCTACAAAAATGTGCTCAGCAATCTTGTAGAAGGGATTGTCCCGATACAAATATGAGAAGATCCCTAATGTAAGAAAGACAGCAATCCATGCTCCAAATATTTCTGCTCCACTCATTTTAATCTCCTAAAACTTTTTTGAACGTTTGCGTTCAAGATAAAATGCAACATTTCCAAAAATGATAAACGCCACAATTACCACGTGCGCGATTGATTGCGCATCCATGCCGGCGGTACCCAAACCGGCTTTGCCTATAAGAGCTTCATACTCAGCGGCGCCCGGCATACCTGCCAGTACTCCGTTGATCTGTCCTGAATTCACATACGGCATCACTTCATTTACCTGGATTGAAGTGACACCGGTCGACATGGGAATACCGGCCGGGTCAGCCGCATATTGAACCCATTCTACTGTCCCTGGATATCCTGCAGAAGCAGAAAACAGGAAGTCGAAATCATCAATATTGTTAATTCCTTCCATCATTGGGATGTCTTCAAGGAGAGTATTTCTTGAATCAATTGTATATAACTTGCGAATGTTGCTAACTATACCTTTAACAACAGCCTCATTACCTGGTCGAAAACCCAATAAAACGTAATCTTCACCGTAGGTAAGATTGAAATCTTCCTCAGCGACTTCTTGCAACACTTGGGCCGCCATGAATTGTCCATCCGGCCACAGGCAGGTTACATAGACCTTCATCTCCTTTGAAAAAAAATGTGTTAAAACTGCAACTGCCATGGGATGAATTTCAGGTTTCGTGCTTGGACCATATTCAATAGAAAATAATACTTTTGAACCATTCGGTAATGCTTCCATTGTATCGTAAGCAGTTTGTGTTGCGTCAGTTGGCCTAATTGGTAATCCTAATGGAAAAAATAGAGGTAGTATTACTACTATTGCGATAAGCAGGAAAATCCAACGACGATCAATAGATCCGAGTTTTATGATTGTATCAGTTACGTTGCCCATGAATTACTCCCCTATGTAGGATTTTTCAATGCCAAGAATATATTTAATGGATGTTGCAAACACCCCTAATCCAATTCCAATCATGATCGCTCGGGCACCGGCTACATTTGGATAGAAGTATATCCAATCCTGTAAGATGGGCAGGAAAAACATTGCTGGTCGATCCACCGGCCAACCCATTAATGTGCCAGCAATAGTAACAATTATCAATCCACCTATTACCGAGGCAATCGTAACCATACGATTTTTCAAGTATGAATTCAGTATGACCCCTAGTAATAGAACTAACAGATAAAGCACAAACCAGCTGGATATTTTACTCCCGATTGGTACTCTGCCGAGCATAATAATCATTCCTGAAACCAATAATAACGTTGCTTCAAAATTGCGTATCTTAAATGCTCGATAGGATGCTGAAGCTATAAAGAAAGCCAACAGAGCAAACATGGATGCGGATAAGGGTGTAAATACTTTATAAAACATCCAGTTAAACAGTGATCCTCGAGTTAAAAGGTGTGAACCCCACTCTGCTGATTCGACCTGTACTTGAGCTCCACTATTATTCAATGCATTTGCCATTTTATTTGCGCCGCGTTCGGTGTAATACACGCGTTCAAGTCGGTAGGGAGCTTCTTCTGATGCCAAGGATAAGACTGCTTGTACACCGGCCTCATCCTGTTTCAATTCTTGAGCGACAGTTGCTGACACACCTTCTAAGTTTGCACCAGGATTATTTACATCAACGTAATATGCACCCAACATAATAAATCCTGCAATAAGTGCAAAAGCAAAACCGCCGATAGCAAAAAGACTGTACTGCCAACCTGGTTTTTTCTTTATTATTTTTTGCGATTGCAATTTTAATAAATTCAATGCACCAAGAAAAATTGCAAAACTGGCCAAAATATCATACCATTGTGTTGCATCATCATCGACGAATGATTTGATATCAGGTTGGTCGAAAAACCACCCGAATAAAGTAAAAATACCTACAAATGCAACAATGGCAATTGGTACCTGTCTCTTCCAAAACATAGCAGCCTCTTATTGGATGTTTAAGAATTGTAGAATATCAAATGAAATCAGTCCTGCCGTATTCAATAATCTTAGTAGTATGGCTAGTAGCAGCGTAATAATAATGTACATTTTTATAACGTCCATTCCCTTTACATTGCCAACTAATTTAGGATTATCTGATAGATAGGCACTGGCCGCGAAAAACTCCTCTCCAATCAATGTATAGTCACAAGCGGTTACAAAAAATGGAATTTGAGCAGGAGAAGCTGTACCGGCAATTTGGATTGCTCCAATTGAATTACCGGTTTCAGCCAGCAGCAAAGATTCAGCGTAAAATTTACCCTGATAAAAACAGGCTGCTGGTTTTTCGCGAACCATAATTCCATTGACACCAGCAGCATAAGCAAATTGATCATCGGTTAGATAGTGAACAATATCCTCATTAAATAAATCCGGGCGGCCCTCCAGCAGATACGCGGCACGGACTGCTTCCCGGCCCGCCTTCATAACAATTGATCGGGCTACCGGCACGTTGAGCGGAGTTTCATATTTTGCGGTCATGTGAGCGACATGCCCAAGGATTACAACTCCAGCAACTGTTTCTACCTGATCCATATCAACAATTCCCGGTACATATAGGACCGGCTTACCCATTTCAGTAGACCGACCAACAGCTTCTTCAAATGCCTTTAAGCCTGGTATTGTTCTCAAAAATACCGTTTCACCTCGTTTGGCTTTATTTATATAAAATATTAAAGTTCCGGTTGCGATCAAAATCGCGAAGAACATAACAATCCGTTCTTCTATAAAAAATGGATGACCAAACATCCAATAAATAATAAAAACAACTAATATCCCGACAGATGCTAACCAAAAATTCTTATCATTCACGGTTTACCTCTTTGGATTCTTTTTTGATTTAATTTGATGATCGAGACGCTCGATCTCAGATAAAAGAAATTCAACATTTTTCGGATCTTCAAGTAATTCAGTTGCACGATAATATTTATCCTGTCGTACGAATGCAGTAATGATCGGACCAAAAAATACAAGTGCATGGCTACTTAATAAAGAGAAAGGTTTAACTATTTCTAAAAAAAATACAGCCGGAGTAACCAGGCCAGATTTAATAATTCTCCCTGCGATGCGAGTGATGGCTTCTTTCTCTGCATTAGATGGAGGATTGCCTTCAATTTGTGCGGGAAACAATTTCATTTGAATCAATCTGTTTCAACTAATTCAAGATTTGCCCGCGGAATTATTGCCTTCTCACCTTTTATATCTATCTCAGCAACTCTAACTTTGGTTTCAGACTCCATGACTTGTAATTCACTGGGTAATGATACAACATGACCAATTGCCCCAAAATAGGGTGCCCTAATAACACGTACTAAACTACCTTCTGAAATACCTGATGAGGAGTTGATATCCTTGTGATCGCCTTTAACTTCTTCGGAATTCAAAGGAATGACGATTTCGGGCCGTATTACTCCTGCCCTAATCTGGGTTGATCCATTGATCGATGCAAATTTACCTTCCAAACTTTTCAGGAGATCGTAGGTCCTGTGGCCCATATTGATTTTTCCAAAACCTTCAGTGACAACCAGAGATGTCACCAGATCTTCCGATCCAGTTATAGCAACGCCTAGCTTATATCCTAAAATATCTTCCAGATCTTGATAATTAAAACCACCGACAACTATTCCTGCAATTTCCAAGCTGATCGCTTTACGATATGTTTTTAGATCGATAAATGATCCACCAATAACAATTTTACCTTTCATTGATGAATCTAACATTGCTTCAGTTATTTCATCTTTTCTTGATTCACCCACGGTAATGAGATCGCCCCTGCTTTCGCCACCGATTCCAAAAATACCCTGGATAAAGGCTGCGTCAGCTTCTATATACACACCCTCTTCAGGAATTAACGATTGTACTTTTCCACTAATGTACGCGTCCATCTCAACTGGTATTGGTGCTTCGCGCAGAATTACTTGTCCGGTTACATTTGAGTATGTTTCCATTGTACCATCGACTGGAGAAGTGACTTTCGATTTAAATAATCCAAATAAACCCGGTGTTTCCGCTAAAATTTCATCTTTTTCAATAGGATCATTTTCTGTTTTTTTCATCACATCTGCTATATCAGCAGCATCAATATTCAATATATTTGCAACATTTACCATTTGGACATTTCCTGGTAGGTGCGTTCGTGCTACAATATCATCAGGTTTGACAGCAGCGTTTTTTGAAACTAATACATCGCCCTTTAGAGGGAGTCTTCTTTCTTTTGTTACTTTTGTTTCGTGTAAAACTTTTAATCCAGGTGTATATGCATGTGCCATTTATTGACTCTTAGCTTTTAAATTAATTCTAACTATTCTTTTGCGAAATCAGGGTATTCGTTTAAAATTTGTGACCATTTTTGGAGTTTAGCTATTCGGTCTTTGTCATTTTCTGGAAGTGCCATAGGACGACCTCTACCATCAAATATTATTCCGACTACTCCACCATAGATAGTTGTGGATATTGCTTCGCCCTTCCCGGCACCTAGATCCATATTTTTATGGGGAGTTAATTGAACCTTAATTGCTTCATAAGGTGCGTCAATTTGTTTCAATTCACCATCAATCAACTCAACTGATTTTGTACTACCATCCTTCATATCTAATGCAGCTTTAAGAACAACTGTATTAGGTTTGACTTTTCCAACCGGTGCTATACAGGTGCCAAGCCTTATTAAGCAATCTTTATTAAAAACTTCGACCGCAGCTGTTCTCGCGCTTTCCATAATATCCTTTTTATCAATATTTGCCAAAACACCGAGCTGCGGCATCATAAAAATTGAATCTACCGCTAATTGAGTTATCCCTTGCGGCAGGAATGCATCAATCAACATTTTTGCTGCCTGTTCACGGCGTGGTGCGTGTGATAATACGCCACCAGATCCAACCATTAGATCTAAGTCCATCATGTCCACTAATGTTTCACCTGATTCAGATTGGTCAAACGCATCAGAAATTGTTCGCTCTTTTTGCACACCTTTTAATCCAACAGCAAAATCTTTATGCTGAATGAATGATAATCTGAGTGCTTCACGTGCAATTGCTTGTTCAATGATCAATTCTTCCAACGACTGCGGAACTGTGGTTGGACGAATCATTTTATTGCCAATTCGGTTATTCAATTCTTCTTTATCAATACCAAACGGTACCCATCGCAACACATTATCTAATCCTGCCTCGGCTAGGACATTGCATACAGAATAACTCATTCCAAGATTTGCACTAACTGTACGGTTAAAAATCCCCTGAAAAACTGAAAATATGTCGGTAGTGGCACCACCAATATCAACGCCAACAACTGATATATTTTCCTTCTTTGCAATCATTTCAATTAGCGAACCTACGGCACCTGGTGTAGGCATAATCGGGGCATCAGTCCATGACATTAATTTTTTATAGCCAGGGGCCTGTGCCATGACATGTTCCATGAATAAATCATGGATCTTATCACGGGAAGGACCTAGGTTTTCAACTTCCAATACAGGTCTAATATTCTCTACGATAGTGAGGTCAGTAATTTCGCCAAGCGTATCTTTTATATTTTTGTGAGCTTTTTTATTGCCCGCATAAATGACAGGTAATTTATAATTCAACCCTAATCGCGCTTTTGGATTAGCAGCAGCCAGAATTTCGGATAGTTCAACTACGTGGGAAAGGGTTCCTCCATCAATACCTCCGGACAACAGAATCATATCCGGTCTTAACTGTCGAATCCTGGCAATTTTCTCATGGGGTAAACGACCATCATTTGATGCTAATACATCCATTACAATTGACCCAGCACCCAGTGCAGCACGTTCAGCGCTTTCACCAGTCATAGATTTAACAACACCCGCGACCATCATTTGTAGTCCACCACCAGCTGAACTTGTAGATACGTACACATCTGCACCGGTATTTGATGTTTGTGGAGTAATGATATTATCCCCATCCAACAGCTTTCTACCTGAAAGTTCTTCGATTTCCATTACTGCATTTAATACTCCCTTTGTTACATCTTCAAAAGGTGCTTCAACAGTGGTTGGCGCTTCACCACGAAATCTGAGACGATATTCGCCTTCAATCTTTTCTATTAATATGGCTTTAGTCGTAGTACTACCGCAGTCAGTAGCTAATATTGATTTTAATTCCATTATAAGAACCTGTGTCCTTTTCCTAGTATTGAAATATTTGATTTACAAATATAAATGTCAATGGGCTTGCTAATAATAAAGAGTCAAATCTATCAAGTACACCCCCATGCCCCATTAATAATTTTCCTGAATCTTTAATACCGGCATCCCTCTTAAATAACGATTCTACAAAATCACCTGTTTGGCCAAAAACACCGATTATCAAAGTAAAAATTAAAATGTGGGTCCAGCTGAACAGTATTCCTAAAAAGCCGATTTGATTTAACACTACAATTGTAAATAATGCACCAAATATGCCTCCTACGGTACCAACCACAGTTTTATTAGGGCTGACTTCGGGATATATTTTTTTCTTTCCCCAGAGTTTACCAGCAGCATAGGCCACTGAATCGCATATCCAAACCGAAATAAATACTGCATAGGTAATATGTGCACCGTTTGCGGTATCCCAATTTCTCAGGGCAATCAAAGTTCCTAATAATACTGGTACATACAAAATTCCAGCTAACGTAGACGTTAAATTGTGCGTAGAATTTGGTTTTCTTCTAAATAATTCCGTTATCATTGCAATAATTATCAAAGATATTATTATCGATAAACTTTGATACATATTCAGTAGCGGAATGAAGAAATAATAAAGAGCTATTAGAATCGTTATAGTTAATCCATACCATATATTAGGATTGGCTTGTTTTATTCGATTGATCAAATAAAATTCATATAAAGCAATTATCATAACAATCAATATAAAAAGTGCAAAATAATAACTACCAAGCCCAATTAGCAGCAATATTCCAGGTACTCCTAGAACATTAACTATCATTCTGTTGGCTAGTTTATCAACCATATTTGAGAAGTGAATTGAAAGTTAAAAGTACAACTTTATTCAAGTTGGAAACAATCACGAATTACCCTATAAAGAGTTCTTTTGGCACATAAACTTCATAAGCCCTTGGTAATACTGTTACTTCAATTGGAGTACTACCAATTGTTTCGCCATCAATATTCATAGGATCATGTTTGCTTGGTATTATTGAATATTTTTTTACTTGAATATATTCTACTAAATCTGAGTTAACATGGTCGCCCGTATAAATCTTTGGGAAAATATTCAATATTTTTTTTCGATTAGTTTCCCTAACAATGGAAATATCAATTAAACCATCATCCAACCTGGCATGCGGTGCCATTCGCATGGCACTTCCAGTATATTGTGTTAAACTACCAAGAATGAAAATAAATTTTTCGTTATACTCCTTATCTTCTAAGACCAATTTCGCCGATCGTTTCCGCAGCGACATAATCTCCATCAGGGCTGAGTATGTATACCGGCTCTCACCCATCCAGCGCACCCCTTCAGCGCGTATATTAATGTCCGTAATTAATCCCCAACCGATGATGTTGAAGGCATAAACTATCTTATGAGACATCGATACCTCAGCAATATCTAATTTTTTGGTGTATCCTTTGATGATATTTTTTGTAGCCTCGGATGGATCAAGACACTGAAAATCATGCATTAATGAATTACCTGTTCCTCCCGGAATTAATCCGATGGGAATTTTTTTACCATCTGTTCGTGCAAACATACCGTTAATCGCTTCGTGCATTGATCCATCACCGCCAATGATTGTGATGCTCTCATATTTTTCAAGATCGATAGTCTTGGTAATATCGCGAGCATGACCAGCATAACGTGTTTCTATTATATCGGTTTCAATGCCGCCTGCTTCAAACAACGGATTTACTTGTTTTAAAATTGATAATCCACTCTTAACACCCCCTTGCGGGTTAACGATCACAGCTATTTTTCGAGGCTTCATAAATTAATCCTTTTGTTTAATATATTTGTTATCTCCCAACTCAATAACTTCAATTTTTACTTTTGTTGTACCCTTTTTTACAAATCCTAATTTGAGGGCTGCGCCATACGAACAATCAAGGATTCTATTTTTCACAAATGGACCGCGATCATTGATCCTAAGAATTATTGACTTTTTATTCTCAAGGTTTGTAACCCTAATGATTGTATTTAGAGGTAACGTTTGATGCGCGGCTGAGATTCCATACATATCGTAAACTTCCCCGCTTGCAGTCAGTTTACCATGAAATTTTTCTGCATAATATGAGCTAATACCTCTCTGTGTCATACCAACTTTAGATAATGGTACTGCCTTTGATATTTTACCCCGATGGTCTGGCGTCGTGTAGCGTGGAGCGTTTGTACAGCCAATCATGATTATTGTTAAAATTATTAATAAGATATGGCTCAAGATGCTCATTTTTTACTCCTTGGGAACACCTTAGCTGCACCTATTAATTCATCAATTTTTTCAATATTCGAATCATTTAAATAATGTATAAGATCAGAAATGATCTGGTTACTGATATTTACATTCCTAAAATTAGCGGTACCCACCTGAACAGCATGTGCTCCAGAAAGTAAGTATTCAATTACGTCGGTTACGCTTACAATTCCACCAATACCAATTATTGGTATAGATAATTTTTTATTTAGTTTATATACTGCTGCTAATCCAATCGGTTTAATCGCTGGACCAGACAAACCACCGAATGTTGTATATAATCTGCTTTTTCTAGTCTGATAATCAACGCTCATTCCGACCAGAGTATTTATTGCGGAAACAGCATCTGCTCCTGCATTTTGGGCTGACTCACCTATGTGAGTAATATCAGTAACGTTGGGACTAAGCTTCATAATTAATAATCGTTCTGTCAACTTTCTCAAATGACCCGTCAAGATTGCTGTCAATTCCCCATTTACCCCAAATTCCATTCCACCCTTATCTACATTAGGACATGAAATGTTTATTTCATAACCAGCAATATCAGAGGATACCGATTCTAAGATTTTCAATACCTCAACGTACTCTGCCTCAGTTGTACCGGCTATATTTACTATTACTTTTGTATCAAATCTGGAATATTCTGGTATATAATCATTGATAAATGTTTTAACTCCAACATTAGCGAGACCTATGGAATTAAGCATACCTGAAGAAGTTTCAACAATTCTTGGAGGTGGATTTCCTTCTCGAGGATGTAAAGTTATAGATTTGGTAATTATTGCTCCAAGCGTACTGATGTCGACTAATTCACTATTTTCTAACCCATATCCAAAAGTACCAGATGCAGTGAATATTGGATTTGTAAAAGTGACTTTTCCAATTTTAATTGTGGTATCAGTCAAATGTAACCTCGTTCACATCATAAACAGGGCCATCAATGCACACAAGCGAATAATCTTTATTATAGGAATTGGTATTCTCCGATGAGTCAATATTCCTTCTTATAACACATCCTTGACATAATCCGGTACTACAAGCCATATAGCTTTCAACAGATACTTGTCCAGGTATATTTCTTTCTTTACAGAGTACCTGGATTGCTCTAAGCATCGGCTCTGGCCCACATGAATAAATAAACGGATTTGAAATATTGCTGAGTATTTGATCTAATGCTGACATCACAGTTCCTGCGATTCCAATAGAGCCATTTTCGGTTGTTAAATATATGTTTGCTTTGGGTGCATGTTTGTAAAAATGTTCATTAGCTGCTCTTGCTCCAAGTATTAACGCTGAGTCAATGTTATACTTGAGACATTTAGAGTGTATGTTAATTATTGGTGCTAATCCAATTCCACCCCCGACAAGCACCGGCGTAACTGAATTCTCCCATTTTGTAAATACATTGCCAATTGGACCAAGCACATTTAATATTTCGCCATTTGATTTTCTCGAAAGTTCAATTGTACCTTTTCCATATACTTTATAAATAATTGTAAATCTCGATTCATTGGCAGCAGCGATACTCATTGGTTTACGAAGAACTACATCCCATTGATTCTTAACCTGAATTGATACAAACTGACCAGGACCTTTATAGTTTGCACAAATATTATCAGATTCCATGGTCATCTTCCAAATATTATGCGCAATTTTTTTATTTTCAACTATCTCACAATTTTCAATCAACATCATTTAATCTGTTTTATTCATCAAGTTTTAAATAATTCTGAATTACCAACAGTCGTTGCTTGGTTATTTTGGCTTGATCACTTTCAGGATATTGTTCATCCAATATTCTGTAATATTTCAATGCACTGTCCGCATTGACTTCAAAATTATCAAAATAATTCGCAAGATAATATAACGCAGTTGGTATCACCGCATCATTACGACCATATCTTCCAGAGACAAGCTCCATATAATTCTGGATTGAATTTTTAATATCTATGCTTCGATTGTTTTCAGCAGCAAGTAATAATGATTTTCCGGGTGAATCAACTTGTTCTATTGATTCAAAATTTCGTATTGAATGAGCATATTCTGTATCAGCGAAATCATTCAATAATGTAATTTTTACCGATTCTGAATCCTGGTTTCGATTGGATGTATTGTATAAGTGGTATAGAGTAAAAAGCGCCTTAGGGTAGTGATCTGTTTCTGGATAGGATTCTATTTGTCTGAAATAAAATATTGCTGAATCAGAATGATTAAAATGGAACGCTTCTAACTCTCCTAGAGTATAAATATTTTTTGCAAGTTTGTCATCAACCTCAGCTTTAGTACTGACTGAATCAGGTTTTTCATTAATTTCATCTATTCCCGTTACTATTTTTTGATAAGATTCGATTTCATTAACTTTCATTTTACTGCGAATCAGGTATGGGGAACCCTTACTTTCCCGCTGTACAAATCGAAATTGCGTTAAGGCAAATTCATAGTCTTTATCAAAATCAAGTGCTATCAAACCCAACTGATAATATGCTTCTGCGGAGACATTAGAAGATGGATAATCCCTAGTAATGGATTCGAACCTCAGCTTGGCTGATTCAATATCACCGTCGTTTAAATACGTCTTGGCCAGTTCCAATTCTAGATCATCAAAAATGGTTTCGAAACGATCGTTCAATAATAATGAACGAATATTTCTTACAGCTTGCTTATACATTTTTTGAATACGGTACGATCTTACAATATTTAGGTTTGAAGTATAAACTTGCTCTTTGGATGTTGAGTATTTTACAGACTTCTCATATGAATCAATTGCTCGGTCAAAATTCTTATTTTTAAATGCTATTTCTGCAAGTCGAAAATGAATATCTCCTTTTTCAGATCTCGTAGTTGTGATTTCAGCAGCAGCCTCAAGAGCATCTAAGGCGATTAAATTATATCCTAGATCTAGGTTTATATCCGCTAGGGATAAATAAATCGGTACAATCAATTCATCATTTTTAGTATAACTGAGTAATTCTTTTAAATTATCAATTGCTGGTTGAGAATTACCGTTTTTCCATTTGCATAGTGCCAGCCAATAAAGCGATTCATCATTGTACTTTTCAGAAAATTCATTAAACAGAATCTTGAAATTCATTTCTGCTTTATCAAATTGACGTATATAATAATACGATTGCCCTGATAATAAATGCGCCCTGGCTACATATTTGCTATTGGGATACTGGGTAATAGTCTTTTGGGATTTGGCAATTACTTTATCATACAATTCACTGTTCTGTTTTGATATTACATTTGTTCCTTCTTTGAGCCGTTCGGCTTCGGCACGGTTAAAATAATCTTCGGCGTTATAAAATGTATTAAAATATGCACACCCACCAAGAAACATTATCAAGCCAAACAATAAAAACCATCGAATTATCAATAATTTGGATTGAGTTAAATTAGGCGTCCAGTACATATTTATAAATTACTCCTTTGATACATAACCTTCGTGAGTCAAACGTTCAAATTCTCTACCGGGCATTCTCTCAAATTCCTCAATATTTCTTGATATTTGGCCACAAACATCATCACGGATACACTTACCGGCTAATTTTATCGCATTACTGATGGCCTTTGCATTGGATCTGCCATGAGCAATAATAACCATTTTTTCAAAGCCAAGCAGAGGTGCCCCACCGTATTCTGAGTAATCGGTGACTTCTTTCAATAACTTTAGTCCTTTACGAAGCATTAATAATCCTAATTTCCAAATTACTCGTGTTTTAAAGGCCAATTTACTTAGACGCCCCACAGTTTTTGCGGCCCCTTCCAGTGTTTTAATTACAATATTACCAACAAATCCCTCGGTTACTATTACATCGCAAATACCTCTTAATATATCCTTCCCCTCAATGTTGCCAATGAAATTTATGGAGGAAGTATTCCTCAACATCCTATATGCTTCCTGCATCTGTTCGCCACCCTTGGAAGCTTCCTCACCAATATTCAGAAGCGCAACTGAAGGATTTGGTATTCCGCGCACATCTCCGACATATGCCGTACCCATTATTGCGAATTGTACCAATTCTTCAGAACTACAACGAACATTGGCACCAACATCCAACATTAATGACAGGTAATCTGCTCGGTTAGATTCATTCATTGTCGGATACACTGTTGCTATTGCGGTTCGCCTGACACCAGCTATTCGTGGTATGTTTTTTGCGGCTGCAAGTACAACTGAACCGGTGCCTCCTGCTGATACTAATGCATCCGCCCTATCATTGGCTACTAATTTTGCTGCTACAATAATTGATGAATCAGGTTTTGATTCGATACCCTCTCTAGGTGATTCGCTCATAGATATTGATTCGCTTGCAGGAATTATCTCAATTGAATCGCCTTCATATTTCTTTTGTAACAAAGATTTCTCCAATGGTTCCTTTTCACCAACAAGCAGGATTTTCACAGGATGATCCGATGCTGCTCGTATAGCGCCATTAATTATAACATCATGGCCATGATCCCCACCCATGGCATCTACAGCGATTCTAATTGGTGTCATTGTTTTTCTCCATAAATATTAAAACTCAATGTAGTTAAATGTACGGAAATAATATTAACTTTTATATTATGAATGATGATAAAAGAAGTAATCCATCGTATAAATTCAGATCTGATTATATCTGGCCCAAAAAAGGTACAATTCGTCATTGCCCGAAAGATCAGACAGAACTTCAATTGATGGATAACGAACCAAATTATTATGGGAAACCATGGTGGTGTGCAACTTGTCAGTGGCAATATTCGGAAGAAGATCTAATATCCAAATGATCCAATTGCAATATTTACGCTGAAAAATAGTGTGAATATTCTTCTTTGATTTCGTCAACGATCCAGTGTACAACCACCGCATCATCCAATAATCCAATATCTGGTAATGCATCCGGAATTTCGTCTTCTGGATCCATGAAATATTTGAGCGCAAAAAGTATCTTTTTCTGTATTATATCACTCAAATTTGGTATTGTTTTAAGCATAGTATATAATACGGTAACATCTTTCAACAGTGTCACCTGATATTCTAAAAGATCTTCACGGCGTAATAGCATATTTACCTTTTCAGGCGCGTCTTTTAATATTTGCTCTTTTTGCTCCAGTTCAATATTATTAATTTGTTCTTGATAGTGGTGTTTATCCTCTTCGGTCAAACCTAGTGAATTTTCATTATCTGACATTTGTTACAATCCTCTTATATTATGAAATTTTGTTTATCCCAAGGTCACTCAGTTTTCCAATAGAATGCGAAATAAATCCTGTTCAAGGGTTATAATGGGAAATTCAATAATTCTGCCGATCTCATTTCCACCATTATTTATAATAAATGTAGGTACTAGTTCAATATTTTTATTTTTCTCCAATCTTTTAGGACTTCTTTTCTTACGATCTAAGCCAAGTAATTCAATATTGTCATGATTAAAATTCACTCGATCTAGAATTTTATACAACCGTGGAACTTCGCGGCGGCTATCTTTACACCACGTTCCAAAGAATATCTCGATTGTAATACCCTCCTGCCTATCTTTAATTTTTTTTACTATTCCAGAATCCGGTTCATAATTTTCATATTGTTCAACAAACCAACTCGAAAATTCCGGTAAATCAAAATCTGAACGATCAGCATCTCCTACTATAATTACCTTACCCGTTTTCTCATCGATAACTAATTGTTTATCCTGATTACTGCAGGAAAACAAAACCAGAAATATTATTATATTTATTACTCTAGGCATCAAGTGACCATTATTTTTATGAATCAGAAATTGTATTGGTTACAAAAACTGCCATCATTTGGACGGCAGTTTTATTCAATCATAATAACTCTTGTTCCTATTTTAGAAGAATTAACTTATTTGTACTGATTTTTTCTCCGGCTATAATCTTGCTAATATACATACCACCAGGTACATTATTTCCAAGCTGATTTTTACCCGTCCACTTAGTTTCATGCCATCCGGCATGCTGTTTTGCATCTTCAAGAACTGCAATTAGATTGCCAATTAAGTCATATATTACGATTTGTACATTTTCAGATTTTGATAGACCATACCGTAAAGTTGTGCTTGGATTGAATGGATTGGGATATGCTGGTAGAACGTTGAATTCGTTGGGTATTGATGACCAGTTTTTTTCAGTTAAAAGTTGCGAAACATTAATCCCTAGAAAATTTTTACTAACTTGATTTGCTGCAACTTTTGTATAAGATAAATGATCGGGGGTGAATGTCCAGTTAACCTTTTCAACAGTAGCTATCCCACTCCAGCCATAAGAAACTGATGTAATATAGTAACCATTTTTACCTGTAATGACAGTTGCTCCACCATTACTAAAAGATATTGATACACCTTCAATTCCAGCATTATTCTCATCTTTTATATATCCACTTATTGTAACTGCGCTTGTGGAGCCATAATAGTTTTTCCCAATTTGGTTTTCTACAACTTGACTGAAGGAATAATGATCAGGGGTAAATGTCCAATTGTATTTTGTTGGTGTTGCGGTTCCACTCCACCCACTACTTACGGATGTAATAAAATAACCGGTGGGACCTGTTGTAACAGTCGCGCCACTATTATTAAATGATACATCCACTCCTTCTATTCCATAATTGTTAGCTCCGATCACGTACCCAGAAATCGTAACGCTTGTGAGAGTTTCTCCTTGAATAATTAAATATTCGTTCAAAGATTGTTTATTTGAAATGGTTTGGCTATAGATTAAACCGCCAGTTAGGTAAAATATTAATAAACAAAAAGCTTTTACATCATATTTAAAAAGATTTATCATTTTTCCAAAGGTGTAAAAATGTGTATGGTATTCTTCATACTAATTAATAATGCAATGATAAATTTAACCACATCTATTTTAATTAACGTTATTTTTTGCATCGGAAATTGTTTCGTCAACGACTGAATATCTCAATATTACACAGAATATTACCTCAATTTAATAAATTACAGTGTGTAAATTTTCATTCAGGAGGAAAAGATGAACCCAGTATTGCGATTTATACTCTTTATTTTAGGTCTATTAATTATTGGTTTATTGCTTTCCATTTTTCTAAAGCTTGCTGTAGTCATTTTGTTAGTATTAATAATTGGCGCTCTTATAATTTGGATTGTCGAAAAATTATAATTACAGGTTCTACAGTTTGATTTTTCATTCTAATCTTAATTATCAATACAGAGATAAAATAATATTTCATTGATCATTTGAATAATCATGTCAAGGGTGTTGTTATGAAGAATTTTATTATTTTTCTATCTTGCATTTCAATTATTTACTCACAAGCTGACTCAACAAGAGATTTTAACTATAAATACGATCGATGTTTGAAAACCGGTAGAATTCTTGGAGTTGGTATTGGAAGTACAATGGGATTAGCACAAATTTATTGGAGTGCAACAAATATGTCGGGTGTACATGGACCATTATGGAAAAATATTGTCACTGGTGTTCCTTCATCAATTATCGGTGGATATGTCGGATATAGAACCTCAGAATGGGCAACAGAACAAATTTTACGGGGAAATCCAAAACTTGGTCAATCCATTCTAAAGGGCACCTTTTATGGAGCAATCGACGGAGCAATTACATTTACTGCCAGTATGATGCCACTACTAGTTATAGGCCATTATATGGATACTATACATTTTAATTTTAATAAAAAATTGATATTATTAAAACTCATTGGAGCTTCAGTACTGGGTGGCGTACTCTATGGTGGCACTATTGGCGCTACCATAGGAATTATATATGGTCCAAGCCTTTCTATATATATGCAATTTTAACATGACAGGAAAATCAGACTTTTAGAAATTTTGTTTATATTATGATTTGTTTCAATTGCATCGATAATCATCAATATTACTTTTTGTAACTCGTAATCGGAAAACAGGGAAAAATGGGCGCAAAGAAATGTTATTACCGTTAAAGCTTGCTTAAATTTTAACAAATTTTTTATCCAACCTTTTAGGGATTAAGATAAACTGATATTAGGAGTACAGAAAAATAATAATGGAAAGCCATAAGGTATTTTTACAACGAGAAATAGAGAGATTTTCAGAACAGTTTCAATATTTAAAACCTGCACGGCGTGAGATTCCCGAACTAAATGGAATTGATATTTATGGGACTTCTCTTTATTTACACTCAATTGCAGGAGGAGATCATATCACTTTCGTTGATTTCAATAAACGGTATGATTTAGAAAAGAGAATTACAAAATCTCGGGCCAAAATTAATAAGAATAATCTAAAATTGAATATGAAAAGAGCAGGAATTATGATAGCCGACGCATCAGGACACGGGCTAACAGATGGAATGCTTGTGGCACAACTTCATCAAGCTTTTTTAGTAGGAGCGTCATATGAATTAGAACAATTTGGAGAAATAACTGCTAATTTATTTGAAAATTTAAACAATAGATTTTATCACTCATCAAGCACTTCAGACTACATAACAATGCTCTACGGAGAAATATCAGATAAGGGAGTGTTTCGGTTCATTTCTGCTGCCCATCCTCCACCATTAGTGTTTTGCAGCGATAGTGATCAATTAATGTCAATAGACCAATCTAAGATTAGCATTTCTCAACCAATCGGATTTATTCCCTCAAGGCATAGCCTAGATATTAAAAAGAATTATAATCCAGTTGGATTCGAAGCAAATTATGAAATAAATGAATTAAAACGTCCCTGTACAGCCGGTATATATCTTTTATACACCGATGGTTTATCGGAACATTTTGAAGAATCTTTTGAAGAGGAAATGGAATTAATTCTTAAGGAGTCAAAGAACTTTAGAGCAACTACAATTTTTAACAGAATAGAAAGAAGGATTCATGAACTAAAAGAACCGGAAGATGATATAAGTTATGTTGTGGTTAAATTTTCAATCTAACAAAAAAATATTAACAAATATCAATTCTTATTTTCCTGATTTCTACCACCCCACTCCCCCTTCTAATTGATTGGAATTTGGTTGAAAATGGGTGGATCGGTTTATATTGACTTAAAATAGTCTAATACCTACTATCGAATATTACAATTAGAGTGCTATTACTCTTTTGAGTGTGGATATTAGTTACATATATATACTTTGATACAGTTTATTCGCGGGGGTATTAATTGTAATACTGTTCGCTTTAATAGTAGTTCAATATAAGGTTGATTATGACCTTGGGACTGCTCATTTGCGACAGGATAACATAATTGCTATTAAAATAATAAAAGAAAGGTGGTTCAATATGACAACTCTTTTTGCCGTATATAAATTAAAAGAGAATCAAAAAACTGAGGATTATGATAACTACCTCGTAGAAACAAAAATTCCAGGTGTAAGGGGCGCGCCTTGGTGTACGGATTTTAAAACCTGGAAAATAGATAAAGTTCTTGGTCCTGCTGTAGCTCAACCTGAAGGGGAATTACCATCAGAATCATCCTACCAGTATGTGGCAAAGATTGAAGTATCAGACTTGGATGCAATGCTTAGCTTTCTAGGGACTAATGCAGGTATCGAATTTGTTAAATCCTGGAGCGTGTATCTTGACCCAACATCAATCTTCACCGTTGGGCACGAAATGTAGGAATTAATAACAACCAATTAAAAGAATAGAGTAATAATATAACCAACATATCGCTTTGGTGAGATGCAGTACAGGTGCGAGGATTTGCGCCAAAGGTTGTAAAAAGTAAGTCCCCCTCACAACACCAACCCCCACTCCCCCTTCTGATTGATTGGAATATGGGATTTGGTTGAAAAAATGGGATTGGTTGAGAGTATTCTATCGTACTTTTAATAACAAAATCTTACTTTATTTAATCAAGATAAGGAAGCTCAGTACGTTATTTTACTGCATTTTTATCTTAATAATTATTTCATAAAAAGATTAAAATAGATTTATAATCCGAAAGGCGACTCTATCAAGCTTAAGCTAAAAAGAGGTATTAAAAGGTGGGACCTTGTGGCAATTCTAATAAACTCTGTTATTGGTGCAGGAATATTTGGTTTACCATCAAAAGTATTTGCATTGGTTGGTACTTACAGTTTGTTTGTCTACTTAATATGTGCTGTACTAATTCTTCTAATAGTAATGTGCTTTGCGGAATTAGGGAGCCAGTTCAAAATAACTGGTGGTCCTTACATATATGCCAAGGAAGCGTTTGGTCCATTTATTGGTTTTGAAACGGGGTGGTTTGTATGGCTGACCAGATTAACCGCATCTGCAGCACTATGTAATTTATTTATCGACTACCTAAGTTTTATCTGGTCTGAAGCAGCAGCTTTGCGAGCATTTATTGCCATAGTTATTATATTATTTTTAGCCGTAATAAATATTATAGGCATTCGCAAATCTGTAAGTGTAATCAACTTCTTTACAATTGGTAAACTAATTCCATTGACCCTGTTCATTCTTATTGGGGTATTATTTATAGATTTTGGAGCCTTCTCTTTTACAAAAGAATTAGAAATTGGTTCAGTGTCTACAAGCATACTTTTACTTATTTTTGCTTTTATTGGTTTTGAAGGTGGTGTAATTCCTGCAGGTGAAATAATAGACCCTAAACGTCATATTCCTTTTGCAATGTTTACAATGATATCAGTTGTTGTAGTTTATTATATTCTAATTCAATTTGTGTGCATCGGAACCCTTCCAGAACTCGCAACATCTAATAGACCATTAGCTGATGCCGCATCCATACATTTAGGGAAAATTGGGGGATTAGTGATTACGATTGGTGCGCTAATATCTATTACAGGAAACTTAAATTCAACAATGCTTGTAGGTCCACGTTCTCTTTTTGCGATGTCTGAACAAGGGCAACTGCCGAAGTTATTTTCGAAAATTCACAAGAATTTTCATACACCTTACATTTCAATTATATTGTCAGCGTTAATTATTTTATGGCTAACAATATCGTCATCATTTATTTCAGCATTGAAAATAAGTGTTCTGATAAGACTATTTACATATGGCAGTGCGGCAGCTGCAATTCCAATCCTTAGAAGAAGAAAAAATGTTATCAAAGGTTCATATAAAGTACCGGGTGGAAATTTAATTCCAATACTGGTATTAGGAATAATTATATGGCTTTTATCAACTATTACCTTAACTGAACTAAGAGATATGAGCATTATTACCTTAATAGGTCTTGCAGTATACTTATTTGGGAAGAGGAATAGTAGTAAGCCTAAAATTAATAGTGGACTTTTAATAGAGATTTAACATTGTATTTTATCTTTTCTTCCCCAATCCCCACTCCCCCTTCTAATTGATTGGAATATGGGATTTGGTTGAGAGTGATTATTAACACTCGTAACATTAAATTATAACCAATAATTCAACTCAAGGGGGCTCACTATGTCTACTCTCCGAATTTGTATTTTAGTAATTCTATCAATTTGCATAATCACATTTTTACCTGCACAAAGCATCACAAATACACTAGGTGGTAATACCGATGTAGAGGTATTTGATGTAGAAGATTCTGATAATAATACACTTTTAAGAATACAAGGTGATGGAAAAGTAGGTATCGGTAAGACTGATCCAGATTCATTATTGGATGTGGCAGGAACTACAAAAACTGAAGGCTTAATGCTTCCAACTGGTGCATCAGACGGAAATGTTTTGACATCTGATGGATCTGGTAATGCAACTTGGCAAGCACCAGTAGCGGATGGCGATTGGACGCCATCTGGTAATAATATATATAATAGTAATTCTGGAAACGTTGGTTTAGGAACTTCAAGTCCTGATTCACTACTCGATGTGGTTGGTACGATAAAGACTCAAGGATTCATGATGCCAACTGGTGCTGAAGATGGTGCTAAACTAACATCTGATGCAGATGGAAATGCATCCTGGGTACAAACCATAATAATAGAGAAAATTGAACTTCAACTCTGGGACTCAACAGGAAATGATATTTATAACAAAAATACTGATTTTGTTGGTATAGGTACTGAAACACCTGCAACAAAACTTGATGTTGATGGTGTTATCACAGCAACAGGTGGAAATTCAACTAACTGGAATACGGCTTATGGTTGGGGTGATCATCCATCAGGACTTGGAACTTATACGGAGAAACTTTATGATTGGACTTATACTGCATCAACTGATGGACAAGTAGTCGCTAGCGCACTTAAAGATACATTGGCTACGGTTGGTAGTATCTATGGTAAAATATCAGGTAGCATCAGACTTAGAGATAGCTCCACAGGCGGTTGGGCATCAATTACGTTTCCAGTTCGAAAAGGACAATCTTGGAGTGTTGAGGTAGGAGGTATGTTTCTTGAACACATTTTGGTTTATTGGATACCATTAGGTAATTAGGTAAAAATCTTCATAGATGAACATAATGATGTAAGCCTACTTTATAACCCCAACCCCCGATCCCCCTTCTAATTGATTTAAAGGGATATCACCGATTTATAAAAGATTAATCTATCTTATCATTTTTTGCTCAATTACCCTTGGTGATAATCTATACCTAAACAATAATGAAATCATTGAATGGTCAATTATATCTGCAATATACTTATCTGGTAATGCCATAGGTGATATGTCTGTTTGGTCAGATAAACCTTTAATAGGTGGTGATACTGATAAACAATATTTTGATAACTTAATCGATAAAAATTTA
>JBHPLN010000007.1:0-46203 GCA_042564205.1 Fidelibacterota bacterium
GATAATGATAGAATTACTGGATAAATATAGATATGGTGAATCCTAAAACAAACTTATAAGTCAATCAGAGTAGGGTGTATGTTTATATCAAAGATTCCAAACAATCCATTTTTTCCACCAAATCTCCAATTCCAATCAATCAGAAGGGGGAGTGGGGGTTGGGAAAGTGAAGGTGGTTTAAACTGTACTGATATTTTTATGTTTTGATGAGATTAATCCCCACATGTAATAGCTATAACAATCAGTATAGGTACAATACAATTACTTATTTCACATATGTATAAGTAGCTAAGAGTGACCAGCACCCATTGATTGGACTACCTTTAAAGTTAGTATTTAAGATGAACGTAACTTTGCTCTAATCATTATTGTGCGAAAACGCGATGTATAAGGAAATGCCAATGTGATTTGTCGACCAATAATTTTTTTGATGATGTTCTTTAAGAAATTAATGAGCCCGTCCATTCGCATACTTTTTATCGCGATAATCGAAAAACCTGCATCAGACAAATACCCTTTGAGGTGGTGCTCACCTGCAAAAACAAGATGATCAGGCAAATACAATTCTGTTGGTACTTCAAAACAATCGTCAAGATCGCCAATATTGCCTGTTTCGAGGTATAATTCACCATTTTCCACCAATACATTTTTTATTTCATCCAAGAAAAAGCGGAAGTCTGGGATATGGGAATAGACATTTACTAAGGATACAAAATCGAATTTTTTTGTCACATCGTGTAGATATTTCTCACTTATTTTTAATCCACGAGCCTGTGCCCTATATGCTTTGGGTTTCATTGGCTCAATACCCTCAACTTGGCTGCCTAACGGCGCTAAAGCAGCAACTGCCTCGACAATCTCGCCATAGCCAGCACCAACATCGATCCAAGAAAGCTTTTTATGATTTTGCCATACGTCATGGAACATAGAAGAGAATATCCTTTTGTAGCGAGATACATTTGAACCAACTCGATGGGCAATTGCAGTTCTTCCATGTCCTACATTGCTGTGGACGCCGGTTTCAACGGACTCACGAATCAATGTTTGTGTTGGGCGAGGATTTACATAAACAAGTCCACATGCAATACATTTTACTGCTACAAACCCATTTTCTTTCGCCCAGGGTAAATTTTTGGATTCATTGCAATACGGACAATCAATGGCTTCTGTTTTGGATTCAGAATTTATAACAATAGAATCCTTGTGTTTCAAGTCTATTCCTCTGTCGTGTTGTAATTTTAATATCTTGATTTTCCATTATACCCCCAACTATCTATAATTCAGTAAGAATTTAATCAACAATTACAACGAACACTCTCATCCAATCCCACTTTTAAACTATTTTTTGACTACTGCTCTACTTCATCTAATATTTCTTCCATTTTGTCCATTATGGAGTTCATTTTTATCATACCAATATTAAAGGGTTCGTCAGTAGTCATGTCAATTCCGATTTCTTTTAATATTGATATAGCATAATCAGAACCTCCGCTCGAGATAAAATCTATATATTGTTTAACATCCGTTGAATCACCTTTCAGCATTTTATCAGCAACTACTTGTGATGCCAAATATGATGTACTGTATTGGTAAACATAAAAATTATAATAGAAATGTGGTATGAAAGCCCATTCAATACCATATCGGTCATCAATTATCATCACACCTACATCATGTCCATAATATTTCTTAAGGATGTCTAAATAAATCTCTGTGAATTTATCACCAGTTAAGGCTTCACCTGATTCGGATATTTGATGGATTTTTAATTCAAACTCAGCAAATTGTGTTTGGCGAAACATTGTACCACGGAAATTTTCTAAATAATTACCTAGAATTGATAATTGGATTTCAGGGGCATCGATATCTTTTAATACATAGTCGATTAGCAATGCTTCATTTACTGTCGAGGCTACTTCTGCTAAAAACGTTGGGTAATCTGAATTGGGAAATGGTTGAGACTTATTTGAAAAATAACTGTGCATTGTATGACCTAGTTCATGGGCCAAGGTGCTCATATCATCGTATTTATCATTATAATTCATCAATATATATGGATGTACATCATAGGCTGCTCCATTTGAATATGCACCTGAACGCTTACCCGTATTTGGATAGACATCAATCCAGCGATCTTTAAAAGCTTTGTCAAGAATTTCTATGTATTCCTCACCAAGTACAGACAATGCTTTTTTTATTATTTCCTCAGCCTCTTCATAGCTGTATCTAAGATCAATACTTTTTACTAGTGGTGGATATATGTCATAATAATGTAATTCATCAACACCAAGCATGCGCTTACGTAATTTCAGATATCGATGAAGAGTTGATAAATTATCATTAACGTTTTTTATTAAGTTTTTATAGACTGATGTTGGGATATTATCTCTGTCGGTTGAGTTTTCTAGGCTAGAATTATATCTTCTAACATTTTTATAAAATATATTCGATTGTATTTCGCTAGACAACAGGGTCCCAAATGTGCGGCGATATTTATCTAATTCACTAAAGAATGCATTCATTACCTTAATACGGTCTTCACGCACTGGACTAGAACGATGTTTACTGTAACCAGCTGAATTTAGAATTACTTCCTCACCCGTTGATAAGATTACTGTGGGGCGTATCATATCAGCATTAGAAAATATGGAATATGCATTTTGGGCGGAGTTAGCCATTCTACCCGCCTCGGCGATGAGCTCCTCTTCGACCTCACTCAAAGTATGTTCTCTGGTTCTTTGAATATTATCGATTATATGACGGTATATTTTTAAACGAGGCTCATCATGAAAATACTGGTTGATGATATCTTGAGAAATAGCAAGTATTTCAGGATTAATATAGGCTGATACTTTTTCAAAGTTTGTCCATAATTGTTCAAGTTCTTGTTTCATTGAAAGTGGGGAGGATTCACGAGTATCCTCATCAGATAGCATGTTGGCATATGACCAAAGTATGTAAAATTCTTTTAAGACTTGATAGTAATAATCCAGCGCTTGATATAAATCAATAGCTGAATTACCTAAAGTTCCCTTATAGTCTCCTACCTTTTCTGACCTTAGAGCGACATCTTTCTTACTTTTTTGCCAGTCTTCCTGAGATGTAAATAAATCCCCCAAATTCCACTTATATTTTTCGGGTATTTGATTTCGTTCTTTATCATTTTGGTTTGCATTGACCGATTGAAAAATCAAACCGATGAATAAAATTGTTAGACACAGCTTCGTGAGTCTTTGAATTAATGAATGTGAAAACATAAAAGCCCCTTTTATATAATTAAAGTTCCAATAACCTACTAAATCTTAAAATGAAATTCTACAGCTTGTGTTATGCTATATAATATGAAAACAGTATTGTGAGAGGAGTGGGCCCACAGGGATTCGAACCCGAACCAACAGATTATGAGTCCGCTGGATAACCGACGAGAAAAGAAGTAGCGTACGCTATATGTACGCTTTCCAGGGTGAAATAATGTACTTTTTTACTGTTTATTTGGTCTCTTCTTTGGGCTCTCTATATGCGAAGAAAACAATTGCCAAAAGAATAGATACAATTCCCTGGATTACTGTAATCGTGTTTAAAGTCATCTCCGGTATTATTACTGGTTCCAAGAGGGTCTCCAATCCAAATAATGCATAGAATATCGAAAAAACAGTCATTCCACCCTTCATCGAAGAGGCATCGGTCAATGAACGCATCCAAAAAGCAAGCATTGATAAACCAATTGAAACTATTCCTGTACTAACAACCCATGCCACAAAACCCGGTGTAATCATTTCAGCAGGTATATCAAAGTATGTAATAAATGACCTAGGAATGAATACAGATGCTAAGCCATATACTAATGCTACGATTGCGGGAAAGAGCAGTAAGTTTCTTTGTGTTTTCATGATATAATCTCCTTTGTTTTATTAACGGACTAAATAGTAAAACTGATGGATTGTGGTGTTTCTAAAGATTGTATAGCGCCTATAATTCAATTAAATCCCCAAACCCCTCTTATAGAGCAAAAACGCTCTAATTATTAACTTCCATAGTAGTTATTAGCACACATTAAATCAATGAAAACCAATTGATTAAATCACAACCAATCCCCTTTTTTCAACCAAATTCACAATTCCAATCAATCGGAAGGGGGAGTGGGGGTTAGATTAGCAAACCCAACACACATTATTGCGATATTTTTAGTAAAATGAAGCTATTAATCTATTCGCTGTTCTAACTCCTCTACTCGTACTAATAATGCTTTTACTGCCTCAACCAAAAGTGGCGTGAGTTTACTATAGTCCATTCCATCTGCATCTATTCCGTTTTCTTCATATACAACTATTTCCGGTAATACTTTACCGACTTCTTCTGCTATCATCCCTACATCATGCTGACCGCCATGTTCTTCATCCCAGGTAAAATACACACCCCTTAATTCAGCTATTTTCTCAAGAGGTTGATCTATTTCAACAATATCATCTTTCCAGCGTATGGATGAAGTTGAACCATAGTCTACTCCTGTTCCCTGTGCATCAAAATCATAGGCCTTCCCACTACCAACAACGCCCTTACCATTTGTTCCTGAGCCAGAGCCACGCACACCAACACCGGAAATTCCACCTGCCAGAAAATAACCACCGTAATTTGTTCCACCACTGTTGGATGCATAGCCATACACTGCGTGACCGGAAATTCCAGATACAGTACCATACACACCACGACCAGTACTTCCATCCGCCTTAAAAGAGCCGCCGATATTTGTTACACTGCCATTATTTGATGCGTAGCCATACACACCGCGACCGGTACTTCCCTCTGCTCTAAAATATCCACCGTAATTATATACATCGCCCTCATCTGATGCGTAGCCATACACACCGCGACCGTCACTTCCATATGCCTCAAAATAACCACCAAAATTTGTTCCACCACTGTTGGATGCCAAGCCATACACACCTAAACCATCACTTCCTGATGCCTTGCCATACATACCAATACCGCTACTTCCTGATGTTTCACCATAAATCGCTGCAAGTGAATGTCCATCCCCCCCCACGCTTAATAGTGATAGGGGATTGATTGTCCCAATCCCAACATTCCCAGAAGTTTTATTGATTGTAAGTCTGGTAGTACCACCTATTTGCAGCTTGAGATCATTTCCTAGACTACCTATTTTTCCCGTCATAGAATATATTGCTTTATTAAACTTGAATTTTTTCCTATCAGTATATATATGAGCTGCAGTATTACTTGCCGGACCTAACTTGATCCAGCCATAATCAGTATCGAATTGATTCCAGGTTACTGCAGCAGTTTCCAGTATGCTGACACTTCCATCATCCAATAACATTTCTTTGGATAAGATAGAATGTCCTTTTATCCTGGCTAATGGTTTTGACAAAGGTGAGGCTTCTGAAAATATGTTGGGCATAAACTTCAAGGTCTTATCCTGAGGGTCCCACACAACATTGAGATCAGTTTCAGTTCCTTCGGGCATTTTGGCTACCTTGAGTTCACCAGTAATGCCAACATTACCATCTTTGATCGTCATTAAAGTATCCATATCAGCCGTTCGCACGATAAACTGACCATCCCTTCCGGTCTCATTGATTATATCCTGAGCGAAGACGGGACTCATTGCTATAAATACTATTGAATAAATAAGTGTTAATGTTTTCATAATAATCCCTCTTATCTTATCTTTAAATTTTTACTTAACAAATGTGACTTTTTGATTCTTTATAATATCATTTGCCTGGACAGTTACAAAGTAGATGCCCGAGCCTAAGTGATTACCAGATACATCAGTTCCATTCCACTGAAAATCATGCCAACCGGCTGATTTCTCACCAATGTTGTAATCTAAAACTAGATGTCCCGCTAGGTTATAAATGACAATGTGTACTGGACTAGTCTCTGGTAAACCATAACGGATATTGACTACCGGATTAAATGGATTGGGATAGGCTTTCTCAATGGTAAACTCAATTGGAACTGAGCTGGAGTTCAGTATTTCATCGTTTTTCTGTATTATATCTGAATATTCGACATTAATATCATTTTCTTTCAATACTTCACGCAGCCTACCACCTGATGATACATCTACAACCTTCACCAATATTCTAGCTTGATCGTCATCACTTGAACTGATTATGATTGTAGCGCCCTGCCCAATAATCACCCTTGATTGTGAATTATCAGACTTGTTATTTCTAGTTCTATCATCTACTGCTTTTGAACTTTCTAATGGATTAACAGTAGAGTTAACATCAACATTGATATTGGAAGTTTGAGCGAAGATGTGACTAATAGAAAAAAGGAACACTACACGTAAAATAAATATCAATCCTCTCATAAACTACCTCATGGGATGATTATTAAATGATATATACTATTGAAATGTAAATCTGATACTAATGATTCGCAAACAATCCCATTTTTTCAAACCAAATTCCCAATTTCAATCAATCAGAAGGGGGGTATGTTTTATATGTACATATACCCCACGTATATTTTCAGGAACATGAGAGGGTGTTCTCTTTCTGCTCTGTCTTCCTGTGTTAATTATTTAAGCAAAACCATTTTCATGGTCTTATTGTACGAACCGGCTTGAATATGATAGATATACATACCCGCACTAACAGACTGTCCAAATTGATCTTTTGAGTTCCATTGTACCGATTTATACCCGGGAGCTTGAGTCGCATTGATGAGCTGTACTACCTGTCTTCCCATTATGTTATAAACACTTATGATTACGTGACTCTCCTCTGGCAACTGGTATCTAATAGTAGTAATTGGATTAAAGGGATTTGGATAGTTCTGACTGATACCAAAAGTATCAGGCAACATGTGTGTTTTACTAAGTTCATTCTTATCTTGAGGATTAGTATCTATAGGATAAGCTTCTTCCGTTTCCACACTGGCGGTAGAGGTGCCTCCTCCACAGTACGCACCGGCATCCCAAACTGTTTTAGACGCACCCGAATCCACAGTTTCAGTATCCACACAGTAATAGGCATATTCGCCACCACTTTCAGTAATAGTCATGTGCGCTGAGGTAGCGGGATTGCCTGTACCTCCCAGTGTCATGGAGCTGGCTGTAATCATTTGATATACTAGGTTGGCAATTACCTGGTGACCGTCTTTATTCGGATGAACCCCATCGTGGTATAATTCACTGTGACCTTCAAAACTTTCATATAGATTAAGTACCCTGGAACCAGTTTGGTTGCCTACTGCCGAGATTTTGGGAATTAATTCGTTTATGAGGTTCGCCTCACTGTCAGGATCAGATAAAATTGGTGGTGGATAGCACAAAATTAATTCCGCATCAGCATTTTCAATTTTAAAAGATTCTATCAATGCAACATAATCAGCTTCAAACTCGTCACTAAACACCCAGTTCTCAGGTGTGCTATCATTTGTACCTAATAGAATCACCACAATATCTGGAGAAAATTCCAGGGCAGACTGGTAGGACGACGTTTCCCAGTATGGTAAATCACCGTTTTTTAATACTGTTGATCCGGAAGAACCGAAATTTCGAACATCATAATCAGAACCTAAGAGCCCACCAAGAACTGCAGGGTAACTATCTTCAGCAGGATTTGAAAGCCATACACCGACGGTTATGCTATTGCCAACACAAGCAACGCGAATTTGTTGAGCCGGAACAATCGCAATGAATACCGTGATTACTAATAGTATTACAAGCTGATGGTTATATTTTTTTATTTTAATAGTACCATCTTAATTGTCTTATTAAACGAACCAGCCTGAATATTGTAGAGATACATACCCGCACTAACAGGCTGTCCAAATTGGTCCTTTGAGTTCCATTGTACGGATTTAAATCCTGGTGCCTGAGTCTGATTGATAAGCTGTACTACCTGCCTTCCCATAATGTCATAAACACTTAAGACCACATGACTCTCTTCTGGTAATTGGTATCTAATGGTCGTAATTGGATTAAAGGGATTTGGATAGTTCTGGCTAATGCCAAATGTCTCAGGTAGCAAAGCTATACCTCCAAGATCATCACTATCCTGCTTATTCAGATCATGCGACAAAGCTTCTTCCATTTCCACACTGGCGGTTGATGTGCCTCCTCCACAATACGCACCGACATCCCATATTGTTTTTGATGCTCCCGATTCTATATCTTCAGTATTCACACAGTAATAGGCGTATTCACCACCGGCTTCAGTAATAATCATATGAGATGAGGTAGCAGGAGCACCGGTACCATACAATGTCATGGAGCTGGTTTGAGCCCAAAGGAAAGACCAAAAGAGAAGTAAGATTATGATTAGGTGTAATCTCTTCATCTTACCTCACCTCCGCCAGCTGCTGCTGGTTCTCCAGCGACTGGACTCTTTGTTTCAGATCTAAAATGATCTGCTGTTGTTCTTTCACTGCCTCAACCAGTAGTGCTGTGAGTGGAGAGTACTGCATGGAATATGAGTCACCCCCGTTGCTTACGACTTCCGGAATAACTGCTTCTACTTCTTGGGCAATAAAACCCATCTGAAGCCCTTCTTCATGGTGTTCGGTCTCTTTCCACTCAAAATTCACACCACGTAGGTTCTGCACTTTATCAAGTGCCTGATCTATGGTAGCGATGTTCTTTTTCTTTCGTCCGTCACTGTCGTTGTTCCAGGCGCCTGTACCACCGGCAGCACCATTGGAAAAGAATGTTCTGTCGCTTGTATTATGTGAGGAATTGCCGTTGATAACTACTCGATTTCCGCTGAAATCGCCCCATATTAGGGGTGAAGTGGTACCTGTGTTCTCAATATAAAGTTCGTTTGATCCGTATTCATTGGCCCCTGCACTGGTACCTAAAAAGACATTATTATTGCCAGTGCTGTATTGACCGGTAGCGTAGCCTATGTAGGTATTATTTGTCCCGGTGATGTTATTTTCACCTGCTCTACGCCCATAGAACGCATTACCAGTTCCGGTTGTGGTTGCTAACCCTGCCAGTGATCCTGTAAATGTGTTGTAGGACCCTGTGGCCGCAAGACCTGCGTGATAACCGCTGAAGGTGTTACCAATTCCTGAGATGTTATTCTTGCCTGCATCTATTCCAACATACGTGCCATTATACTTGTCAATCCGGAGCACATCATTGTTTTGTATTTGGTAACTATAATTATATCCATCGAGATTCATAGAATTTTTAGTGTTGAGTAAACCATTTCCCCTTACTTTCAATAATACTTTATCCTTGGAATTTTTAATGACAAAGTAGTTTGTTTTTTTACTGCCACCAAGTTTGAACTCAACATTTTGGGCAGACAGTGTTGTAAATAGCATTAAACCTGTAATTACAAAAGATACTAATCGCATTAACTGTAATTTCTTCATCTTACCTCACCTCCGCTAATTGTTGCTGGTTTTCCAGTGACTGGACTCTTGCCTTAAGATCATCGATGATCTGGTTTTGAGATTCAATCAGAATCTGTTGTTCTTTTGTTGCTTCAACCAGTAGAGCCGTGAGTGGAGAGTACTGCATGGAGTATGAGTTACCCCCGCTGCTTACAACTTCCGGGATAACCGCTTCGACTTCCTGAGCGATGAAGCCCATCTGTAGACCTTCCTCATGATGTTCGGTCTCTTTCCACTCAAAGTTCACACCACGTAGGTTCTGCACTTTATCCAGCGCTTGATCTATGGTCGCGATGTTCATTTTTTTGCGACCGTCACTGTCGTTGATCCAGGCGCCGGTACCACCGGCAGCACCATTGGAAAAGAAAGTTCTGCTGTATGTATTATGTGATGAATTACCATTGATAACTACCTGGTTATTATCGAAATCACCCCAGATGAGAGGACTTGCTGAATTTGTGTTCTCAATATATAGTTTATCTGATCCTGTTTCACTATGGCCAGCATATTTTCCAACAAAGACATTCCCGCTTCCCGTTATGTTATTGCGACCTGCTTCAAGACCGATAAAAACATTGCCATTGCCGGTTTGGTGCAAATAACCTGCCGCAAACCCAAGTGAGACATTAAAGTTTGCTGTCGAATTACTATAGCCTGCATGCATCCCCAAAAAAGTATTTCCGAGCCCAGAAATATTTCCAAAACCTGTCTCATAACCGCTAAACGTGTTCTTATATCCAGTCGTGTTACTGAAACCGGCACTATCGCCAACAAATGTATTAAACTGTCCAATATCACTTCCACTTGGGGCAGTATTCAATCCGGCATATTTACCGATAAACAGATTACCTACACTGGTGGATTTTAATACAGTCTTGCCTGTGATTTTATAAGCGCTGTCTGTGTTTATATGGCCGACCACATCTAATTCATCGACAGGGGCATCTGTTCCAATACCAACTTTTCCGCTAAAGTACCCACGACCTTCAAAATATCCTGCCCATCCATTAGGACTCACTGTTTCACTTCTGATACCATAGGTTACACCACTCGCGTGTGATGCCCAAGCGCTTACTGCAGTACCTAAATCTCCATAGGAAGCAAAAGATCCCCCGTAACCAGTACCTGATGTATTTGCTGCAATTCCAGCTACTGCCTGAGCGGAACTTCCGCTAACAATAGCTTGTACTCCGTAACCAAATTTTCCTTCTGCTGAAAAAGATCCGCCGATATTAAAAACCTCTCCATTATTCGAAGCAATACCCGTCACTCCACGGCCATCACCACCATCTGCCTCGAAATACCCGCCATAGTTTGTTATTCCTTCGCCACTATTTGATGCCCAACCTTGCACACCACGGCCGCCACTTTCAGAAGATTCACCACTAATTGCTGCTGTTGACACACCATCACCGCCTACACTTAATAGTGACAGAGGAGTGGTTGTTCCGATCCCAACATTTCCACTGACTGCCGAATACATATCAGGACTAGAGATAGTCCAGTCACTATCACTTCCGCCAGAGGAGGGCATAGAACCATCCACATAAAAATCTCCCGTAACATGCAGGTCTCCATTTAACCTTACACTGTCAGTAGAGAAATCGCCCCAGATGAGTGGACTGGAGGTATTTGAATTATCAATAAAAAGCTTATCAGAACTGGTTTCATAGTAACCTGCCTCACTACCCAAAAATACATTCCCGCTGCCTGTCGCGATATAGCCTGCCCTTAAACCGACGTAGACATTATATTCCCCTGTGATGTTACCACTGCCTGTCTGAAAACCAGTGAAAACATTATAATTTCCTATAGTATTATGATTGCCTGCCATACTACCTGTGAAGATATTCCACTTCCCTGTTGTATTTGCGCGGCCTGCTTCATTACCAGTGAAGGTATTATAATTTCCTGTGGTATTATGGAGGCCTGCCAGATCACCAGTGAAGGCATTATAATCTCCTGTGGTGTTATCATAGCCGGCCATTCTACCAGTAAAGACATTATTATCTCCAAAAGTGTTTGAATAGCCTGCTTTGTAACCGTTGAAGGTGTTAAAATTTGCAACGGTATTTAAATAGCCTGCCTGATTACCAGTGAAAGTGTTCATGCGACCAGTGGTGTTATTATACCCAGAACTGTCACCCATGAACGTGTTAGACATTCCTATATATGAACCTGATGGGGTTGTATTTTTTCCGGCATTTACGCCAACAAACAAGTTTCCACCCTTTTTAATTCTCAGCACAGTTTTCCCTTTTATTTTGTAACTATACCATCCATTGAGATTGAAATTATTTTTAATGCTAACAAAACCATTACCCTTTACTTTAAATAGTTCATTATCACTCGCATTTTTTATAACGAAGTAGGTGGTTTTATTACTACTGCCAAGTTTGAACTCAACATTTTGGGCAGACAGGGTTGTAAATAAACCCACTAATAAAAATGACACCATTAAACGCTGGATGATATTATGCATTGCTAATCTCCTTTTTGTCAATACTGAGGTTAGTGTCTAGGGGGAGGAATATTATGTTTTCTTTGGGAGGATCGAGCCGATACTGATCCATACAAGTAAAAGTAAATATATTGTAAAAATACGTAATAGCTACCCCCATTTATACTGATAGAATTACTTGATAAATATAGATATGGTGAATCCTAAAACAAACTTATAAGTCAATCAGAGTAGGGTGTATGTTTATATCAAAGATTCTAAACAATCCATTTTTTCAACCAAATCTCCAATTCCAATCAATCAGAAGGGGGAGTGGGATTATAAAGGTGACTTGCATTATTAGCAGGTTCTATCGAAGTTATATTGAAAGAGTAGTAAGTTATCGCTCAACTTTTTTATTGGTAACCCGAAAGTGCGATATGGTCTAACGGATATCGTACATAGCCAAAATATTTTCAACCGGGGTATCTGCTTGAATATGATGCGATCCAGCCAAAATATAACCTCCATTTTTACCAAGTACTTGGGAATTGAATTGGACCTGTTCCTCGATTTCAGTCGGTGTGCCCGATGGTAATAACTGTAGAATATCAATTCCGCCATGAAAAGCAATACGACCACCAAATTCATCCGTAAGTCTTTCAGGATTCATATTTAAGGCACTAGGTTGTATTGGATTTAAAATGGATAATCCCATTTCAATAAATTCTTCGATTAGAGGATAGATAGAACCGCAGCAATGCATCATAACCGGCTTTCCATAATTCTTTGATATATTAATAATCTTGCGATGAAAGGGCTGGATAAAGTCTTTATACATTTGCGGACTAATTAAAAGCGAGTTTTGAGATGCAACGTCATCATAGAAATAGACGATATCAATCTGGTCCGCAGATGTTTCCAACACAACTTTCAGATTTGCGAAATGGACCTGAGCAATCTTCTCCATTATTTTTAGGGGCCATTTTGGCCGTATGGCAAGATCGGTCAGAAATTTTTCAAAGCCATAGAGCGACCATGCGGTCTCGAAAACCGAGCCCACACGATAGCGGATGTTGTATGAGGCATTTTTATTAAGCGCATCGATGACTGGTCTCAGACTTGAGAAATCCCACCATTCCGGTTGAGGCCATTCATATCGATTCAAATCCTCAAAGACCTGTATATCTTCCAATGGATATGATACGAATTTATCATAGGCACCATACTTATGAACAAATTTCTGACGATGAGCCCCCCAGATATCACGACTACTGCCATCTGGCTCTACTATCTTCCACGGACCTCCAATCGAGGACCGCTCCATGGGATCTTTTTTATCTAATTTAGAAATTGAGATCGTAGGATGCCGACAAAAACTATCGTAAGATACAGTGCGACAATCGGTGTCGAGGTATTCCATGATTTGTTCCCGATTGTGAACACCAAAATAATCGCCTAATTTTTCCCACACTTCGGGCACGGCAGCGAAATCGCGAGGTGTTCTATCAGGTTTTATAAACGAGATGGCCTGGTTTACTCGGTCCTTGTGCGACAAATCTGTATCCATTACTTCTAACTCTTGTTAGTTAAAATGACTATTGAATACTGAACCTGCATCGACTCTTTTAAAAATTAAGATGAATTAAATTATTGATTAATGTCACTGTTCTCAAGAGTTATTTCCTATACAAAAACTCCGCTTCTCAACGTCGAGTAAACTTGAAATAATATGGTCCTCCTGGCTTTAAGGCAAATAGCATTATAAGAGGTATTGTAAACAGCATAGTTTTTATTATTCGATCATTAAAGGCGTATCGGTTCGAGTCCGGCCCCGATGTACTCCTCAAATATTGACGACAAAGCAAGAAACTGGGGTAGTTTATACTGCCCTTTTTACTTACTTCAAAATGCTATAAATATGACAGGATGTGACAGTTTGTGACAATTTATTTGTACGCTGGTTGTACGGTGAATCTCATTCAAATTCGTTTTTTCAACGGTTTTTCTGATTTTGAATAATCAGAGGGGAGAGAGGTAGTTGGAGATAATTCAGCAACAAAAATATTTGTAATATTAGTTATAAAACTTGGTTGAAGTGCAGGACAACCATTAAATTTATATCACTATCTAAATTATAAGTGTTGCGAGGAGTATTAATGATGAAAAAGCCAAAGAAAATTGACGTCAATACTTTCAAAGACCCATTTACTATTTATGCTTCAGGATTCGCTATTCCTATCCAAGTAGAAACGGATGATATTGATGATGTAAAACAGAATACAGTAAAGCGTCGGCAGCTATTTAGAAAATTAAAAAAGTAAACTATCTAATACTCCCATTATTCTTTGGTTTTTCTGAATTTTATTAACTAAATGGGGAGTTGGGGGGATTAAAATGAGAAGATTTACCTTTTCAGCTATTTGCTTATTGTTAATGCTGGAAATGTGCGGTGTCGCAATGGCACAGGATAGCTTTAATATCAGCATGCTTGGTGAAGTTCATGACTTTGTTGAACAATCCTACGATGTCGCCATGTCGGGAGACTTTGCTTACATTGCATCCGGGACGACTTCCGGTCTTCGTGTGCTGGATCTGTCGGATCCTACAACACCTTTGGAAGTAGGGTATTCCGTTAACAGTGATACCTGTGCCGGAGTTGAGTTGTGGATGGCAGACAGGATCACGGTATCAGGAGATAATGCCTACGTTTTGTACTTCGATGGTACCTGGTCATTTGCGCATTACAGGTTATACGTGTATGACGTGTCGAACCCCAGTGCGCCTCAGCAGATGGGATATGTATCTTTACCTGATAATTGCACCAGTCAGTTTGTTGATGGGGATTATGTCTATATTTCAGCCTTTGAATTCGAAGGATTCTCCGGAATCAAGGTGATTGACGTGTCCGATCCAATGCAACCTGTTGAAGTCGGTTCTTTTGAAACGCCAGGAATGCCGCATGACGTGTTTGTGACCGATAATACCGCATACGTTGCCGATAATAACGCGCTGGTCATCTATGATGTCACCGATCCCGGTTTTCCGACAGAACTCGGTAGTTACTCTCCGGCAGGTGAGATAGCGTTTATCCATTATGTCGTAGTGCAAGGAGATTATATTTATATCATCGATTCTCTATTCGGTGTTCGTATTCTGGATGCCTCAGATTTTTCCCAGATTCATGAGGTAGGCTCGTTTCCACACAACCAAACAGACGCATTCTTCTCCCGTATAGAAATCTCCGGTGATTTTGTGTATTACCTGCAGGATGGGGATATTACGGGCAAACAATTGGTTATACTTGATGTGTCCGACCCGATAGCTCCTCTGGAAATTAACTCACATGACCTGCTAGGGAATTGGTGGTTCTATGGTTTTGACTATCGCGATGGATACGCCTGTATTGCTGCTGGCGATTACGGGCTTCGAGTAGTTGACGTTTCTAATCACATTTCAATTGAGGAAGTCGGCTACTATGATCCACATGGCCTTACCTTTGGAGTGGCGGTATCAGGTGATCACGCTTATATTTCAACGAACGATGATAGTGAGAATCTACTGGTCTATGATGTGTCTGATCCTTCATCGCCGACTGAGGTGAATTCTTTGAGTTTTGAGGGACGGCCAAAGTGGATTTCGACATGGGAAAACTATCTCTATATTCCCGGTGTGGAAGTAGCTTTGGTTTCTGGCGTTAGTGTGTTAGATATATCGGATCCGGCAGAGCCGGTCGAAGCAGCATTTTTGCCCTGTCCCCAAGATCATTTTGGGGTTCCTTTAAGTGTGGATTACCACGATAACTATGTCTATGTGGCGATGGCGTTCGGAGGTGTTCAGATCTACGATGTTTCTCAGATAGATCACCCCATAGCATTGGGCAACTGGACGCTTTGGAGTCCAATGACAAACCAAGGCTTCGCTGTTCGCAACGTGAAGGTCTCGTGGCCTTACCTTTTCGTCCCCGACGAATCATATGGCCTGTATGTCCTGGATGTCTCAGATCCCAATAACATCGTAGAGGTAGCAAACTACCAGATTATAGGCAGTGCCTGGTGGATCGATATATCCCCTGACCAAAATTATGTGTACTTGGCAGATTTCACTGGTGAACTTCGTATCTTCGACGTTTCAGATCCATTAGCGCCTGCGGAAATCGGATTTATCGAAGAGAATTTAGTACAGGTCAATCACGTGGTGTCGTCAGGCGACTCGATTTATGTTACAGATAATCAGGGAATCGGTTTGCATGTTTACGATGTATCCAATCCGACTTTGCCTACTGAGGTCGCTTATCATAAAACACCAGGATTAAACGTTATTGATATTGCATTGGCTAATGATTTAATCTACGTTTCCGATCGCACTCATTTTGAGATCTTTGCATTCGATGTGCATGCTGGAGTGGATGACAACCCGCCAAGTTCTTTAATAACGGACTACAGAATTCACACCGTTTATCCAAACCCCTTCAACGCGACGACAAGGATTGTCTTTGACATAGCCAAAGCCAGTCATGTTACGTTACAGATATTCAACAGTATTGGTCAGAAAGTACAGACACTTGTGGACGACCATTATCAGGCAGGGAGTCATACCTATATCTTTCAAGCAAACAAGCTGGCCAGCGGGATCTATCTTCTTCGTCTCGAGGCAGATGGAGGGTTTGATTCACATAAGTTGATCCTGATGAAATAGTATAGAATAATCACAGGAAGATGTATATCTTATATTGACATTACACTCGAAAATTGTTCCAATATTTAAGTTAGAATTTTTTGGTTTATATTGTATAACAAAAAACAGGATACATACAGGATACCGATTTAGTAGGGTACCCACCCACTAATGGGGAGACGGGAGACCTGTTTAATATCGATAATGCTCTTACACCCTCCGTTAAAATATATGTTTTTATTTAGAAAGTGATCCAATATCCAGGCTGGTCACCATCAGATGCTAAACCTTATTTTGTTCTGCGAAATAAGAAACCCTTGATTTTATATAATACTGAACGTATGTTCATTATAGTGAATGATTGTTATATTTCAAAAAAGGAGATACAATGACACCGAAAGTACCAGAAGAGTATTTTAAGTTCAGGAAAGATGAAATCATTACTGTTGCTTGGAAGTGCTTTGCTGAAAAAGGTTATCAAGGAACAACCATGAGAGACATAGCAAAGAAACTCGATTTAAGCACAGGAGTCATCTATAATTACTTCAAAAACAAGGATGAAATACTGGATGCTATAATGGAATGGGCTCTTAAGAGTGAGAATCAAATTTTTAACTTGATGGCAAAGAAAAATACTGCCCGAGAAGCAATTTCAGAACTTTTCAATGCTTGTTTTGAAAGCTGTTCAACCGAAGAGTTAAAAGAATCATCCAAAGCCAACATTTATATGTGGGTGGAAGCGATGAAGAAAAAAAAGCTCCAGGAAATGATTAATGATAAAAACAGACAACAAATTGATAAAATTGCCAGTTTTGTGAAAGATGGAATAAAAAGAGGAGAGATTCATAGTCATATAGATCCAAAATCTATAGCTGGATTTTATCAAGCCTTGATAACAGGCTTACAAGTACAATCCGTATTAATCGAAGATTTTGACCTTACCTCATACTATAGCCAAATAAAGAAGATAATATTTCAAAACATGTGGCTGGAATTAAGAAATGACTCTAAAACATAAACTCACTCTCCAAATACAATAAATATTGATATGAACGAGAAAAAGCGATCTATTTCTTTTTAATGGGGGCCAGGTCCTATAAGAATAGTTAATAATATAAGGGAGGACATCTACGTGCAAAAAAATAAACTAAGTTTTAGGGAAAAAACTAAAAAGCTTACCGGGAAATCTTTGTTCATTGTAACTGTAATTATCGTAGGTTTATTGTTATTAATATTTGCGGGGCAACTCGGTACGCTTCTTTTTTACATGGTTGTACTCATTACTTTATGGGCTACAAGATGGGACTGGAAATATTTCGGAATGACCAGACCAAATTGGCCTAATACTATATTGAAAGCAGTTTTTTTTACGATTAGTATTTTTATCCTAAGTGATTTCTTAATCCAACCATTAGTTGAATTTCACTTTGGTAAAATAGACCTAAGCGAAGTTAGTGGATTAGAAGGAAATTTTGTTAATTATGTAATTTTTATTTTACTTGGTTGGGTTTTAGGTGGATTTGAAGAAATAATTTTCAGAGGTTACTTACTAAAACGACTTGCAATCATTTTTGGAGATACAAATAAAGCCTGGCTGTTTTCAGCAGTAATTATATCTATAGTTTTTGGCTTTGCTCATAGTTATCAAGGGCTTTCTGGAATAATTATCACTGCCACTATTGCATTATTGTTGGGTCTCATTTTCATATTCAATAAGAACAATTTAATGGTTTTGGTATTGACGCATGGTTTCTATAATATGATAGCGATTACTTTTATCTACCTTGGAAAGGCGAGTATGATCACTGATTGGGTGCATGAGTTTTATAAATAAGATAGATCTGAAACTTATTGAGGTGATGTCATATACCAAATCCACTTTTTCAATAATTTCTCAATTTTGATAATTCTTCAATGATTTCTCAATCAATATTCCATAATTCTAAATCATTAAGCACAATTGATGACGCAATATCATTCAAATATTGAAGATTATCATCATCTTCCCAATTATATGATATCATTGGCGGTGTCTCAAGAAAAATGGTTGTGTAAAACACACAAGCTGTTAAATAGGCACCATGTTTTGACGCATGTGTAAAATCGCTTAAAAATAAATCCCTTTTATATCCACTTGTTATCGCATCGTACCAAGCCCATCCAACTGGAGCAGTAGCAATACCAAGATCCTTTACAAGCGTTGTGGTATTATAGTAGATATTTTCTTGCATTTGTTCATATGTATCAGTTTCTCCTTCCATCCATTCCAAACCATCCTTAAATGCCCATGGCATCATATACACTATATATGCATTCTTTGACCTAATTTTTATTTTTGCTATCAGTTCTTTTAAATAAGGAATTGTAAGATAGTGCCATTTTTCTTTTGAAATGTACGGTATACCTCCTTGTAAAATCACATAATCCCAAGTCCTACTATTTATTAGGTCGTTTGTCATTTGATTGTTACAATGATCAGAAAAATTATGTCCCCCGACAATCCAATCATGAATATCAACCGATTTATCCCCATTCATAGATAGATCACTAAAGATTTCTACAACGTCACTTCTGCCATATGATAGAGCACTGCTCCCAATGAATAGTATGCTACATGTTTCACAATCCGGCTGAGGATTGCTTGGGAGTGTTTGATTGATTAGAGATAAGTCATTATTGCAGGATATAAGTTGAAATATTATGATGGGTATTAAAAAAAATAAATTTCGCATTGATCACTTATATTAATGTTAAGCTTGCAAATAGAACATTACCATATCTCATTAAATATATCAATCCACATTTAAAATTATTTGTTTAGATCCGAGTATCAGCGGATATATAGTTCGCTGTTATGCTGACAGTAATAACGCCTTTGTGTCCGTAGAATCTGTGTCCATAATCAGGTAAAATTCCTACCAGAGGATTAGATGTCCGTTGCTTTCTCGTCAGAAATAGAAGGGGCGTACGTTATATATACGTTTTAATAGTGAAAAAATCACCAATCGCATTATTTGTTAGTACTGTCAATCTTCTGAGTGATGCTATCCAAAAAATTCTTCACCCATAATACTTGAGGATGAGATGATGATACCGCAATTTGATAAGCCTCCTCAAATGCTGACTTTGCGAAACTAAGCTGATTGTTTTCTTCATAAGCCCTACCTAAGGCCACATATGCAAAGGCGTCATTAGGATTCTTTTGAATTTCATAGTTAAAGATTTCAAATGCCTCGTCATATTTATTTTCTCTTTTAAGTTTATTCCCGGCCTGTCTTAATGCAATTGCTGATACTCCGATATCATACCCAAACTTTTTATGTAACATCAGTTCATATCGTTTAATCTCTTTCAATCCCTTATTCGCAATATCATCTGGAATCTGATACCAATCGCCATAAAGTGTTCGTAATCCAGAGTAAATTGATCTATATGGAGTTGAGGTATGATCTTCCTCTGGCCAATGATGATATTCCCAAGCTAAACCAGATTTTGGATTATTATTAAGAATGTCAATAAAATGTTCTAAATCGGGAAGAAGAATCGACTCATTATCCATTGTCATATATAAATAATTATTATAGTAAGTCGTGCTATTTATAATTCTTGCTGCATTGTTAATTATATAGCGATCTCTATCACCATAGTTCACCCAAGGAATACTTGCAATTCCAGATTGAAATAATTTTGGGTGAGTCAGTATCGAATATACTATGAAAGCTCCTCCCCAAGAGTTAGAAAATATAATTCGATAATCATTTACACGGTAGTTCGATCGCATATAAGGAAATAATTCTTCATTAAAAAACTTTAGAAATTTATTTGCCTGTCCAGAGTTGGGATCATTTTCAAATTCAATCGGGGAGAGATATCCAAATTTGTAGTCGTCAAGTTTAACGCATATAATCTTTGGTGTTAATTTATAATCATAAAGATTCTTGATAGCCCCTGCAACCTGTTCAAAATGAGTCTGAAAAGTATATAATACTGGATAGCTAATATTTGTGTTTTTATAATCATTGGGTATATGAATAGAAAGACGCATTTCCTTTTCAAGAACATTTGAATAAATACTTACTTTTTCACCTATTACAATTCTTTCTTTGTCCTGGGCAAAACAAAAGGAGTTGAGAATAACAACTAATAATAAGTATTTTAATTTCATTGTAGCTCCCCAATAAAATTTAAACATCCAAAACCTACCAAAATTCACATTGAAATTCTATAGCTTATGACCAGTGTTCATCGATTAGTATTGATGACTATTGCGTTAACCACAAAAGATATAAATCAGTGATACTTAGTCCGTTGCTTTCTCGTCAGAAAATGAAGTAAAATACGTATATAGTACGATTTTAATGTATTTACAATTTCAATTTATTCCATCAATTCTTCGATCAAATCTATTTCAATAGGCAATTCACTACTTAATACCTCGCTGCCACCTGCAGTTATTAGTATATCATCTTCTATTCGTGCACTGACATTCCAATAATCTGAATTTACTGTCTGGTCACCTTCAAATAGATACACATGTGGTTCAAATGCTAAAATCATGTTTTCTTCAAGAATCTTATCACCACTTTCTTCTCTGGGGAATGGATCATGCACATCTAATCCAATACAATGTCCCAAACCAGCAGGGATATATTGCCTATATCTACCAGTAGAAATTATATCATCTCTATTTCCACTTATAATTTCATTTTCGATGAGTTTGTCAATAATATATTCTACATTATGCCAAAATATATCGAAGTAACTAACACCCGGTGCTGCGGCAGCAATATTTCTCTTATGTGCTTCGAGTACTATTTCATAGATAGTAGATTGTTCAGATGTAAAATGCCCATTAACTGGAATTGTTCGTGTAACATCTGAAGCATAATAACCATACTCAACACCAAAATCTATCATAACTAAGTCACCATCTAACATGTTTCTATCATTGTTTTGGTAATGTAAAATATTAATATTAGGTCCAGATGCTACGATTGTTGGAAATGCTTTGTTTGGGCAACCATTTAGACTGCTTATATAGTTAAATGTTGCCTCAACTTCATATTCATATATATTTGGTTCAATTATTTGTAATGCTTCTTTAAACGCTTGTACCGAAACATCAACCGCATTCTGAATTGAAGATATTTCTAATGACGACTTAATTTTTCTTAAATCATTTATATACTCATCAAACTCATTAATTTCTACCGGATCTGTAATGGCTTGATTAAAAATACTTAAGACAGTTTGATTTATTTCTATATTGGAATAAATAGCATCTATATCCTCAAGATAATCTTCAATAGTTGAACTAAAATCTTCATAATTATAGGCCATATCTGCGTAGAAATACTCCATAGCACCTTCGGGTCCATATACTGGTCCGAGCCATTGGAGCGCACCACCTTCACGATGCTCAACAAACATTATCAACTCAGACTCATTTGGAACGCTATTTGATTCTCGAATGATGGCAATTGCATTTGGTTCATCAAAGCCAGTTAAATAATAGAAATTTGAAGCAGGTCTAAACATATAGTCTACAGTACCATTTCTCAGATACATATCATTTGTGACTATTAAGACAATTGAATTATTGGGGATCTGGTTTATTAAAACATTTCGTCTTTGTTTATAAGTTGCTTCGTCATAGGTAATTTCATAAGGATATAATTTTTCAGGCGAGTCATTGTCAATTGGATCAGTGCAGTTATTGTTACAGCTTATAAATAAAAATAAAATGAGTAAAAACAAATTTAAAATTCCAAGATATCTCATTTTAAACTCCAAATTTCAAAGATACTGTACGTTTTATACTATCTAACTTGTTAATAGTTCTGTATTAATGAAATAATTTTAAAATCAAGTTACATTAGAATTTATGCTTCTGTAAAATAATTTTTAGTGGATACTTAGTCCGTTGTCCTCTCCTTAGAAAGAGAAGTAGTATACGCTATATGTACGCCTTTTACGGTGAAAAAACAGTCCATTTGTAATTAATCTTTTATTAGATAATTAATCTATCCGCTGTTCTAACTCCTCTACTCGTACTAATAATGCTTTTACTGCTTCTACCAATAAGGGAGTTAGCATACTATAATCCATCTATAGCTTGCATTAATATTTATAACGATAAAACAGTGATATGAGAGGAGTGGGCCCACAGGGATTCGAACCCCGAACCAACGGATTATGAGTACTCAGTTTGTCGAAGGGCTTTTGAATTAGAGTGCTGTAGTTAAACAGCAGTAGTGTCCATTACTATCCACTAGTGTCACCCTTTTTGGTACACTCAAATTAGTCTATTTGTTTTGATACACGTTTTTGGGACGGTTTTTTCGATTTCAATTAATCAGACGGCGGAGTGGGGTTGGGGATGTAAAGACGGGAATAAATAACCGGAGAATACGCCAATGAACATAGCTGTGAAGATCCAAAGTGTTAAATATCGATCAATCACAGAAAGTCGTTTTGTTATTTGGGGCATATCATCACCTTAATTCAGTTTCATTAGTAGTTATTATATCAATTCACATTTAAGGTACATAATTCAAATTTTTTAATTTGTTGCTTCGACAATCCATTGCTCTAATTTTTCTTTTGAAGGAACTCTTCCACTACTTACCAACGTCCCGTTTATCAGTAATCCCGGTGTCATCATCACGCTCAAGGCAGCAATTTGATTCATATCGGATACTTCCGAAATAGCAGCATCAATATTCTTTTCTTCAACAATTTCCTTACACATAGCTTTCAATTTCCGGCAATTATAGCAGCCTGGACCCGCTACCAAAATACTGATCATATGTTGTGCTCCTCAGATTTAAGAGTTCTATTATAGAATTCGAAGAAATCATGCTTGATCTGGTCTCGCACTTTTCGAAAGAAATCATCCCTTTCTCTAATAGATCCAACGAAGGCAGCTGGATCATTAAAACCCATGTGTAATCTGTTCTTCACAGTCCCTGTAAAAACAGGGCAAGTCTCCTTCGCATGATCACAGACCGTTATTAAATAATCAAATTGTTGGTTAACAAATGTGTCTACGTTTTTTGGAATGTAATCATGGATATTAATCCCAATCTCATTCATTACTTTGACTGCTATAGGATGCACGTTCTTTGTAGGTTGTGTACCAGCAGAGCACACTTCCAGAGTTGAATCAAATGATTTAAACATTCCCTCTGCCATCTGGCTACGGCATGAATTTCCTGTACAAAGGATGAGTATTTTGTTACTCATATTAACCGATTGATTATATTGATTTTACAAAAAGATAAATACCTGCAGCGGCTACGAGTAAGCCACAGATTCTTCTAATCCAAATTATGGCTTTTGTCGATTCAGTCCAGTTCAAATAGTGACGTACTCTTTCACTTGAGGTTCCCGCTAACACAATTAGTGATACATGGCCCACACTAAAGAAAATAAGTAACAGTATTGAACGTAGCATATTTGTTTTAGACACTTGATAAACAGCGCTCAATACTGGTGCCATATATGCAAAGGTGCAGGGTCCGATACTAACACCAAATAATAAACCAATGAAAAAAGCAGCTGCCGGAGTATTTCTACCAAGTCTGTTAATATTAAAACTAATAGACGGCAATCTGATTAAATCCATCAAGTATAATCCTACCAATACCAAGACCAGAGCTACAATAACGTTACCCACACTACCAATATCACCCCACATTCTGCCGGCAAGCGCCGTAATAATCCCAATTGCCAATATAGATAATAATATTCCACCTGAAAACAAACAGGATACAAAGAATGACCGCCGAACAGACTGCTTAATATCAGCAGATACGACTCCAACAATGAGCGGAATACTGGACAAATGGCAGGGACTTAAAAGAATACTCAAAACTCCCCAACCTGTAGCTGCAACCAGAGCCAGCCAATAGCCCTCGTTGAGCATTTTTGTCAATTCGTTAAAAAGTGTTTCAATCATCCTTTAAAGCTTTTTGAATTTGTAAACCCTTATTTTGTAATAATACATCAATATCCGACTCTGGAAAAAATCCTTCATGCCGGAAGAACTCTGTACCTTCCTTGTCTAAAAATACTTGTGTCGGAATCAATCGAATCTTGTATTCTTGAGCTGGTTTATTATCTTTCCAAACATCGTGGAATACTATTTTGATTTGATTACCATATTTTTCTTCTATTGCCTTCATTACAGGTTGCATTTTCTTGCAAGGAATACAGTTCACCGATCCTAACTCAATAAAGGTTACCTGTGGCTCTTCATGGATCGTATTTTTCTGGTTAACTAATTTTTCCTTATTGTCATTATCCTGTACGGCACAACCTATTGTCAATATATTGAACAATAACACGATAATTATTATTCCATAAAATTTCATATTATTCTTCCTTAATCCATTTTAAGATTTCGGAATCTTTTGGTACCCTACCTGAACTTTTTACTTCCCCATTGACAACTAAACCAGGAGTCATCATGATGCGATAATCCATGATTTTGTTAAGATCAGTTACCTTTTCCACATCAATTACCAAATTATTATCCTGCGCTATCTGGCGAACTTTTTCTTCTAAAGATTTACATTTCATACAACCTGTTCCCAACACTTTAATATTCATCATTTTATCCTCTATGATTGTATTATACCAAATCCAATACCAGCTATTGTAGACATCACAACAACCAGTAATATATACACGATGGTTTTCTGTGTACCTATCACTTGTCTGATAACCAGCATGTTAGGTAAAGAAAGGGCGGGTCCCGCCAACAGTAGCGCCAGAGCTGGGCCCTGCCCCATTCCACTGTTAATTAATCCTTGCAGTATGGGTACTTCAGTTAGAGTGGCAAAGTACATGAAAGCCCCAACTACCGATGCAAAAAAGTTGGCGCGAATTGAATTACCACCAACCAAATTGGAAATCCACTCATTTGGAATAAGGCCAGGTCTACCTTCCTGAGAACCAAGTAAAAACCCAGCTACCAAAACACCCAAAGCTAACAGGGGTAATATCTGGCGAGCAAAACCCCAGCTTTCCTTCATCCACTCTTGGGATTCATCAGTACTAGTTGACAGTATAATCGTCAATCCAAGGATTGCGACAATAAAAGGTATCATAGGTTGGCCTGGCCAAATTAAATAGCTTGTTACAACAGCAGCAGCTCCCATAAGTACCGGGCGTATATTTACTCGCATTATCATTATAAGTGAGACCATAAATAAAACACCAAATAATGCTGTGATTATCCACTTACTGGAATAAAGAACGTACCAAAACCCTGTTATTGTATCAGTCTTACCCCAGTTAGCAAATATCAGGATCAACACCAGTATGAAAAAGTGTGATGCCGTTTGCCATAGCGGTCGTGTTTCTTCCGGTGTCGGCATGGCTAATTGTTCATCCGCTTTAGTCTGTTCTTCTTTCCGATATATTAAATGCATAATCAATCCTATCACTACTGCAAAAATCACTGCACCGATTATCCTTGCAATACCAAGTTTAAAACCAAGGATTCGCGCAGTGAGTATAATCGCCAAAATATTAATAGCCGGTCCGGAATACAGAAATGTAATGGCCGGTCCTAATCCAGCGCCTCGTTTATAAATACTTGAGAAAAGGGGCAAAATAGTGCACGAGCAAACTGCTAGAACAGTACCAGATACTGAAGCTACCATATAAGCCAACCACTTTTTAGCGCGAGCTCCAAAGTACTTAATAACAGCAGATTGACTGATAAATACAGCAATTACACCGGCAATAAAAAATGCTGGTACCAGACATAATATTACATGCTCCTGTGCATACCATTTTAATAATGTAAAAGCTTCAAGAATTGCATTGGAAAATCTGGTCTTCTCAATCGGTAAGAAATAAGCAATGCTGAAACCACCTACAATGTAAAGGAGAGATTTTAATTCACTTCGCCAATTCATATCATTAATTCTTCACTTCGCCAAATGACGAATTAGATTGTAAAAAAAGATTAGATCCTACAAATAATGTCACGGTCTACTGTGCGTACTTGCCCAGTATCAGCTTTAAAAATCGCACTAGAATCGGATGATTTATTAATTAAATTTATTGTATCTCGAATCAAATCTGGTTTCTCTCTTCGGTTTAACTGATAATTAACCCAGCGACCGTCTTTTATATCGATTACTAAACCAGCATTCTTAAGAATCGACAAATGCTTTGAAACGGTTGAAGTGGCCAGCTGTAGAATTTCGGTAAGTTCACACACGCATAGAGATTTAACCTCGAGCATCTTAATAATTCTTACCCGGCTAGTGTCTGCCAATGCTTTAAATAATATTACTGAATTCCGCATAAGGCCATTTCGTTACTTGGCGAAATATAATCAATTTATTTTCTAGTAAAAAACACTTTCAATAATGACTAGCTCTATTGAATGGAAAGCTGTTTAAGTTAGTGTTTTTTGGTATAAGAAAGCTATAAACAGGCGTCTCTAAAACCACCATTTTTGGGACACGTTTTTGGGAGTCGATTTATATTTTAAAATTAGATGAACACTGTTCTTTAGAGGATGTGCTGCTGAAAAAGTGCTGAAAAATAGTGTCATTTAGGGTCTATTTGTGTCAATTACTGTCATTTTCATTTTTTATTTATAAATTGAAAAATCCCACTCTCTCTATCGAGAAAATGAGATTTTTAATGGTGGGCCCACAGGGATTCGAACCCCGAACCAACGGATTATGAGTCCGCTGCTCTAACCGTTGAGCTATGGGCCCAGCAGGGGTGGAAAATTAGGCTATAGAATAAGGGAAAACCAAAATAAATGTAAATGGGAATCTAATATTATAAAGCATCAAAATCGGTCGACCACTTAATGCTGGTTTCTCAATGATGATAAATATTCTTTTGCCAGAATGAATCTTATTAAGAATTCATATAATTTAAATATATAAAGTGCTTTTCTGAAGTTTGGTTTATAATCCCCATATTTAGGGAATTCCTTAAATAAAAGGATAATCAACAAATCGATCTGTTTTCATTTTTTCAGCCAGACACTACCTAAGTTCCTAAAATAATAGAATTTATAAAAAATTATTTCGATCAAAGATAGAATGGCACAATAATTGACATAATTATAATGAGTTAATTTTGAATGGTTCATGATAACTCGTAAAAGTTTCCCCTTGCAATGGGCGGTTGACTGGTGTGTGGTGACAATTCAGAAACATAGAACAAATAAGAAAAGGTCACAGAACTTTTCTTCGGAATTAATATCACTTTCGAAATCAGACAGCCGCTCTGTAAGGGGGAATATTCTATTTAAACATTTTGACAACGTAAAATTTTAAAATTTGTCAAATATTCTAGTAAGTTCATCAATTGATTTAATACACTTAACTTCTAGAAATGCATCGAAGAATAACATCTGATCTTTGGGTGATCCAATTTAGGTGGACATTATTACTCACCCTGATAATAACTCTATTAATAGGAACGCTTTCTGCACAAAGTGAACAGATCAATTTTGCCAGGTTATCTCAGGAGGAGGGTTTATCACAAGAAACAGTCCGATGTATATTGCAAGACAGTTTCGGATTCATTTGGATCGGGACAAATGATGGATTAAATAAATACGACGGGCGAACATTCAAAATTTATAAATATGATCCTGATAATTCTCGCTCATTAACCCACAATACAGTTCGCGCGATACATGAGGATTCCAATGGTATATTATGGATTGGTACTGATGGTGGGGGGCTCAATAAGTATGATCGTGAAACTGACGATTTTACCCACTGGTACCATAATCCGGAAAAACCAAAAACAATTAGTAATAATTCTGTGCTTAGTTTGTGGAGCGACAGCGCGGGATTGCTTTGGATCGGGACGTTTGGCGGGGGTATTAACAAATTTGATCCGGGAACGGAAGAATTTGTTCGCTACCAACACGATCCTAACAACAACCTGAGTTTAAGTGATGATAGAGTATTGACTATCTGGGGAGATCGCTCAGGCACACTTTGGATTGGCACCTATCTTGGGGGACTGAATAAATGGAATCCTATTAGTGATCAGTTTATTCGTTACTCTGGTTTGTCAAATCGTTCCGGTGTTTTTAATGGCGATATAGTGCTATCTATTCTGGAGGATCGTTCTGGAATACTTTGGTTTGGTACGAATTCTGGATTAAATAAATATGATCGTGACACTGACAGCTTTCTCACGTATAAAAACATTCCAAATAATGAAAAAAGTTTGAGTCATAATACCGTATGGTCATTGTACGAAGATCATCAGGGCTCAATTTGGGCGGGTACCCGCGCTGGTGGTTTGAATCGGTTTAATCGCGTCTCCGAGTCTTTTTCGCGATATCAAAATAATCCTCAGGACCTGTCAAGTTTGAGTGGGAACGGAATTTTTTCGGTCTACGAAGATCGCTCGGGAGTGCTATGGGTTGGAACACAAGCAAACGGCATAAATAAAGTACATTTGAAACGAAGGTTTTTCACACACTACAAGCATTTGCCGGAAATTGAAAACAGCCTGAGCAGTTCAATGATCTTAGCGCTAGCTGAAGATGCAAAAGGATCATTATGGATTGGTACCTATCAGGGTGGATTGAATCGCTTAGATCGGAGAACTGGAGTAATAGAGCCTTATTTTTTCGATCCAAATGATCGTTATTCAATTAGCAATAATACTATTAATACAATTTTAACAGATCATGATGGAGAGCCATGGTATGGGACTGCCGAAGGACTAAATCAATACGATCCAGTAAATAATCGTTTTAATCGTTATAATGGAAAACTTACCAGTGAATTCATTACGGCTTTGGCTGAAGATTTTGAAGGTGATTTATGGGTAGGTACAAATAATGGGTTGAACCGGATTAATGATCAAGATACTTCTGTTGTTCGATATTTTAATAACTCCAATGATTCCACTAGCATTAGCAGTAATACTATCACAACTATTTTGGTTGACAGGGTTGGCAATCTCTGGATTGGGACTGAGGATAATGGTCTGAATTGGTATGATCGCGGTAAAAATGAATTTTATCAATATCAGCATAGAATTGAGATACCCAATAGCATTAGTGATAATCGTATTTTATCATTATTTGTTGATAGTCAGGATCGATTCTGGGTTGGAACTAGACGTGGTCTTAACCTGCTTAAGAGGGAATCTGGGGATTTCACTCATTATGATGTGCGGGACGGCCTACCGGGTAGTGTTATCAATGGCATTCTGGAAGATCGCCGTGGGAATTTATGGTTAAGCAGCAATAATGGAATTGCACGTTTCAATCCCAACACACTTTCTATTAAAGATTATGACACACAAGATGGTGTACAGGACCGTGAATTTAATCCGAATGCTTCCCATATGAATGCCAAGGGTGAAATGGTATTTGGCGGTGTCAATGGATTTAATTTATTTGATCCGGAGACTATCCGTGATAATGCTTATTTGCCACCAGTCGTTCTTACTGCTCTAACTCAAAATGGATTAGATTTAGAACCAGGGCGGACAAAAGAAACTATCCAAAAAGTTACTTTAACTTGGCCGGTTAATTCTTTTGAATTTGAATTTGCATCTTTGAATTATACTCAATCGGAACGCAATCAACAGGCATACATGTTAGAAGGATTAGACCGCGATTGGAATTATATCGGCGAAGAAAACAGTGGAAGGTACACTAATCTATCGGGTGGTAAATATACACTGAAATTAAAGGGATCCAATAATGATGGTCTTTGGAACCCTGCGGAAACCATAATCGAGGTTATAGTTATACCGCCTTTCTGGCAGCGCTGGTGGTTTAGAATTGGTGTTTTACTATTTATTACAGGATTATTATCCTTCTCATATCGACAACGTATTTACCGGATCGAAAAAAGACGTAAACGTCTTGAGTTGCGAGTTGAAGAGAAAGCTGAGGCGGCGCAGGCCTTGCAGGAAGCGCTATCAGAGGTTGAGTTGTTGAAAAACCGCCTGCAGGCAGAAAATATTTATTTACGTGACGAGATCAAGGTTCAACATAACTTTGCAAATATTATTACTAACAGCAGAAAATTAAAAAAAGTATTACAAAGCGTGGAGCAAGTTGCCGCTACTGACTCTACGGTGCTGGTATTAGGAGAGTCTGGAACGGGCAAAGAATTACTGGCCCGGGCAGTACACAATGTAAGTGCGCGTAGCGACCGTCCACTGGTAAAAGTTGATTGTTCAACGTTACCTGCCAACTTGATTGAAAGTGAACTATTTGGCCATGAGAAAGGTGCATTTACGGGTGCTGTTGCGCGCAAAATCGGGCGCTTTGAATTGGCTGATAAAGGCACAATATTTTTGGATGAGATAGGTGATCTGCCACTCGAATTGCAGACAAAATTACTGCGTGTATTACAAGACAATGAATTCGAGCGACTCGGTAATCCGAAGACAATTAAAGTAGATGTAAGAGTAATTGCAGCTACAAACCGAGATCTAGATAAAGCTATTGAAGAACATCAGTTCCGCGAAGATTTATATTATAGGCTGAATGTTTTTCCAATAGAGATACCTCCCCTGCGGGAAAGAAAGGGCGATGTTGAATTGTTGGTAAATCATTTTGTATCAAAATACAGTAAGAAAGTTGGGAAAACAATCACCTCAATTACACAACGAGTAATGGATACGCTGACCAGTTATCAATGGCCCGGCAATGTTCGTGAGTTGGAAAATATAATTGAAAGAGCCGTAATCATCAGTTCTCCTGACAATTTCACACTTGGTAATTGGCCGCCGAAATCCGAACTACATACTCACCTGAATACCGGACCGTTGGTAACTCTGGAAGAAATGGAGATAAATTATATAATTCAGATACTTGACCAAACCGGCTGGCGTGTGAGTGGTGCTAAAGGAGCGGCGCAGATCCTGGGTATGAATCCGAAAACGCTTGAATCACGAATGAGCAAGCTGGACATCAAACGAAAAAAGTAAATATTCCTGATATTTAAGTATTTTCCTAAATATAAGCAATATCCTCATTTTTAATAATTTCTGTGTAACTTTTAAACTTCTGCCCTATGCTCTTATAAAACAAGTATTTAGACCTATATATACTGACAAAATAATATCTGGCACAGTGTTTGCCATATATAAAGCAGGGAGCAAACAGAGACAAGATGATAAAGTTAGATATTTTAAAATGAAAATGAATAGGAGTCAGAAAATGAGGAATCTAAAATTATTACTCCCGATTATATTTATTGGTTTATTAATTATTCCTGTGAACTTAATCGGCCAGGAACTAGCATCGGCCGAGATTAATATTGAGACAACTCAAGATGAATCTCAAGCGCGATATATTTTCAACTTTAAAGTCGACGGCAAAATTGTTGAAAGTTGGGTCGCACCCCGTGAAGATGATCCTGAAAAGGTTGATGTCATTCCAGGCGTGCATGAAATCGAAATTAAACTAGTTGAAGGTACGGGAACGGATTTGAGAGTTGTTTTCACCGATGTAGTAAAATTTAGAGCAAAAGCCGGACATACTTACTGGTTACGTGCTACTGGGGATGATAAGCTCGCTTTTTACGTCAAAGATATGACTGAAGACTTGAATATACGGCAAGGGCTGTAATCTGGTTTCTCCCGGCTTGGTTAGTCGATTACAGTTATGAACAGCGGAAAGGGAATGTTGATGATTTGTGATCTAATAAAAAGAAGGCAGCTTTTGAATTAGAGCAAAAACATCAGCTATTCAGAAGGCAGCCCGGTTACGGGCTGCCTTCTTTTTATATACTCAATTTAATTAGCCTGGAAATAAAAAGTAGGCTATTTTTTATATTCTAACATAGATAATGAGTAATTTCTAGAAGATAAAATTAATTATTTCTGGAGATACTACTTTGGATTATATAAAAGATCAAATATTAAATAAAAAGGCCAGAATCGGGGTTATTGGCTTAGGGTATGTGGGTTTACCGCTAGCGATAGAATTTGCTAAGGCCGGATTCACAGTAACCGGACTAGATAATGTGCAGCACAAAGTGGACGACTTAAATGCTCGCCGGAATTATATAAAAGACGTGGTAGATGCAGATCTTGTAAGAATGGTTGACCAGAAACGTTTTATAGCAACAACCGCTTTTAATGTAGTGGCTGATTTAGATTGTATTATCATATGCGTACCTACCCCTTTGAATAAATTAAAAGATCCTGACATTTCGCATGTGCTGGCAGTCCTAGATCACCTCAAAATTTATATCCATAAGGACATGTTAATCATATTGGAAAGCACTACCTATCCGGGGACTACGCGGGATATGCTTTTACCACAATTGGAATCAAGCGGTTTAAAAGTTGGTTCTGACTTTTATTTGTGTTTTTCACCTGAGCGGATTGACCCCGGTAACCTGACCTATAGGATTAATAATACACCCAAAGTTATTGGCGGAATTACCGCTGATTGCACCGAGCTGGGTGGATTACTATATGGACACGTGGTTAATAAGATCGTACCCGTTACTTCGCCCGAAGCAGCTGAAATGGTGAAGATATTAGAAAATACCTATCGCTCAATCAATATTGGACTGGTCAATGAAGTAGCTATTATGTGTGAAAAATTGGGAATTGATGTATGGGAGGTGATTGAAGCTGCCGATACAAAACCTTTTGGATTTATGAAATTCACACCCGGTCCTGGATTGGGAGGGCATTGCATTCCAGTCGATCCGCACTATCTTTCATGGAAGATGAAATCGCTCGATTATCGAGCACGCTTCATACAACTGGCAGGAGATATAAATACAGCGATGCCCGGACATGTTCGGGATCTGGTAGCTTTGGGATTGAATTATCTTCAGAAGTCAATTAAAAATAGTAAAGTGCTGGTACTGGGAGTGGCCTATAAAAAAGATATTGATGATATCCGTGAAGCGCCCGCCCTGGATATTATCCAATTACTGGAGGCAGATGGAGCCAAAGTAGATTTTTACGACCCCTATGTAACGCATATAGATTGGGATCAGGATAAAAAGATTGGCCTCGATCGGCTGGATAAAGAGCTGTTAAAAAAATATGATATTGTAACGCTCCTTACAGATCACTCTGATTTTGATTATGAATTGATATTAGCCGGATCCAGATTAATTGTTGATACGCGAAATGCGTTTGCCAAGCATAACGCAAGCCATATAATTCGGCTTGGTGCTGGGAATCTGAATATAAAGCCAAATGTATGATGTTGTCATAATCGGTGGCGGGATTATTGGTCTAGCCACGGGTTACACGCTACTTGAACACCATCCACAGTTAAAACTGCTAATTATTGAAAAAGAATCAGAATTAGCGCTGCATCAAACAGGGCGAAATAGCGGTGTAATTCATTCTGGCATTTATTATAAACCCGGCTCTTTAAAGGCAAAAAATTGTCGCAGGGGAGTTTCTAAACTGCTGCAATTCTGTGAAAACAATAATGTCAATTACGAACTTTGTGGTAAAGTAATTGTAGCCACGACTGAAGAAGAAGTACCACATCTGCAGGCTCTTTATGAGCGGGGACAGGCCAATGGCGTACCCAATTTGACCTTATTAGAAGTTGATGATCTTGTAAAACTGGAACCTAATGCGGCCGGCATTAAAGCCCTGCATTCGCCATCGACTGGAATCGTTGATTTCGGGAAAGTAGCTCAAATGTGCGCGACTCAAATTGAGCAAATGGGTGGTCAAATTGAGAAATGCTCCCGGGTAAAGAAAATATTAAATAGTACGGGCAGTATAAAAATCATAACTGATAAAGGTGATTTCTTAACTGGTCAGATGATTAACTGCGGCGGATTATACGCAGATCGCATTGCTCGCCACAGCGGAATTGAAGTAGACATTAAGATTATCCCATTTCGCGGTGAATACTTTACTTTGGTTCCAGAGAAAAATAATTTAGTTAACACCTTGATTTACCCGGTACCGGATCCACGCTTTCCATTCTTAGGGGTACATTTCACCAAAAAGATTGATGGCAGCGTTGAAGCTGGACCCAATGCTGTTTTGGCGTGGGCGCGGGAAGGCTATAGCCGCTGGAAGATCAACCCATATGACTTGGGAGAAGTCTTTACATATCCAGCATTCTGGTCCATGGCCAGACAATATTGGAAAAGCGGTTTAATGGAAATGGCACGCTCCAGCTGGAAGCCGATGATGGTCAGAGCACTGCAGCGATTAGTTCCCAAAATACGCTCATCAGATCTAAAGCTTGGTGGCAGCGGCGTTCGGGCCCAAGCATTGGATAGCAATGGCAAACTGCTGGATGATTTTCGAATCGTTGCACAAAATAACAGCGTGCATGTACTTAATGCTCCATCACCGGCCGCAACCAGCGCCTTCGCAATCGCCGAACATATTGAAAGTTATTTAGTGCTCTGATAGGTTTTTTAAGTAGTGTAATTTTTTATAATGAATACCTGGATTCTAGTTGCTGGATGGTTGGCCATTGTCGGTGTCTACCAAAGCTTTAAACCCGTTCCACAATGCATGAATTATGACGGGCAAGTTTATCATGTTAACGAACATGATGTTGAATTTTTATCCGATGTGACCTATGTCGATTCAAGTGGTGTACAGCATTACGATCACGAAATTTACGATGCCGTTGTTACCATTGTAGACAGTGCCCAAAAATATATCCTGATCGATATGTTTTTGCTAAATACCTATCGTGGTCCTCTAGGGACGTCAGTACGTGATATATCAGAAGAATTTGCTGCCCTGCTGATCGATAAGAAACAACACAATCCTGATATCAAGATAGATTTGATAACAGATCCAGTGAATATTTTTTACGGAGGTACGAAATCAAAAATTTTTAACGACATGAGCGCCGCAGGAATAAACATAACAATTACCGATCTTAAAAAGTTACGTGATAATAGTTACCTCTATTCACCCTTCTGGCGCACCTTTTTTCAATGGTTGGGTAACAGTGATGAATATGGTGCTTTTCCGCACATATTTGACAAAACTGCACCGCGAACGACAGCACGAAGCTATTTAGCCTTATTAAACATGAAAGCCAATCACCGTAAAGTGATTGTAGCAGATCGGGGCGAACAGGTGGTCAGTGTTGTTACTTCCTGGAATATCCATAGTGCCAGTTCATCGTTTTCTAATGTGGCTATTTTGGTCAGGGGCGATATATGGGAAGATTTATACCGGGTTGAGAATGAGATTGCTGAATTTTCAGATGGTAGTTTGACTTATGAAATTGGCGATCTACAATTGGATTCAAGTCAAACAGTGCCAGACGGCGTAACCGCTCAAGTTTTATCTGAAAAAGGGATCAGGAATGAATTGCTCATATTATTTGATCGAACAGTAGCTGGCGACACCATTTCAATCGCAATGTTTTATTTAACCAATAATAAAATTATTAAGAGTTTAATTCGAGCCTCAAAACGCGGAGCAGAAGTACGTCTGATACTAGATCCGAATAAGGATGGTTTTGGCTTTAAGCGCAGGGGTGTTCCCAATCGTCCAGTGGCGCACCGTCTGGTAAAAAAATCTAAAGAAAAAATAAAAGTACGCTGGTATTTGACGCACGGCGAGCAATTTCATACGAAATTCAGCATGGTAAAATATAAAAATGGGGAGGCAGCGGTAATACTTGGTTCGGCGAACCTGACTAGAAAGCAACTCAGTGCTTTTAATTTAGAATTGAATATTCACATAGCGATGCATGAATCAACGGCGGTATACCAAGAAATTGCAGCTTATTATGATCGCCTCTGGTATAACCAAGATAACTACATTTATACTGTCGATTATGATGAATTTAAAAGTGGCTCCATATTTAAGAAATTTAGTTATCGTTTACAGGAACTTACCGGTTCGGCCGTTTTCTAACTAAATTTAGTATATAGAGATGCGCTTAATAGTTAAAATAATATTATTAACTGTACTTGGATTTTCAATTCATACAATTGCTTTTACTCAGGATATTCCGATTGAAAGCAATAATCCAGTTCATAATTTTATTTATCGTCAGGTTGTACTGGGGCATTTACCACAATGGTATACTAGTTTAAGACCACTCACCGTACGGCAGGTGAATGAGGCATTAAACATATTATCCAAGTTAGAAGCGGGGCTTAATCCCACGGATCTAAAGATATTAGAACGTTTTACCCTAGAATTTCATTTAACTAGTAGTCCCCAACGACTCCGCGGACCCTGGCAAAAAGCACACTGGAAGGATTCCTTTTCTACTTCTTTTTTAAAGTTCCCGTGGAATGCTGAGGAACCACATATAATATCGTACCGTGATTCGGTGGTTGGTATCTGGGCTGACTGGAGCGAAACCCATCATGGCGATTGGCTGGATGACCGTGGCTTTTTAAGATTGACTGATCACGCCCGGTTTTATGGAGAGGTTGGTGAGCGTGTATCCTTTTATTCCGACTTCACCATGAACCGTTTTGTAGGAGATTCAAGTTTTGTACCGCAAATCGAAGGATATCAAAATGAAGACCGACCTTACGATGAAGATGTGGGCTGGACGCTTTGGTATAATAGCAGAGCCAGTGTAGTGTATGATGGAAAATATTTTGACTGGCAGATCAGTAAAATTCCTCTGTCGTGGGGTTACTCTCCGAATCATTCACCAATTTTATCACTAGAGGCACCACCCTTTCCATATATTAGTCTGAATTTTAATTACCGTGACCTCCGGATTAAATTAATCCATGGCACACTATTCGCTAATCCTGCCATGCGTTCCCATCAGCTAGGGGGCGATCCGGAAAAATATCTGGCTGCCCACCGCTTTGAGTATGATGTTAATAACAATCTGACCCTCGGATTCAGTGAAATGATTATTTATGGCCGTCGCCCAATGGAACTGGATTATCTGGTGCCGGTTAATATCTTGTGGCCCACGCAGCACAACCTGGGAGATCACGATAATTATTTATTAGCTCTGGACTGCTCCTGGCGCTTGCGTCCGGGACTGACGCTTTATCAGACGCTATTCATGGACGAATTAGCCTGGGTAGAATTATTTAAGGACTGGTGGGGTAATAAATACGTTTATCAGGCCGGTCTGCATGTGGTTTTCGATTCAAAAATTAATCTACCTGACCTACGCGTAGAGATTGCGATTGCAAGACCCTGGACTTACACCCACGATGACTCGGTCAATACCTACAGCTCCGCCGGTATTGGACTGGGGTTGCCGCAGGGACCCAACTCACAGTCGATTCTTGTGGAAAGTAGCTGGTGGCCAACCGCCCGCTGGTACATAAATGGATCTTATCTATGGCTAAAAAAAGGTTTGGTCATGGGTAGTTCAGCCACTGATAATTATGACCTGAGGGATCGTGATAAGGACTATGCAACACCGTTCCTGTTGGGGACAACGACTACTTCATCCAAAATAGCCCTGGAAACACATTATGCCTTGTCAGGAATGTTTGATCTGGTGGGCTGGTTAAGTTATGAATCAGAAACATCAAAAACTTATGGCCGGATTGGATTAATCTGGGACTGGTAACTATTCTGTATAAATTTTATTTAGGTGAAATGATACGGTGCTTAATCGCATAACCGGTCAGACCAGCAACATCATGAATATCCAGTTTATCCATTAGATTCTGACGATGCCGGCTGACTGTTTTTATACTAATTTTAAGGTGTGCTGCAATTTGTGGGGAAGAAAATCCCTCAGCAATTAATTGCACAACCTCACGCTCGCGCATTGTAAGAATCTGATTATTTTTAAAAGTATTACCCGTACTATTATTCCATTTTTTTACCAGATTGGAAGCTATATCTGAGCTGAAATATGGCCGTCCGGAGTATACGGTACGGATAGCAGTAACGATCTCTTTTGAAGCGGTACGTTTTGCCAGAAATCCGGTAGCACCGGAGTGCATCGCATCGTTAACGTATTGCGAATCTGTGTGCATTGACAGGATTAAGACGCGGGTGCTGTTCCATTTTTTTGTAATTATTTTAGTAGTGTCTAATCCATTTAAAAGGGGCATCGATAAATCCATCAGAATAACATCGGGATGATAGCGCTTCTTACAGAACGCTATGGCGTCGCGTCCGTTTCCAAAATCACCAGCTACGTGAATATCGTCGATTTGCTCCAAGATCAGGCGCAACCCTTCGCGAACGATAGCGTGATCATCCACGATTAACACTGAAATTACAGGGCGCTTTTCAAGCTTCGGCATAGGGTGCCTTCACCGTTAAGGTTGTTCCAGATTTAGAATTTGATTGAATCTGCAACGATCCACCTACAAGTTGAATGCGTTCCTCGATTCCCTGCAATCCCTGGCTGCCTGTTTCAGAAGATTGATCTAATTGATTTATGTCAAAACCTTTACCGTTATCAGAAATTTTCAGACTGATCGAATGGCCATCAATTCCCAGCACGATCCTAACGGCTGATGCGTTTGAATGTTTGGCAATGTTGTTCAAACCTTCTTGAATCACACGGTATAAAACGGTCTTAATTTCGTTGGTTGTGTTTTCGGCCTCCTTGTTACCTTTTATTTTGACTACGATACCAGTCCGTTTCTGAAAGTTCTCAGCTTGTGACTGAATAGCCGGAATTAGTCCTAAATCATCAATGATAATTGGTCGTAGGGCAAAGGAAAAGCGGTGGACATCATCAATGGTTTTTCGCACCAACTTATGAGAATCCTTAATTCGGTCTTTCAATTTTGTTTCATTTTTTACGTCCAGATTAATTGCTTCAAGGTTTAGACTAATAGCGGTTAAGGACTGACCGATATCATCATGCAGTTCGTGGCTTATACGCTGGCGTTCTGATTCCTGTGCATTAATCACTTCACGCGATAAAACTTGCAGAGACTTCCGCTGTTTTTTCAGTGTTTTAACTAAATCTTGTAATTCGATTTCCATTTCTTTGCGCTTTGTAATATCGCTTGACACACCAAGAACCGATATTACATCTCCGTTAGGATTAAATCGCGGAGTTAGACGCGTGGCACCCCATAGTTTTCTACCTTCACCGATATCAAGTTGAGTTTCATCAAGGCGTGAGCGGCCTGTCTTAAACACATCGTGAACTCTTTCCATAATACTATCAGCAGAATCTTTTGGCAATACGTCATAAATGCTCTTTCCATCGGACGTACTGCTGTTTAAATGCTTTAAACTTGGTATACTAGTATGTATGTAATGATACTTCCCCTTTTCATCCAATACAAAGACATTTTCCTCCATAGATTCCACCAGCGATCGATATTTACTTTCCGAATCAATTAGTAAATCTACCATCTCCATCTGTTGGGTTGTATTCCTTGATACACCAAGAACTGAAACGGTTTGCCCAGTGTCATTTAATTGAGGTGTCAGGCGAGTGGAAACCCAGTGTTTTTTATTATTGAAAGTATATTGAAAATTACCTATCTGTGAAGTGCCGGTTTTAAATACTTTCCTAACTCGTTTCATCAGATTATCAGCGTATTTTTTTGAAACCAGATCATAAATCGTTTTTCCTAAATAATCACCATCATTCAAATGTTTTAAGGGAGGCAAATCAGTTTTAATAAATTCAAAATAACCCTGATTATCAAGCACAAAAACCGTGTCTTCCATTGAATCGACCAAAGAATGGTATTTTTTTTCCGAATTTTTCAATAGCTCTTCAGTTTTTTTGCGCTTAGTGATATCACGTCCAACTCCAAGGACAGAAACAATCTTACCGGTTTCGTCTTTTTGAGGTGTCAGACGAGTGCTGACCCAAAATGGCTTACCAATTCCAAAATTTGCAAGGCTCTCATCAATAATTGAGTTGCCAGTATTGAAAACTTCATTAACTTTTTCCAATATGAAATCAGATACACTTTTTGGAACCAGGTCTTGAACAGATTTTCCAATGATTTCATCTGTGTTGAAATACTCTAAGGCTGCTTTAGTCAGGTTAAGATATAATATTTTGCCAGTTTTATCCAGCACGTAAACAGTGTCTTGCATTGAATCAATTAACAAGTGGTATTTCTTTTCGGATTCCTGTAATAATCCTAACGTCTCTTTGTCCTCCGTAACATCGCGTGAAACCGCGAGGACCGTTTCAACTTCTCCAGCAGTGTTGAATTGGGGTGTAAGCCGTGTACTGACCCACATTAAATTACCTTTTCCAATATCGGGCTCTATTTCGTCTATACGTGAATGCCCGGTCTTATAAACGTCACGGACCCTTGCCATCATATCATCAGCAGTATCTTTGGGGAGCACATCATAAACGGTCTGTCCGATATATTCACTGCTGTTTAGATGTAATAATCCTGGTATTGTTGTATGTAGAAAATGGTACCTTCCTTCTTTATCAACTACAACCACGGTTTCTTCCATAGAATCAACAAGCGTGCGGTATTTTATTTCAGATTGTTTTAGGATTCGAGTTTTTTCCTGCTCGGATTTTATAATACGTCTATTGATTTTTTGGATTGATAATAAAATCAATGCTATCAGTACAAGCATAGCAACAATTACTAGCAGGATTAACATAAAAGTACTCATTGTTTAACCGCCTCGATCCGAAATGACCAAGAAATAATCAAATAGTAAATAGTGACTATAATAATTTTCATAATCCAAACTTCATGAATTACTTCCTGTGTCAAAGAATAAATAAAGACTGTTCCTCCAGCATAGAATAATACGGCTAACGATACCCAAAAATTGGATATATGGAACAATTTTCCATCCGATTCATGAGCTAACTGAAAAATGGTGAAGACAGCAGTGAAAGCAAGAATCAATTGACCAACAGAGCTTGTGAAAAATTCCATTTCATGAAAATTCTCAATAGTGAATTTTGCCATTACCCACAAAACACTAAACAGAACGGCTGCTGCTAGAAGCAGGTGCTTCATAAGGGGCGCCGATTGCCAACGACTGAAAACCCACAGTAGAAGCAATACCTCCACGAGTGTATAAAAATGAAATACTATATAGTTATTTTGGGCATTTATTGCCAACCAAAAGGCAATCAAATTAGAAAGCATTGAACAACTTATATAAACCAGCAAAATTTTAAAGGTGGGTGAAAGTTTACGAAAGTATAAAAAACCAGTTAATACCGGTAGCACAGAAGCCACCATTCCGCTACACATAATGATGAAATAGTTATTCAATATCATTCCGTGCTAATTAGCATTCCCTGCCAACGATATTTTAATAGTAAAGGCCTGTAGATTTTTCTGAAATATATAATCAACACTATCAATCAAGCATTGCTTTTCTATTATAAATCAGCTCTGCTTTGCCTAATTTTTTATTCGCACTGGGATAATAATTCATGAAATGGGCGACAAAATCGTCTCTGGTAACTGGTTTTAGAATTAATCCGTCAGCACCAGCCGCTAGGCATCTTTCACGTTCTATTTCGGCCCAAGAAGATACAATCAGAATGGGATTCTTATAACCCATAGCGCGGATAGCCCTGGTAGCTAAAATACCATTAACACCAGGCATGTGGACATCCATGAATATTATTCCTGGAAATTTTTCTTTGCAAAAATCAATTGCTTCTTGACCATTATTCGCGCTTAATATTTCTCCTTTGAATCCAGATGATTTTATATAGAATTCTAGCAGTCGTACTAGACCAAGGTCGTCATCAACGATTAAAACGTTGATATCGTATTCATTAATTTCATTTTTCAAATTAAATCTCCAGTTTTTTGCACCACATGCTGGTAGGATACTTGCAAAACTTGGGCGATCTTCTTTTTATTATGCTGATATTTTGATAATAAATATCGAAAAAGGTCTTCTTCAAATTGCTGGTTTGTCTCTTTCCATGTGAATTGAACTAACGATTGTACATAGCGTTTGAAATGGGGATTTTCAAATTGCGAATCATTAGATACTCCGCGTTTCAATCCTAATTTTTTCTGGTGTAGGAAGAACGTACGCGTATTAATCTTCAAACGTTTACACAATTCGTTTGCATTTTTTGTCTGTTGCATATGAATGGTCAGCAAGCCTTTATGGAAAACTTCCCGGATCTGCTTCATGGTTTTTCCATCGATGAAGCTGAGCGAACCATTTATTGGGTTGATAGTCGGCATTCGCTGATTATTTCGGAGAAAGTGTACGTAAGTATCAAGTAGCTTACGCCTATAACCGCTAATTCTTAATCCAAGATCCAATTCAGGGCCCAGCGCGGTATATCCATCGTTATAAAAATGTTCGGCTAGGCCTATTTCTCCGAGTTTTTCATGGCATAGTCCGAGTTTATAATAGTCCTCAAAAGCCATGTCGCGCATTTCAAAACGATTTGCGATCTGTAAAGACTGCGAATGATATTTTATAGCAGCTCTATAGTTTTGACACTCGAATTCTAAATAACCAAGGTTTTGCAATGCCAGGCTCTGTAAATAGTAAGAAAGATCCTGTTGCAGAAGTTTAAAAAATAATTCCCTAGCTTGGTCATATTCCTTTTTCGCTATCAATAACCAACCTTTATCGTTCATCACGTCCATTTTATAGATAAGCACTGACTTTTCTACTATTATTTCAGTGGCCCGATTTTGATAATATTCCGCAGTTTTAAAATCCTCATGGTTTATATATATTATAGCGAGGTGGCGGAGAACATTCACTAGCCTGTAATATTCTCTTGATTGTTCATAATGATTCATAGAGGTCTTTAGTATATCCAGCGCGTATTGATAATCCACCGATTTATAATAAAGACCAGTATAAGTCTTAATTCTCCATAAGATCTTTTCGTTTTCAGCTAATGATTGTGCTTGGTCAAGTATGGTTATACATTCACGAAAGTATCCGAGTTTTCGCGTCAGATTGGATAATTCAGTATAAATATATGCTTTTACATCATTGGTCACCGGCAAGTCCAGTGCCATATTGAAGCTCATGAAAGCTTTTTTATAATTACCATTAAAGGTGTGAATACCACCGAGGCAAGCCCAACTAATTCCACGCAGATTCTCATCGTCGAGTTTCAATATATTATTCAGATCATCAATGATTCCTTTTTCAGAAATTAAATTCAGACGATAAACATCCTCTGCCTTATCTAGATACTGCTGAATTTGAACCTTTTCTATAACATTTTCTTGGGGATGAATTTCATCAATGATTGGGAATATGTTTCTTATATCCCACTGGATTAGATTTTTCTGATTGACATGTTGTGATCGTGAATTCATCTTAACTCCTTAATTGTGCAATTGTGCCTCGAACTTGTAGTGACTGAATAAAAATAAAGTGTTTTATCAAGGGATTATATCCCTAATGTTAAAAATTATATGTTAAAAGTCCTACATTACAAGTCTAATAATATAATTTATATAATTTTATATACTATATTAATGAATTATTACACTTACCTATTGATAAGGTAATATCAATTTGGATAACAAAGTGATTATTTTGCGCACGAATTCGCGCTTTTAGTCACCATTGAAAGAACAGGTGAATAAAAAAAAATACTAAATAACGATTATGTAATGTGCGACGGAAAAAGTGCTATTCTAGCGTATTAAAACCTGTTTAACCGTTTTCACTCCCTCCAGATCTATTCGGACCACCAATAAATACATTCTTAGTTCCTCCCGAGTTATCGTCGGTAACTACGGATCCATTCTCGCTTCCTCCAGATGCGGCCGGTGTTCCTATAAATTCACTCTCACTAGTTCCTGATGAACTTTCACTAGACAACGGATTAATGAAATCCGTGCAACCTAGTGTGGCCAGGGTAAAGACAATAATAGTCAATGTAGTTTTGAAACTCATGGCATTCTCCTTGATTGATTATTTTTTGATTTATATGTGATAAATAACATATATTATATGAAATTAATACTATATAGATAATAATATGCTTAGATATATAATATTATTGCAGTATCATTTCTTTATTAATATACTTCTATGCAATAGAATTCGCTATAAAGCATGAAACAGACAAAGTATATCTGAGGAGAAAATTAATGCCGTCCTATTATGTTAATAAAAATGCACACAGCACCGGTGAACATGAAGTTCATATATTTACATGTCCCCATATGCCGGAACTTGAAAATCGGATTTACTTAGGTGTATTTAAGAATTGCCGTGGTGCTATAAAGGAAGCAAAAGAACACTTTTTAAATGTCGATGGTTGCTATTTTTGCTCAAAAGAATGCCATACAAGATAATTACGTCATGCAATTATATAAATATCTTATATAAATCACCCGATTTGTAATTGTGGATATCCTTTATGGATACACAAATATTAGTGCTAGTTCATTTATAGACGGTGATAGCGTCTTCTAGCGTTATCCTGACAAGGCAGAACTGTATTTTTTTACTTTAATAATACCATCTTCATGGTTTTATGGTACGAACCGGCCTGGATATGATAGATATACATACCCGCACTAACAGACTGTCCAAATTGATCTTTTGAATTCCATTGTACCGACTTGTACCCGGGAGCTTGAGTCGCATTTATCAGCTGCACAACCTGTCTTCCCATAATGTCATAAACGGTCAGAGTCACATAACTTTCTTCAGGTAACTGGTATCTAATAGTAGTAATAGGATTAAAGGGATTTGGATAGTTCTGGCTAATACCAAAGGTTTCAGGAAGTGTCGCTAAATCACTTTGATTATCACTGTCTTGCTTATTCAACTCACGCGACAGTGCTTCTTCCATTTCCAAACTGGCGGTTGAAGTACCCCCTCCACAATATGCACCGGCATCCCATATTGTTTTTGATGCTCCTGATTCTATATCTTCAGTATTTATACAATAATAGGCATATTCACCACCAGATTCAGTAATAATCATATGAGCAGAGGTAGCAGGAGTACCAGTACCTTGTAAAGTCATGGAGCTGGTCTGAGCCCAAAGGAAAGAGTAAAAGAGAAGTAAGATAAAAATGATTAGTGTATTCTTCATCTTACACCACCTAGTTAGTAGTATAGGTTACTACTGCTCCATGGATTCTTAGATTGCTTGCCCAGCCAAGTGGGGGGGGGGGGTTACGTACACTACGTACCCATGAATACTGTTATCAACCGTGCTACTGGTAATGGTGTCGTCGTTGTCGTTTTGGTACCCCGAAGTCCCTGAAGAAATTACCGTTGCCAGAATCGGGTAATCGGAATTTGTAAAATTATGCCGACAAAGATAGGCTGTTAAATCCCCAGTCCCCAAAGTATCGTAGAAATAGACTTTAAAATCTGTTATCACAGCCCCATGGGGAAGGTTGACCTCAGCCACCAAGATACCACCACCTGTTAGAATATACGCACCTCTATAGTTATTGTAGTCCTCATTGGTTTTTGGGTGGAAAGCTTCACTAGGTATGGAAATCAACCCACTACTCTCAATGCTACCTGTAACTTTTAAATCTCCATTAATTATTACATCATCTGTACTGAAATCGCCCCAAATGAGCGGTGAACTGGAGCTATAGTTATCAATATACAGTAGATTTGAGCCGGTTTCATATCTTCCAGCAGAGTAACCTAAAAAGACATTACCACTGCCAGTGATGTTATCTTGACCTGCTCTACGCCCATAGAACGAATTGCGATCTCCGGTTGTGGTTGTTGCCCCTGCCAGTGATCCTGTAAATGTATTGTGGCTCCCTGTGGTTGCAAGACCTGCCTTATAACCGCTGAAGGTGTTACCTCCTCCTGAGATGTTATTTTTGCCTGCATCTATGCCAACATACGTGCCTTCATTC
>JBHPLN010000008.1:0-41194 GCA_042564205.1 Fidelibacterota bacterium
ATTCTTAGAAAATATTAAGTTATCAAATGAGGTTTTTCAGGTGATTCCTTCAGCAAGTAAAGTTGGGAAACTTGCCATAGATAATTTTAATTCATGGATTGAAAGAATCCCGTATAATTTGATCCCAAATTATATTTCACCTTTTAAAACCAGAAATGACAACTGAACTAAAAAGAAGTATTCATCGGTCTCTTGAACTTGTCGACTTGCTGATTCTGGTTTTTGTATATTAAATGTTCTTATGGCTTGGTTTAAACGAAAAGAGGATAATCTTAAGGATTCAGAAAGGAAAGAAATTCCTGATGGTCTATGGCAAAAGTGCCCAACATGTTCTGAAATACTGTATAAACCTGAGTTAGAAAAAACACATTCAGTTTGCAGGCATTGCAACCATCATTTTCGGATCAATCCAAGTGTTTATATTAAGATTCTGTTGGATAAAGGGTCAAATAAGGAATTATTCGCTAATATCACATCAGTTGATCCTTTGAATTTCAAAGCTGGTAAAAAGTATCAGGATCAACTTACCATAGCACAGGATAAAACCGGTGATGTGGAGGCAATTCGCTGTTATGACGGTAAGGTCGATGGTAAAAAAGTGGTTTTGGGAGTTATGAACTTTGCATTTATCGGTGGAAGCATGGGATCAGCGGTTGGAGAAAAAGTATCGCGCGCAATTGATAGAGCTGGACAACATAAAATACCGCTTATCCTAATTTGTGCATCGGGTGGCGCTCGTATGCAGGAAGGAGCCTTTTCTTTGATGCAACTAGCAAAAACAAGTTCAAGATTGGCAAAATTTTCTGAAAACGGTGGGTTATATGTACCAATCCTCACGGATCCTACCACCGGTGGCGTTACTGCAAGTTTTGGAATGCTCGGTGATGTTATTCTTGCAGAGCCGGGCGCATTAATTGGATTTGCCGGACCACGCGTAATTAAGCAAACTATAGGCCAGGATTTACCTGAAGGATTTCAGCGATCAGAATTTCTGATGCAAAAAGGATTTATTGATCACATTGTCTCGCGAGAGTCCATGAAAATAATATTATCCAATCTAATTAATAGATTATCTTGAAGAATCCTCCCAGCATACTCGTAACAAATGATGATGGCATCTTTGCGGCCGGAATTTTTGCACTTTGGGAAGCTATGCAGGATATTGGTGATGTTATCGTCGTTGCACCCGACACAGAAAAAAGTGCAGTGGGACATGCGATTACAATTTCAGACCCAATTAGGATTAAGAAAGTAAAAAGCAATAATGGATATGGTGGATTTGCAGTAAAGGGTACCCCTGCTGACTGTGTAAAAATTGCTGGAACTGCATTGTTAAAAACACCACCCAATATCGTCGTTTCAGGTATAAATCATGGTGCCAATGTAGGTAGCAATATTATCTATTCTGGGACAGTTTCAGCTGCCACTGAAGGTACAATGCTGAATATTCCATCTATCGCTATAAGCCTAAATTCAATAAAAGGTGGTGATTTTAAAGCCGCAAAGAAAGTAGCTAAAGAGGTTGTTAAGGCGGTTCTTAAAAATGGCCTACCAAGGGGAGTTTTACTTAATGTCAACGTTCCGAATGTGTCATCTAGTAAAATCCGAGGATACAAAATAACCAAACAGGGGAATATTTTTTTCAAAGATCGATTTGAGAAAAGGGAAGACCCTCGAGGACAATTATATTATTGGATGACCGGGGAAATAATTGACGAAGATTCTGACATTAAATATGACGGTACTGCTTTACAGGAAAACTACATAAGCGTCACTCCTATACATTACCGATTAACTAACGAACCATTTGTAACTAACCTAAAAAAATGGAAATTTCGATGACGAGGGGTGGGATCGGAATCCTGGATTTTGGTTCGCAATACACACAATTAATAGCACGCCGAATCAGAGAACATAACGTTTATTCAGAGATATTACCGACAAATTGCTCGGTAATTGATATTCAAAAAAAGCAGTTCAACGGTTTAGTCCTTTCTGGGGGTCCATCTAGTGTTTATGAAAGTAATTCTCCTGGTTATGATGAGAAAATTTTTGAATTAGAAATCCCCATTATGGGAATATGTTACGGATTGCATTTGATGGTTCAACATTACGGCGGATCAGTCAAGTCTTCAAAAGTCGCTGAATACGGACACGCCAATCTTAAACTTTGGAACCGCTCCACAATTTTTAACACAGTCAATGATCATACAAATGTATGGATGAGCCATTCAGATGCAGTTACAAGTATTCCTGACGAATGGGAAATACTGGCGACTACAAACAATGACGTCATCGCATCACTTTCCAATGAGGCTATTGGTAGATTTGCAGTTCAATTTCATCCCGAAGTTGCACATACTGTGGAGGGATTTCAGATTCTGGAAAACTTTTTATTCAACCTCGCTGATTGTAAGCCTAATTGGACACCCGGGAATTTTATTCAAGAGCAGGTCGTCCTATTAAAGGAAATTATCAAAGATCAGAAAGTACTATGTGCCGTTAGCGGTGGTGTAGATTCTTCAGTAGTTGCCGTTTTATTAAATAAAGCTGTTGGGTCCCAGGCTGTTGGAGTTCTAATAGATCATGGATTAATGCGAAAGAATGAAGTAGATCAGTGCTGCAACATGTTAGGCTCAAAATTGGGTATTAATATACATTTCAACGATGAATCTGAATCGTTTCTCAAAGCCCTTAAAAATATTATTGATCCAGAGAAAAAGCGGAAAATAATTGGGAATCAATTTATTAGATCCTTTGAAAAAGTTGCCGACCAGATTGGGAATATGAAATTTTTAGCACAGGGGACATTATATCCGGATGTGATTGAGAGTGGTACATTACATCAAGGGGGAAATGCAGAGATAATTAAAAGCCATCATAATGTTGGTGGATTGCCGGATGATCTTGAATTCGAATTAATTGAACCTTTGCGCGATCTTTTTAAAGATGAAGTTAGAAAAGTTGGGAAAGAACTGGGATTGCCAGATGAATTATTACAACGTCATCCATTTCCGGGACCGGGACTTGCTGTAAGAATTCTAGGAGAAATTACTCCGGAACGGTTATCCATTTTGAGGGAAGCTGACCATGTATTTATAAAAATTCTTCATGAAGAAAATATATATAATGAAATCTGGCAGGCCTTTACAGTCTTAATTCCAATTAAAACTGTCGGTGTTATGGGCGATCGCCGCACTTACGATTATGTGATTGGATTACGGGCTGTTACAAGTGTTGATGGTATGACTGCAGACTGGTATGATATTCCAACAGATATTTTGTTAAAAATTTCCAACAAAATCGTCAATACTGTTGTTGGTGTGAATCGTGTTGTATATGATGTAACTTCCAAGCCTCCTGGAACAATCGAATGGGAGTAGTATTTAAAGGACAGAATTAACAATTGGATCAAAATTTATATTTCGGAAGATTGAGAGAATAATATGTGTGGTATCGTCGGTTACCTGGGTAAAAAAGAATCCGTACCAATACTAATTAGTGGACTAAAACGTCTTGAATATCGTGGTTATGATTCCGCTGGAATCGCGGTAATAAAAAATAATAACCTTGTATTCAAAAAAAAAGCTGGAAAGGTAAAAGAACTAGAAGCTGCATTAAGTAAGTCTGATCTATCGGGACAAATAGGAATCGCTCATACACGTTGGGCAACACACGGTGAACCTAATGATATAAATGCTCATCCTCAGTTAAACGAAACCGAATCAATTGCTTTAATTCATAATGGAATAATCGAAAATTATAATACTATTAAAAAAATATTACTTGATCAGGGTGTTATCTTTAAGAGTCAGACTGATACTGAAGTTCTGGTCCAATTTATATCATCTATTTATGATCGCGATGGATTATCACTGGAAGAAGCAGTACGTGCTGCACTGCAGGAAGTGATAGGCGCTTATGGAATTGTGCTGATTAGCAGAGATGAACCAGATAAATTGATTGCTGCTCGCCTTGGAAGTCCATTGGTTATTGGAATCGGCGAAAAAGAATATTTTATTGCAAGCGATGCAACAGCAATTATTGATCACACGCGTAATGTAATCTACCTTGATGAAGGAGAAATGGTTATAATAACCGAAAATGGTTATACCATTAAACAAATTTTTGATAATAAAGTTGTTTCCAAAGAGATTTCCATTTTAACTGGATCAGTTGAACAGATTGAGAAGGGTAATTATCCTCATTATATGCTAAAAGAAATCCACGAGCAACCGCAGACAATCACCGACACCCTACGAGGTAGATTATTGGTTAGTGAAGGAAGCGCTCATCTGGGTGGTATCCAGGATTATTTACCAAGAATCGAAAATGCCAATCGATTATATATTACAGCCTGCGGAACATCCTGGCATGCCGGTTTAATTGGGAAAAATCTTCTTGAAGAATATGCTCAAAAACCGGTGCATGTGGAATATGCATCCGAGTTTCGGTATAGAAAACCGATAATAGATGCAAATACGGTAGTAGTAGCTATCAGTCAATCTGGTGAAACAGCCGATACGTTGGCGGCGGTAAGAAAAGCTAAGAAAATGGGGGCGTTGACAGTCGGTATTTGTAACGTGGTTGGAAGTGCGATTGCCAGAGAGACTGATTGTGGTGTGTATACGCATGCCGGTCCAGAGATTGGAGTCGCATCAACAAAAGCCTTCACATCCCAGGTCGCAGTTTTGATGATGTTTGCACTGCTGCTTGGACGTAGACGCGGATTATCTAAATCCAAAGGAAAAGAAATCAGTAAATCGATGGCTAGCCTCGGACGATATACAAAAATGATACTTGAAAATGACGCACAAATATTAAAAGTAGCAAAAGAAACACAGAAAGCTGATAATTACCTATATCTTGGTCGTGGATTAAATTATCCGGTTGCCTTGGAGGGAGCATTAAAACTTAAAGAAATTTCATATATCCATGCGGAAGGTTGTCCAGCTGCTGAAATGAAACACGGTACAATTGCACTAATTGATGAAAAAATGCCAGTTGTGTTCATTGCACCCCATGACAGTACTTATCAAAAAGTATTATCGAACATACAGCAGGTTAAATCACGAAAAGGTATAATCATTATCATTACTGATGAAAGTACTTCTGATATAGAAGCACTTGCTGACCATTTAATTGTTATTCCAACCAGCCATGAGCATGTTTACCCTATCTCAGCAACTATTCCGTTGCAGCTATTGGCATATCACCTGGCCGTTTTACGTGGCTGCGATGTTGATCAACCACGGAATTTAGCAAAGAGTGTCACGGTCGAATAAATATTTGAGAATTATATTTGCAATAGTATTCCTGATAGGAATAGGAATAGGTAATGGCGAAGTTTTAGAGTCACCATTATCAAAGCCGGATTTTAAAAAAGCCGTTCGAGCTTATAATGCAGGGAAGTTTGAAACCGCAGAAAGAATAGCAACAAGAATTACAACTGAGCCATTTACAAAATATACTTCGGCCTCATATTTACTTGCCGTCCGTTCGAGAGTTGCCTTAGAAAAATTTGATGAAGCAATTCAAATGGGTCAGAACTTTTTAGAGAAGTACCCCGCCACTAATTATAGGAATTACATCTATTTCACATTTGGTGATATGTATGTCGCACAGGGTAATTATGCTGGCGCTTTTAGAATGTATTTCAAATCAAAAAATGAAACTAATAGTAAAATTTTTAATAACAAAATTGATACTCGACTTATTAATACAATTCAATATACAATTCCAATTGAAACTACAAATGAGCTGCTATTGACAAATTTTAAAGTCAAACAAACAGGTATCCTTAACCTGGCAAAAGCATATTCATTAATTAACAAAGGACTGATCAGTGAGGCAATATCTGCCCTAGAAAAAATTAATAAAATCAGGCTACCAGAACCCTATCTTGATTTGTACCGCCAATTAAATAAATTAGTTAAATCAGATAAATCTAGAAAAATATCCTTTGGTGTTATTGTGCCTTTATCAGGTGAAGATGCTGATGTCGGGAAAAGCTTTATAGACGGGATAAAAAAGGCGATGGATAATTTACCGAAATATTCAAAAAATATTTCACTAGTTGTTCATGATAATAGAAGTGAAACAGTTCAAACTTTATTGATCACTGAAAAACTAAAAAAGAATCCAAATATATTGGGTGTGATTGGACCTTTAGATCCTGAAAGAGTGTTAGCTACTGCTGGTGCATTAAAATCGACAAATTTATCAAACTTAATACCGATGAGCGCTCAAAATGATATATCAAAAATCAGCGATTATTTGTTTCAATTAAAATCAGATTGGGATTATCGAGGTCGTATGTCAGCGCGAATAGTATCTGAGCATTTAAATTTTGATCGTATTGCAGTTCTGGCACCGATGACTGAACCAGGAGTTGCAATGGTAGACGCTTTTTTAAAAGAATTAGACTCATTTGAAAAACAAGCAGTAGCTATAGAGTGGTATTCTGGAATGCCAGAAAATCTTTCAAAGCAATTTCATTCATTACGGAAAGTTGCCTGGGATTTGCGCGAAATGGAAATATCATATGATGATTTATTGGGCATGGAGATTGATTCAATTGAATCTTTATTTATTATATCCGAGGAAGATTTTTATGAAATTGAAACAAATACTGAAAAACCCATGACAAAATCTGATTCATTGAAGGTGGTTTTGGATGAAATTGATGGTATTTATATGCCGATTGGATCTAACGATTTTTCATACATAGGTGCACAATTTCCTGCTTATAATTTACAGACTACTATCATTGGCAATGAATACTGGCAGGATTATAATGTTCTCAATCAACGAAACATTGGTCCTCATCTGGATGGTATGGTATTAGTTGGTAGTCCCATTTTCACTGATTATGAAGAAGAAATCATATATACTAGTGATTATACAAAATATTTAATCTCCGTATTGGCTGAAGATCTAATCCATTATCTAATAAAAGTATTGGATTCAAAGAAACACAACCGAGCGTCAATTGCAAAGACACTAAAAGAAGAGGATGATTTTCACGGTCAAGCAAATAGTTTCTCATTTTCAAGTCAAGGATCAAGTCGTAATAATATTTTGAGAATCGCTCAGTACAATTCTTCGAAGTTTGAACATCTTGGTTTTTTTAAAAACGATTCCTTAATAATTGATCGATCCTATCTTCAAAGATAGAATAATATTGTGGTGGAAAAATTTTGGATTGATTATTCTGAACATTTCTCTCCTTTAAACGTACGAGCTGGATTTTCATTGCCCCAATTATCAAATTTAACCAGTACCGCAAGAGTGTTATTATGTGAGTCACTTGGATTGAATGATAATTACCTAGCATATCCGGAACAGGTTCATTCAAAGAATGTTGAGAATTGTATCTACCCTGGATTATATGAAAATGTTGACGGACTGATATCTGATGAGGATCAAATTGTCCTTTCGATTAAAGTTGCTGATTGTGTACCAATATTTTTGGTAGAAAAACAAACCGGAATCATTGGTTTGATTCATGCTGGATGGCGTGGTATTGCAAAAGGTATAGTCAACTCTGGAATTGATCAGATAGTAAAACTAGGGGGAATCCCCAATTCATTATTTGTATTAATGGGACCATCAATTCGTAAATGTTGTTTTGAGGTAGGGCAGGATGTAGCAACACAATTCCCGCAAAAATTTGTAATCAAAAATTCAAATGGTAATATTGCAGTTGATTTACATAAAACTCTTGAATCGCAGTTCATTTCTAGGGGAGTTAATTCAGAGAATATTTTTGACACAAAAAAATGTACATGCTGTTCCCATGAAATGTTTTCTTATAGAAGACAGGGTAAAAAATCAGGTAGAATGATAGCAATAATCGGTAAGTCGAATTAATTTTTGATACCCAATTTTTTACTAAATGAATATTTACCAAGCAATATTACTGGGAATCCTGCAAGGAATTACCGAATTCCTACCAATCAGCAGTTCAGGTCACTTGGTCATTGGTCAAACATTATTGGGAATCGAAGTCCCTGGAAATGCATTCGAGGTTATTGTACACTTAGGTACTTTTTTAGCAGTAATTATTGTATTTAAAACAGATATTCGAAATTTACTTTTTACTCTGAATGTTAAAGAATCACGTCATTTCATTTACATTATAGTTGTTGCAACTATTCCATCTATTTTGATCGGTTTTTTCCTTCGTGAACAAATAGGAGTAATTTTTGAGCGAGTTGATTTAGTGGCTTATGCGCTAATTATAACAGGATTAATTCTATTTGCCACGAATTGGACACGTGACCGTAATAAAAAACTTTCTATCTGGAATGGTATATTAATTGGAGTCGCTCAGGCAGTCGCAATTATTCCAGGAATCTCCCGATCTGGATTTACAATCGCTACTGGATTGCTAACAGGAATGTCTTCACAAACAGCAATTAGATTTTCATTTTTACTGGCATTACCAGCAATTGGTGGAGCAGGTTTATTAACGGCATTGAATATGTTGGAAAATGGAGATCCAAGATTAAGCTTATCTGTAATGATTGCTGGATTTATTAGTTCATTTCTGGTTGGGTGGTTAACATTAAATTGGTTAATCCAACTTATTAAGTCCGGGAAATTATACTGGTTTGGTTTTTATTGTGTGCTCATTGGGCTAGTATTGAGGATTTATTAAATGAGCATCACAGGAATTGTTTTCATCATTTATTTGGTGGTTTTACTATCAGTAGGAGTTTTTACTTATCGGTTTAATAAAACACAGGAAGATTTTTTATTAGCTGGAAGAAAACTTGGTCCGTGGGTTGTGGCTTTTTCTGAAAGGGCGTCCGGTGAATCAGCATGGCTATTGGTTGCTCTACCGGGTGCCGCCATTGCGGTAGGATTAGGCGAAGTATGGGCAGCGATTGGAATCATATGCGGTATCATTTTGGCCTGGTTTATAATTGCAAATCGGTTAAGAACTGAGACAGAAAAATATAACGCATTAACCATTCCCCAATATCTACACCGTAGATATAATGATAATTCAAACATCATAAGATTATTTGCCGCTTTTATTATTACGTTCTTTTTTGCATTCTATGTTTCTGCGCAATTCCATGCATCTGGTAAAATTTTGAATACCATTTTTGGTCTAAATGAGATCACCGGAATTTGTATCGGAGCAATTATCATAGTGTTATACACTCTTATGGGCGGATTTTTTGCTGTTGCCTGGACTGATCTTTTCCAAGGAATAATTATGATTGGGACCCTTGTAATTCTACCCATTGTTGGATTTTTTGAATTGCATGAATTGGGAATCTCCTTAAGCGATAGTGTAATTGCAGCAGGCGGCAATCGAGCTTCACTCACAATGGGAAAAACAGGATGGGCGGCAGCCTCAGTTGTGATAGGAGGATTAAGTTGGGGCTTAGGATACTTTGGACAACCGCATTTGGTAATCCGTTATATGTCAATACGATCCTCAACAGACATTAAAAAATCCAGGTTAATAGCTAGCGCATGGGCGATACCGGGAATTTCAGGAGCTTTTATGATCGGATTGGTAGCACTGGCGTTATACGGAGCTGATTTTTTTCCGGATGTGGAGCAAGCCATGCCCTATCTTGCAACACAATTATTACCAGCCTGGGTTGCTGGTATTGTAATATCTGGTGCAGTGGCTGCAATGATGTCTACCGCAGATTCTCAACTTTTAGTATCGACCTCTGCAATTACTGTTGATTTTTACCAACACATATTCAAAAAAAATAAATCACAAAAATCAATGGTTCGCTTTAGTCGAATCATTACTGTTATATTAGGAATATTTGCTTTCACAATTGCAATTATATCAGAATTAACAGGTAAGACCATCTTTGGAGTAGTCAGTTATGCCTGGAGTGGACTGGGATCATCATTTGGTCCGGCTTTGATACTCACACTCTGGTGGAAAAAAACATCACGTATCGGTGTAATAACCGGCATGTTATGTGGTGCATTTATTACAATTATTTGGGCTAATATTAATGTCTTGCAATTACTTGTTACTGAAAGATTAGTAAGCTTTGTTGTAGCATTTATCGCGGTTATCATATTGAGTTTATTGAAACCTGATAAAACCAATGAGCCAATCAATACAAGAAACATTAAAACAAATTGATTCCGGAAATATCCGGCCAGTTTATTTGCTACAGGGTGAAGACCATTTTCTTCAACAATTTGTAGTACAAAAAATTGAATCTATCTTTTTTGGCGACTCACCTTTTGATAAGACGTATTTACTACCTGATGAAATGGGTGGTAATGAAATTCTTGAGCGAATAAACGCAACGGACCTGTTTAATTCGAAAAGGCTATTCATTTTAAGAGATCCACAACGTATTCGTTTAAATTATAGAAATGAATTCTTGGAATATTGCAGTAATCCTGTCGAAACAAATTGCCTTGTAATAATGCTTGAAGAATATCGAGAAAGTATTGCAATAGTTAAGCAATTGACTAAACGAATAGAGCAAACTTTAGTTCGAACTCCTTATACCAGCGAATTGCGCAAGTGGACAAATTATTTTTTAAAGGAGTATGGAGTTGAAAGTACGCCACGAGCTATTGATTCAATCATTGATATCGCCGGGGATTCATTACAGCACTTAGTCAATGAAGTGCAAAAAATGAAGTTAATTCTTGCTGACGGAGAAAAATTAACCGACGAAATTATTACACAATTTTCAGGTTGGAAAAAGGAGCGTCAGCGCTGGGAATTTTTATTAGCTATGGGTAATCGGGATATAAATGAGGCTCTGAAAATAGGAATAACATTAATTCGACAAGGAGATTCAGTGTTATCCTTGCTCTATCCAATGACAAGTCTATTTCAGGAGATGCTCTTTAATAAGCTGAATTCTGGAACTTTTGCAGGCAGGACTGGTTATATACCACTACCAGGTTCTATAACGAGGAGGTTGCCAAGTTTTGTTAAAAAATACAGCGAGGAAGAGATCATCAAATCCTTATCCACTCTAGGTAAGCTGGATACAAGGATTAAATCAACTTCATATAAAAATGAAACAGAACTTATCCAACTCCTCTTTAGAGTTATCACAGATCAAGATGGATAACTTCAGTTATACTGATGAACAGTTGATCGCCAGGTTTCAGGCTGGCGATGAAAATGCATATATAGAGTTGGTGAACCGTTATCGAAATCGTTTAATGACCTTTGTTTTTCGCTTTGTAGGAGAAACAGAACAAGCTGAAGATATTGTGCAGGATACACTTATTAAGGTGTATACTCATCGTCATTTTTATAAAGAGATAGCAAAATTTTCAACCTGGATCTATACAATTGCCGGGAACCTATCTAAAACTGAATTACGGAAACGTAAAAGAAGAAAAACTTCTTCAATCAGTCAGATGGGAATCGATGATCGCGATTATGAAATACCAGCTATTGAACCTGAAACAGATGATGTATTGCAAGGAGAATACACAGAACAGCAAATACAACGATCTATCCAATCTCTCCCTCAACATTTTAGAACCGTAATAATTTTAAGAGATATTCAGGAACTTTCTTATGAAGAGATCAGTAAAATTGTTGACGTTCCATTGGGAACTGTGAAATCAAGAATAAATCGAGCTAGGCTGCAATTGCAGGATCAGTTAAAAGAATTTAAATAGGAGTGACTATTATAAATGAATCGCTATCAATTTGAAAATTATATATCCGATTATTTGGATAATACTCTTAGTGTTGCAAAAAGAAAAGAATTTGAATCTTATATTGCTGAAAATATTGAAGCAAAGGGATTAATAGATTCTTTACGTAGGTTACAATCTCAATTGCAGAAATTACCAGTTGTCAAAACATCAGCTGGATTTACAAACCGTCTAAAAGAAAGAATAACTACTGAGCAAGTAAAAATTGCATCGCAGAGTGTGAAGAAACCAACCTATTTTGGATTTACCCCGATTGTTTCAGGAATGATCTCACTTGTATTGATTGCTATTGTATTTGTTGGAATTGATCTGCTTCCTGATAAAGCATCTTTTCCAGAAACATTTCAATCTGCAGATATCCCAACTAATAATTCACTAAATACCGCAGTTATAGATTCAGGAATGAATGCTAATCCAAACTTTACATTGATTAGCGATGATTCAACTTTTATTAATGATAATGATTCAAATAAATCACTTCAACTGGAAGATAAAATTCAATTCGTAAAAAATCCACAGTAACGACACTAATCCATCTTTTTAATTCCCCTTTGATTACGTAAGTTTTAACAAAGGGGTTATTATTTTCAACATCGTGACCTATTTAAAAAAATATCCTAAGTCTGTTAGTGCGTTATTTACTTTAATAGTGACTGCCCTACTATTTTACCCAAAACCGGAAGTATCCTGGATTTTTTTAATAAAGGGATTGATGACATTTGGAATAATGTGGGGGATGCTTTCTTATATCCTAATTGTTCATTTTGGCTCTAATCAAAGCAAGAAAGCTGTCAGTTATAAGAAAATAGGTCATAAAAAGGATCCCCTAAAAGATCAGCCAGAGAAATTCTTTAAAGCGTTTCTGAATCAGATATTCAATCAAATTTTATCTATTAACTCTGAATATATCGTTTCTGTTTATATGTCGGATCCGACGAAAGATGGTTTTGCTATTCAGCATTCCACTGTGCATAATTCTGTAGAATTTTTATCTAAAAAGAATGCCATTATAAAAACCATTGGTAAAAAAACAGATGGATTAATAATCCAACAAAATATCAATCCAGAGGCCTGGACGGAACTTTTTGGTAAAAAACAATGGCGCGGTAGTGAATGCCTGATTGGGGCTAGTATCGATTTCAATGGCACTCTTATGGGATATTTAATTGTAAGTATTGATCATTTCAGTAAAATTAATGAAAAAGATATTCAGCTGATTTCTCATCTTGGAAAATTTATTTCCTATGGTATAAATATTATTGACCGTTTGGAATACCTCCAGCGAAACATATATTTCAATCGTAAGATCAACCAATTATTTAATTTACTCGATATTACTTCCGATAAAAGTTCAATATATAAAGCTGTTACCAATGTTTTTTCAGAATTTATCAAGTATGATCTATTTACTATTTCTGTTGGGCAAGTTTTGAAAAAACATGCTGTTCTTGAGTGGCAGGATGGCAGATTTGAGGTGGAAAATAATCAAATTCAATTTTTGACTGATTCATCTGTTTATGGTCTTCCATATAAATCTGATGAAATAGTGAATACTAGAAACTGGCATGATGATTATCCCAACTTGATGCGCTGCAAGGAAAATGATCCTAATGATGAGAAAGTTAAATCAATGTTAATGATTCCGATAACAATCAGTGAAAAATATAAAGGTGCAATTGGAATTGAAAGAGCTGTCGACCAACAGTTCTCACCTTCAGACTTGTGGGTAATGAATAAAATTGCAGATATTCTTGGAATAATGTTAAAATGGCATTTTGATTTTGAGACAATCAAAATTAATGCAATCCACGATGATTTAACGGGATTACTTAATTATCGAGCGTTTATGAAGCGGTGTGAAGAGGAAATTAGCCGTGCAACCAGATTTAATCAAAAACTAGTATTAGTAGTAATAGATATTGATGCGTTCAAACAGGTTAATGATAATTTTGGACATGAGTTTGGAAACATGGTTCTGAAAGATATATCAAGCATTTTTAAAAATAGCGTTAGAAATATTGATGTTGTTGGACGCTATGGCGGGGAGGAATTTATTATTATACTTGTTGACACTGATAAGGATAAATCGCAAATAATTACTCAGAGAATAGTTGATAATATTGCAAACTATCCGATTTTTAAGGATGGTCAAAAGGTGAAAATTTCCATTAGTGCTGGAATTGCTGAATTCCCTAGTGATTCAGAAAAAGTTAAATCCATTTTGGAAAAAGCCGATAAAGCTATGTATTCTGCAAAGCGAGCAGGTGGCAACATGGTAAAAATATATATTGAAGATAATTAGTTGCCAGACATCCATTCAAAGATTATGGAACTATCACTAAGGTGGTAGGTATTCTTTAAAAAAGAAAGTTAATATTGATGAAACTAATTAGATTAATCATTTATCTTGCATTTTGGTTGCAATTATTTTTTTCAGCATGTACCCAAAATCCTCAAATTTCACCGACACCCGAAATCAGCAAGAACGATACTGAATTAAAACATGAAGCTGTCATGCCAGCCGATCCGAGATCATTGCGGCATTTCATGGACGCTCAATTGCATATGAATCAAGGCAATTACGCGATGGCAATTGTTGAATTACAGGAAGCATTACTTATTGATCCCAATGTAAGTACAATTTACATAGCCCTTTCTGAATGTTATTGGTATCTTGAAAAACCAAACCGTGCTTTGTCATATATATCAAAAGCGTTGGAAATTAATCCAGATGATGTTGATGCGAGGGAAATGTTAGCCAATCAATTAACATTGCGACAAATGTATAGCCAAGCTGAAGAACAATATTCTATTTTGATTGATCAATACGAAGCAAAAACTGAATATTATTACGCTCTTGGAGATTTAGCAAAAATCCAAAAACAATACGATAACGCTTTGGATTATTATCAACGGGCCTATGATTTGAATAATCAGGCATATAATATTTTAGAATATGCTGCAGATATTGCCACCCAGGTTCAGAACTACTCAAAAGCAATGGATTTTTATAAACAATTAGCAGATATGGAGGAATCTGATCCCCATTATCTACGCAAATATATTGACGCCTCCATTCGAAATGGTGATTATGAGGCGGCAATAGCAGCCATGCATGATATCATAAAAATTGATGGAAATACTCCAATAAATCTAAATCAATTAGCAACTCTGCTATATGAAACCGGCGAAATTGATGATGCTAAGAAAGTCTTCCACCAAGTATTAGAACAAGATAGTGAAAATCTAATGAGTTTGCACTTGCTTGCGACTCTCTTTCGGGAAAGTGGTAATTTTCAAAAAGCTAATGAATATTCTGAATTATTAATTAATGCACATCCAGATGATTCAAGAGGATATGTTAACAAAGCGCTGTCGGCGTTAGCGAATAATGAACCAAAATTGGCCTTGAGTATACTTAAACCGGTGACTGATAAATTTATTAACAATTACACTGTTCAGTATTTGCTCGGGACGAGTTACAACATGCTTGGTATTGATGATTCCACCAAAGTTTATATTGAACGTGCTCTATCTATTTTCCCTGAATCAGTGGGCGCATTACATATCCTTGCAATAATATATAGTAATGAAATGGAATGGGAAAAAGCTGATAATATTTATTCTAAACTAATTACTGATAATGAAAAGGATGCTCAGGCGCTAAATAATTTCGCATATGGCCTTGCTGAACGCGATATTGAATTTGAAAAAGCTGCTGAATTATCAAAAAAATCACTAATTATTGAACCAAATAATCCTGCTTATCTTGACACTTATGGATGGATACTTTATAAATTACAGAAATATGAGGATGCTATTATATATATAAAAAAATCATTAGAGATAGATGGGAAGAATGCAGAAGTATTGGAGCATGCAGTGGAAATATTGAAAAAATTAGATCGTAAAGATGAGGCGCAATATTATTATCATAAAGCAGCAAATCTTGGAAATGAGGAAAAGAAATAATTTCATAATTCGAACGGATCTTCTAGTACATATACTGATAATCTGTTTTCTGCTTGCAGGATGTAGCCTTTCACCGCGAACCTCATTTAATGAGGATACTATAATGGAGTTACCCTATCCAGAGTTTGTAAATTATTTTAAAACTTGTCAGGGCTCCGGAGTTTTAGTATCAAAGGGCGATATGAACGGTAAATTGCGATTTTCATTTACTTGTTCAAATGACACCAGCTATTTGCAATTTAAAGATATTCTTGGACGCAGAACACTATACGTTCAATTATTTTCTAATGAAATAAATATCTGGGATATGTTGAAGAACAGACGTTTTCAACCAACTGAAATTCAGGGGCGACTGCCAGTCCTAAAATTCTGGGAGCCATCGGATATAACACAAATACTGTGGGGTAAAATCCCTACAATAAAAATTCAAGAAACGAACCAAAGATCAAGGTTTGATCATGATTCCACGATGGTTAGTTTCCAAACAATAAATACAGCATACGGAGCTCTTGTCAACGACGCACAAATAAATTTGGGTGGTTCGAATTCATCTGTGGTAATAACTATAACAAAACGAGAGTATAAACTTTTTAATGAAAAATTAGTGAGGAATATTCCAACCAATATTCCATGGAATTAAAATGTTGAAAAAGTCAATATCCATAGTCATACCCATTTATAACGAAAAAGAATCACTTCCTGAATTAGTTAGTCAAATTACAACAGCATTATCAAATATTTTAAATTGGGAAGTAGTATTCATCGATGATGGTTCGATTGATGGTAGCAGTAATGAGCTAGTGAGGCTTGCAGAGAATGACGAAAAAATTAAGTTAATCCAATTTCACAGAAATTTCGGTAAATCAGCTGCTATGTCTGAAGGATTTAAATTAGCAAGTGGAGATTACATTATTACGTTAGATGCTGATTTACAGGATGATCCTGCTGAAATACCTAATCTGGTGAATAAACTTGAAGAAGGATTTGATCTAGTATCAGGTTGGAAAAAAGAACGAAAAGATCCGCTGAACAAGAAAATTCCATCACGAATATTCAATTTTGTTACTAGTTTGCTAACTGGTGTACGAATTCACGATTTCAACTGCGGAATTAAGATTTATAAAAGTGTGGTGGCAAAATCACTAGATATTTATGGTGGACGTCATAGATACATACCAGCTCTAGCTGGCCAAAAGCGTTTTAAAATCACAGAAATTCCAGTCAATCATCGACCAAGGATGTTCGGCGTAACTAAATACGGAGGATCTAGGTATTTCCATGGTTTTTTTGATTTGATCTCAATTCTTTTTTTAAGAAAATACACACAGCAACCACTGCACCTATTTGGTGGAATTGGATTAATCGGGGTTTTGTTGGGACTGTGCATTGATCTGTATGTACTATATCTTAAATATGTTGTTGGTGAGCCATTCCAAAAACATCTCGCTCTACTATTATTAGGTGTATTTGTTATTGTCGTTGGATTTCAATTTTTCTCATTGGGATTAATAGGTGAATTAATAGCAAGATCGCAACATAAGCACGAAGAACGTATAAAACAAATAATTAGCTAGTACACTAACTGTTATTTGCTAATGAAGATAATAATTTTGGGTCCTTTTCCTCCGTTTAGAGGAGGCATTTCTGACTTTAATCTTGCCTTAGCACAAAATCTTAAAATCAAGCACGAAGTAGAAAACGTTAATTTTACAACTCAATACCCTGCTTGGTTATTCCCCGGGAAAACACAATATAAACCTGATAATGATGAAATTGGATTCAATACTACAAGGTTACTGAGTTCAATCAATTTTTTGACATGGAAAAAAACAGCTAATTACATTGTTGATAAGAATCCTGATTTGGTTATTTTTAGATATTGGATGCCATTTTTTGCATTGTCACAAGCCAATGTAGCGAAATATATTAGATCAAAATGTGGCACAAAAATGTTAGCTATTTGCGATAACATTGTTCCTCATGAAAAACATATATTTGATTATCAATTGACACAATATTTCTTAAATAAAATGGATCACTTTATTGTAATGTCCAGAATGGTTGAAAAGGATCTTCTGAAGTTCATTGATAATCCTGATTATCGCTATACGCCCCACCCAATATATAACATTTTTGGTCCGCCAGTCAGCAAAGCAAAGGCACGACAAACACATGGCATTAAATCTAAAAACATTATTTTGTTTTTTGGTATCATTAGAGCCTATAAGGGTCTCGATATATTATTGAAAAGTATTCCATTCTTGGCTAAGAACATGTCTGATTTTAAGGTGTTAATCGTCGGAGAATCATATGAACCTTTTGAAAAATACCAAAATCTGATCAATGAATTGGAAATTGAAAAGTATTTGGATTTAAAACTCCAATTCCTCTCGAATGATGAAATTGCTGGCTATTTTTCAGCTGCGGATGTTGTCGCCTTGCCATACCGATCAGCCACTCAAAGCGGAATAGTTCAGATTGCTTATTATTATGATAAACCTGTTATAGCAAGTAATGTTGGCGGATTACCAGAGGTAGTTTCGGATGGAGAAGTCGGTTATGTCGTCAACCCTGAACCAGCAGATTTTGCCGATGGTATTATTAGAATTTTTAAAAACGATCAGCACCTTTTATTCTCAGAAAATGTAAAATTATTCAAAAATAGATTTAATTGGGATGAATTTGTAAATGTAATTGAATCAATGACAGCCAAATGACGCAGCCACTAGTATATATTATAGTTCTAAACTGGAATGGAAGACAATTGACCATTGATTGTCTAGATTCATTACTGAAAATATCTTACCAAAATTATAAGATTTTAGTTGTCGATAATGGATCTGCTGATAACTCGGTAGATTTTATTAAGCATAATTATCAGGATGTCGAATTACTTGAGCTCAAAGAAAATTTAGGTTTCGCAAGAGGATGTAACGCTGGATTTAAATCAATTAATGGAAAATGCGACTATGTAATTTTTCTAAACAATGACACGATTGTTGACAAGCAATTTCTTGAAACGCTGATAAGTCCCTTAATACAAACTGAGCAAGTTGCTCAGACTGTTCCGAAAATATACTACATGGACCATCCAGATAAAATTTGGTATGCAGGAGGACGAGTTAATCTCTGGTTCGGAATGATAAGGCATTTAGGTATTCGTAAAACAGATTCACCAGCTAATTCATTAGCTAATATGACAGATTATGCTACAGGTTGCTGTTTTTGTGTAAGGGCGGGAGATTTTGAATCAATTGGAATGTTTAATGAAACATATTCAATGTATGCTGAAGATGTCGATTTGTCGTTAAGATTTCGAAATAATAGGCAGGATGTTATGTTTGTTCCATCATCTAAAGTATGGCATAAAATTTCAGCTTCATTAGGCGGTTCATTCTCCCTAAGAAAATGGAACTCAAAAACAGCTAGTAAAACAAAATTGATTTTAAAATATATACGATGGTATCAATTCCCTTCAGCGATAATTTCGCTGTTCTTGCTTAGCATCATTGAAGTGTGTTTAGCAATAATATTGCATAAAGGAAAAAGAAATTCATGAAAGGTTATTCCAAAAATTATTGGTCGGAAAGATCTAATAAATACAATAAAACCAATTGGGTTAACGACCAAAAATATATGGATACTTACTTGGGATTATTACCACATAAACAATTCGATAATATATTAGAAGTTGGGATAGGTACTGGGGCTGTTGCAAATGCTGTCTCAGAACGGATTGGCGCGCTAATTGGAATTGATTTCAGCGCTGAAATGATCTCAAAAATTGATCATCCTGGAATTGATGCGAGGTTAGCAGATGCCCATGCTTTACCTTTTATGGATAATTCATTTGATTTGATTTACATGCGTAACGTGATCCACTATTTAGATGATCCTGCATTAGCGTTCTCTGAGATATTTCGCTGTTTAAAACCAAATAGATATTTTTTATTTTCGCAGGTAATTCCACCCGATGATTCAATATCAGAAGAATATGATTGGCTGATAGGAAGAAATATTCACTATCCAACTCAAGCGGAAATTCTAGATACATTTGACGATTTTAAGATAGTTAAACACAAGAAATTCATTCTTGAAAAGCAAAGTGTGTTAAATTGGCTGAATAATACCTGTAATGATGATTCGAAAAAAGCTGAGATAATTGAGAAGCACCACAAAACATCAAATCGATATAAGGAACTTGCCAAATTTGAAACTGAGAAAAATGATATTCTTGTTAATATTAAACATATGATAATACTTGGGAAAAAATGAAACGCTATTCAGAAATTAGTAAATATCGTAAATCATTTGATGTTATCACCAACTGGGTACATTATCCAATTGCATCATATTTGTGCGCAATATTGAGTTATACCTCAATCACACCAAACCAAATTACGTTACTTGCTATTATATCAGAATTAAGTGCTGTTTATCTAATTGTATCAAATTTTGAAGCAAACACCATAGCAATAGTTGTCTTACTCCAATTAGGGCTGATTTTTGATCTCATGGATGGTATGATGGCACGATATAAAAAAATGGGCTTTTATCATCCCAAATCACCTTCTAATAGAGGTTTTTATTTGGATTCAATCTCGGACCATGTGCTAAGATTTCTAATTTTAGGAACATTAGCATATCATTTTTCAGAGCAAAACGCAAATGGCTGGATTTTAGGTTTATTAGCTATTGTAATACATGGCATAACACAAACGGAACATACTCTGCGAACAATGATCACAAAATCAAATTCGCGAAAACCAAAAAATCCTGATAAAAAAGAAAATTTTGTTGGGCATATTGCTCTACTATTGAACAATGTATATCTATTTTATTTTGTATTTATACTATTAAATAGAATTGATTTGTTATTAATTACGTTTGCAATTGCTGAAATAACATTATTTATTAAACGCGTTGCTTTATTTTGGATAAGCGAACCTTAAATCATTTGCATCCTCATTTTAAATTTCAATTCCACCCGATGACTTTGATGTGCAACGCACAAGGAAGGATGCAATTAGTAGGACTTAATTACGATTCGATGAAAATGGAGTAATTAAGTGCTAGTGAAAAAAAATAATAACTTGAAAAGGCGATATTTTATCACAATCCTGTTATTATTTTTGTTAAGAGCATTAGATTTATTTTTAACCTACATATATATTCCCGATTTAAGTAATGAGTACAATCCGATTGTGTCACTTTTTGGTGCATCATGGATTGGACTTATAAGTGTACAATTAGTTTGTTTAATTATCATAGCAATAATCGGATTTTTCTATTTTAAACAACGATCGATTATAGTTCTAGAAAAGAATCTTAATTTTACCGAATTCATTTATTGCTATTTTAACAATGAATTAAAACCATGGCGGCAACGACTTTGGTCAAGTTCAGTAAATTTTGAATCTCATATCATATTTTTTGGATTCATTTCGATATCTGGAGCAATATTGGTGAGTATTCTTGCTATATTAAATAATTTTCTACTTATCATGGATATAGTTTGGTATCGCCAATTCTTGACCTCAAATTATAAAATATTTTTTCCCGCAATTTTCTTTCTGGTAATTATTAGTTTAATCCTGCTGTTTTTTAAAAGAGAATATTCTGACTATTTGGATGGATATAGCAAAGAGGATTAATTAGTTTATGCAAAACGTCATAGCCAGTTTAATTATTCCATCATTGGATCGTCAAGAAATTGTTTTCGATACAGTAAAACAATTCGAGTTTCAAACGGCTAAACAATTCGAATTAATCGTAATAGATCAATCAGATTCAGTTAGCGTCAGATTGAACGAATACATATCGAGTAATTTTCAATTTGTTTATAAGAGAATAAAAGAAAAAGGATTACCTAATGCAAGAAATACCGCCGCTAGTCTTGCAAAAGGGGAGATTCTAATTTTTGTGGATGACGATATCTTGCCAGACAAAAATTTAATTGTTGATTTTATTAAAGAATTAGATCAAAACAGTAGAGAAGACAGTGTAATTGGTGGCAGGATTCAAGAAAATAATTCAGGCATAATGAATACAAATCCAGAAATAGTAGGCGGTAAAATCACATGCTATGGTAAACCGATCAGGAATTTTAATTCTGAGAAATCTGGTAATTGTGAGTGGGTAGCTGGCGGTAATTTTGCTGTAAGAAAGAAATTTTTTCTTAAGATAAAGGGATTTGATAAAAACTTTATCGGAAATGCAATGCTAGAAGATTGTGATTTCTGTTTTACAGTTAAAGAAAAGGGAGGTCAGGTTTATTATTCACCAAGACCTTTTATTGAACATCTAAGAGTTAAAACTGGTGGTACAAGGCAAATAAATAGATCAAAAGGAATGTTTTATAGAGCTCACAACACTATATATTTTTTAAGAAAACATGGATTGAAATTGAGATTAATTACGGCATTTTTGTATCTCAATGCTGTAGCGATTAAGGATTTATTTTTAAGACGGCATGGAATATCAGCAATATTTTGGAATTGGATGGGCTATTTCAAAGGACTCATAATAAAATTACCTGTATGAATATCGTCCGTAAAATAGCAAAAGAATCTGCAATTGTTCTCTCCGGATTAGTGTACGGGAACGCTAATCGTTATCTATTTACAGTTCTTTTAGCACGCTGGGTTGGTATTGAGTTTTTAGGAATTTACTCAATTGCAAATGCAATCATGATGATTTCTGAAGTGTTAGCAAAAATGGGAATAGAAACAGGTATCATGCGATTTGTTTCCCGTTTGAATCCTGCAGTTGAAAAAGAAAAAATCCAGAGATTAATTGGCTCGGCAGTAAAAATGACTGCTGTTTTTTCTATTATGATTATGTCAGTACTCTTGCTTTCAGTTGGTTTCATCGTAAATACTACAATTAGTGGATCTTCTCTCCTTACTACAGTTCTAATTGTATTCGCGATCGCTATCCCATTTAATACTTTTACACAAGTATCCGGATTTGCCACACAAGGATTAAAACGATTAAAGTATAAAACTTTTGTTACACAATATCTCAATCCGACGACTATGCTATTAGTTTTAATAATAAGTTTTTGGTTTGTGTCAGATAAATCAGCCTTAATGGCACCCGTCCTTGTTACTGGCGTAGTCGGATTTTTAGCGATGGCATTTATCCTTAAACGTGTAACAGGGATTAAAAATAATCAAATTATTAATTCGAGTTTTAATTCTGATCTGTTAAAATTTTCTTATCCCTTGATGTTTGTAACAATTTTGCAGACTTTCATGCATTGGATGGATATTCTCCTGCTGGGATATTTTACTGATGCGGCCACGGTTGGGTTATATCACCCAGCTGCCCGTACTGCCGGACTTTTACAGGCACTTTTATTTTCATTTATCAGTATTTATGCTCCAATAATTTCTCAGTTACACAATGATGGTAAAGTATCAGAGATTGCCAGGATATGCAAGCTTGTGAGCCGTTGGATAATGATGCTGGCTATTCCTATTTTCCTTGTATTTATTATTTTCCCTGCCAAGGTAATGCTTCTTTTTGGTGCAGATTTTATTGTGAGTGCCCCTGTGCTGGTTTTACTTGCAATTGCAACATTCATTCAAGCCTTATTAAGTGCGTCTGGTACAGTCTTAACTATGTCAGGATATACACGACTTGCGTTGTGGAATTCATTAGTTGCCTTTGTATTAAATATAATTTTGAATATTATCTTAATACCTCGTTACGGAATATATGGGGCAGCATGGGCAACCCTCATATCTCTAACACTGATTAGTTTGTTAAGAGTGATCCAGGTAAGACTTATATTTAAATTTCATTTTATAGATTATAGAATGATTAAACCTATAGTGGCTGGTTCTATTGTTGCTGCAGGTTTAGTTTATTTGAAAGATTTTATCATGCCATATCACACTTTAATTACGTTATTATACGCCAGCACATTTTCCGTTATTATTTTTGGTATTGTGATGTGGATATTGAAGCTTGAATACGAAGATAGAGAATTTCTTCAAGGATTAAAATCACTAAAAGGAATATTTAATAAGAAATGAAACTGAGCTGGAAAAATCCTATAGTTATCACCATTGGTTTAATGCTGCTAGTAATCGGATTGTTATTCCAATCCGTTATATTTGGGGGGAAGACATTTGGCTCTCCTGACAGCATGAATCCGAAAGCGGCTGGAATAGCAATTAATGATCTAGCTGAAAAAAATGGTGAATATCCGCTTTGGCAACCTTGGATTTTTAGCGGAATGCCAACAAATGAGGCTTTTTCAAATGTTTCTCATCTATATTTTCCTGAACACCTATTCCGAATCGCAGGATTCTCAGGCATGATTATACAACTTTTTCACTTACTTTTTGCCGGGATCGGTGGTATTTTATTATTGAAATATCTTAAGTGCTCCCGTTGGGCATCAGCCCTTGGTTCAACTGCATTTATGTTCACGCCATATATGATAACTATGGTGGTTTTTGGTCATGGCAGTCAAATGATGACAGCCAGTTATATCCCGTGGGTTTTCTGGTTAACATTAAAGCTGTGGGACAAACCAAGTTTACAGAATGCCGGTTGGTTGGCGATGTTACTGGGATTTCAGCTGCAGCGAGCGCATGTTCAAATTGCATATTATACCTGGCTGCTCATCGGTGCTTATGTATTGTCGCAGGTAATAGTTGGATTATTCAATGCTGATTCCCGGGAAAAAATAGGTCGGAGTTTTACATTATTTGCTTTAGCCTGTATCATTGGTATTGGTATATCTTTACTAATCTATTTGCCTGCCATGGAATATTCACCATTTTCTGTTCGGGGCAGCGGGATCAGCGGGGGTGCCGAGTACGGATACGCTACTGCATGGTCATTTCATCCAAAAGAGCTATTGACCTTTTTAATCCCGTCTGCGTTTGGTTTCGGTGGAATTACATACTGGGGGAAAATGCCGTTCACCGATTATCCAAATTATATGGGCATTTTTGTTTTACTGTTAGCACTAGTAGGAATTTTATTACGACGTGATAAGCTCACTGTCTTTCTGACAGTATCGACTATTGTTGCACTACTCATAGCATTTGGTCAACATTTTAGGCCGGTATATAACCTTTTTTACAATTTCGCTCCTTACTTTGATAAATTTCGTGTACCCAGCATGATTTTGATCCTAGTGCAATTTAATGTAGCGATCCTGGCTGCAATTGGCCTGGATAACATTATTGCATTAAAAGATTCTAAAACACCACGCTGGCTTGTGTTTGTTTCTGGATTTGCATCATTAGTATTTCTAATATTATTGATTGGTCGTAATTGGATTGAAGCAGTTGTGAGAGCAAGGTTTACCGCTCCTCCGGTTCAAGACCCCAATTTGGTACAAGCAATAAATAATTTACGCTGGGAAAGCTGGTATAATGATGCCTGGTTTATGTTTCTCTTTGCCGCTCTATTAATCATAGCGATATGGATACTATTTAAAAATAAATTAGATAAGTCCATTCTAGTTGGTGCAATCGTAGTATTGTCCGTAATTGATATATCAAGAGTGGATGACAAAATTATTAATCCCGATCCTAATTCAGGTCGCAATCCACAATTATTAAGCAAGAACAATGTAGATTCTTATTTTCGCAGGGATGAAGTCACACAATTCTTACAGGAACAGGATGGCCAATTCCGTATTTATCCATTGCATAATTTTAATGATCCAAGATTACAGGCTTTTGGAATTGAATCAGTAGGTGGCTACCATCCTGTGAAACTGGATATCTATAATAGTTTTTTAGTTGCAACCGGTAATATTGGCACAGAAGCTCTAATGAGGATGATGAATATTAAGTATTTACTTAGCCATCAACCAATTAATCACAGCAGTTTTAGGCTGGTGTTCCAAGGCGATCTTAGAACTCAAACTGGTTTTAGAGAAACATTTATATATGAATTAGATAAGGCGTTGCCAAGAGCATGGTTCGTAAATCATGTGGAAATACTGGAAACAATTGAGGAGGTGTGGCAATCAATTACTTCACAAGATTTTAATCCGTTGGAGGTAGCGTTTATAGATCAATCGATCGATCAAATTGACTATGCTTTAGGAGAAATATCTGAAATTCAAATAACACCTCACAAGATATCATTTTCAACTAAAAATAGCGGGTCTGGTTTTTTAGTTCTTAGTGAAATCCATTATCCGGTCAGGTGGAAGGTTTATATCGATGATCAAGTAACGGAAATTTATAAGACAAATGGTGTTATTCGCGGTATTGTTATTCCCGCTGGTGAACATGAAATTGAATTTTGTTATGATAAATCAATTTTTGTTACATCAAAAGTTATTTCTATCTGTGCCTTTCTCATTGCATTTGGCATGGTACTTATCCCTAATTTAAAACGTCTGAAAAAAAATGAATTGGTATAGAAACACATCAAAAATTAAAATAGCATTGTTGTTAAGCGGCATTGCACTGGTGGTAATCTTCATTTTTTATACACAAAATATTGTGAAAGAATTAAGGCAGGATAACAAGGAAATCGTCAAATTATATGCGGAATTGATTGCTGAAACTGCTGCTCAAGAGGGTGATGAAAATTTAAATTTTATTTTTAAAAATATTATTCAAAATATTCAATTTCCAATCGTTCAGACAGATTTATCCAATCACCCGGTATCCTGGAGAAACATTGACTTTGCCAAATCTGATACCACAAAAATTATTAGTACAATCGAGATGATGGATAAGCAAAATGAACCAATAGTATTATATTTTCTCAATCCAGCTACAAATGATTCAATTGTCTTTGGAAGTCTTCATTATGGTGATTCAAAATTGATCAATCGCCTGGTCTGGTTACCAATCCAGGAAACAATAGTGATCTCAATATTTATCCTGTTGGGATTTATCGCCTTTACTATCATTCGAAATAGTGAGAAACGGTACATTTGGATCGGGATGGCAAAAGAAACTGCCCATCAGTTAGGAACGCCCGTGTCAGCTCTATTGGGTTGGGTGGAACGCATTAAATCCAATCCAGATGATGTTGTCGGAATAACAATTGAAATGGAAAAAGATCTGAGCCGATTGCAGCAGATTAGTGAACGATTTGGAGATATGAGCAATTCTCCAAAATTGAAGGAAACCGAGCTGTTTGATTTAATTCAAGGAGTAATAGACTATTTACAGGTTCGGTTACCTTCCTCCGGAGAAATTAAAATCTCTAATACAATTAAACCTGAAATAAAGGTAAATGTACATCCAGGATTGTTTACTTGGGCTGTTGAAAATATCATTAGAAATGCTATTGATGCGATGGATAACATCAAGGGAAATATTGATATTTGGTCAGTTGAGGAGCAAGGTACCATTTTATTGTATATAAAAGATAGTGGCCCGGGAATCATAAAAAATGACTGGAAAAATATATTTCGGCCTGGTTATAGTACGAAAGTTTATGGATGGGGTCTGGGACTTTCATTGACCAAGCGCATTATCAAGGATTTGAACAAGGCCGATGTATTTGTTAAATCATCTTCAGCCAGAACTGGAACTACTATCGGTATTTCGATAGATAATATTAGGAAGTCATAATAAGATTTTTCGAATTTAAATTTTTCTATCATAGTAAACCTTAAAATATTATTAATCTGCCATTCAATTATTATTCATAAACTTAAACTTTACAATATAGGGCTTCATTAACAAAAGAAACGTAATAGGAGAAATTTGTGACCGATTCAATCATTGAACCATATGGTGGTGAACTTCAAAATTTGATTTTACCAGAAGATTTGATCAATTCAATCAAAAAGGAATTAATTAATTATTTATCATGGACTTTAACAGATAGACAAATCTGTGATTTAGAATTATTACTTAACGGAGGTTTCTCTCCATTAAAGAGTTTCTTAAATAAACAGGATTATGAATCAGTTTTAAATTCAAATAGGTTGGCAGATGGTACATTATGGCCCATTCCTGTGAACCTTGATGTAACCAAAGAAATAGCTGAGAAATTATCGTCCGGAGAAAAAATGGTCCTGAGAGATAAGGAAGGATTTGCGCTAGCCCTATTAACTGTTACCGATATCTGGAAACCTGATTTTAGGGGCGAAGCCCAAGCTGTCTATGGAACAACCGACATTGTTCATCCAGGCGTCAATTATTTGCTTAACTTTTCAAATCCGGTTTATGTCAGTGGAAAATTAGAAGGACTTTCTCATCCCAAATATTATGATTATCAAGATATGAGACTAACTCCTGGGGAATTACGTAAGAAATTTGAAAAACATGGTTGGCAGGATGTTGTTGCGTTTCAAACTAGGAATCCTATGCATCGTGCTCATGTTGAGTTGACAATGCTAGCAGCTGCTGATATTGGCGCAAATGTACTGATTCATCCAGTCGTCGGATTGACAAAACCCGGTGATGTTGATCATTACACAAGGGTCCGATGTTATGAGAAAGTGATGAAGAATTATCCCCATGGAACGGCAATGTTAAGTCTATGCCCACTTGCAATGCGAATGGCTGGACCAAGGGAAGCTCTTTGGCATGCAATCATTAGAAAGAATTATGGATGTAAATACTTTATTGTTGGTCGTGATCACGCTGGCCCTGGTATTGACAGCAATGGTAATCCATTTTATGGACCCTATGATGCCCAGGAATTTTTAGTAAAATATGAGGACGAATTAGGAATAAAAATGGTACCTTTCAAGCATATGGTTTATGTGGAAGATCGTGCAGAATATTGCCCAATCGATGAAATCCCGGAAGGATCAAACGGACTGTCAATATCAGGTTCTGAGCTCCGCCGTCGCCTTGATAAAGGTTTAGATATACCGGAATGGTTTTCATATCCAGATGTGGTTGCAGAATTACGCATAACTCGTCCACCATTAAAGAAACGAGGATTTAGTGTGTTCTTTACTGGATTGTCAGGTTCAGGTAAATCAACTCTGGCGCATGGATTAATGATAAAGCTGCTCGAAGATGGAAGACGACCAGTGACATTATTGGATGGCGATATTGTTCGAACTAATCTATCCAGTGAGCTTGGCTTTTCTAAAAAAGATCGCTCGATTAACATTCAGAGAATCGGATATGTGGCTAGTGAGATAACCAAGAATTTTGGCATAGCAATCTGTGCCCCGATTGCTCCTTATAAAAAAGATCGACGGGTAGTAAAGGAGCTTATATCTAATTACGGTGGTTTTATTGAAGTGTTTGTTAATACGCCAATTCAAATATGTGAGGATCGTGACGTAAAAGGATTATATGCGAAAGCACGAAAGGGTTTAATTATGGATTTCACAGGAGTTAATGATCCCTACGAAGAACCGGAAAACCCAGAAATCATTATTGATTCCAGTGTGGTGAATCCTGAAATATTAGTACAAGAAATTCTGTTGAAGATTGAACAATTGGGATATCTCTAAACTAGATTTATAAAAATTACTATAGAGCTCTGATTATATAATCCGATCTATTTGCCCAGGATCTTTTCCGTAAAGGATTGGATGTAGCAAATTGGGCATAATTAAAATCTAAGAATCGATATAATCGATCATTATCCCTGCCTATAGGAATTCCTAATCTTTTTGTTTGGATAATTTTCTCTGGAATATATCCTTTATCTTCGATAAACAACTTATTCTTGTTAAAATTTTTCTGGTCCCAGTCTACTACTTTTATACCCAATGATTTACACAGTAACGTCTGGCCGTTGCAGAGCTTATCAATCGGTCTTGGTTCAAGCTTTGATTTTGAGGGATTAAGCATTTGCATCAAGCGAATTGTTTTTGAGTCACAGTTTACCATAGGAAAGGGGATTCCTGACTTAATTAATACTGCATTACCCAATCCTGCACAACTAATGTTTAATGAGTCACCACCGTGTGCATAATACATATAAATTGTTCCCGGTGTCATGAATAACGCTTTTCGTTTATCGGTAATTCCCAATGATGCATGGCTACCTTTTTCATTCATATAATAGGCTTCAGTCTCAATTATTTGTGCTGACAGCCATAAATTTTCCACATTAGAGCGGATAACCTTACCAAGCAAATCAATAGCAACGATTTGCGTATCTCTCTTAAAAAAGTTAGGATTCAGCAATTATTATCCTACTATTAAATGGATCATTAAAAATTAGTTGCTTGAAGCTAGTTCAATTTCCTAATAAAAATGCAAGTCAATAGTATATTCTACTGCATTTATATTGGGGCTAGCGCTTGTGATTAAAAGCGATACTAGGTAATTTATTTTCCAGAAAAATAGGAGAAATTTAGTGGATATAATTTATGCAATGGCTGGATCGGGTGGTGAAGGCGGTGGCGGAATAATGGCATTTTTACCATTCATTTTGATTATGGTTATTATTTATTTCCTGATGATACGCCCACAAGCAAAACGTCAAAAAGAAAAAACTAAAATGTTAGGAGCAATAAAAAAAGGTGACAGAATTGTAACTATTGGCGGTATTCATGGTACGGTAACAGGTCTGAAAAATGAGGGAAAAGTGTTACTTGTAAAAGTTGATAAAAATACTAGTTTAACAGTTGCAAAATCAGCAGTTGCAGGTATGGCTGGTAATGTCTCTGATGATGAAACAGCTCGGATAGATGCACAGGCTTAATGGCAGTTCTTGAAATAGTAAAATATGGCAACCCGATCCTTTCAAAGGTTTGCAGAGACGTTGTTGATTTCCCGGTTAAAAGGGATATAATTAAGAATATGTATGATACGATGTACGAAGCAGAAGGAATCGGGTTAGCTGCCAATCAGATCAGATTGGATATGAATTTATTCATTATTGATATCACACATACTGATGAAACCGATGAAACATTTGAATTTGTAAATGCAAAAATTATCAATAGCTGGGGTGAATCTTTGTACGGTGAAGGATGCCTCTCAATTCCAGACATTAGTTTTGAAGTTAAGCGTCCTGAGGAAATACAAGTTAAATACCAGACGATCGACGGAACAAAGAAGGAAGATAAATTTGAAGGATTGATGGGACGTGCAATCCAGCATGAGATTGACCATCTAAATGGATTTTTAATTACGGATCGAGTTAGTTCTGTGGCTAAAATGCAGTTCAATAAAAAGCTGGAAGAAATTAAGAACCAGTCAATATTTAAGCACCAAGGTTATAATTCAAAACAGAATGTAATACTCTAAATTTTACTTCTGCCACTTTTTGTTAAAATAACAAAACGCTACAAGTATTCACCTATGTATGTATAATCTATTGATTTAAATATGATCATTAATTGAAATGAAAGATCTAAAGATTATTTTTATGGGCAATCCTGCTTTTGCCGTTCCAAGTTTGAGATTGATATACCAGAATGGATATTCAATTGAAGCGGTAGTCACAAATCCTCCGAAACGTATCGGTCGTGGTGATAATTCGGAAGTAACAGCAGTAGGTGAGGAAGCGATTGCACTCAATTTAAAATTGTTGCAACCGCTCAATATGCGAGAACCTAATTTTCTAGAAGAATTGAGTTATATAAATCCTGATTTTTTAATAGTAGTCGCCTATAAAATACTTCCTGCATCGCTGATTGAAATACCCAAGTTAGGTGCAATAAATTTACACCCTTCATTACTACCTGCTTATCGCGGTGCTGCCCCAATGCAGTGGGCACTCATTAATGGTGAAACCACGACTGGGATCACTACCTTCTTGATAGAAAAAAATGTTGATTCTGGGAATATATTAATGCAAGAAAATATGACGATTGATCCAGACGATGACTATGGATCACTTTCTAAAAGGATGAGTAACGATGGTGCCAAATTACTCCTTAAAACGATTAATGGAATTCAAGATCGATCAATTAGGGGAATTCCTCAAGATGTATCAGATGTGACATATGCGCCAAAAATTCTAAAGTCTGACTGTCAAATTATCTGGGACAATGCTGCCAATAAAATACACAATTTGGTCAGGGCTTTAAGCCCCCACCCAGGAGCATATTCATACATGAAAAGTAGGCGCTATAAATTTTTTAAGACAAAAATCCTGGAACGCCCCGAGTCAAAATTATTACCCGGAACTGTAGTCAATAGAACAAATTCACGTTTGTGGATTCAAACTAGCTCTGGACTATTAGCAATAGATGAAATACAGGCTGAAGGGAAAAATAAGTTAAATACAGAAAATTTCTTAAGGGGATCGAAGATCAGTGTTGGCGATCAATTTGAGCAAATATGAGCAATGCCAGGGAACATGCGTTCCATATTAATTGTGAATTTCAAAAAAAAATACACCGACTTGATCTAGTTCAAAGAACACATTTTAGCACAATAGATGTTCCGGTCGCTGACCAGCTTCGTGCACAAATATTGTCTAAAGAAGTAGTAAGATGGGATGGCCGGTTAAAAGCTCTTATATCAATTGGACTCAAGAAAAAGTTAATTGATATTCAACCTGAGATTATTGAATTACTTAAGATCGGTGTGTACGAATTGTTAATGGATGATAAAGTTCCTGACTACGCAGCTATACACAATACCGTGGATTTAGCACGAAAGTTGATCAGTAAAAACAGTACTGGATTAGTGAATGCGGTTCTAAGAAAACTGCAGAACGTTGATATTAACAATAAACCATCAAACATAGATATTCATGATTGGTTGTCGTACCCAAAGTGGCTTTTTGACAAATGGAATTCTCAGTACGGGGATCATTCTGCAATGGAATTATGTAATTATAATAACAAGCCGAAGAAATTGACGATTCGTCGCAATATTGACACATGCTCACACGCACAAATAATAGAGGAATTAAATGACTCTGATGTTCCAATTATCCAGAGCAGTAATAGTGATATATTTTATGGTGTACTATCAAATGGACGGGCAGTTTTAATGCATTCGTTATTTAAAAATGGCAGCATCTCCATTCAGGATCGAGCTGCTGGTGCCGTGGTTGAAATGCTTGATCCTCAGCCTGGTGAAACAATTCTTGATGTTTGTGCTGCGCCAGGAACGAAAACTGTATACATTTCTGAACGAATGAGAGGTAGCGGGAAAATCATTGCAAACGATATTGATGTAAAAAGATTGGAACAAGCAAAAAACGATTCTGTTAGACACCAAAGAAGCAATATTACCTGGAAAATCAGCGATGCCAGTAATGATAATTTTCCAATTGCTGACCGAATACTAATTGATGTTCCTTGCAGTGGCACTGGCGTGATTAATAATAAACCAGATATCAAATGGAGAAGATCTTTCAATAATATTCTCGAATTTGCCAGGCTTCAATTGAAAATTATGAATAATATGAGTAATTATTTGGTGAAGGGAGGAGTATTAGTCTACGCGACCTGTTCAATTGAATCCGAGGAAAATTGGGAAGTTATTGATGCATTCCTTAATTTAAATCCACAATTCAATATAATAACTTCACACAATTCAAATATTATGCATTGGGTAGATACGAGAGGTGCCTTAGCAACATATCCGCCGAAGGATAATGTAAGTGGTATATTCGCTGTTAAAATGGTGAAGAACGGATGAAATCCTTAATTAGATATATATTAGTCATCGGAGGAATAGCAGTCATCATAGTATTGGTTCTAGAGATCTTCCTGATGCCGCTTTACGTGCGTCATAACAAATCTCAGTATTTGATTGATGTCACTTATAAAAGCCTAATAAAGGCTCAACAGATATTAAAAACTGAAGGATTTAAAGTAGTTGTAAATGACACTCTCTATTCTAGCGATTTTGAACCTAATACTGTTGTAGACCAATTTCCTCAGCCAAGTACTCGTGTTAAACCCGGTCGTACTATTCACTTGAAAATATCAAAACTGAATAAATTAGTTGAAGTTCCAAATTTAATTGGCCAATCCCAAAGGAGCGCAGATATATTATTAAGTAAGATCGGATTGATGATTGATACAGTATATACTGAATACAATCCTGATTTTCCTAACGGAACCGTTGCCTGGCAATCTCCGCGAGGTGGAGAATTCTTGATGTCAGGATTGGGATTACACATTACCGTAAGTCGTGGAATGTCACCAAATTTCTTTCAGGTGCCAAATCTGTTTGGTCTGAGCAAGGATAGAGCACAATCTGAACTTGAAAAAGCAGGACTTAAGCTTGGAAATATATACTTTCAACAGAATGAAGATTTAGTTCCCTATACCGTACTGGAGCAGTCAATTTCTGAAGGTACAATTCTTGAACAGGCATTAAAAGTGGATGTTACGGTAAGTGTATTGGATATGCAGGATATTTTTAATCAAATGATGAACACTGAATGATAAATTTGAATGAAATTGCAAGAAAAGTAACGCACCTCGGATCTACAATAATTCCGATAGTTTACTATTTTTTTAATGTACCAAAACACCACATGATTTTAGTGCTCGCAATTACTTCAATATTTGTTGTATTAATTGATCTTGTGCGAAATCGAATTACATGGATCGAAATGATATTTAAGAAGATCCTAAACGGTATGTTGCGAAGACATGAATTGGATGGAAAACTTACTGGTGCAAGTTGGGTGGTTATTGGAGCATTTATCACCATTACAATTTTTCCTCGGGAAATTGCAATCCTTGCGCTATTCTATATGACACTTGGAGATACCGCAGCAGCGTTAGTTGGAATGCAAATTGGTCGCATAAGGATTTGGGAAAAAACCCTGGAAGGTACACTTGCCGGTCTTGCTGTATGTTTGTTAGTCGGATGGTTTTTCAAGGATGTATCCTGGGGCGTATCAGTTGGGGGTGCAGTAACAGCCATGCTGGTTGAGCTCTTACCAATTGAGATTGATGATAATATCCGAGTTCCAGTTGCTGCGGGCCTGATTATGGTCATACTCAGCGGCCTTGGTCTATGACATTTTATAACCCCGTATTGCTATGGGGATTATTGACTATTTTAATCCCAATCATTTTTTATTTCATTGGCAATGCCTCTCATCAGAAAAAGGGTAAAAGTCGAATACTCCTAATTATCAGGATTTTATTAATAGTCACTATGGTAATAATGTTCGCAAGACCTGTGATTCAAGGCAAAATTAGTAATATTCCACTAGGCGAAATTGAATCAAAAATTATTATTATTGTTGATAACTCGGCTAGTATGGCTATGACATCTATTACAGATGAATCATTATTAGACAATGCAAAAAGACAGGCTATTGACGTTGTTAAATCGCTTGAAGGACCTACTGCAATAGATATTTATCAAACCTGTCCTTTTAAGATAGTTTATTCTGGTGATAATTCTTCAGAATCCATTATCAATAAGCTGAATAATATTCACCAATCTATGCTAAATGATGAGTTATGGGACACCGTTAATAGTGCTTGCAGACAAGTTTCTACTGAATATTTAAATTATGAGTGTTTTATTATTAGTGATTTTCCTAGAGAAAACTCACCTGATAATAATACATATGATGAAATTAGGTCTAATAAAATTGATTGGCAGTATTACTTGCTAACTCAATTAGTTCCATCATCTAATATATCCATTAAAAATATAAAGGTTGATAGTGAACATTATTTCATTGGTAACCCAATTAAGATTAACAGTTATTTAGAGAATAATAGCGATCATGATCAGGAGCAAGTTATCATTCAATTAATCAATAATAATATTGACGTAGGTCAAACAAACCAGTATTTCAATTCTCATGATAAGAAAAATTTACTATTTCAATTCATTCCTGAAAAAAGAGGACTTAACAAGGGGGAAATTAGTATTCAGGGTGATGACTATTCTTTAGATAATAAATTGAAATTTGACTTCGTGATTCCTTCAGAAATTAAGTGTGTGGCAGTCAGCGCTAACAGTAACGATGCATTGATAATTAATACAGCATTGGAATCTATTGCCAAGTATGCAGATGAGATTCAGGTTATTGATCCCATTATTAGTGAAGAACCTGATTTGCAATTGGAAAATATTGACGTCCTAATTCTTAATAATATTAGCACAATTACAAGATCATCAGTAACTGAACTGAAAAATTTTTTAAATAATGGCGGCGGATTAATTTGGTTCCCTGGAACAGAATGGGTTGAGTCAACAATTATTCGTTTAAATGAGCAAATTCAATTTCCATTAATTATGAAAACGGAAGATCATTTAGATCTAAAAAGCAATATGGTTAGCATCAACGATTACAGTCATGAAATATTTGTAGGTTTACTTACTGAAAACCTTATTGATGATTTGCCGAAAATGAAATCCCACTATAAAACAAATAAAAAATCACTATATCGCTCAATTATTAATATATCCCAGGCTGAACCATATCTTCTGGAATTGTTTGAAGGTCCTGGATCAATACTTCTTTTTACTTCTCCCTTAGATATGCGTTGGAATGACCTTGCTATTTCTGGAGTTTTTACCCCGCTTTTATATCGAATGATCGTATATCTCAAAAAAGTAGAAAGTCATGCTGATCCAATAACCGTAGGGAGTGAAAAATATATACCATTAATTCCTAGAGATTTAGATAAGCACTGGCGGTTGGAAACTCCATCTGGTGAAAATCACATCATTATTGCCGATTTTAATGAGGAAGCATTAATTATTTCTGAGACTTCCGAGTTAGGTCGTTACCATGTTTATGCAGATGACAAGGAATTCATGTCTTTTTCCACGTGGCTTCATCATTCAGAATATCCTAACAATAGAGTAAGTATAAATGAACTACGAGAAAAATTACCAAATGGATCAGTGCATCAAATTGGTCATAATGAATCAACAGTAAATAAACTGAAAACTATCAGATATGGACGACCGCTCTGGAGACAATTACTAATTGTATTCATATTATTATTAGTAATTGAAAGTTTAATTTCACAATTAGAAAGATCGGGTAGAATTCAACATAATTAAGATAGTTGATAAATTATATGATGAAGAAATATATCGAGAAAGCTATATTAGTTGGGGCAATTCATAGACCAGCAGTTGAGCAGGATATCATTGAGCAGTTGGAGGAATTATCCTTATTGGCAGAAACTGCGGGTGCCGAAGTTATTGGTAGTATTACACAAAAACTAACCAATATAAATCCAGCCTATTTTATTGGAAAGGGAAAAGCAGAGCAGCTGATTCATCAAGCACAGGAATTAAAGGCTGACATTATCATATTTAATGATGAACTAAGTCCGGCTCAAACAAAAAATTTTCAAAAGCTTGAAAGCAATATTAAAATAATTGATCGAAGCGCTTTGATCCTTGATATTTTTCTAAAACATGCTAAAACTAGAGAATCAAAAACACAAGTTGAATTAGCGCATTTGCAGTATGTATTACCTCGATTGACTCGCATGTGGACGCACCTTGAACGTCAGATGGGGGGCATTGGTACAAGGGCAGGTGCAGGTGAAACTCAGATTGAAGTAGACCGTCGTTTAATCCGTGACAGGATCATAAAATTAAAAAAAGATTTAAAAAAAATTCACCAAGAGCGGATTGTTCAAAGCAAACGCCGAAAAGACATATTTAGGGTGGCATTGATAGGTTATACAAATGCTGGAAAATCTACATTAATGAACGCAATTACCGATGCGAATGTATTTATTGAGGATCAATTATTTGCTACTTTAGATACAACTGTCAGGGCTCTGGAAATAGACCAATATCATAAAATCTTGCTCAGCGACACAGTTGGTTTCATTCGGAAATTACCACATCATCTGATAGCGAGTTTCAGAAATACCCTACAAGAAGCACTTGAAGCAGATTTATTATTAATAGTACTAGACGCAGCCTCAGAACAATTAAGGGAACATTATAATACTATAGTTGAAGTTTTAAAAACATTGAAGGCAGATCATATTAAATCTCTAATTGTATTAAATAAAATTGATATGATTCAGGATACTGATAAAATACCATTTGTGAAAGGTGAGTATCCTGATGGATTATTTATATCAGCTAAAAATCATCTTAGAATTGATCATCTGTTAAATCAAATCAAATTGATCATGGATGAAGATTATTGCACTGTGGATATACACTTTGCTTATAATAACTATCGTGAATCTGCGTATGCTCAATCAGTTGTGGAGGTGATTGAGCGAGAGTACTCCGAAGATGGTATTGATTTGAAAATACGTGGACCAAAAAAGATAATAGACCGCATAGCTAATTCAAATAATTTATAATTAGAGAGCTCCCTCGAGGGAGCTCTCTAATTCCCGTTTTAGGCTGATTTCAGGACCATGTTTTATCATGGTGGATGCCTCTCGCTTACAGCAAACTTCCTTGACGAAAAGGCTTGTTTTTTGCAGACGAAGTACAGCTTCCTTAAGTTATTACTTGTAGATCCTGAAAATTCAGATTCTAAAACGAGAATTATCAAAAAACTTGATAAAATATAATGACACAACTTCATTTCATCAATCTTGCTTATTAGTCTCCGACGGCAGCGGGTATAAGCCTCTTTCGCCTTCACTTTTTGCAATAATTACAGCGCCTATGCTGTCGCGTGTAATGTTAACCATAGTCCGGTACATATCCAATGGACGGTCAACCGCTAACATTGTTCCTACGATCATTGCTGCACCAGGATTTCCGCCTAATCCAATGGCATCTAAAACTATAAAAATCATTACCAGTCCTGCTGATGGAATTGCAGCTGCCCCTACCGAAGCAAGAAATGCGGTAATTACTATGATTAACTGCTGAGCAATATTTAGATCAAATCCCAGGGCTTGGGTAATAAATAAAACACCCGCACATTCATAAAGCGCAGTTCCATCCATGTTTATTGTTGCGCCTAGCGGGAGTACAAAACTGGTTATTCGATTCGATACTCCAGCATTATTTTCAATACAATCCATTGTAACTGGCAATGTTGCGCCGGAAGAACTGGTCGAAAAAGCGGTTGCCATAGCTGATGCAATCGCCCGAAAGTGGACTATCGGATTAATTTTGGTAAATAAATAAAATATTATCGGCAGAACGATGAAAGTATGGAAAGATAATCCAATGGCAATCGTAACCATATAGACAGCCACTCCTTTAAATAATTCAAAACCAACAGTAGCAACGGCTGTGGAGATAAGTCCAAAGACACCGATCGGTAAGAATTTGATAATCCCGCGTGTTAAGATCATCATTGCTTTAAATCCAGCATCAAAAAGATTTTGCATAAATTCGCTGGATTTGTCAGGTAATCGGGGTATTACACTTCCGAACACGATACACCAGAAAATCAAACCTAAAATATCACCTTCAGCAGCAGCTTGAACTGGGTTTACCGGTACCATACGAATCACGATGTCAAAAGGTGAACTGGGGGTAGTCAGAGTTGCAGCATCAAATGTTTCTTGTGCTATGTTTAGATCAATCCCGTCGCCAGGTCTTATAATATTTGCTAATGCCATTCCAATCAGAATTGCAAGAAGGGATGTCATTAAATAATATCCAAATGTTTTGACACCAACACGTCCGATATTCTTTCCAAGACTTATTACTCCAGATGTTATTGAAAACAAGATTAACGGAATAATTACCATCCTGAGCAAGCGCATAAATATGGTACCCAATGGTTTGGCAATGAGTGATTTTTCTTGAAAAATTAGGGCAAATGCAATTCCCAATATCATTGCAATTAAAACCTGCCAGTATAATTTTATCTTCATAAGGTTTATCGTGGGATTATTTGATCATTAATTTTCAATTATTTCGATTTTCTTTTTTCTGTTTTATTTCCGAGTAAGTACTATAGAAGGAATCGCCGATAGTAGAAAAAAACTTGAAAATCCGTCTTTTCTTAGGATTTTTTTCAGAAGTTGATTTAATTTTTTTAAAGGTAAGGTGAAATACAGTATCGAATAAATCTTGAATATGGGCGAGCGTTGAGCCAATCTGATCTGAGAAACTTTTACTCATGCAGTAAATTTAATATATCAGGCCTATTATTTGTTGGTTGTTTACACGAAAAATATTCACAGACATAGGCGGTGATTTTATTGTCAAGCATAACATGCGAATTTGTCATCTAGTTGAGGATCAGTTTGACATGTGATAGAAGCTAGATTAACTAATCCAATTAAAAAAATATTAAAATTTTTCATGGTTGCCTTTGAATATAAAGGATGAAAAAAGTAATTTCTCTTAATCAATCCTTTTAAATAATGATCAAGCTAGCATTATGAAATCAGGTATCAAATATAATTTATCAATTCTGCAATGCTTGGTTTTCGTAGTGATCATCTCAAACTTCCTCAATAATAATATCTACAATCCAACCTAAATGAGGGAATCATGATATACGTATATGCCATTAGTGTTTATTTAGCAATATTAATTGGGATCGGTGTTTATAAAAGTCGAAATGTGAAAACACAGGATGATTTTATGGTCGCCGGAAGAAAAACATCCACATTTATACTCGTCACTACTTTGGTGTGTACATGGATCGGTTCCGGCAGTTTATTTGGTGGAGCAGGATTGGCATTCCGAGAAGGTTTCTCAATGCTGTGGTTCTCTGCTGGCGCATGGGTAGGAATTATAATTGTCTATTTCATTGCCCATCGCGTACGGCGTATTGCTCAGTATACAATCAATGATATTCTTGAAAAACGCTATAATGCCAGTGCCCGATTGCTGGGCACGACTGTTGTAATAATTGCCTATCTTACAATTGCAGGATATCAATTCAGAGGTGGTGGGAGATTACTCAACCTCCTTATTGGTATAGACCCAGTTGTCGGTGCTGCCTGGACCTGTGCCTTTGTGATACTATTTACTGTCACTGCTGGTATGGTTTCAATTATGAGCATTGATATGTTTAATGGAATTGTGATGTCTATTGGGGTAGTAATTGCGGTACCGTTGGCATTCAATGCTGTAGGCGGAGCGGAACAGTTTGCAATGTTGCCGGCTTCTCACACTACAATATTTGGAGATAATAATTTCATCTGGGTCTTAGGTGTGTTTTTTCCAACCTTTTTTCTACTTCTTGGAGAGAGCAGTATATATCAGAAAATATTTTCAGCGAAAAATGAAGCGGCCGCAAGAAAAGCTGTATTTTGGATGATTATTGGTGTAGTTGTTTTAGAAACTTTGTTAGCTGTTCTGTCAGTTGTGGGAGCTTCCAAATATCTTACTCTGGCCCCCTTTGTAGGCAGTAATGGTTTGCTTGATAATGCACAGACTGAAACTATTTTGCTCTATCTGGCACGATTTGAACTTCCCCAAATTGCTGGTGTAATAATGTTTTGCGGTGCGGTGGCAATAATTTTATCCACTGCAAATACTTTTCTTATGGTGCCGTCAACAAATATTACCCGGGATATCTATCAGCGGTTTATCAATCCTGAGGTTTCAGAAACTAAGATTGTGAAATTTCAGCGGATAATGATAGTAGTTTTAGGCATCACAGCCTTTATAGTAGCTAATTTTTTCGAAACTATATTAGAGATGGCATTCACTGCTTATGCCATGGTTGGCGCTGGGATTACACCTGCTCTGCTGGCAGCTTTTCTGTGGAAGCGGGTAACCGTGGCTGGTGGTGTTGCATCTATTGCTTCAGGGCT
>JBHPLN010000009.1:0-40884 GCA_042564205.1 Fidelibacterota bacterium
GAATCAGAAAGTTTTATTAACTATTATTCTCCAAGAAACGTTCAGCATCAATCGCCGCTGCACAACCAGATCCTGCAGCAGTAATAGCTTGCCGATATTCAAAATCCTGGACATCACCAGCAGCGAACACACCCGGAATATTAGTCGCTGTTCCGCTGTGCTGAGTTCGGATGTATCCTTTTTCATCAAGAGGTAAGATATCCTTGAACAATTCTGTGTTTGGAGTATGTCCAATAGCCATAAATACGCCATCGCAGGCTTCTGTCCGTGTTTCACCAGTTACTGTATCTTTAAGCTTTACCCCAGTCACAGTCGTCTCAACAGTTCCAAGAATTTCATCTATTGTAGAATTCCAATGAACATTGATCTTTGGATTCTTAAAAACACGATCTTGCATAATTTTCGATGCCCTTAGTTCATCTCTACGATGTACTATCCAAACCTCAGATGCAAATTTTGTTAGAAAAATTGCCTCTTCCATTGCTGAATCGCCGCCACCAACAACCAACACCTTTTTTTCCTTGTAAAAAAAACCATCGCAAGTTGCACAGACAGATACACCATAGCCCATTAAATTATTTTCTGTTTCCAGACCTAACAGTTGGGCTGAGGCTCCGGTGGAGATAATGATTGATTCACTTGTGTACAAATTTTCCCCGACCCAAACTTTAAATGGACGATTACTGAAATCAACTTTGGTCACGTGTTTAAATTGACAATCAGCACCAAAGCGTTTTGCTTGTTCACGAAAAAGGTCCATTAATTCAGGACCCATAATTCCTGCTGGAAAGCCAGGATAATTCTCAACATCAGTGGTTATTGTTAATTGACCACCAGGTTGATTTCCCTCGAAAACGAGGGGATTTAAATTTGCCCTGGCAGCATAAATTGCAGCAGTTAAGCCGGCAGGTCCAGAGCCAATTATAATTACTTTCTGATTCATAGATGTATTCATAAAATTATTTATAGTGCTTCGTCTAAAAGTTTAGTGATACTCGCTTTAGGAACTGCGCCAATAATCTGATTCACAACTGTACCATTTCTAAATATTAATAAACTGGGTATACTACGTATACCAAATTTCATCGCTGTCTGTTGATTATGATCAACATTTACTTTTCCAAATTTAATTTTGCCACTGTAATCCGTTGCTAACTGTTCAACCACTGGAGAGATAACCTTACACGGACCACACCATTCAGCCCAGAAATCAACTAAAACCGGCAAATCCGATTTTACCACATTAGTCTCAAAATTCTGATCCGTAAATTCATGAATCGTATCAGCCACATTTCCTCCCTTTCGTATTCAATTTACTAATTAAATGAATTCTAATTTAGTTGTTAAAAAATGATCGGATAAAGATATAATTCTAAAATTCTCTCTTAACGACCATTTTTAAAATAAATAGTTAACAATTAGATGAGATTTTTACACAATTGTTACAACATGTAAATTCAGGCGTACTCATACCAAATCACGTAAATATGGCTTGAATAATTGATGGATTAAAGACAATATTATTGAGCTGGTAATTAAGGCCAGTGCAACCTCATTTGAAAAGCCAGTTATAGCAACACCTAGTGCTGTTCCGGCAGCCGGCGGATGTTCCATATCCAGAACTACCATCAGAAATATTGATGTTCCAACAGCAAATGAATATGCAAGCATTTGTCCAATAGAAGAGTCAAACATAAATAAGCCAAAAATTGATCCCACTAATAGACCAACCAATTGTCCACCAATCAGACTGCGAGGCCGCGATGATACGTTATTTGGCATTGCGAAGACAACAAAAGCTGATGCTCCAATTGAAGCAATAACTACGGCATGCTCCAAACTAAGTACCAGCAATACTATAAAGATTGCCACCGTTGCAAGGATACTCTGGATCATGTAATTCTTCCAGTAGTTTAAGAACTCGCTTACCATCTGATATTGATTCCGTTTCAATTCAATCACCGTTCTATGAATGTACTTTTAAGCCTATTTTATTAATAATTTTTTAAGTGTATTAATCAGCCTTTTTCTCAACAAGTTTGTCTGTATTATCGGCAATCCTGAATAGAACTAAAACGATTTCCAGCCAAATTCTGAGTAGTATGACATAAAGTAAAAATGCGATGGGTGCTGCAATAATTCGTAGAATGAAGGACATGTCACCGGTGAATAGAAAAAACAGAGCGCCAACACCACAAAAAATAATTCCAATAATATATATTACTTTAATTATTTTTATTGTTAAAAATTCAGAAAATGTGACATCGAATAAATTCTTAAAAAAAACATTATTATCCATAATACTTCTCCTTAATTAATTATAAATGTTGTTATCCTTTTCATTCTATGTTGTCAATAATTTTTAGAAATCTTCTTTTACCAACTTTAATTATCGCCGATCTGAATCCAGGAGTTATCATATAGTTATTTTCAGTTATATTCTCATCATTTATTTTAACGGCATTTTGTGCAATTAATCGACGACCTTCACTTTTACTGGAAATGAGTCCTTTTTCAACCAGTAGTTCGACTAATGGTTTAACTTGAGTTAAAACTATCTCTTGAATGTCATCTGGCGCACTTTTCTCAATGTGAATTTTATCAAAATGTAATTGTGCATTTTCAGCAGCATCTTCACTATAATAAATGGAAACCAGACGCCTACCTAGTTTCCGTTTAATATCTCTTGGATTTACAGTGTTCGACTGTAATTCAATTTCAATTTCGTTAATCAATTCATCGTTTGCACCGGTACCTAATTGAAAATATTTAGTAATTAATTCATCTGGTATAGAAAGTGTTTTCCCATACATATCTTCAGGACTGTCATTTAGTGCAATATGGTTGCCGTACGACTTGGACATTTTTTCAACACCATCAGTTCCTTCCAGTAATGGTAAAGTTATGATTACCTGTGGATCTTGGTCATATTCCTTTTGAAGTGTCCTACCTAAAAGCAGATTGAATTTTTGATCAGTTCCACCTAATTCTATGTCCGCTTTTAATGCAACTGAATCCATTCCTTGCGCTAAAGGATAAAGAAATTCATGGATTGAAATTGGCACCTCAGATTTAAATCTGTTAGTAAAATCATCGCGTTCAAGCATACGTGCCACGGTGTATTTACTGGCTAATTTAACAACATCAGCAAATTGCATTGAATTCAGCCATTCTGAATTATTCACTATTTTAAGCTTTTTTATATCAAGTATAACTTTAGCTTGATCAATATATGACTGCGCGTTTCTATTCGTCTCCTTAAGTGTTAATTGAGGACGTGTTTTATTGCGCCCAGAAGGATCACCAATCATACCTGTGAAATCTCCAATCACAAGAATGGCTTGATGCCCAAGATCCTGGAAATGCCTTAGTTTCCTTAATACAACTCCATGCCCAATATGCAAATCGGGATGACTCGGGTCACAGCCAAGCTTAATATTGAGGGGGATTCCCTTCTTTTTAGAGTTTTCCAGTTTATCCATTAATCCTGCTTCTGGAATAATCTCTTCAACACCTTGACGAATTAGCAAAAGTTGGTCTTCTATTGATTTAAAAGTCATCAGTATTTTTCCATTTCACGTTCAGTATCTCTTTTAATATCTCTTTGTTTAATACTTTCCTTCTTATCGTAATGTTTTTTTCCTTTGGCAAGGCCAATTTCAAGTTTCGCCCAACTATTTTTAAAATACAGCCGTAATGGTATCAGTGTCAGACCTCTCTCAGCTAGTTGGCTCTTCAATTTTAATAGTTGTCTGCTATGCATCAGTAAACGCCTTGCACGCAATGGTTCATGTCCGGTGAACCCAGTATGCGAATATGCGCTCACATGCATGCCAACTACAAATGCATCTGAATTGCGAAATGTAACATAGCTCTCTTTTAAATTTGCCTTGCCTTCCCGTAAACTCTTTACTTCGCTTCCGAGTAATTCCACGCCAGCTTCAAATTTCTCAATAATATGATACTCATGAAAAGCCTTGCGGTTAGTTGCAACAACCTTATCTCCCATGATAATTCACCTGGGAAAAACTACGATTTTTACCGTCGGAGTTTCAAGGTTATTCCTTGCAAGCTGAATTAGGAACTGACTAATTTTGCAGGATTTTAAGTTGCCCGGGTGGCGGAATTGGTAGACGCGCTAGGTTCAGGGTCTAGTGGTAGCGATGCCGTGCTGGTTCGAGTCCAGTCCCGGGCACTTTTATTTTTATATTGTTTAGTATAGTTCGATTCTGAATTTTCAATTATTACCTTCAATATTTTGACTCTGTATATTCATGTGCAATTTTACTATTAGGGAGGCTTCAATGATCAATGTAATTAATCCTGCGATTGGAAAAATAATTAACACTTACCAGGAACACTCGAACAAACAAATATTGAAGATCCTTGAAAATGCTGATTCGGCATATAATTCATGGAAACTGACATCATTTGATCTGCGCACTATATTAATGCGCAAAGCTGCCGATTTATTGCACAAGCACAAGAATAAATACGCCCAATTAATGGCTGAAGAAATGGGAAAACCAGTTTCTGAGGGCCGCTCTGAGATAGAGAAATGCGCTTGGGTTTGCAACTATTATGCCGAGAATGCCAAACAACAATTGAATCCGAAGATAGTTAAAACCGATGCTCACGAAAGTTATATAAGTTTTCAGCCGCTTGGTGTTATTCTGGCAGTCATGCCCTGGAATTTCCCATTCTGGCAGGTATTTCGATTTGCTGCTCCAAATTTGATGGCTGGCAATGTTGGACTCCTCAAACATGCATTCAATATTCCAGGATCGGCTCTTGCAATCGAAAAATTATTTCTTGAAGCTGGTTTTCCAGAAGGCTGTTTTTCCACATTGCTAATTAGCAGTGATGAAGTGAATACAATTATTGAAAATCCCATAGTAAAAGCAGTGACTTTGACAGGCAGTGCACCAGCTGGAAAAGCAGTTGCCTCCAAAGCCGGTGAGATGTTAAAAAAGACGGTCATGGAATTGGGTGGAAATGATCCTTATGTGATTATGGCGGATGCCGATTTAAAACAGACAGCTCAAACTTGTGCTTACAGCCGGCTGATTAATACAGGTCAGTCGTGCATCGCCGCCAAAAGATTAATTGTTGTAAAAGAAGTATTAAGCGAATTTGAAAGTTTACTGCAACAAGAAATGCAGAAGGCAACTATGGGAGATCCCTTGAATGAAGATACTACCCTAGGACCACTAGCACGGGAGGATCTGCGAAATGAACTCCATGATCAGGTTAAGGAAAGCATTATTGAAGGCGCCTCATTATTGTGCGGAGGAGAAATTCATGATGGTCCCGGAGCATTTTACCCACCAACTATATTGACGAACGTCAAACCTGGAATGCCGGCTTTTGATGATGAATTATTTGGACCGGTAGCCGCTATAATTCCCACTGAAAATGAATTAGAAGCAATCAAACTGGCCAATAATTCCAAATTTGGATTAGGAGCAGCGGTTTTTACTGCTGATTCTGCTCGCGGAAAACAAATAGCTGAAAATGAATTAGAAGCAGGAAGCTGCTTTGTTAATACATTTGTTAAATCTGATCCTAGACTGCCATTTGGCGGGATTAAGGAATCAGGTTATGGCCGCGAGTTGAGTGTTTTGGGGATTAGAGAATTCGTAAATATTAAAACGGTTTATATTAAATAGTTATTTAATACTATTAATAATCCCTGAACAGATCCGGATTATAATTAAGCGCAGTTGTTACCTTTACAAATGCATCGATTATATCCTGTGTATCCTGTCGGCTGCCCAATAGCATGCTTTGACGCATCCAGACCGCTTCTTCATTGGCAATACGTTCCGTAACCGGGAAATACATTTTCTGATAATTCAGGTCTTTCAACCAAGGATACTCATCAGTATTTACAATAAATAATTTTTCGCGATTCAACGGTGTATAGCCCTCATAAGTAAAAACACCCTCAGCCCGCATTGCCTCAAAGAATTTCATGCGCGGGATACCGCTAAAATCAGATTGTTGATAGCGTGCTAAATATAAATGATGGGCACTTCTAGTAGTTTTGGGATAGTGAATGGTCGGAATAATTCCAATCAATTGCCCTAATGCTTCATCCAGCAATATTTTATTCTGATCCCTTATTTCCATATCCCGTTCAATTGTTTCCAACTGTGAGACCAGTAAACTGGCAGCCATAGAATTTAGTCTAAAATTACCACCCAGTCGTTCATGCTGATACCACTTACCGTCGCGTACCCGTCCACAGTTGGCATAAGAAAAGCAGGATTCCATAAATTCTCTGTCATTTGAAACGATGGCACCACCTTCCCCGGCAGACATATTTTTGGATGTCTGAAAACTGAATATTCCACCAAGCCCCAGAGTGCCAACCCGCTTGCCATCCCATTCTGATCCATGGGCTTGTGCTGAATCTTCAATTACCTCTAATCCGTGTCTTTTGGCGATCTCCAGGATCCTATCCATTCTAGCTGGATTACCTGCTACATGAACAGGCATTATGACCTTTGTGCGTTCGGTTATGGCGGCTTCAATCAATTCGGAGTCGAGGTTGAACGTCTCCGGATCCACATCCACAAAAACGGGGATTGCATTTGCCATTAAAATGGCCGAACCTGTTGCAATGAAGGTGTAAGGCGGTATTATCACTTCATCGCCAGCTTGCACCCCTGCCGCTTTCAGTGAAACCCACAGAGCGGTTGTTCCGGAACTAGTGCTAAGGCAATATTTTGCATCCTGAAATTTTGCAAATGATTTCTCAAAACGGGATAACACATCGCTCCCTACGCCCCATGAATCATTTTCCATGGTGTTCAATAAATTGTCTTTTAATGTTTTAGAAAACCGCGGCCAGGAAGGAAACGGTTCAGTTCTGACTGGTTTACCGCCAAATAATGCAAGCTTTTCCATAGTTTAATCCGATAAGTATTAAAAAATATTCGCAGTTTAATTAATTCAAAATTAAGGACGTATCAAATAGGAATAAACGATTTACCAGTAATTAATTGAAAGATCAGCGATTTATCCGGCTTTTCTGCAAAATTAGCAGTAGCGTCTGACAAACTTTTCTCGAAACCTGCCATTTGTTTGCATAGACCTGATAATCAGGCACATTTTTTATTCTGGCATCTGAATTGCCATATGTTTGGTAAATGTTATTTGGAATTCAAACAAATTAAAAAGGAGAAAAACATGACTTTAGTAAAATGGCATCCATATAAACAATTAAGACCAAGATATAATTATTGGGATAGTTTCATGAATGACTTTTATGGCGATAATTGGCACGAGACTGGAATTCGTACTTCGCATACACTCGCTGTTGATATCAGAGAAGATAACGATCAATTTACCGTGGTAGCCGACCTTCCAGGAATGTCCAAAAAGGATATTAAAATTAACGTTAAAGATAACATTCTGAATATTTCTGGAGAACGCAAACAGGAAATTAAAGATGATTCTGATAACTACCACTTTAGCGAACGCAGACATGGAAGTTTTCAGCGCTCATTCCGCCTTCCTGAGACTGTAAAGGAAAATGATATTAACGCCAAATTCAAAGATGGTGTCTTATCAATCAGTATTCCGAAAATGGAAGAGGTTAAAAGCAGTGAATTTGAAATCAAGATTGCCTAATAGTTAGGACTAGGTGGAAAAAAGGGACTCAAAATCGAGTCCCTTTTTTATTTCTCTGGAAATCCCTTTTAGATTACCACTCCACCATCAACATTAATTACTGCGCCATTGACATAGGTCGCCTCATCACTGGCCAGGAAACAATAAACATTAGCGACTTCATCCGGATTCCCCCAACGCCCTAGGGGTACTTTGGCAGAAAGCATATCAACAACTTTTTCGGGTATTCCTTCTGTCATTTCAGTCTTGATGAATCCGGGAGCAACAGCATTAACGCGAATGCCAGCTTTGCCCAGTTCCCGTGTCCATACTTTGCTCATTCCGATCAAACCGGCTTTGGAAGCCACGTAATTAGTCTGTCCAAAATTGCCGTAGTGGGCAACCACCGAAGCGGCATTTAGAATTACACCACTTTCCTGTTCGAGCATCATTTCAGATACCGCCTTGGTGCATAGATAAACACCTTTTAAGTTGATATCAATAACTTTATCAAACGCCTCCTCTTCCAGCTTTTTTAGGGTGCTGTCCATCAGTATACCAGCATTGTTTACTAGTATATCGCAACGGCCAAAACGCACCTTCACTAGATTAAAGAGATTCTCAACGCTCTTTTTATCACTTACATCTACCTTAACAAAATCAACACTTTTTGTATCATCCTTCAAAGCCTCAAACGCCACTTTTCCACCAGCTTCATCAATATCCGCGATGATGACCTTAGCCCCTTCCTGTAAAAATTTTTCAACAGTGGCCCGTCCGATACCTTTGGCACCACCGGTAATAACAGCAACTTTATTTTCTAACCTTTTCATGAAATATACCCCTGAAACTTTTCCTTAAATTTAAAGTAAATTTAAATATCTACTCAATCTTATTAAAAGGATACATTTGACACTAAATGATCTACCGCAACATACTTGAGACCATCGGTGACACTCCAACTGTAAAATTGAATTCCATTGGTAAGGCACTAAACTGTGAACTTTATGCTAAATGTGAATTCATGAATGCCGGCGGTTCGTTGAAAGATCGCATCGGAATTCGCATGATTGAAGAAGCTGAAAAAAGCGGACGCATCAAACCCGGAGACACCTTAATTGAACCAACATCCGGTAATACCGGGATCGGGATGGCAATAGCGGCGGCAATCAAAGGTTATCGGCTCATCATAACAATGCCGGAGAAAATGAGCACGGAAAAGCAGGTGGTATTGGAGGCTCTGGGTGCCGAAATCGTGCGGACACCGACCGAAGCACCGCATGATTCTCCAGAGAGCCTCATGGGTGTTGCGAAAAAGCTCAACGAAGAACTCCCTAATTCTCACATCCTGGATCAGTACATCAATCCTGCCAATCCCGATGCTCATTATTACGGCACAGCCGATGAAATCCTTATGGATTTTGACGGTGAGCTTGATATGGTGGTGATCGGTGCTGGTACAGGTGGCACAATTACAGGTGTTGCAAAGCGGTTAAAGGAAGAATTGCCGAACATTAAAATTATTGGAGTTGATCCTCATGGCTCGATCCTGGCTGGTCCCGGTGAAATATTTACTTATGATGTTGAGGGCATCGGCTACGATTTCATTCCCGATGTGCTAGATAATTCACTGGTAAATCAATATGTGAAAGTAAATGATGAAGATTCGTTTCTCATGGCCCGACGTCTCATCAAGGAAGAAGGTTTGTTGGTGGGCGGTTCCAGCGGATCGGTGGTCTGGGCAGCCCTGCAGATGGCACCTGAACTAACAGAAGGACAGCGTTGTCTCACGATTTTGCCAGATAGTATTCGTAACTATCTCAGTAAATTCGTATCGGATGAATGGATGGAAGCTCAAGGCTACCTGAAAAAATAGGATTTATCGAACATGATTAAAACTATGCGAATATTTTCTATTACTGTACTGACACTGGTAGTCCTTTTCAGTCAGCAGACTGGAAACCGCGGTTATATCGTTGAGGTTGGTGATCAATGCCCAGATTTTTCAATGACACTGGCAGACGGCAAGAGCATTACACTAAACGATATGAAAGGCAAGGTTTTCATGTTGCAGTTCACCGCCAGCTGGTGCTCCGTTTGCCGCAAAGAAATGCCCCACATAGAAAGTGAGATCTGGCAGCAGTATAAAGATCAGGGCTTGGTTGTGATCGGTGTTGATCGTGATGAACCACTCGAGGTGGTTCAGAATTTCGCTAAAGAAATGAAGATCAGTTATCCCCTAGCGTTGGACCCTGGGTCTGAGATATTTAAAAAATTTGCTTTTGAAAATTCCGGTGTAACACGCAACATACTGGTTGATCGTGATGGAAAGATCATTCATTTAACACGCCTTTATGATGAAGCCGAGTTTCACGGACTTGTCAAACACATCGGTGAACTAATCCAGGCAAGCTTATAAAATATGACCGTAAAATTTCTTCCCGCAATATTGTCGATTTCTTTTCTCCTGTTAAGCACGACCTGCACATCAGGCGACAACCCTATAAAAACTCAAGTTGGCGATTTCGGAGACGATTATGTTCTCTCCCTCACTTACAACCAGGATGGAACGATTAAAGCGATTGCAGAATTATCTGATGGTATTATTCATACCGGAGCCTACTATTCCGGTGGCTGTAAACCACATGATTTCAAGTTGTATTTCCAGCTTGAATCTATGAATGCTGCTGAACTCTGGATTAAACACAGTGCCCACAACGACATGTGTGAAGCTTATATCCATGAACCAATTGAATTTGATTTACCGGCAGAATTGAAGGATATTCTGGAACTTTACCTGCTACATCCCGGGATCGGCAGCCCCGAACGCTTGCGTTAATTCTTCTGCTTTCTGATAAATTTCTGCGCTTGGACGATCACGTCTTCACAGACACTAATTGGGATACCAGCTTGAGCAGAAACATCTTCAACCTTTGCTTTAGCTAAAACACTCATATCTTTATATTCTGTTAATAAGCGCCGGATACGCTGCTTGCCCATTCCTGGTATATCGGCAAAAATGGAAGTCGTCAAATCTTTGGTTCTTTTAGCGCGCTGGAAGGTAATTGCAAAGCGGTGGGCTTCGTCACGTATCCGGCGCAAAAGGATTAATCCGGCTGATTGCTTTGAAATTGTCTGGGGATCGGAATTGCCCGGCATAAAGACCTCTTCCAGGCGTTTGGCAAGCCCAATTACGGACAGATAATTCAAGCCTAGCTCACGCAGGCCTGAGATTGCCATTGAAAGTTGTCCCTTACCCCCATCAATTAGGATAAGGTCAGGAAGTTTACCCTGTTCTGCCTGCACTCGCTTGTAACGTCGGAAGACCACTTCCCGGATGGAAGCAAAATCGTCAATATCATTAACGGTCTTGATCTTGAATTTGCGGTACTCCTTCTTCCGTGGTTTACCATCCATGAAGCAGACCATCGATGCAACTATATTAGTGCCACCCAGATGGGATATGTCAAAGGCTTCAATGCGGCGCGGCGGCGCTTTCAAATGCAGATCCTCCTGCAGTTGGCTCACGGCAGCCGGGATGAATTCCTGGCGTTTCTTGCGGTTGAGCACCCACTCACCCAGCAGTAGCTTGGCATTCTGGAAAGCGATCCGGGCCTCACGGGCTTTTTCGCCGCGCTGGGGATACATGAAATGCACGGCACCGCTGCGCTTCTGTTTCAGCCATTTAAGCAGGTTATCTTCATCAGTCGGATTGAACGGTAAGGCGATCTCTTTGGGAATAAAATCGCCATCCATGTAAAAACGGGTAATAACGGAACGCAGAATATCCTCATCGGATTCATTACCGAGAATCGAAAGTTTTTCACGGCTGAACAATCGTCCCTGGCGGATACGCACAATCACCATCACACTCAGCGATTCTTCCCGTGCAAGGGCGAATACGTCGCGATCTTCGAAATCGGCGGCCACCTTGCGCTGGCGATCCTTGAAATCGAGTACGGCTGCCAGCTGATCACGGGCAGCGGCAGCATCCTCGTAACGGTGTTCTTCGGAAGCGACACTCATTTCCTGCTCAAGAAAATCTTCGGTAGCAGACGTTTTTCCATGTAAAAACTCGATTACGCGCTTGATCATGTCATTATATTCGGCGCGGGTCACCAGCCCTTCGCAGGGACCACCACATTTATTGATATGATAATCCAGGCACAGCTTCACCTTACGGGCATCCACGATCTCATCATCCAGGTAATAACTACAGCTGCGCACTGGAAACACCTTATGTACCGCCTTTAGGGACTGCCGTAGCAAATTCACGTTGGTATAGGGGCCGAAATACTTGGATCCGTCCTTGACGATGGTGCGGGTGAGAAAGACCTGGGGATAGGGTTCATTAGTGACGCGGATGAACGGAAAGGTCTTGTCATCGCGGAGGTCAATATTGTATTTGGGGCGGTGCTCCTTGATGAGCACGGCTTCGGTGAGCAGTGCCTCCACTTCCGTCCCCACTACGATCCATTCCAGGTCGGCTATTCGTGATATCAGCGCCTGATCCTTGGGCGTGTGATACTTATTATTCTGAAAATAGGAGCGTACGCGGTTGCGCAGGTTCTTAGCCTTGCCGATATAGATGATGATACCCTGGCCATCTTTGAACTGGTAAACACCAGGCTTGGTGGGCACCTGCCTGAGATTGATGGTATCGGGGACGTTCATAGCGGTGTAATTTTAAACAGAATTGGAGGAGCAAGTAAACAATTGTGAGTTATCCAACAAATATTATAGTTTTACTTTATCGTATTCCTGTATCCGCGGGAATAACATTGTTGGGTAGACTATCGTTTAAATCTTATTTAAGATAGACACAAATCATGTATAAAAATATAATCAAATGGTTGTTGAATGGCGACGTCTCTCTTCAGTACCAGGTAAAGCGTGACCTTCTGGGTAATAAAAGAACTGATCTTCGTGATAGAATTGCCAAGGAAGGCTGGGGTACAAAATTCTTAACCTGTCAAAATCCAGACGGGCACTGGGGACAGAAATTTTACCAGCCTAAGTGGATATCAACCCATTATACCGTGCTCGATCTAAAAAATCTTGGTATCGTACAAGCTAACCGCCGGATTAGAAAAACGATCAACATGCTTTTAGAGCAGGAAAAGGGACCTGATGGCGGCATAAATCCCTCTCCAGATATAATCGAGAGTGATGTCTGCCTCAATGGTATGTTCCTCAACTACGCCTGTTACTTCAAAATGGATGAAATCCAACTGCAATCAATCGTGGATTTTATCATTCTCCAAAATATGCCTGATGGCGGTTTCAACTGTTATTTTAATCGTCCCGGTGCCAAACATAGTTCCCTCCACTCCACTCTATCAGTATTGGAAGGTATTTACGAATATGAAACAAACGGATATAAATATCGCCTGCCAGAATTGCAGCGGGCAGAAGTGGCCTCCCGCGAATTTATCCTTGAACACAAATTATATCTCTCCAGCCAAACTGGTGAAATAATTAACAAAAAGTTTTTGAAACTACCCTATCCGTCAAGATGGTATTACGACACGCTGCGAGCGCTGGATTATTTCAGGATTTCTGAATTTCCATTTGATGAAAGAATGCAGCCGGCCATCCATAAATTGCTCAAGAGAAGAAAAGCGGATGGAAGGTGGGTGCTGAATGCAAATCATCCCGGTCAGATTCATTTTCATATGGAGAAAGTTGGAAAGGCCAGCCGCTGGAATACTCTGAGAGCATTGCGTGTACTGGAATATTATAATTTTACTTAAAATCTGAATATCATTACATAATATTGAAGTATTATAAATTGACCAATCAAGCAGAGGCAACCGTATGAATAAAAAGACTGATGTATGGCCCAACGGCATGCCATTTGTAGGACAAAAAGCAAGACGGTCGCGAACCGTAACCACCAATGATATTGAGCTATTCACACAAATCAGCGGTGATCATAACCCGATACATTATGATGAAGAGGTTGCAATAAAAACAAGATTTGGCGGTATTGTGGTGCAAGGCGGAATCATTAGCGCCATCCTGAATGCCGTTGTTGCCGAAGACTTACCAGGATCTGGCACTGTATTCCTCCAAAATAACTGGAATTTCAAGGCACCTGTCCGGCCCGGCGATGCCATCACGGGCGTAGTAGAGGTCATAAAAGTGCGAGATGATAAACCGATAACAGAATTAAAAACTCATGTCTTGCTTTCTGACGGCAGTATTGTACTGGAAGGCACCGCAGTATGTTATACGATGCCAATTAAATAAATTATATGTGTATATGATATGGGCTATTTTGATGATAATAATAATGTTGAAGACTATATCAAAATGGTGGATGGTTACGATGGACGTTACCTGACCGACATGCTGATAAAAATTCATTACGTAAGGAAACCTTGAATAATTAATTTGCATGTATTTTCCGAAAGGATAAATAGTGAAATACATTAAAATTATAGCAATTGCAACGCTGTTAACTATGGGGATTCTTTGCGCCTCCGAAGGGCGACTTAGCGGCACTGTGTATAGCGATTATTACTGGGTTGCAGGTAATCATGATTCTTACATCGAGGGATCAAATGGTTTCTGGTTTCGTCGAATCTATTTAACCTTTGATAAGGGACTTGACGTAAATTTTGCAGTTCGTTTCAGACTGGAGATGGCCAGTCCGGGTGATTTTACAAGCAGCAGCAAACTTACTCCTGCAGTTAAAGACGCCTGGTTAAAATGGACCCATAATAAACATAATATTATCGTTGGCATTTCAGGAACACCAACCTTTGGTGTAATAGAAAAATACTGGGGTTACCGTTCGGTCGAGAAAACGCCGTTAGATCTGCATAAGTTTGGAACATCCAGAGACTTTGGAATTGCTTTCAAGGGTAATCTCGATCATAACAATCGTATTGGATATCATTTAATGCTGGCCAATGGTAACAGCAATAATAGCGAAACCAATAGTGGAAAAAAGATTTTATTTGCTTTGTCTGGTAAATTTCCAAGCGGTTTCACGGTTGAAAGTTACGCCGATTATGAGAAACGGCCTGGACACACCAGTTGTTATACACTTCAGGCATTTATCGGATACATGAATAAAAATTTTCGAGCAGGATTACAAATCGCTCATCAGAATCGTCAGATGGAGCTGGAAGCGGATGACCTTCAATTACGAATAGCATCTGTATTTGCGGCTGGAAAAATATGCAAAAAAACCTGGTTGTTTGCCCGGTTTGATCGTTTATTTGAGCCGAACCCTTCCGGTGCAGAAATTTCATATCTCCCGTTTGATCCTTCCGCAAAGGCAAATTTTTTCCTGGCTGGGCTGGATTTTCATGTTGCAGAAAATGTACAGATAATCCCAAATGTCGAAATGATTTATTATGATGAAATGGCTGGTGATCATCTTTTAACAGATATTATTCCTCGAATTACGCTGGCATATAATTGGAAAAATTCTGATAAATAGTGTTATGCTGAAAAACCAGAATGTATGATTTGACATGAAGGCCGTAAGAGCAGCACAAACAGGTGAAAAATTATGGTGGATCTAAAATCCTTAGGATTCGATGATTGGTTCCAGGATAAATTAAAGGAATCCGAGAATCAAGATCACCAGTTAGCCAGGGTTGTTGCTATTAATAAGGATAATTTCCTCATTAGAAATAGCAAATTTGAAATTCCTGCTGAGCTTACTGGTAAATTAATATTTGAAGCAGAATCCAATCTTGATTTACCAGCAGTTGGTGATTGGGTACTCGCACAATATTTTGATGAAGGATCGCATGCCATCATCCACGACATTTTACCGCGGAAAACTCTATTAAAAAGGAAAGTGGCCGGTAAAAAGATTGAATATCAATTAATTGCTTCAAATATCGATGTTGCAATCATTATGCAATCACTGGATCATGATTTCAATCTCAATCGACTTGAACGCTATTTAACAATGGTGCATGAAAGCAATGTAGAACCGGTCGTTGTATTGAGTAAATGTGATATGGTTTCGATAGAATTTTTCAATCAAAAAATATATGAGATAAGAGAAATTAATTCTGCTATCGATCCAATTGGTCTGAGCAATAAAACAGATGTTGGATTAGATGATGTCAGAATAATGCTAAAACCGGGAAAGACTTACTGTCTACTGGGTTCATCTGGCGTTGGTAAAACAACTTTAATTAATAAATTAATTGGAAAAAATGTTTTTGCTACTGGGGCGGTTCGTGAAAGCGACAGTAGTGGTAGGCACATAACAGTTCGACGACAATTAATAGTCCTTGAGGAAGGAGGATTGATAATTGATAATCCAGGTATGAGAGAATTGGGAAACATTGAAGCCAAAACAGGATTGGAAGAAACATTTTATGATATAGCAGATCTAGCTCAAAAGTGTAGATTTAAAAACTGTACTCATACAACTGAACCAGGATGCTTGGTCCAGGAAGCTGTCGAATCAGGGAAAATAGAAGCAAAGCATTACAACAATTATCTCAAGCTAAGAAAAGAAACAGATCACTACGAAATGTCATATGCTGAAAAAAGGCAAAAAGACAAACAGCTTGGTAAATTCTATAAATCAGTAATGAATCAGAAGAAAAACCGGATATAGGATAATGAAAAGAGGAATTTGGCGGGATAGAGTGCAATCGCTTGGTGAAGAGATCGCCAACAGCATCAGTCACGGTGTCGGATTAGTTGGAGCCCTTACAGTTACACCTATTTTAATTGTTGTGGCAAGCAAGTCAGTTGGTGCAATTGGAGTTGTTACTGTGAGTATATTCGGAGCAACAATTATTTTCATGTATCTCATGTCAACGCTTTACCATGCCCTGCCTGAAGGACGTGCAAAACGTGTGTTTAATATCCTGGACCACTCTGCTATTTACGTATTGATAGCTGGTACCTACACCCCATTTACATTAGTTGTGCTGCGCGGCAGTTGGGGTTGGGCGCTGTTTGGTACGATCTGGGGTTTAGCCATTTTAGGAATCATATTCAAAGCATTTGGGAGATTGCGCCATCCTGTTATATCAACTACTCTATATATCCTGATGGGATGGCTTGTGATTATTGCAATAAAACCGCTATGGCATCAATTACCCGCATGGGGAGTCGTTTGGCTGGGTTCGGGGGGAATTGCCTACACGCTTGGTGTTGCATTCTATGCCGCTACTGGATTGCGCTACAGCCACCTAATTTGGCATTTGTTTGTTTTAGCCGGTACAACATTTCATTTTATTGCTATCTTGATTTATGCTACCTGAAGGATTGTTAAATTCTATTAGAATTATTTAAGGAGATCAGCATGTTGGCTTACAAAATTCAAAAAGTTAATTACTTCTATACCACTGTTGAAGATTTACCGGGTGAAGCCTATAAGCTGCTCTCGTTATTATCTGATATTGGCATCAATCTGCTGGCATTCACGACTGTTCCCATGGGACCGACCACTACCCAGCTATCGATATTTCCAGAGGATGCACTGAAAATGTCTGATACAGCAAAAAAAGCAGGATTAACGTTGGATGGGCCACACTCCGCTCTTTTGGTTCAAGGGGATGATGCTCTAGGGGCATTAGTAAGCATTCATGAAAAACTTTATGAAGCTCGAGTCAATGTTTTTGCTTCTTCCGGTGTTTCTGATGGTAAAGGAGGCTATGGTTATTTATTATATGTCAGACCAGAGGAATATGATCGTGCTGCGTCAGCATTGGAAATCTAGTACCACCTTTTTCTGATTTAAAAAAAGATGCAATTATCTATAAGATCCGTTGTTGAATCGGATGCTGAATCAATTATTTCAATTTTGAATCCAATTATATCAGCTGGTGTATATACTGTTATGGATGAACCAATAACGCTAAAAAGTCAGACTGAGTTTCTCCGCACTTTCCCAGAACAAGGAATATTCCATGTTGCAATTACCGATGACAATAAAGTAGTGGGTCTGCAGGATGTTATCCCAGTAAAAGTGGATTCAGATTTGTTCAACCATATTGGCGAAATCAGTACATTTGTTAAACTTGAATCATTCAGACAAAGTATTGGCAGTACTTTAAGTGGAAAAACTTTTAACATTGCCAAAGAAAAAGGATTCCATAAACTACGGGCAACTGTTAGAGTTGACAATGAGGTTGCTATTTCCTTTTATAAAAACCAAGGATTTACAGATTGTAAAACTGCGCTCTCATTGATGTCAGTTAAATATCACAAATTTGATCAGATCATAATGGAAAAGTATATCATGAAATTTAATAAGTTTAACAATACAGATACATCCTTATGAGAGCTGCTCTATTTGAAGAATTTGGCAACCCACTAATTATAAGAAATGTGGCTGATCCAATACCCGACGATAACGGAGTTATAATTAAAGTAAAGGCCAGTGGAATTTGCCGAAGCGACTGGCATGGCTGGCAAGGCCATGATCCTGATATTACCCACCTCCCCCACGTACCCGGCCATGAGTTAGCAGGAATAATTGCTGAAACAGGAAAAAATGTTGAAAACTGGAATTCTGGCGATCGCGTTACGGTTCCCTTTGTCGCTGGGTGTGGTTATTGCCCTGAATGCCAATCTGGGAATCATCAAGTTTGTGATAACCAAACACAGCCCGGATTCACTCACTGGGGTTCATTTGCTGAATATGTACTAATCAATTATGCCGATGTAAATCTCATTCGGATACCGGAAGAAATGGAATATGTGACGGCTTCCATTTTAGGCTGTCGCTTTGGTACTGCTTTCCGTGCAGTTGTCCATCAAGGCGCAGTAAAATCGGGACATTGGGTAGCAATTCATGGTTGTGGCGGAGTAGGTATTTCAGCTATCATGATAGCCCATGCTTTGGGTGCTCGTGTAATTGCGATAGATATAAACGATCGAACCCTTGAATTAGCAAAGTCAATTGGTGCAGATGTTACTATTAATGCCTCAAAGGATCAAAACATACTTAATGTTATACATGATATTACCGGTGGAGGTGTTAATATATCGGTTGATGCACTTGGCAGCGTAATTACTTGTGTAAATTCAATAGCTTGTCTACGTAAGCGCGGCCGTCATGTGCAAGTTGGATTATTGGCGGGTAATAACTTTCACCCGCGACTACCAATGGAACATGTAATAGCAAAAGAATTGGAGCTTTACGGTAGCCATGGTATGCCGGCGCATAAGTATCCTGAAATGCTAAAAATGATTACATCTGGAAAATTAAATCCGAAAGTGTTAATTGGAAAAACTGTAGACCTGGAGAATGTTCCATTAGAATTAGAAAAAATGAGCAAATTTGAATCATCAGGAATAACTGTAATTAACCAGTTTTAAGCATCTTATGATCACCTATATTTCTTTACTTCGTGGAATTAATGTCAGCGGACAAAAAATTATCAGGATGGAAGACATGAGGAAAATGTATTGTCATCTAAAGTTCAGTGATGTTCAAAGCTATTTGCATAGTGGGAATGTAGTTTTTAGAACTGATGAAACCAATGTTGACAAAATTCGAACAAAAATAGAGTGTCAGATTCTCAGTGACTATGGATTTGAAGTGAAGATATTTATCCGTGGAAAAATTGATCTTGCAAAGATAATCAAAAATAATCCATTTCTAAGTTACAAAGACGTTGATTTTTCAAAACTTTATGTAGTTTTCTTGGATAGATTGATATGTTAGATTTCCAAAATGACGCGATACAAGAAGATTCGTCCGATGAGTTTATTCTTGGTACGAAAGAAATTTTCCTGTATTGTAGGAATGGTTTTGGCCTACGATATAGAGTAGTTTAATTAAGAAAGAAATCATCAGGTATTCAACTAGATATATAGAATTCAAGAAAATATTTGGATATCGGAAAAGAGAGCGAATATGAATAGTAAGAAATTTATTAAAACACTCGCATTTGCGTTCCTCGGATGGGCATTATGTGGTGCTATAATGGGTATTGGTATGGCAACTATGACATTGGAAGCAACATTAATTGTCCACGCAGTTGGTGCACCAATAATATTTGTAATATTATCTCTAATTTATTTTAGATATTTCAATTATTATCTACCATTAACCACCGCGCTGATATTTGTTGGTTTTGTAATATTCATAGATTTTTCCCTTGTAGCACTGATCATTAATAAAAGTCTTGATATGTTCTATAGTTTTCTAGGTACCTGGATTCCATTTGTACTGATTTTTTCATCTACTTTCGTAACTGGATTATTAATCACGAAGAAAAATAAGTGAACCCAGATTTTAAACAAAATGATCTGGTTTTATTAGGAATTTGTTCCGATCAAATGTCCAGTTTTAAGCGTGGTGCAGCACTAGCGCCACCTGTCATACGATCTGCTTTATATAGCACATCGACCAACTTAACCTCTGAATCAGGGATCGATTTTAGTAAAAATTCGAGATTCGTCGATTATGGAGATATAAAAATCGCTGAAAATATAAAAGCATTTATGGAGATTGAATCACATGTCAGTACGGTCATATCAAGAGGTGCAATACCATTGATTTTAGGTGGTGATCATGCCATAACCTACCCTATCCTGCGCGCTGTATCAAAAAAGTACGAATCAATAGATGTATTGCATTTTGATGCACACCCCGACCTATATGATAAATTGAGTGACAATCGGCTATCGCATGCATGTCCATTCGCCAGGATCATGGAAGAAAAATTAGTGCAGCGTCTTGTACAGGTTGGGATCAGAACAATCAATAAACATCAGAGTGATCAGGCACAGCTCTTCAAAGTAGAAGTTTATGAGATGAAGTCATTTGATACTAATACTTTTAATCCAAATTTTAGTGGCCCAATTTACATTTCATTGGATATAGATGTATTTGATCCTTCTTATGCGCCAGGTGTCGGACATTACGAACCCGGTGGAATGTCAGTTAGAGACGTAATTAAGATAATCCACAAATTGAATGTTCCAATTATTGGTGCAGATATTGTAGAATACAATCCCAATCAGGATATTAATAATATGACCGCGATGGTTGCCGCTAAGTTGGTGAAAGAAATTGGTGGCATGATTATTCAAAATACACGTTAATTTTAGTCCCTTTATACTCCAAAAAAAGCAATTAGCTACCAGTGATGTAATATTATATCGATAAATAAATTAATTGTAAATACCAAGTTCTATTGTGAATTTATAGCGGAAAGAGGTTACAATTATGCTAGGCGGGGAATTTTTCAATCGTATTAAAATATTTTTCATTTATCTGACTATTCCTATAATAATTGGGATAGGTGGAAAAATATATGGTCAGGGGGTTTACATCAATGAATTTCTTGCTTCAAATGTTACAACAAATCCTGATATTGTTGATTTTGATGATTACTCAGATTGGATAGAGCTATATAATTCTGAAAACTCTGCAATTGATTTAAGTGGCTATTATTTAACTGATGATCTCAGTAATCCTACCAAATGGCGAATCCCAGATGGAACATTTATTGGTTCAAAAGGCTTCATCCGGTTTTGGGCTGACGGTATGGATGAAATTCCTGGTAGCGTGCATATTAGACCGGTCGAACCCTTTAATTCATTTACAACAACATCATATCATTTGAACTTCCGACTTAGCCGTGGCGGTGAAGAATTAGGTTTAGTGAATCCCGATGAAGTCATTATTGATGCAGTCGAATTTGGATTACAAATACCTGACGTTTCTTTTGGTCGAAAACCCGATGGTGAGGCAAACTGGTTTTTATTTGGTGAACCAACTCCAGGAGAATCAAATACTACCCAGGGGACATTAAATCCTGAATTTTCATCAACGCCTGAGTTTTCAATCGCTGGTGGCTTCTATAATGGCAGTCAATCTATAATCCTTTCTTCATCTTCTCCTAACGCTGAGATTTACTATACAGTCGATGGTTCAAAACCAATGTCGAACTCACCTCAGTATTCTACACCATTGACAATTTCAAATAATAGCGTACTTCGTTCACGAATATATGAAGATGGAAAACTACCAGGGCCAATCATTACCCAATCATATTTTATCGACGAAAATCTAACTTTACCCGTTCTATCAATCGCTGTATATCCTGAAACTTTCTGGGATCAAGATATCGGTATATATCAGCACTCATATAAAGGGATGGAAGTTCCGATCAATCTCGAATATTTTGAATCCAACGGTACATTGGCATTTAGCGCACCAGCTGGGATTAGAATTTCAGGCCAGGGATCGTATTTATATCCCCAAAAACCTTTTACTATTTCAACCAAAGATCGATTTGGTGCAGGATCCATGGATTATCAGATATTTCCCGACCGGGAATTATCGCAGTTTACCGATATATACCTCCGCAATTCAGGAACACCGGATAACAGACATACATTGTTTCGAGATGCATTACAGCACACCATAATGATCAATCAAATGGATTTGGATTGTCAAGCCTATCAACCAGCATTAACATTTATTAACGGTCAATACTGGGGAATATATAATATCCGGGAAAAAGAAAATGCATCTTATTTAGCTGCTCACCATAAAATTGATCCAACCAATATTGATTACTTGGAATACGACTTCAGTCGTACACCAGTTGTAATTGAAGGTGACCTGACAGATTATTTAGCATTACTGGATTTTTTTGAAAATAACAGTTTGGTATCCACTGAAAATTATAATTATATAAAAAGTCAAATACACATTGATGAGTATATCAATTATCAAATTGCCGAAATTTATTGCGACAATATAAATTGGCTGAACACCAATGTCCGCTGGTGGCGCGAAAAAACCAAGCATAGTAAATGGCGCTGGATATTGGTTGATATGGATTGGGGTTTTGGTACTGTGTTTCCCAATTTCACATCAAGTTATGAAACCAATTCCTTGCTCCTTGCTACATCTGCCCCAGGCACAAGATCTGCGGCAGAACCCTGGACAACCCTGATTTTCCGTAAACTTTTGGAGAACTCTGATTTTAGGGATGAGTTTATCCAGCGTTTCGCTGGATATTTAAATACAACTTTTGCATCTGAGAGAGTCGTTGGTATTGTTGATAGTTTACAAAATTACATCGGTACTGAAATGCCCAGGCATATTGACCGTTGGAAAAACGATCCTTCGCAGATTTGGGATGACCCACCTATCCCTAATATATACGCTTGGAATAGTAATGTTGAGATTATGCGCGAATTTGCTGAAAACCGAACCAACCTACAGTGGGATCATATTATTGATTTTTTCAGCTTAAGCGGCATAGCCAATCTCTCGCTTAATATTAATTCTCCAGGTAAAGGTAAAATTGTAGTAAATGATGTTACTCTACCAGAAAATTTTGTTGGTTACTATTTTAAAGATATTCCCTTACGTACAATAGCAATTCCGCAGCCTGGATACAAATTCATTCGATGGGAGGGTTTATCAGATAGCGAATCAGATTCCATATCTCTTATCTTGACAAGTGACGCAGAATTAACCGCAATCTTTGAACCTTCAAACGAAAGTATTTTACCTACAGTTATTTCAGCAAACCGGATTTTGGATTTGACCAATTCACCATATCATGCCACAAGCGATATATCAATTGATCCAGAAGTGACGTTAGAAATTCAAGCCGGCGTTGAGATATTAATGCCGCAGGATGCAAGTCTGCTGGTTTATGGTAATATTATTATTGATGGCAATGAGTTGAATCCGGTTATAATTCAGCCCGATAAAATGACAGGTGCCACAAATTGGGGTGCTCTCTGCATACTTGATGCTACAGATTCTTCTCGTCTATCACATGTTGCAATTATCGGAGCTACTAATGGTCCGGATAACTATAATCATATGGGCGCTATATCATCCTACAGATCAAATGTTTCACTCGATAATATTAATATTACTGATGCTCCATTTCCAATATTCATTCAATATGGTAATGCCGAGGTCAGAAATTCCACTCTGCACTCAACAAAAACTTCGGATCTAATCAATATCAAATATGCTGAAACTGCAATTGTTGAGGGCTGCAATCTGCGTGGTTATGTGGCATATGATTCCGATGCAATTGATTATGATCAAATATCAAATGGTACCATAAGTGGAAACCGAATATATAATTTCTCAGGATTTAACAGTGACGGGATTGATCTTGGTGAAAGCTGTAAAAACATATTTATAGAAAACAATCTGATTTTCAATTGTGCCGATAAAGGAATATCGGTGGGACAATCTTCGACGACGACAATTCGTAAAAACATAATTGTTGATTGTGCACAGGGCATTGGTATTAAGGATGACTCTTCATTCGCATTTATTGACCAAAACACTTTTTATAGCAATGATTATGCCGTTGCTTCATTTGAGAAAAATTTTGGAGACGGCGGCGGTCATGCAGAAGTTATGAATTCAATTATCTCAAATTCACGAATCTCTCCGTTTTTTGTTGATGATCTCTCAATTATTGATGTTTCTTATTCGCTTTCAGATACTGAAAAATTACAAGGTGAAAATAATTTATTTGGGGATCCATTATTTACTAACAATTTTAATTTGAAATACGATTCACCTGCTATCGATGCTGGTGATCCTGCTGGGGCAGTCGATCCCGATGGATCAAGAATTGACATGGGAGCATATCCTTTTGATGAACATAATACAAATTCTGTATTGATAAGTGAAATTCATTATAATCCAATAAACGGTGATGAGTACGAATTTATTGAATTATATAATTCTGCCGAAATATCTGTGTCACTATACGATTATCGTTTGAGAGCCGAAAATGATTATATTTTTCCACAAGGTACAGAAATCGCGGCAGGCGAATACATAGTCGTAGCTAACAATGCAAATAATTTCCATATCCCTGACATTCAGATTTTTGAGGGCATCGAACTACCATTACCCAACACGAGATTAGAAATTCAGTTATTTAATTCTGATGGCAACGAAGTCGATTTTATTGACTATGATAATAATGTCAACTGGGCTTCTGCGCCTAACGGACAAGGCCCTTCGCTTGAATTACGATCAGTAAATTCGGAAAACTTATATTCTGCTAATTGGCAGGCAAGCACTATGATCGGTGGATCGCCTGGACAAGAAAACGCAATCCCTGATTATTCTGTTTTGGTCATCAACGAATTTCTATCAACCAATGAAAGCAATTTGACAGATGAGTATGATGAGTATGAAGACTGGATAGAAATTTATAACGGCGGTCAATATCCGGTTGATATCGGTGGATTATATATTTCTGATGACTTTACCGACCCACTATTATACAAAATTCCAATAACCAACACCAATCAAACTACCATTCAACCTAATGAACATATTCTTATATGGGCTGATCGCGATCCTGAACAGGGCGTTTTGCATACAAATTTCCGATTGGAAGCCAATGGTGAACAGTTAGGATTGTTCCAGCTTCTTAATAATGATACTATTTTCATTGATACCATCAATTTTACAATTCAGACTGTTGATATTTCATTCGGTCGTATTGCAGATGGTGATTCTGAGTGGAAGCAGTTCAATATTCCAACTCCCGACAAACCAAATACAATGGAAGGCAATTTTGATAAGGGATTATTACTTGTGAATGGCGTTTCGATTGATGTGTACGGGGAACAAATAAAGGCTGCGTATAACAGTCGCGCCTTCCATGGGAAATATCCAATCTCATTCTGGGATTGTTTAGAAGAGCCCGATTCGGAATATCCCTATGCTTTGCCAGCACCGCTGGGACATGGTCCGATTCCGTTTGACATAATGAGTCAGTTTTCAACGATAATTTGGATAGGAAATAACTATGGTGGTGATCACTTCAGTTGGAAATTCTCTCCAATTAAGGAATATCTTCAGGCTGGTGGTAATCTAATCCTGTTATCGCGTATGGGACACGTCTTCATTGATGAAGAATTAAAAGAATATATGGGGATTGATTGGACTTACACATCTGAGCCAGTAATTCAAAATTACCAGGCTACACATCCTGGTTTAATTGATATTGATATTACTGGGTCACAGTCTCTATCTTCTTTATTCCGAATAATTCCAACTGGTGAAGAGGCAACGTTATTGTTTCTTGAGACACAAACCTGGGATCGTCCACAAGGACTGGGCGTATGGTTTAAACCAAAATTTGGAGGAGCATACAGAGCAAAGAATGGCGGCCAATTCGTTTTTATTAGTGGCAGACCATATCGGTTCGATAATAATGACCTGCGATCAAATATTGAGTTTATACTGGAAAACTTTTTCAATGAAAAGGAACGGCAGAATTTAGGAAAGATGACTAGTAGTATGGTTATTACTGAATTTCGACTGGGAGATAATTATCCAAATCCGTTTAATCCTGTAACCATGATAAATTATGATGTTCCTTATGAATCAAAAGTACTAATCAAAATTCATAACATTTTAGGTCAGGAAGTTCGTACACTTTTAAATGAAGTACAGAGTATGGGATCAAAAATTGTACTTTGGGATGGAACCGACAATTCACGGATACCTGTCAGTTCCGGTGTATATTTTTATTCAATTAATACGGATAATTTTACTAGAACCAAAAAAATGCTGCTCTTACGATAATAAGTACGGGCCAAAAATGTAAATAGTGTTCAATATATTATTTATCATTATATTTTTTGCGAGATATTCTTGTTAGATATGCAACTATTGGAGGAGAAATAATGAACACAAAACGCTTTATTTTGGCAGCAATCGTAGTATTTATCACATTGCAGGTAACCGACTACATAATTCATAATTTAATTCTTTCCGGTACATATGAATCCCTAATGAATATATGGCGTGCAGATATGATGGGTAAGATGTGGGTTATGCAGCTGGCTTCACTGTTCTTTTCATTCATGTTTGTTTTTATATTTACGAAGAATTATGAAGGAAACGGCGTTAGTGAGGGTATTCGATATGGATTGCTGATTGGTTTGTTAATGTCAGTCATGGGTAATTTAAGCCAATATTCAGTATACCCGTTACCATTCAGCTTGGTTCTGCAGTGGTTCTTTTATGGAATGATTCAATTCATATTAGCTGGTGCTGTTGCGAGTTTAGTATATAAACAATAAATACAATTCGCAGATATGGTGTAATATTGGATAAATGTTACACATCAAATAAAATAATAATGTGCTGAAGGTTTTTTTATTGATACTTTCAGCACATTTCATATTGTTCTAAAACCAAGGTTAATCATCAATACTTGATTAATAAATATGAAAATCAGATTAGCAACATTAAATGATCTCAATCCCATTACTACAATTTATAATCAAGCTATTGCTTCGCGAAGATCAACTGGACAATTAACTCCAGTCAACATTCACCAGCGAATGGAATGGTTCCAAAATCACGATCCTGATTCAATACCGATATTTGTTGCAGATGTTGGCGGCAAAGTGCATGGTTATGCATATTTAACATATTATCGAGGTGGTAGAGAAGCGTTCAGTAGAACCAGGGAAATCAGTTATTTTATAGATAGTAGTTATCGACATCAAGGTCTTGCAAGTCAGTTATATAATCATGTTGTTTCGTTTTGTAAAAAGCATGGAATTCAGCATTTATTGACGTATGTATTGGCCAATAATAAACCAAGCATAAAATTTTTAGAAAAAAATGGTTTTAGTCTTTGGGGGAACCTCCCTCATATAGCAAATATTGATGATCATGAAATTAACCATGTGATTTACGGAATCAGACTTCAACCAATATTGCGATGAAAAAAATATTTGTTAAAAATACCAACGAATGGAGAACATGGCTTGCTAAAAACCATAATAAAGAGAAAGCAATCTGGTTAGTATTTTATAAAAAGAACCTTTCCATTCCTTCAATTGATTATGATTCAGCCGTGGAACAAGCTTTGTGCTATGGTTGGATCGATAGCATAATTCGCAAAATTAATGATTCACAATATGCCAGAAAATTCACTCCTCGAAACAAAAAAAGTAAATGGTCCCAATCGAATATTAAACGTGCCAAGAAGATGATTGATTTACAATTTATGACCAAGTATGGATTGGCAAAGATTGACAATGCAAAGCAAAATGGCACATGGGATAATCCTGTTAGCGCCAATAAGAAATTTGATATGCCAGATGAATTTATATCGGCTCTCGGTAATGATGTTGAAGCACAATCAAATTTTAATGAACTAGCACCGTCTTATAAAAATCAATACCTGGGATGGATTGCGACTGCAAAAAAAACTGAGACCAGGGCACGGCGTATCAAGGAATCTATTCAATTACTTCGTAATGGTCAGAAACTTGGATTAAGGTAACTACACTTTTAATCAGGAATAAAAACATGAAAATATTTAACCTATTTATCATGTCTGTCATCATTTCAATTGTTGCATGTAAATCTTCACAATCACCGAATTCATTAGAAACAAAATACGAAATAATTGGAGTTATGCATGAACAGGTAACAGCCTGGAATTCTGGAGATATTGAGGGATACATGAAAGGTTACTGGAATTCGGATTCCCTACGTTTCGTTTCAGGCGGTAACTCTTATTCAGGTTGGACAACCACGTTAGATGGATATAAAAATCGCTATCCCGATAAATCGGCGATGGGTGAATTGTCATTTACTAATTTAGAAGTAATTCTGTTGGCAATGGATGCAGCCATTGTATTTGGAAAATATCAACTTAATCGGGAAAATGATGACCCATGGGGATTATTTACACTAGTATTAAGGAAAACTGCCGATGGTTGGCGAATCATGCATGATCATACATCTCAAGCTGAAATGTAACCTCCGCCCTGAAATTTCATTTCATAGAGATCCGCCAACCGCAGGATTATTTTTTCGCGTCAGCAATTAACATAATTTTTGCGAACTTTGCATGGCCTCGACCTAATAATTTTGCAAAATGAAGCATTAATGTAAACATTAGAATTCCGACTAGCATCATTAACAGTGCCAACCAAACTGGCGAAAATATCTCAACTGGGCCAGCCATAATAATTGGAAATCCTAATATCAAAGTTGTGATTGGAGCTATTATTCCTACTATGGAAAATGATATGAAAATCGTAAATACTGTAAAATATATTATTCCTAAAGGAAGTTTCAATAACATGTAAATGATGGCTGTCCAGGTTGTGCGGTCAACCAACAATGCTTTTACGCGTTTCCACCATCCCGTTTTCTCACCAACAAAACGTGCTCTACGGGGCATTCTTTCACCGATCAGTGCCTCAACCAACCGACCTTCCAAAAATGCTAAACCACGAATTGAGGCTAGGAATAATATTGCAACGGGTGGCCCAATCAGCAGTAAAAGTAAAGATGCACTGGTTGATATACCCATCACTGTCCAAGAGAAATAAATCGTCCCGGTTATGAGACTTATCATTAAATATAGAAGAGCTCCCCAGGCAACCGGATCGGCATAAATTCTAAAGAATCGTGCAGTTGATGATCTTTGAGTCGATTTTTCAGGTTTGGCGAATGGTAATGTGATTTTTGTTTCATATTCCTTATATACTCCAGCGATTTCCTTCGGAGTACCATATTTCTCAATAATCTGTGATATTACATCTTCTTCCAGCACTTTTGGATTATCCTTCAGCATGCTTTCTAAAGCTGTCCTTAAATGTTCTTCAGCATCGGACAAGGCATCCTGAATGGTGGCAGGATCGCATCCTGCAATTTCACTTTTTAGTGTATCTAAATATTCTTTTACAGTTTTCATTATGCTATCCTTTTATAATGGAATCAACGAAAATTTTTGTTTGTCCCCAAATATCAGTCCACCTTATTAATGTTTCGTGACCTAACTTGGTAATTTTATAATATCGACGGGGAGGACCCGAAACTGAAGGCTCAACCTTGCTCTCAAGGAGTGTACTTTTTTCCAGAGATCTTAAAACAGGATACAGTGTACCTTGTTTAATCATTGGTATATCATCTCGATCCATCTCAATTAATTTCGCTACCTGGTAACCGTACATCGGTTCGGTAGCACGATTAAGGACACTTAACAGAACTAATGCTGCAATCCCGGAGTTTACTTCCTTTTGAAACTTTCTGTCTGCTGGAATTAATTCTTCCATGTTTTAACCTTATTAGTTTTTAAATATTGTTAATTATTTACTATTACTAACCTAATAATAGTACTTACTAGTCAATATTGTCAAGTAAATAATTCAATATAGTTTGCATTTGATTTGAATCATCGGATATCTGACAAATTACTCCATCAATACCATTAATAATTTTTAAATTTCAGATAGATATTTGAAATTATTGGATATTATTATAATTGAATTAAGTAAAAATATTATGATATGAACTGTTCTTCAAAAATAATGATTAAAGGTTCTCAGCCATGCTAGTAAACAAAACTTCACCCATAATTCCAATACGAATATTTATTATTTTACTTTTTTCGCTGCTGTTGAGTTGCAGTCTTGATCAATCTTTAGTCAAATTCATTCCAAATCATGATTGGGATGAGGCAAAACCTGAAGATGTTGGTTTACGGTCTGAATCCCTTGAGAATGCCTTCACTACGGCTATGAATACTCAGTTCGTTGACGGATTATTAGTTGTGCGCAATGGAAAACTTGTTGGTGAAAGATATTATAATGGCTATGACAAATTCTCACCACATAATGTCAAATCAGTGTCAAAAAGCTTTTTATCTGCCCTAACAGGTATAGCCTTACAGGAAGGAATTATTAATGATTTAAACCAAAAAGTTATACCATTTTTTTCAGATTATGTTCTCTCAAACATTGATCCACGTCTAAATGATTTAATAATACGGGACTTGTTAATGATGCGAATGGGTATAGTGCATGAACGTCAGAATTATATGCAGATATATAACTCACCAAGTTGGATTCAAACTACTCTAGATCTTGAACTAATTGATGATCCTGGGACGGTTTTTCATTACAACACATATCAGACACATTTGCTTTCGGCAATACTTACCAGACAAAGTGGAATGAACACTTTCGAATTATGTGAAGAATATTTGGCCGACCCAATCCAGGTTACTATTCATGATTGGCATACTGGTCCTGAAGGTTACTATTTTGGAGGCAACAGTATGTTCTTTACGCCCCGTGATATGGCAGTGTTGGGTTATCTCTATCTAAACGATGGAATGATTAACGGAAACCAAATTGTCCCAGAAAGCTGGGTAACAGAATCAACAACTGATTATACACAATTCAAAAATCGGTCATGGGGAAGTTTACATAATTATAATTATAGTTATCTGTGGTGGCTAGGAGAAATTGGGGGTTATGAAGTGTTCCTAGCTATCGGCTATGGTGGACAATTCATAATAAATTTCCCAGAATTAGACATGATAGTTGTCTCAACTGCAAAAGAAGAACTTAGCTGGAATGACGCTGATGTACAGGAGCGGGCAATTCTGAAGATTGTAGCAGACCATATTATTCCCGCAGTTATCAATTAAAAATGAAAAACCTCCTCATTTTAATTCATCTAACCTTTGGGACGTTCCTAATTTCGTTACCTTTTATTGGATGCAATTCGCTAATGAAAAACCTCCAGATTAATCAACTCACTTCAATAGACAGCACAATATCATTCCGCGGGATTTATACGGTCAGCGATTCTGAAGTTTGGATAACCGGATCAAACAACTCCGTATTTAGAACAATTAACAATGGTAATTCATGGAATAAAATAGTTATCAATGATTCATTAACTCTAGATTTCCGTGATGTGCATGTTAACAACCGAGGAGAGATTTTTATTATGAGCAGTGGCCCTAGTCGTAAATCACGAATCTATTGTTCAACAAATAGGGGGATTGCTTGGGATACCAAGTACGTTAATCCATACAAGGATGGCTTCCTGAATTCAATTGCTTTCTGGAATGACAGCACCGGCATCGCTGTTGGAGATCCGGTGAAAAACCGAATCTTTATTCTTCTGACTAAAGATGGTGGAATCTCCTGGCACGAATCAGAAATCAGTGCGATACCCCCTGCTCTTCCAGGTGAGATTGGATTTGCGGCAAGTGGAACCAGCATTGCGGTATTTCGTGATAGTTTAGCCTGGATCGGCACTGGCGGTTCACAGGCGCGTATCTATTACTCAACGGATATTGGCAATTCATGGAATGTTGTCAATACACCGATTCTGCATGGTGGTGAAACAACGGGCATCTATTCTGTCCAGTTTTTGGATGAATATACTGGCTATATTGCGGGCGGTGATTATAATGCTCCAGAAAGCACTGATTCCACTTTAGGATTCACCAAAGACGGAGGACAATCATGGAAACTAATTGGTAACCAACAAGTACCGTTTCAATCCGCAATTGGAAAAATTCAGTCCAAATATGAGTATTTCATATCAACCGGAACAGCCGGTACATATTATTCAAAAGATGGTATTAATTGGGAATTATTAACTGACCTTGGTTTCAACTGCCTAAGTACATCGCCTACCGGAAAGGCCATTTGGCTGGCGGGATCCAACGGTCGGGTAGCCCAAATTATAGTGAATAAATGGAGTTTCTAGTTTTCGTCGATGATCAGATCCAATCACAAAGATTTCCATGCCATAATTCAAGATGGAGATACAAAAAAGTGGCTTGAATTCCGTAATCCGATAGAGATATTAGTAGCTCGTAAAATTGATGAAGTGTTGCTGCTGCTGGAACAAATTGAAATAAAGACTCAGCAAAATGGTTTGTATGCCGCAGGATTCATCAGTTATGAAGCGGCGTCGGCATTTGATAGGGCACTCACGGTACACCCATCAGGCACTTTACCCCTGTTGAGTTTTGGATTGTATGAGAATGCGGAAAATATTGAATTAGAAAACGATGTCATGGATGATAAGTATCATGTTGGTGACTGGACACCTTCTTTATCACAAGAGAATTATCGTGATAATATTGCTCGAATTAAACAATATATTGCCGCTGGTGAAACCTACCAGGTGAATTTTACATTTAGATTAAATACCAAATTTAGCGGTGATCCTTTCACTTACTTTTGCAGGTTGATCCAAGGTCAGAAAGTGCAATATGGTGCTTACCTGAATCTTGACAGTCATAGTCTTTGTTCCATTTCACCGGAGTTATTTTTTCAGTTGGACGGAAATAAAATCTTCTCCAGACCGATGAAAGGGACGGCTAGTCGCGGTCTTTTATTAGAGGATGATAATTTGCAGAAAACATTGTTGCAAAATTCTGAAAAAAACCAGGCAGAAAATCGCATGGTTGTTGACATGATGCGAAATGATATTGGAAAAATTGCAATCCCGGGAAGCATTAGCATTCCAAGTATGTTTAAAGTTGAGTGTTATCCTACAGTGTGGCAAATGGTATCAACCGTTGAAGGAACTACACCAGCATCAATTGTTGATATTTTTACTGCACTATTTCCATGCGCATCAATTACTGGGCCACCTAAACCCAGGACAATGGAAATTATTAATGAACTAGAGTCTAAACCGCGGCAAATATATACTGGTACTATTGGATACATAGCGCCCAATCGAAAAGTCCAGTTCAATGTCGCTATCAGGACTATCATGATTGATAAATTGAGAAGTACTGCCGAATACGGAGTCGGAGGAGGAATTGTATGGGATTCTACAACTGAGTCAGAGTACGAGGAGTGTAAGGCCAAAGCATTAGTGCTGACGACTCCCCAGATAAAATTCTCAATATTTGAATCCATACTTTGGGAGCCAGAAAATGGATATTACTTATTAACAAAGCATCTAGAAAGAATGGAAGAATCGGCAAAATATTTTAGATATGTATTCAATATCGGAAAGATTCGTGACACACTTAATGAGTATGCCGATTCATTAAGTAAACAATCGTATAAAGTACGCTTATTGTTGGATAATTCAGGAAAACATGAAATAGAAAAAACTCCTGTTAAACACCTTTCAATTTCTGGTAGACCTAAAGTTAAACTTGCTCGAGAACCGATTAATCCTTCCAACGCATTTTTATATCATAAAACGACTAATAGAAAAATCTACAACAATATTAATCTGGATTCATACAAAACTGACGATGTACTCTTCTGGAATCAAAAGGGTGAAGTGACAGAATCAACCATATCAAATTTTGTTGCACGATTTGGCGAAAAATATTTTACACCACCGGTTAAATGTGGACTTCTTCCCGGTGTTTTTCGATCTTCCTTATTGAAAGAGGGAAAAATCGAAGAAAAAACACTAACAATCGATTCCCTACAAAATGCCGATGAATATTTTTTAATCAGTTCAGTCCGTAAATGGCGAAAAATAAATCTATACTTGAAATAACAAACCTCATCGTATTTAATCAATTATCACCCTAAATTTTATACTTGGAGTAAAGTAAAATATTGAGGATTAGGAATGACCAAACACATACACGGACATGAAGTTATGCGCATGATGATACAGTCGCGTGAAGTTTACACACGTGATTCATTGCGAAGCGCAATTCATAATACATTCGGGACAGAATCACGGTTTCATACCTGTTCTGCGGAGAACATGACAACCGATGAATTAATTGATTTCCTTAACGCCCGCGGCAAGTTTCTTCAGGAGGAATCCGGCTTCGTTACCAATTCAGATATGATCTGTGACGATTAATAATAGTGATATCATAATACCTGTAATAAGATGAAAAAATTCTGCACAGTAATCAACTGCATGGACGGGCGTGTACAGGAACCTGTAATTAAACATCTAAAAAAACGCTTTAATGTAGATTATGTAGATAGTGTAACGGAAGCAGGCCCAAATGGCATAATTGCAAATCAAGCAGATAAATCCTTGATTGATTCCATATTGCAAAGAGTGAATATTTCAGTCAATAAGCACGGTTCGGTTGGAATTGCAGTTGCAGGACATTTTGACTGCACAGGAAATCCGGGTGAACGAAAAATTCAGAATGAACACACAGCCCTGGCAATAGAATATTTTCAAGGAATATATCCGAATCTGACAATTATTGGTTTATACATCAATCAGGACTGGATGGTTTCCGAAATTTAAACCGTCATTTGCAAATACAAATTCACTAGTTTTTATCTAACATTGATTCAATTCAATTTAATAATTTTATCACAATAATGATCGGGAGCATTCAATGCCTGAGACAGTGTTTAAGAAATTAGAATTTATTGAATTACCAGTAACCAAGATGATCGGTTTATCAGAGAAATTTTTATCTGGTATTCAACAGCGTAAAACTATTAGAAAATTTTCAGAACGCAAAGTACCAATAGAAGTTCTTGAAAATTGCATATTAGCTGCGGGAAGCGCACCCAGCGGCGCTAACCGACAACCCTGGCATTTCACAGTTGTATCTAATCCGGCAATTAAAAAAGAAATTCGAATCGCTGCCGAAAAGGAAGAAAAGGAATTCTACGAACACAGGGCTACACCGGAATGGCTTAGAGATCTCCAACCATTGGGAACCGATGAACACAAACCCTTCTTAGAAACTGCTCCTCATTTGATCGCAATTTTTCAGCAAAATTATGCTTTGAATGACGATGGAACCCTGCATAAAAATTATTATGCCACGGAGTCCGTAGGCATTGCCACCGGATTCCTGATTACCGCCCTCCATTTTTCCGGAGTAGCATCGTTGACTCACACTCCCAGTCCAATGAAATTTCTAAATCGCATTTTAAATCGTCCAGCTGGGGAAAAACCATTTCTACTGCTAGTTGTGGGATATCCAGCTAGCGATGCAAAAGTACCTGAGATCAATAAATATCCACTCGATAAAATTGCATCTTTCATTAATGAAAAGGATGATCAAACGGACTAAATTAAGTCCCCGATTTATAATAATTTGATGAATAGTACAAAAAATATTGCCGCCTTCTTCGATTTTGATCGAACCCTGATCACCGTGAGTAGCGGACAGTTAGGATTCAAGTGGTTGAGAGAGCACAATATGCTTACATCCTGGTTTAAGATTCAACTTGGGTTTTTCGGCATGCTATATAAACACCATTTGATACATGAACTAACGATGATGCGCACATTCCTGAAATTCTATAAAGGACGTGTACTGGCTGATTTTCAAGCTACTGGTCCTGAGTTCTGGCAATTGTACTTGAAACCTCATTTATCAGGAAAAGTGATGAAGAAAGTGGAATACCACCGAACCAATGGACACATATTAGTTTTGAATTCTGGAACATTAAGATATATCCTAGATCCTGTTGCCACTGATATTGGTTTTGAACATGTCCTTTGTACTGACCTGGAAGTTGGAAGCGATGGCTTGATGACAGGCAAAGCAGATGGCCCTATTTGCATCGGGGAAAATAAACGAAAATATTTATTGGATTTGACTAATGAACATAATATTGACCTCGAAATTTCTTATGCTTACAGCGACCATCACAGCGATGTTCCACTGCTAGAATCTGTAGGTAATCCGATTGTAGTAGAACCAACTGCTATTCTGCAAAAAATTGCTGAAGAAAGATCCTGGCCAATATTAAATCATTTTCAATAATGGTTACTGAAGAATACTATTCAAATTATCTTCCCGGTCGACGACTGCAACAATGTTACGATTTAGCTCCTGATCGCGTTTTACAGTACTCGACTACCGAAATTGATTATAACAAGACCAAAAATGGGATCATTCATTGTAAAGATGGATTTACAGCGACAACCTTCAATGAAGCTGATTTCAAGGATCTTTGCGCTGAAATGAGTCTGGCAGGCAAAACATTCGAAGTTGATAATTCATCAATCTTCTGCGAGGTCACAAAAACATAAAACTGCAAAGACCAATAGTTAAGATTTGTTGTATCCAGGATAAGCATGAGGCTGATTTAGCCATTCATTATGGAGCCACAGCACTGGGATTAGTTTCTGAAATGCCCTCCGGCCCAGGGATTATCCCTATGGATCGAATTAAGGAATTAGCTGAATATATCCCGGAATCTACATTATCAGTTTTGCTTACCAGCAGCCAGGACAGTCAGACCATTACTGAACAAGTACAGTTTAGTAATGTAAATGCTGTACAGATAGTTGACCGACTGGAGATCGGAAGTTATGCTGACATTCGTAAAAATTGTCCTGGAATAACAATTATACAGGTCATTCATATTGTGAATGATTCATCAATTATTGAAGCAAATAAAATTTCTGATAATGTAGATGCCATCCTACTTGATTCAGGAAATCAGGCGTTTACAACCAAGGAATTAGGAGGTACTGGACGCATCCATGACTGGTCAATTAGCAAGCAGATTTGTAAAACTGGTAATATCCCAGTTATCTTGGCTGGTGGATTAAATTCGGATAATGTCACCATAGCACTTAAAACAGTACATCCGACAGGTGTGGATATTTGCAGCGGAGTGCGAACTGATGGTAGTATGGACGAATGGAAACTCACAAAATACATTCAGAACGTACAAGCATATTTTATTTGATGGTAAAATTTAATAAAAATATAACGGCCATCATCTGGGATTATGATGGTACATTAGTAGATTCCCGTCAGAAAAATCTGAATGTTACCAGACGTATTGTTAGTAAAATTCTGAATTGTAACTTTCAGGATTTTCCAGCATTGCAGACTATTGAGTTATATCATCATTCTCAGAACATCACAGTCAATTGGCGCAGTTTTTATGAGGATCAATTCGGATTAAATAACGAACAAATTGATTCTGCCGGTGCTATGTGGACAAGCTTTCAATTGGAAGACAAAACTCCATCACCTGCATTTAATGGTATTAAAGAACTATTAGTCGAATTAGCCAAATACCGTCATGCGATTGTATCACAGAATTCTCAGTTTATTATCAAGCGCACTTTACATGATGAGGGAATTAATGAATATTTTGAATATGTGATTGGCTATGAAGAAGTTAAGCTTTCAAGACAGAAACCTCACCCTGATGGGCTATTGGCCTGTATTGATCATTTGGGAGTTAGAGATTCAGGTAATATTCTTTACATTGGCGATCACGAAGCTGATGTGCAATGTGCTGAAAAAGCTAATACCTTTTTAAAGAAAAATAAAGGTAAGATTATTAGTGTTGCCGCTTTATACGGTTACGGGCATGATACGAACAATTGGATGGTGAAACCTGATTATATTGCTAATACTTATCAGGATATATCTAATATTATTCTACCGCCTTTCCGCTAATTCAACTAGCACACCCCCGGTTGATCGGGGATGAATAAATGCAATAAAGTGTCCTTCCGCGCCAATACGTGGTTCAGGATTGATTATTTCAATATTAGACTCCTGAAGTTCTTTTATTGCTGCCCTTATATCATCTACTTGAAGACATAGATGATGTACCCCGGGTCCTCTTTTTTCAAGATATTTGGCAACTGGTGAATCGGATTTGGTTGCTTCTAACAGTTCAATTTTGCCCCGTCCAGTCTGGAATATGGCAGTCTTCACTTTCTGCGAAATAACTTCTTCTGTGCGAGTATGCGCCAGACCCAGAATATGTTTCCAAAAAGGTGAACTTGTATCCAAGTCTTCTACTGCTATACCTATATGCTCAATGCCAAGTATCTTCATATTATCTCCTGGCTAATTTAATCAATTAATTTCGGAATTTCGGTTTTCGTTTTTTCAAAAAAGCAATAATGCCTTCCTTCTGTTCATCACTACCAAACAGACTGGCGAATGTTTCTACTTCGTACCGCAAGCCTTGTAACAGTGTCGCGTCCAAACCAGTATTTACGCATTTCAGGGCAGCTGCTATTGCTGTTGGACCATTTTTCAGAATATTTCCAGCTAAATTTAGACAATAATTCATCAATTCATCCGGGCTTGTAACATGATTCACCAATCCAATAGATAATGCTTCGTCCGCTGAGATCATCGCCCCCCCTGCTATTAATTCAATAGCTTTACCCTTACCTATCAGCCGTGGTAGTCGTTGAGTTCCACCCCAACCTGGAATTATTCCCAAATTAACTTCAGGCTGTGAAAATCTCGCATTGCTAGATGCAATCCTGACATGGCATGCTAGGGCAATCTCGCAGCCACCGCCGAGGGCATAGCCGTTCACTGCAGCAATCACGGGTTTTGGTGAATTTTCAATGGTTATAGTCATTTTTTGGCCATTTTCTCCGAATTCCAACGCTTCATTGTAATTCATAGTCTGCATAGCTTTGATATCAGCCCCCGCTACAAAAGCAACATCTCCGAATCCGGTAATTATTATCACACCGATTTCTGAATTATTAATTGCTCTTTCAACGGCCTGGTGCAGTTCCGCAATAACATCCAGGTTCATAGCATTCATGGTTTCTGGACGATTAATCATAAGTATTGCGATATGATCCTGAATACTTACTTGTATAAACGACATTTAATTCCTCATATCGAAATGTTATTTCCAGAAAGTCCGGCTGAAAATAACCATGATTGTGAAAATTTCAAGACGCCCAAACATCATAACGATTGCAAGGAGCCACTTACCTGCATCCGGCAATAAGGCATAATTGTCTGTAGGTCCAAATTGTCCCAACGCTGGTCCGATATTACCAAGTGCCGATGCAGCCGCACCAATAGCAGATTGAATATCTAATTGCATTGTTGTTAATAGCACAGCAGTTAAACAAAATATTGCTATATAAAACAGGAAGAAACCAAGTGTATTGCGAATCACATCTTCACTAATGTAGCGGTCGCCAATTCGAATTGGTATTATTGCACGGGCGTGGAGCAGACGGCGGGTTTCAGTTACAACATAGCGTAAAATTACATAGACTCGGATAAGCTTCATTCCACCACCGGTAGAACCACCCATGGCACCTACAAACATCATTATAAACAATAAGATTTGAGCTAAATATGTCCAGGTTTCGTAATCAGCCGTACCGAACCCGGAAGTTGTTAAAATTGATACTGATTGGAACAGTGAGTCACGGAAGTTTGTGTGTGATACCTGGCTGCTATTATAACTGATGCTGATAAAGATTATTAGGGTTGCAACAATGGCAATTCCCAAATAATATAAAAATTCACGATCCCTGAAATATGCTTTTATGTCACCGGTTATTGCCCTGAAATGTAATGAAAAATTTATACCTGCAAAAAACATAAACAGGATCACAATATAATGAATTACAGAACTGTCGTAATATCCAATACTGGTATTTTTTATTGAAAATCCACCCGTGGGCATTGTTGTGAATGAATGACACACAGCATCAAACCAGGGCATCCCGCTGATACCCAGTAAAAATACCTCAGCAGCTGTGAAACCGAGATAAACCATCCATAGAATTTTAGCTGTTTCGCGTACCCGTGGACGAATTTTATCAGATACTGGTCCAGGTACTTCAGCTTTGAACATCTGAACGCCACCAATACCCAACAATGGCAGGATGGCAATATAAAATACAATGATACCCATACCTCCTATCCATTGGATAAATGAACGCCAAAGTAAAATACCGTGTGACAAACTCTCAATACCATTAGGTAAATTGGGTAAGGTATTGATATTTCCAATTATTGTAGCACCTGTAGTCGTCACCCCTGACATAGATTCAAAGAACGCATCAGTAAAATTTGGAATGGAACCAGTAAAATAAAACGGTAATGCACCAATAAACGCCGTTAAAAGCCAGGCGAATGCAACGATAAAAAATCCATCTTTGTTTGTCAATCTGCGATTTTTACGAGTAACAAACCAGATCGGAAGACTGAATATTAAAACTAAAAATATGGATTTTACGAAACCGTTAACTTGACCGTCACCATATACCCAGGTTACTATCAGCGGAATAACAATTGACATCCCAAGGATGGTGGCCAAACCGCTAAGAATATTCAGGATGGTTTTAATGTTCATTCATGTCCAAACAACTTATGTAATTTGGGAATGGCATTCTTTTTAGCAAATACCAGCACCGTATCTTCTTCAGTTAACTGTGAACCTCCACGCGCTATACTTAAATGTCCATGATGATTTATAACACCAACAATACTTTCTTTAGGAAAATCCAATTCTTCCAATGGTTTCTGGGTTACCTTACTGTCTACCTCCGGCTGCAATTCAATAACATCCACATCCATTTCTTCAAATGCAATTAGGTCTGATCCAGTTTCTTGACTATATATCTCTCGTAATATGGAATTCACAGTTGACATATTCTTACTGATAACAGATCCAACTCCCATATTCTGTAGAACAGTTAAATATTCAGTAGATTGAATATGAATAATTGTCTGCTTAGCTCCGAAATGATTAGCTAAAATACCAGCCATGACATTAGTTTGTTCATCGTGAGTTGTGGCAATA